>NZ_JAUSBX010000148.1 GCF_030651835.1 Methylicorpusculum sp. | reverse complement strand
TGCTCAGCCCTTCCTATTTTATTGGGTGTAGGTGCTTGATTTCAAAGGACGCATGAATACATCCTTGTAGCTCTCTGCAACATCCCTGTTGCAGAAGCCTTTTCAATCAATCACCTACACCTTCTATTTCAAGCGGGCGAGAAGTTACACCTAAGTATCGCTTTTGGTCCGTATTTAAGCGACTACATTCGCTGTGCGGCGACGCAGTCCGACCAAGCCAACCAAGCCACTTCCCATGAACCAGACTGCTGCGGGCATCGGAACTGGAGAGGCAGTCAAGCTGGCAACATAAGTTTGTGACCCAACAGTCGTTCCGGTTGGTCCGTTTCCGCCAATCCATAAGCTGTATTGACCTGCAGCCAGATTTGTAAAGGTATAAGTTGCTAAACCCCCTTCAGCTGAAGTGGCTGCATGCCCAATATAGCTGATGCCGGTAACGCCGAGCGATCCGGGGTTGCTGGGGTTTCTGTCCGGTAATGCCGCGGTAGGTCCATTCCACGCGCCATGTTTGTTACCGGTACCGGCATCACCCCAGCCACTCCACAACGTGAAACCCGGCGCAAAAGTTGATTCGAAACCGGAGTCGGCCGCCACAGTAACCGTCAAGTGGCCGGCTACTTCTAAATTGACCAGGCCGTAATCCAAAGCGTTGCCCCAGCTTCTGGTTGGATTCCATCTATTGGCTAATGATGCCAAAACAAAATCGTTAGAAGCACCATGATTAGTGATGGCGTCCTCTGCAGAGACTTCGTATACAGTATTGTAATGGTGAATATTGGCTAACCACGTTGTGGGTAAGTTACCCACATAGCCTTGATCGACGGGAGACCCTTCTGTCCAACTACCAGTTGTCGTAGAACCATTGACATTGGGTGCCTCACCACCTGTAGCCGAAAGATGATAAGTAACATGTGCTTCAGCAGACGTTGCACTCATGAGTGAAGCGGCAATTGCGCTCGCGATAGCCAGTTTTTTAAATTGAGTCACTTTAATTTTCTCCTGATAGTCATTTAATTATTTTTTGCTGCACCTAAATCTGATTGACAGTTAAATCTGTTCCGTAGCGGTCAATTTCAGATGGTAACGTTCACGAATTCAACCGAAGCTTTTGGAAAAAATAACATTTTTATTCAATCACTTATCAACCTCAACCAACATTAAAGCAAATAAAGTGCCAACATAAAAAATAGTTGAATTACCTGCCCTGAGAACAGCCAATACTTTGTTTATTGAAATAAAATTATGTGATATGACTCACAACTATGCGAAAAACCCTAATTTTATTGGGAATCACGCCCCAATGACTCAAGCCACCGAAGGATCCTTTCAATACAACAAGTTTAGCGACCGCCATCATCAGTGAATTTAGGTAATCTTTTATAACCACTTATTGCATATAACGTCCTGTATCAATAAGCTAGCACCCTTCCGAAAAAACCATTCCTAACAATTACGAGGTAACAATTTATGGCAGTAGGCGCTTTGCCGTTTCCACTCATGCATCCGGTAGCAGGCATTACCTTAGGAACAACTTGTGCGGGCATTAAACAAACCGTTCGCGATGATTTATTGGTTGTCGAAATGGCTACGGATTCAACTTGCGCGGCAGTATTTACACAAAATGCGTTTTGCGCGGCGCCGGTTCACGTCGCCAAAGCGCATTTGTCAAAAAGCCCTCGCTGGCTGCTGATCAATTCCGGCAATGCCAATGCCGGCACCGGTGCATCAGGCATTGAAAACGCGCTGTCAAGCTGCGCAGGATTGGCCAAATGGGTCAATGGCGATGCCGATCAAGTCCTCCCCTTTTCAACCGGCGTCATCGGCGAACCCTTGCGTGTCGATAAAATTCAGGCCGCTTTACCCTCGGCAGTCAAAGATCTATCCATCAATCATTGGGAAAAAGCCGCTCGCGCAATCATGACCACCGACACCTTTGCCAAAGGCGCCTCGAAAATTATTGAAATTGAAGGAAAGTCCATCACGATATCCGGCATTTCCAAAGGTGCGGGCATGATTCAGCCGAACATGGCAACGATGCTGGCATTTATCGCAACCGACGCCAAAATTATCCAACCGTTATTACAGGAATGCCTGACAGAGGCGACTGAGCAATCATTTAACCGCATTACTGTCGATGGCGACACCTCGACCAACGACGCTTGCGTTCTAATGGCCAGTGGCGCCTCAGAGGCACCTGAACTGCAGGCAGGCACGCCAGCCTATAAAGTATTTTCGCAAGCCGTTTTGGCAATATGCAAAGAACTGGCTGAGGCTATTGTGCGAGATGGCGAAGGCGCAACCAAACTCATGCGCATCGTCGTGACCTCTGCCGCGAGTGATGAGGAAGCGGTCAGAGTAGGCAAAACCATTGCTCATTCGCCATTGGTCAAAACCGCGTTTTTCGCCAGCGATCCTAACTGGGGACGCATTCTTGCTGCGGTCGGCCGCTCGGGCATTGACGATATGGTGCTGGAAGCTGTCGATATTTATCTGGGTGACGTTTGCATCGTCAAAGCCGGTGAACGCGCTGCGGGTTACACAGAAGCGGCCGGACAACACGTCATGAACCAGGAGGAAATATCGGTTACGGTATCACTAGGCCGCGGCCAAGCCAGGCAGGAAATTCTCACCTGCGACTTTTCCTACGATTATGTAAGAATTAACGCGGAATACAGAACGTGATGTTAATCAGACTGGACTCAAAACCCTGGCTTGGTAAAGACGAATGAAAGCTGCTTTGCATGTAGCGGTAGGCGTAATAACGAATGCGCTTGGCGAAATACTTATTTCTTTGCGTCCACCAACGGTTCATCAAGGTGATTTATGGGAGTTTCCAGGTGGAAAAGTTGAAGCAGGCGAAACTGTTCAACAAGCCCTCAAACGCGAGCTTTATGAAGAATTGGCTATTCAGGTCGAGGCGGCATCACCGCTGATCAACATCCATCATGATTACACGGACTTAAGCGTCAATCTGGATGTCTGGCGGGTCGATACGTTTAGCGGCGAAGCGCATGGCCGGGAAGACCAACCAATCCAATGGGTTTTACCGGACAAACTGACAGACTTTGCTTTTCCTGAAGCCAATAAACCCATTATTTCAGCGGTCAGACTACCGCCCTATTATGCGATTCTTGACGATGAAGAGGAGCAGTCATTACTCACTCGCCTGGATAAAATACTGGAACAAAGGGTTACTTTGATACAAGCCCGGCTAAAATCGTTAACATCACAACAAGTCACCGAATTTTTCGCTAACGCGCAACCTTTGTGCCGTGCTAAAGGAGCCAGCTTACTCATTAACTCCGGTGTAGCAGGCTTTGAAAAGTTAACGGCTGACGGGGTGCATCTGACCAGCCGGCATTTAATGGCATTGACCCAAAAACCACCGGTCAAGGGCTGGGTTGCTGCGTCCTGCCATAATCCTGCAGAATTATTACAGGCACAAAGACTGGGGCTTGATTTTGCTGTCCTTGCGCCCGTCTTACCGACACTCACTCATCCCACTGCGGCCTCGTTGGGCTGGCAGAAATTTCACGAATGGGTAGGTCCGATTAACATACCGGTTTATGCGTTGGGAGGCGTATCCAGGGAATCGCTTGACACAGCCAGGAAAATGGGCGGACAAGGTATATCAGGCATCCGTACCTTTTTAAGCTGAGCCGCTAAAGAATTAATGGTAAAAAGTATCTTCGAGTCCGTTCTCATCATAAACGGGCTCCCCGGGAATCCTTTTTTCCTCGGCAGCCCATTCACCTAAATCAATCAGTTTACAGCGCTCACTGCAGAAAGGCTTGAAGAGCTGATCCTGAGCCCATGGCACGGCACGTTTGCATTGCGGACACTTGACCGTTAAAGGTTTATCCGTGCTATCCATTCAGAACTGGCAGCAGGTTAACAAAAAAGGGATGTTATCGGGCGTTTGAGTTGGCCTGGACCCATCGACAGACGGCACCATAAATCGAATCGTGAACCGGTGTTTTCCGCCACTGATTTCAGCAAAACAAGGAATGTCACGCGCCACATTGATACGTAATAATTGCAATGGCAGACTCTTGTCCAACGGTAACTGGAAAAACCCCGCAGGGGCCATTTTTTCCACCGGCCGTGTGCTCTGGCGAATAAAGCCCATGATTAGATTGATTGCCTTTCGGATATCGGCAAAAGGTTTTGTCCACTGATCCAGGGCCATAGACTGAACTTCTTCATCTTGCTCCAGCCAATAATGAAACGCCGGCAAATCAAAAGAACAGGTACCGCCCGGTATGGAACTGCGCTGCGAAATACTTTGAAATAAATCGCTCTCCATCACTTTAATGCCAATCTTGCCGTTATCGGCATACAGGCTTTTACTGATCTGATTTAATTCAGCCAAAATATCAACGAGCTTTTCAGTGTCCACACCCTCGGTGTTAGCCAGTTGGTTAAGCACCTTGCCATGACGGTCCAATTCTTTAAGAATTTCCGATTTGAGGTCGTTACGACTAAAAATAGTAAGAATATCCAGGAGAGAATCGATAGCTGCTCGTCTATCAAATTCGGTATTACCCTCAAGAAAGTGACTGAGCTGATTAAACAGTAATTCAAGCCGGATGAAAATTCGAATCCGTTCATTGAGAGGAAACTCATACACTATATCGGTATTCACTGACAACGTTATCCTGCTTCAGGCTTAGCGAAAGATATAAATTGTGCAGTTTTTTGACTTGTTCTGCAAGTTGAGAATTGTCGCAGGCATTATCAATGAGCTCATCAGCCCTGGCATTGCGTGATTCACGGGAAAGCTGAGCGGCAATAATAGCAAGAATAACCGGCTCGCTCAGTTGATTACGTTTTTTCACCCGCTCTATTTGCATAGTTACCGGGCAATCTACAACCAGGACCCTATCGACCAAATCATCCATCCCCGATTCAAACAACAAGGGCACACAAATAATACAATAAGGCCCCGTCAGTTCTTCTACCGCCGATACTATGCGGTCACGCACCAAGGGATGAAGAATGGCTTCCAGTTTTTTCTTTTGCTTATCATCTGCAAAGACAAGATTTCTCATGGCTCCCCTGTCCAGATTTCCTTCAGCATCAATCATGGCCTCGCCAAAAGTCTGCGCAATCTTGACCAATGCAGGCTGACCTGGCTCGACGAACGCTTTGGCCAATTCATCCGCATCAATGATAGGAACACCTTGCTCTGAAAATAGGGACGCGACTGTCGTCTTACCCGAACCAATTCCGCCCGTTAAACCGATTCTCAACATTCAGCTATAAACCGGTTGCATTGAGATAAAACTGATTGATCTTATCGCCCCACAGCAAGGCTATCCAGCCTGCGATCGCCAGATAAGGGCCGAACGGAATGGGAACGTTTTTGTCGTGCCTGACAAAAATGATCATGGCCATTCCGATTAATGCTCCGGTAACCGACGAGAGAAGAATGATCATGGTCAAATACTGCCAGCCCAGCCAAGCCCCGAATGCTGCCAGCAATTTAAAATCCCCGTAACCCATACCCTCTTTGCCGGTAAGCAGCTTAAAGCCATGATAAACAAACCAGAGGCACAGGTAACCGGCAATCGCTCCAATGATGCTGGATTGACTATCGGCAAAAACATTAAACAGGCTTAAAAACAAACCGGACCATAGCAACGGTAAAGTAATCGAGTCGGGCAGCAGTTGATGCTCCAAGTCAATAGCGCTGAGCGCTATCAGAGCCCAGGTCATGAATAAGGCGGCGCCCATTTCCGGAGAATAACCGAAACGCCAGGCAATCAAGGCTGAACATAAGCCGGTCAAAGCTTCAATCAATGGATAACGCAGAGCAATCGGCTCATGACAATGCGCGCAGCGACCTTTCATGACAAGGAAACTGATCACCGGAATATTCTGATAGGGCTTGATGGGTGTACTGCAGTGAGGACACCGGGATAAGGGGAAAACAAGATTGAAATCACTATCATCTTGTGATCGTTCAGCGGGCAGGTTTAAAAATTCAGCACATTCATTTCGCCAATCGCGCTTCATCATAATCGGCAGGCGGTAAATGACTACGTTTAAAAAACTGCCTACCAGCAAACCAACCAGTCCCACTATCACGATTAAAAGGATGGGATTGATTGCAATAGTATCGACCAAGGGCATCATGAAGTCATCCAGTGAAAAGCGCTTAACCGACCGCTGCGCCCATTTTGAATATAGGTAAATACATCGCCACGATTAAACCGCCTACTAAAACGCCTAATACCGACATGATAATAGGCTCCATCAAGCTGCTTAAATTATCGACTAGGTTATCCACTTCCTCTTCAAAAAAATCCGCCACTTTTGTCAGCATCGTATCGATAGATCCCGACTCTTCTCCGATTGCCACCATTTGCACGACCATGTGAGGAAACAGCGCGGTTTGCTGCATAGCATACTGAAGCCGTTGACCGGTCGATACTTCTTCACGCATTTTAAGCACGGCATCGGCATAAATGATGTTGCCGCAAGAGCCCGCTACCGATTCCAAGGCCTCTACCAAGGGCACACCTGCCGCCGACATGGTCGATAAGGTTCTGGCAAAACGTGCGACGGCTGATTTGTTCAGAATAAGACCGACTACAGGAATTTTCAGCAAAGTCCTATCCAAAGCGTGATTAAATTTGCGGGAACGTTTTTTAAAGTAGCCAAAGGTATAAACACAGCCGAAAACAGCAGCAACGATGACCCACCACCAAGCCTGCATCCATTCCGACAGATCGATAACCATTCTTGTGAAGGCCGGCAAATCAGCCCCGAAACCTTGAAATAATTCTTCAAACACCGGAACAACAAAAATCAACAGAATGGCGGTGACAACAAACGCAACGACCAGGACCGCAATAGGGTAAGTCAGTGCTTTCTTGATTTTTTTCTTGAGGGATTCTGTCTTTTCCTTGTAGGTGGCTATTTTATCCAGCAAGGTTTCCAAAACACCGGCATGTTCACCCGCCTCAACAAGATTACAGAATAGTTCATCAAAATAAATAGGATTTTTCTTTAACGCCTCTGCCAGCGTGCTGCCGCCCTCAATATCGGCTTTAATGCTCAATAACAAATGCTGCATACTGGCGTTTTCATGACCCTTGCCAATAATGTCAAAGGACTGAACCAAAGGCACACCGGCCTCAAGCATGGTTGCCAATTGGCGGCTGAAAATGGCGATGTCGCCAGGTGTGATTTTTTGAACTTTTGCACCGAACAAAGGCTTGGGCTTTTTCTTGATACTAATGACACGGACACCCATTTGCCGTAGATCCGAACGTGCAACGGCTTCGGATTTGGAAGCAATTTGGCCTTTGGTCCGCATGCCATTCTTGTCTTTACCATCCCAAATAAAATCAATTTGTTCTGTCGCTTTAGATTCTGCCATCGTTATTCCTTGGTCACTCGATCGACTTCTTCAAGACTAGTAACACCTTGCTTGACTTTTTCCAAACCGGATCTGCGCAAATCGTTAAAGCCCTCCGCTTTGGCCTGAATAGCCAATTCCAGTGTATTGCCGCCTTCTAAAATTAATTTACGCATGCCTTCACTGATAGGCATCACCTGATAAATACCCACCCGGCCTTTATAACCGGCAGTGCAATGTTCACAACCGACCGGCCCGTATAACTTGAGGTCTTTAACTTCATCTTCTAAAAAGCCGGCCGATAAAAGCGCCACTTCGGGAAGATTAACGCGGGCCTTACAGCTTTCGCACAAGCGCCTAGCCAACCGTTGCGCCATAATCAAGTTTACCGCCGAGACAATATTGAAGGGTGGTATTCCCATTTGCACAAGACGGTTCAAGGTTTGCGGCGCATCGTTCGTATGCAGCGTGGATAATACCAAATGCCCTGTTTGAGCGGCTTTAACAGCAATTTCCGCTGTTTCCAAGTCTCGAATTTCGCCCACCATAATGATATCGGGATCTTGCCGCAAAAAAGCTCTTAACGCGGTAGCAAAGGTTAATCCCGCTTTAGGGTTAACATTCACCTGATTAATGCCCGGAACCGTGATTTCAACCGGATCCTCTGCTGTCGATATATTTCGTTCGACACTGTTCAAGATATTCAAGCCGGTATAAAGCGTAACGGTTTTACCGCTTCCGGTTGGCCCTGTAACCAGCACCATCCCATAAGGTCTATGGATGGCTTCCAAAAATCGTTGTTGTTGTATGGGCTCGAATCCCAGTTTTTCTATGCCAAGCTGAGCGCTGGTCGGATCCAGAATCCGCAACACCACCTTTTCACCAAACAGCGTCGGGCAGGTATTGACCCGAAAATCAATGGCGCGCGTTTTAGATAAGGCCATCTTAATCCGACCATCCTGAGGAATACGCCGCTCGGCAATATCCATTCTGGCCATTACCTTTAATCTGGAAATAATACGATTAGAAATATTTGAAGGAGGACTGGCTACTTCATATAACATGCCATCGCCGCGGTATCGAATACGAAAGGATTTTTCATACGGTTCAAGATGGATATCCGAAACGCCTTTTTTAATTGCATCCAGCAGAATTTTATTCACAAACCTGACAATAGGACCATCATCTACTTCAGGCCCGGTTTCGTCCTTTAAGTTATCCTGATCACCACCGGTTATTTCCAGATTATCCAAATCCGAATCCAGTAGATCCGTCATCATCGTTTCGGCAGCTTCCAGTGCTGAGTCTATCGCTTTGCCCAGCTTATCTTCTTCAACCAGAATGGTGTCAATATTCAGCCGGGTATGGAACTTTATTTCATCTTGTGCCTGAAAATTGCTGGCGTCAGATATGGCCAGAAACAGCCGATTCCCCCGCTTGAGCAAAGGCAGAGCGTGATGCTTTCTGATCAGTTTTTCAGTAACCAGGGCAATCGGCAGACTCTTGACATCAATGGCACTAAGATCGAATTGCGGCAAGCCGAATTCTACTGAAGCACGCTCTGCAATAGCTTTACTGCTTACAACTTTATTGGAAACCAGGTAGTTAATTAACGAGATTTTTGCTTTTTTTGCTGCCTGCATGTGAGCCAGCATTTCCGCCTCAGAAACCAAGCCGGCCTGAATCAAGCATCTCGAAAGACCACCTAGCTGTTGGTCAGGATTATTGGTCACCATAACTCGCTTTGTTCATTTAACGTCAAGGCCAACGGCAGCCTTCGGTGAAGGTTTATGACAAAAAGGCGGGGTAGACGCCACACGCCAGTTTGTCATTAGATACTCCGGTTTACCTGTAAGCCATCTTTAAAGGGCCTTTATTTTAAGCACCTGTTCTTCGAGACTTCTAAGTGTAGACTGTAAATCGGCCAGCTTGTTTTTTTCTTTAACGATGACCTCAGCAGGCGCCTTATCGACAAAACTTGGATTATTCAACTTGCCTTCGATACGCGGCAACTCTTTACTGATGCGCTGAATCTCCTTATCCAGCCGGATCAATTCCGCCTGTTTATCGATCAGGCCCGCCATCGGAATTAAAATCTTCATCTCGCCCACCAGTGCAATTGCCGATTCGGGAGCCATTTCATCTAAACCGAGCCAGGTGATAGCCTCAAGTCTGCCTAATTTTTTCAAATAAGCCTGACTGTTTTCCAGCATCGCCTGATCGGTAGCCGTGCCGTTTTGAATCAAAACCGGCAACGGCTTTCCTGGTGCGATATTCATTTCGCCGCGGATTCTGCGTACGCCGAGAATAAATGCCATCACCCATTCAATTTCAGCAATGGCTGCCGTATCAATAAGGGATGCATCGGTCTCAGGATAGGATTGACGCATGATGGTAGGACCATTAATCCCCGCTAACGGCGCAACGCGCTGCCATATTTCCTCAGTAATAAAAGGCATGATGGGATGAGCCAACCGTAAAACGGTCTCCAGAACCGACACCAAAGTCTGCCTTGTTCCGCGTTGAACGGCTTCATTTTCAGACTGCAGCGAGATCTTGGCCAATTCCAGATACCAGTCACAATATTCGTTCCAGGTAAAATCGTAAAGTGCCTGCGCGGCCAAATCGAAGCGGTAATTATCGATCGACTGCCGTGTTGCAGCAATTTGCTGCTGCAAGCGGGACATTATCCAGCGATCGACTTGGGTGTATTCACAAGGAAGACCGGATAAGCCATTATCCTGTTCTTCCGTATTCATCAATACATAACGGGCGGCATTCCAGAGTTTGTTGCAGAAATTGCGATAACCTTCGGTACGCGCCAAATCAAAGCGGATATCGCGCCCGGTTGAGGCCAGAGAAGCAAACGTGAAACGCAAGGCATCGGTCCCATAAGACGGAATACCGTCTGGAAATTGTTTACGGGTAACCGTTTCTATTTTCTTGGCCAAATGCGGCTGCATCATTCCGGAAATGCGCTTTTCAACCAGCGCTTCCAAATCGATACCGTCGATCAGATCGATAGGATCCAGCACATTGCCTTTGGATTTGGACATTTTCTGCCCTTCCGCATCCCGCACCAGGCCATGTATATACACTTCCCTGAAAGGCACCTGCCCCTGAAATTTAAGGCCCATCATAATCATCCGGGCCACCCAGAAAAAGATGATATCGAAACCGGTTACCAAAACGCTGGTCGGATAATGTTTGCCCAATTCCGGTGTTTGTTCCGGCCAGCCTAATGTTGAAAATGGCCACAATGCTGATGAGAACCAGGTATCCAGCACATCCTCGTCCTGCTTTAAAGGATAATCATCCGGCAGCTTATGTTGTTCGCGTATGGCTCGCTCTGAACGGCCCACATAAATATTGCCTTTATCATCGTACCAGGCGGGAATGCGGTGTCCCCACCAGATCTGCCTTGAAATACACCAATCCTGAATATTGCGCATCCAGTCAAAATAAGTGTTTTTCCAGTTATCCGGCACAAACTTGATATCGCCGTTTTCTACCGCTTCGATAGCCGGCTTGGCAAGAGGCGCCACTTTGACATACCACTGATCAGTTAAAAACGGTTCAATCACGGCACTGGTTCGATCGCCACGCGGAACCATTAATTTATGGTCAACAATTTTTTCCAGCAAACCCTGTGCTTCCAGATCGGAGACGATTTCCCTTCTCGCCTCAAAACGATCCATCCCCATGTATTTGTGAGGGATTAAAAAATCTTCATCGCCCTTGTTATTTCTGATACACGCATCGGCTGTAAAAATATTAATCAAGCCGCCATGCGGCAATGCCTGAATAGCCGAGGTGTTTCTATGCCGCGTCCAGACTTCATAATCATTAAAATCATGCGCAGGGGTAATTTTGACGCAACCGGTACCGAATTCAGGATCCACATACTCATCGGCAATCACCGGGATTTTACGACCTGTTAACGGCAATTCGACATATTCACCCAGCAGATGTTTATAGCGCTCATCATTAGGATGAATCGCCACAGCTGCATCACCTAACAGCGTCTCCGGACGCGTCGTCGCAACAATCAAATACCCTGTACCATTTGATAAAGGGTAACGCATATGCCACATGGAGCCGTTTTCCTCTTCGGACAGCACTTCCAGATCGGAAACCGCCGAATGTAAAACCGGGTCCCAATTGACCAGACGTTTACCCCGGTAAATCAGGCCTTCTTCGTAGAGCCTGATAAAAACTTCACCCACCGCCTCGGACATCCCATCATCCATGGTAAACCGTTCCCTGGACCAATCCAGAGAAGAGCCCATGCGCCGTAATTGCTGAGTGATGGTACCGCCGGACTGCGCTTTCCATTCCCAAATTTTTTCGACAAACTTTTCTCTTCCGTAATCATGCCGGGTTTTATTTTCTGTATTAATCAACCGTTCAACGACCATTTGCGTAGCAATACCGGCATGATCCGTTCCGGCTTGCCATAAGGTACTGAAGCCGCGCATCCGGTGATAGCGCGTCAATGCATCCATGATCGTATCCTGAAAAGCATGACCCATGTGCAAACTTCCGGTGACATTGGGCGGCGGAATCATGATGCAATAGGATTCACCTTCTTCGCTGGGTGCAAAATGATTTTGCTCTTCCCAAATAGCGTACCAATGTTGTTCGATTGAATGCGGATCGTATGTTTTTTCCATAGCTATCTGTCGTTGAATAAAATGAAATTAGGCTATTTTAACCGGAAAACAAAAGAATTAAGCAGTGGTAAATAAATGAAGGTGTTTCTTGGATGATCCCTGTTCACTCTTTAACTTATGAATTAGTATTAAACACCGATTTTCACTCGCCCACGTTAAAAAGGAAGCCACTATGTTCAAAATATCCACCTTGCTTGTCCTGCTGCTGCCAGTAACCGTTTTTGCTCAAAACATCGACCCTGCAAAATTCGAACAAATGAAACAACAGCTCAAAGCCATGCAATCGTGTATTCAAAAAACGGATAAAGCGGAAATGAAAAAAATCGGCCAGCAAGCCAAGGCCCTGGACGTTGAAATAAAAGCGCTTTGTTCAGCGGGAGAACGCGATGCGGCTCAACAAAAAGCCATTACGTTCGGCAAAGAAATCGCGGTCAGTCCGACCATGGAAGAAATGAAAAAATGCGGCGAACAAGTAACGGCCATGCTGCCCTCGCTGATCTCGGAAATGGGCGATAGCGAAGAAAATCATGTGTGTGATCGTTAATTAATTCAAGGTAATCCCATAGAAGAGGCAACTGACAGCTATGCCAAGTCTTTCAAAAGCTTAGCTGTTTCTTCATTATCGGTTTGAGATTGAATGGCTTGATTAATTTGTTGAGCAAACGCCTGAGAAACCAACCCTTGTTTTAGCAAAGTCACTTTCTGAACGAGCTCCTGTATTTCAAACCAGTCATGCTCGTTCATTAGGGTCTTTTCCCTCTCATCTCCCGATAGACAACAGCCATCGGGATCACCGTTATAACGCTTATAAATTTCAAGTTTGTATTGTGTAATCATATGTTTTTGTCGGTAAGATTAGGCTTTTAAAAGGATAAACGGGAACTTTGACGTCAAAAGTTAACCCTACGGACCTTATCAACGACGCATCGTCACAATAATCAACTGTCTATCCGGCATTTAAGCGTGTGATAGTAAGCCCAATTATGTTTTCGACTCAATCCAACTGCCTTTGCAGCAATTCTCAACTTGAAGGAGAAAAGGGCTGGGTGACGCTTTTTGAGGATGTCAGTAGCAGAGCTCCTGCTGTCAAGGCTCCAAGGAAGGGTTTACGGCGTTCCTCGAAAGGATTTTCCCTGCCCCAAATGACGCTGAAAATTTCAAACAGGGAATTGCTGTTGCCTTTGTCCATTCGTAAAAAACACGCTGAATTGCTGTATCCTTAGCAATCAAAAATAAAACAGGGCAACACCTGAATCTGTAATAGTTGACTGACCGGAATCATTGAATGCTTAAGCACTGCTCTTCTTTTCTTTTTTGTTTGATTGTTTTGATCAGCTCATCGACGCTGGCGCAAAATTCCCAGCTGCTTAATTTTAATGAATTGTCACAGCAGTGGAACAATGAACTGAATCAAGTGGAAAAAGAGCTGAGCGATGCCAACCTGAGCGATGATCGCTTATCTGCCTTGCGTACCCAACTTTTGGAACTGCAAAAGAAGCTGCAGACTATCAAAATAGACTTGTCTGAGCAGCAAAAAACCTATCAAACACAGTTGACAGAATTGGGACCGCCGCCTGCAGAAGGCATCCTGAAAGAATCCAAAGCCATCGCCAGAAAAAGAGAGGTGCTGAATGCCACGCTCTCCGAAACCACCGGTCAGGTTAAAGAAACGGAGCTGATTCAGATTAACGCTGACAATCTGATTGAACGCTTATCCACTATCAGGCTTAACCGCTTTACCAAAGAGATATTTTCCAGAAGCTTATCTCCTCTATCAGGCCAAGCCTGGCTTAAAGCCAGTACTGAAGCATTGGAAAAATATGAGCTACAGATCAGCAAATATCAACAGCTTCTAGCCGATGAAACTTTCAATAGTACTTTCAAATCGGGTTTGGCCTATCTGATTATCTCGCTGATTCCTATCCTGATCTTAATGAAGATCATAGGCAATTGGCTGCGTAAGCGATACGGCAGGATTGCAGCTCTCCCTGAACCTTCTTACTACGAAAAATTAAGAGCGGGCCTGGTCCTGGCTATTACACGGACCCTGTTTCCAATGACCATCGCCATAGGTCTATTTATCTTGCTGCAATCGGGGCCATTGTCCTCATTTTTTCCGGCCCCTATGGTCAAAACCGTTTTATCAGTCCTGGTCATGATTTATTTGGTTACCGGTATCAGCCGTTCGATGTTGGCACCCGACGACCCCCATTGGCGGTTGATCCCGATCAGCACTGATAATGCGGCGTATGTTCATAAGATCATCATCGGCCTGAGTATTTTGTTCGGAGCGGATTTGATTCTCGACAATTACTTTTCCCTGGAAAAAACGTCGCTTGAGTTTAATGTCATTCGCAAATTTTTGGCCGGCTTACTGATCAGCGGCTTTCTGTTTGCATTGGTAATCCGGAAAAGCATCTGGCGACCGGACATTCAGCATAACTTTAGAAACGAACATCCGCTGAAACTCTGGCAACGCTTAAGAATCATTATGGCCTTGCTGGTATTGGCCATTCCGGTTACCGCCTTGGCCGGTTATGTTGCAATGTCCAAATTGCTAGCCGCTCAAATTGTTCTGACGGCAGGTCTTTATATTTTATTAAGCACAATAAAAACGCTGGGAATGGAATTGATTGAGGAATTATTGGATCCCGACCGTCAAACCGGCGCCAAAATTCAGGCCAATCTGGAACTGGACCAGGATGGCAAAGAAATATTGGAATTTTGGATAAAAGTGGTCTTCAGTTTTATCATGTTCTTTATCGGCCTCGTCGGTGTATTGATCATTTGGGGCGTCGACAGTCAGGACATAATGGAGTGGGGTTACAAAGCCTTTCTCGGATTCAAAATAGGCGATGTCACCATTTCCATCTCCAATATTTTCCTGGCTATTTTCCTGTTTGCCGGCACGTTGCTGCTCACCCGCGTTACTCAACGTACCCTGGAACATCGTATTTTGCCGCGCACGCGGATTGACAAGGGCATTCAACATTCCATTCGCGCGGCATTGGGCTATGTCGGATTTATCATTGCGTTTATGGCAGCCATCTCCACCCTGGGGCTCGATTTGAGTAACCTGGCGATGATTGCCGGCGCACTCTCCGTAGGTATTGGTTTTGGCCTTCAGAATGTCGTCAACAATTTCGTTTCCGGTTTGATTTTGCTAATAGAACGCCCTGTCAAGGTGGGCGACTGGGTGGTGGTTGGTGATCAAAAAGGGCACATCAAAAAAATAAATGTCCGCGCCACGGAAATTGAAACATCGGATCGGGCCACACTGTTTATTCCTAATTCCGAATTGATATCGCGACCGCTGATGAACTGGACACACGCCAATCAAACCGGACGATTGATTCTTCCTGTCCAGATTGCCTATGGAACGGACATTCAAAAAGTAAAAGCGATTTTGTTAAAAACCGCAGCCAAACACCCTGAAATTCAAAAATATCCCGAACCGAATGTATTATTTAGGGGTTACGGTGAAAGCGGCTTAAATTTGGAACTGCGTGCGTTCTTGTTTGACGTGGAAAAAGTTAATCTTGTCATGAGTGACCTTTTTTTTGAAATAGATGATCTATTTCGGCAAGAAGGCATCGAAATCCCATACCCTCAGCGCGATATTCAACTGAAAGATTCTGATAAATTTTTACAGGCTTTCGTTGATGCGATCAGTAACAACAAGCATCACTGATTTCGTAAAGCCGAAATTTTGATAATAATGATTTGTCCAATCAACCACTCAAAAAACGATTCGTAAACCCATCATGAAAACTATTTTTCTTTCGTTGTGCTTGCTGCTTGCCATCCCGGCATTTCCCGTTATTGCCGAAGAAAGTATTGAAATGGAATTTGAAGAATTACCCGATACCGTCAAAAAAACGGTGCTGGAACGCCTTAGTCTGGAAGATATCCGGAAAATTGAAGAAATACTGGTAAACAACTATCTCAAATACAAAATAGAAAGCACGAAAACGGTAGGGCCGGATGAATATATCGATATTGATTTGACCGTGGACAGTCGCGGCCAAGTGCTTCATGAAGACATTTTCAAAACCAGCGGCGATTTATCACCCAGCCTTACCGATTCGGATGAGCCTGAAGAAACAGAAGACTCTGAAAAAACCGATCTGCCTACTGATCCTGAACCACAGCAAGACCAACCCTAACGATATTCACTGGATTAGATCTTTAAGCGTATCTGCTCAGCCCTTCCTATTTTATTGGGTGTAGGTGCTTGATTTCAAAGGACGCATGAATACATCCTTGTAGCTCTCTGCAACATCCCTGTTGCAGAAGCCTTTTCAATCAATCACCTACACCTTCTATTTCAAGCGGGCGAG
>NZ_JAUSBX010000147.1 GCF_030651835.1 Methylicorpusculum sp. | reverse complement strand
CCCTTCCTATTTTATTGGGTGTAGGTGCTTGATTTCAAAGGACGCATGAATACATCCTTGTAGCTCTCTGCAACATCCCTGTTGCAGAAGCCTTTTCAATCAATCACCTACACCTTCTATTTCAAGCGGGCGAGTAGTTACTTTTGTAGTTATGTATACAGCGCTATGCTGGAAAACCGGCCATATGAGGCTTAACATAACGGAATTCCGGTTCGGCAAGGGCGAATCAGCCTATAACCTGTAAGCCACCCATGTTGGGAATTAAGGCTTCGGGAATATGAATACGGCCTTGTTCGTCCTGATAGTTTTCCATCACGGCTATCAAGGTCCGCCCGGCAGCAAGTCCGGATCCATTCAGGGTGTGCAGCAACTCAGGCTTACCTGTTTCTGGATTACGCCACCTCGCCTGAAGCCTTCTTGCCTGAAAATCCTTAAAATTACTGCAGGATGATATTTCCCGGTACGTATTTTGACCTGGCAGCCAGACTTCCAGATCGTATGTTTTTGCTGAGGAAAACCCGGTATCACCGGCACACAGCAATACTTTACGATAAGGCAGATTGAGTTTTTTAAGAATGGCTTCTGCATGCAAGGTCAACTGCTCATGCGCTGCAGCGGAATCTTCGGGCTTGACGATTTGGACCAATTCAACTTTCTCAAATTGATGCTGGCGAATCATGCCCTTAACGTCTTTGCCGTAAGCTCCCGCCTCGCTTCGAAAACAGGGGGTATGACAAACGAATTTCAACGGGAGTTCTTTCGCCTCAACAATTTCGTCCCTGACAATATTGGTCACAGGTACTTCAGCCGTAGGGATCAAATAAAAAGCAGGATCGTTATTCACTTTAAACAAATCCTGTTCGAATTTAGGCAACTGCCCGGTTCCCCTCAAAGTAGCTGCATTGGCAAGGTAAGGAACATAAGTTTCCATATAACCGTGTTCTGCCGTGTGCGTATCCAGCATCAGTTGAATAATCGCACGCTGCAATCGTGCCAGAGGTCCTTTTAAGACAACAAAACGCGCACTGGCAATTTTAACGCCCAGCTCAAAGTCCATGCCTTTATCGATAGCACCCAATTCAACATGATCTTTGGGTTGAAACGTGAAATCCTTTTTTTGACCCCATTTGTATATCTCCTGGTTCGCTTCTTCGCTGCGTCCTGCGGGAACCGAGTCATCCAAAATATTAGGAATCCCCTCCATGATTTCTGACAATTGCGCTTGAACTGCAGCCAGCTCATTTTCAGCTTCTTTAAGCTGATCGCCCAAATTTTGAACCTGATCGAGTAGAGGCTGGATGTCTTGTCCACTGGCTTTCGCATGACCAATCAATTTTGACCGGTTATTACGCTCATTTTGTAAATCTTGCGTTTTGACTTGAATATCTTTTCGCTGTGCTTCCAATTTGACGTAGCCATCGGTATCGAATTGAAACGAACGGCGATCTAATTGCTGGCGAATATAATCAAGATCGGATCTAAATAAACGCGGATCTAGCATAGTGATTGTTTACCTTTAAAGTTGAGTTAAACGACGAGGTCGGATTTCCTGGAATCAGTCAGGCACATCCAAATCAAACTAACGACTTGGATTAGTGCGTGCCATTTTTATTTTGAACAAATTGAATGGAGCCGGGTAGGGTCAGAACTTAATGAAATGTGTGCGGTAGAAACGTAACTCTTCAACCGATTCAACAATATCATCCAAGGCTCTGTGCGCTGCTTTCTTGGCAAAGCCGTCTTTTAAGTGAGGCGCCCAACGGGCGGCAAGTTCCTTGAGTGTTGAAACATCCAAATTCCGGTAATGAAAAAACGCCTCTAATTGCGGCATATACCGGCATAGAAAACGCCGGTCCTGACCAATACTGTTACCACACATCGGGGACGTCTTTTCCGGCACCCATTCTTTCAAAAACGCCAGTGTTCTTGACTCTGCTTCAGCATCATTGACGCTAGAGGACCTTACCCGCTCAATGAGACCTGACGCGCCGTGGTGCGCTTGATTCCATTCATCCATTCCCGCCAAAGCTGCGTCGGACTGATGGACTGCCATCACAGGGCCTTCTGCCAGTATATTAAGGTCTTTATCCGTTACGATTGTGGCTATTTCGATGATTAAGTCACGGTCCGGATCAAGCCCGGTCATTTCCAGATCAATCCAAATCAAATGTGATGAGTCCATTGCCATTGTTCGTTTCCATAGTATGATAAAAATTGCACTTAGTGTAGCATTGGCGGTTATTTATGGCTATTTCTTAACATCGGGCACAAATTACGATGAATACTTTTACCCTTATTTTTTTATTTGCGTTGGCCGTGTCTTACGCAATCCAGTTCTGGTTGGCAGAACGTCAAGCGTCTCATGTTTTACAGCATCGCGCTGCGGTTCCTGATGCGTTCAAAGCGCGTGTATCGCTGGAAGCCCATCAAAAAGCAGCCGATTATACAATCGACAAAGGCAAATTGGGCCGAATCGACAGCATCATTGGCCTGATCTTGCTTTTAGCTTTGACTCTTGGCGGCGGCATCGGTTTTGCCTTTGAAACCTGGCAAGCCACGGGCCTATCGCCTTTAGTGGCGGATCTTTGCGCTATCGCCAGCATTATCCTGGTCATGACGCTGATAGAACTGCCTACACACCTCTATCAAACTTTTGTTATTGAAGAAAAATACGGTTTCAACAAAAGCACCACCCAGCAATTCGTCAAAGATCAGTTCTTGCAACTGGGCTTGATGGCGGCTATCGGCTTACCGCTGTTAGCCCTGATTTTATGGATCATGGAATCAATCGGAGATAACTGGTGGATCTGGGCCTGGGCGGTTTTGATGTCCGTTTCCTTGTTGATGAGCTGGCTTTTTCCAACTGTAATAGCCCCGTTGTTCAATACTTTCACCCCGATGGAAGAAGGTGTACTGAAAGATCGCATACAAGGTTTGTTAGCGCGTTGCGGCTTCAACAGCAAAGGCATCTTTATCATGGATGGCTCCAAGCGTTCAGGGCACGGCAATGCTTATTTTACCGGCCTGGGCAACAACAAGCGGATCGTATTTTTCGATACGCTCGTTAAATCCCTGGACGATGAGGAACTTGAGGCGGTTTTGGCTCACGAATTGGGCCATTTCAAATGCAAACATGTGATTAAAATGCTGATTGCCAGTGCAATCATGAGCTTGATCAGCTTTGCCATTTTAGGCTGGATCATCCATCAGGAATGGTTTTTTAATGGGCTGGGCGTTAGCCAGCCATCCAATGCGGCAGCTCTGTTGCTGTTCACGATGGTATCACCTGCTTTTACTCCGTTCATGCAACCCATCAGTGCTTATTTCCAACGAAAATTTGAATTTGAAGCCGATGACTTTGCTGCAAACAATGCCAAAGCTTCAAAAATGATCAGCGGCCTGGTTAAATTATATGAGGAAAATGCCAGCACTTTAACGCCTGATCCTTTGTATTCTGCGTTCCACTACAGCCACCCCCCTGCCGCCGTTCGAATAGGGCATCTGGAATCAAAAATGCAAACCACATGAATGAATTGATTGAAGGCCTGGTCATATCGCACTTGGGCCAAGGCATTGCGGTTCAATACAATGACACAATCATTCTTTGCCAACCGCGACGAAAACTGGAAACAGTCGCGGTCGGCGATCGTGTTCTATGGCGTTTAAGTTCACCTGATCAAGGCAGTATTGAAGAAATATTGCCCAGGCGTTCTTTGCTGATTCGCCCGTCCAGTAATGGAAAGATCCGTCCGGTAGCGGCGAATATCGACAGAGTTTTTGTTGTCGTGGCCGTTGAGCCTTTTTGCGATTTTCTATTAATCGATCAATATCTCGCCGTGTGTGAAAACAGAGACATTGACGCAGCTATCATCCTTAATAAAATCGACCTTGCACTGCCCGAAGCCTTGCTAGCTGAACTCGATATTTACAGCCGACTCGGTTACCCTTTTTATACGGTCAGTACCTATGACCATCGGGGGTTGGATAGCCTTAATTCAGCACTTAAAGACCAAACCAGCATTCTGGCCGGCCAATCGGGAGTCGGCAAATCGTCTTTAACCAAAACACTCATTCCCGACCTGGATCTAAAAACCAAAACGCTTTCAGAAACCACCCGGCACGGTCGCCATACCACAACAGCAGCTACGCTTTATCACCTGCCGGGCGGCGGCGATCTCATCGATAGTCCGGGCGTAGCCATCTTCGGACTGGCAGGGTTGACGGAAAGACATTTGGCTTATGGTTTCAGGGACTTTCAGCCATACATTGACCAATGCCAATTCAACGACTGTAGACACGATAAAGACAAAGGCTGCGCGATCCGTGTGGCCATTGAAAAAGGTGATATTTCTGCGAGCCGCTATCAGCGTTTTTTAAAGCTTAGAGAAAAGATGACGCTGGCCTGATAAAAAAAGGCAATCTTTATGCAAGTGATTTCTTGAATGGGAATAGGTTTTTTTGCGAAAAATGAGCCACTCGGCGGCTACTATAGAGCAATCATTTGGGCCACGAATTGCACTATTCAGGATTAACCGCACACAATCATAATTTGCATAGCAGCAAACCAGAAGCCGCCCCACTTCTCAGGAAGGATCAGCAACATCCGGTTAATAAGCCGCCTTATTAGCTAGCCGGGAGGCCAGCGCATCTGCCGCCGACCCAGCACATGTAAGTGCAAATGAAAGACCTCCTGGCCACCCTGCTCGTTACAGTTTATTACTGTTCGATAACCATCATCTGCTAACCCTTCCTGAGCAGCAATTTTGGTAACTGCCTGCAGTAAATGCCCTGCAAGAGACACATCATGAAGATCGTTTAACGTGCTGATATGCGCCTTTGGAATGACCAATATATGAACAGGCGCCTGTGGATTAATGTCTCTGAAGGCTAATACCTGCTCGTTTTCATAGACAATATCCGGCTTTATTTCGCCAGAGACCATTTTACAAAAGATACAATCGGTCATTGTTTCCCCCTCTATTTTTTATATCGGCTTGCGCCCTTTAAATGCGTGGGTCAAAGTACTGCTATCGATGTATTCAAGCTCGCCTCCCATGGGAACACCATGAGCTATCCTGCTGGCCCGAACATGGGATCTTTTTGCGATTTCTGAAATTAACTGCGCCGTCGCCTCTCCTTCTACGGTAGAGTTAGTCGCCAAAATAATTTCTTTGATTTCTTTATTTTCCAATCTTTGCTCTAGCAGGTCCAAGCCCAGCTCATCCGGACCGATGCCATCCAGCGGCGATAAATGGCCATGAAGCACAAAAAAAACACCGCCGAATACAGACGCCTGATCCACAGCCCACACATCAGCGGGCGTTTCAACGATGCAGACAACAGAATGATCTCGACCTTGATTCGAGCAGATGGAACAAATCATTTGATCGGTCAAATTTCTGCAACTTTTACAACGTGTCACTTTATTAAGAGACTCGAGCAAAGTCTCCGCCAATCTTTTCGCACCGTCTCTGTTGCGCTGCAACAAATAGAAAGCCATTCTTTGAGCCGATTTTGGCCCGACTCCCGGTAGATAGCACAAATCCTGAATTAATTGCCCTAACAAGCCTTTCTTATCCATTACCATTAAAAAGGCATCTGAAATCCGGGCGGCAGAGGAAATCCTGCAGTAAATTGCGCCATTTTTTCCTGCTTCATTTTTGCAACTTTATGAACCGCATCATTGATTGCCGCAGCAACCAAGTCTTCCAGCATATCTTTGTCATCACCGACCAGAGAGTCATCTATCGTCACTTTTCGCACTTCTCTTTTGCCAGTCATCACTATTTTGACCAGACCACCGCCAGATTCGCCCAGCACTTGCATCAGGGCTAATTCATCTTGCGCATTTTTTAAATCTTCCTGCATTTTTTGGGCTTGCTGCATTAAATTGCCCAGTGCATTTTTCATAATAGGGTTACTCCTTAAATTTATTGACCTGCGGGCTCGATAGTACCGGGAACAACCCGCGCATCAAATCGTTCTTTTAATGCCGCAACAGCCTCGTCATTATTGATAGAATCCACGGCGTTTTGCTGTAATTCTTCACGTTCTTTGCGATGCTTCATTGCCGGTGTGACAGCCTCAACTTCACCGGTCTGGATAACCAGACGGATTGGCTTAGAAAAATAATCCTGCAAGGCCTTCTGCAAATTATCCTCAATTTTAGGGCTGAGTAAATGCTTGTGCCCGGTATCCAATTCAAGCGTACAAACTGTATCACTAATATTTCTCAAGACACAATTATTAGCAAACTCCCGCGTCATTCCTCTGATTTTAATCGCAACGACCAGATCAGACCATTCAACTGAATCACTTGTAACCGGCTTTTCCTGACTGCCCGGCTCCGGTACTTTCAAAGTCTCTTGCACCTTGGAAGCGGAACGTTCAGGTTCTTGGGGCTTGGTCTGACGAGTGTCTTTTACTGAGACTACTGGAGACGAACGGACTTGCTTTTCTGAAACAGCAGGCTGAAACGTCAAAAGCCGCAGCATGACCATTTCAAATCCGCTGCGCGGATCAGGAGCCAGTGCAAGGTCCCGTTGGCCAATCAACACAATTTGATAATAAAGCTGAACTTCCTCAGGACTGATTTTTTCAGCCAGCATGGCCACGGAATCCAAATCAAAATCGTTTTTCACTACGGAAGGAGCCACCTGATACAACGCAATCTTGTGTAAAACGAGCAAAATTCGTTGCAGCACATCGCCGAAATCTGGCGTCAAATCAGATAATTCATTAATGATCTGAAAAAGCTTTACAGCGTCTCTTTCTAAAAGAGCATAAATCAGATTATCAACCGGCTGCTGGGCAATCGTTCCGAGCATCGCGGTAACGTCATCCAAATTGACACGGCCATTACCAAAAACAATGGCCTGATCAAGTAAGCTCAAGCCATCACGCATACTACCATCTGCAGCTCTTGCCAGCATTCTCAAAGCGGGAGATTCGGCGTCTATCGCTTCCTTTTGCAAAATCGTCTCCATTTGCAAAAAGACCTGATCCGGCAGCATACTTTTCAGATTGAATTGCAGGCAACGCGACAAAACTGTAACTGGAATTTTGTGGGGGTCAGTTGTTGCCAATAAAAACTTGACGTGTTCGGGTGGCTCTTCCAGGGTTTTTAGCAGCGCATTAAAGCTGTGCCCGGAAAGCATATGCACTTCATCGATCAGGTAAACTTTGTATCGCCCGCTGCTTGGGGCATATTGAGTATTTTCCAAGAGATCGCGGGTATCATCGACTTTTGTTCTGGATGCAGCATCCACCTCAATCAAATCCGGATATCGGCCTTGATCAACTTCGATACAGACATTGCATTGGCCGCACGGATTATAATCTTTTCGCGCTTCGCAGTTGATTGCTTTGGCAAGAATTCTGGCGATAGTCGTTTTGCCAACACCGCGAGTGCCGGTAAACAAATAAGCGTGGTGTAGACGGTTATGTTTGAGTGCGTTAATCAGAGAATTAACAACGTGCTCTTGTCCAACGATTTCCGAGAAATTGCGAGGACGCCATTTTCTGGCAAGAACCTGGTAAGTCATTGAAGACTCTTAAAGGGTATGAAATTGGGGAGGGAACCGTGCCAGCCACATCCCGGCACACGAATCTGCTGCTACCGTTGCTCCCTTCCGGACCTGGCGGGGTTTACAGCGTATCGTTGCGAGAGGACCGACACGGTTTCCATAATAGAGCCGCCTAAACGGCTAAAGAGGGCGCATTATGATGGAATCGATTTGAAAATTCAACCTTAATTTTAATAATCATCAGGAATCGCAGTGGACTGACTGTAATATCCTGAAAACCAAGGATCATCGGCAAAAACGGATCAGGGCAAATAAACCTTCCAACGCATACCACCTAGTGAAGGGCTTTTATCACCGAAAAGCTCTCCCCCCATCAGTCCAACCAATTCATTGACAACAGCCATGCCAATTCCATGTCCATGTATGTTCTGGTCAGCCCTGACCCCTCTTTTAAGAATCTCTTCCAGTTGACCTGCAGGTATACCCGGACCATCATCTTCAATTTGAAGTAGAAATTTATACTTGTTTTTCTTAATTTGGTTCTTATTTTGCAAACTGACTTTGACTTTTTTATCACACCATTTACTGGCATTGTCGATCAAATTGCCGGCAATTTCGTAAAGATCGCCTTCTTCACAATATAATTTATAGCTTTCAGGCTTTCGGGTTTCAAAGTTAATTCTTTTCTCACTGTGAACCTTGCGCATGGACCCGATAATTTTATCCAGGACTACTGAGGCATCGACTGTGCCTGTCGATTTTTTCTCACCTTTTGCCGCGGCTTTCTGCAGCTGATACTCGACGATCTCATTCATCCTTGATATTTGATCCAACGCGGTTTTTTTATTCAATTCAGGCGTTTCAATGCAGCCTCTCAGTATCGCTAACGGTGTTTTCAAACTATGCGCCAAATCGGCCAGTGTATTTCGATAGCGCTCAAGGTGAGCTCGCTCACTGCTTACTAACGCGTTCAGATTACCTGCCAAGCCTTCCAGTTCAGTTGAATAAACACCATCAAGCCGGGTTTTATCGCCGCGCTCAATCGCTTCCAGATCTTTGACGATAACTCTGAGCGGTTTTAAACTCCAGCGAAGAACCACTAATTGAATAATAATAAGTACCGAACCAATCCCCATCAACCAGGACTGCAGCACTCTTTTGAAACTTGAAACCTGGTTGCTGACAAATTGACTGTCCTCAGCCACACTAAAAATAAATTCACGTCCTTTTCTTCGCTTATCTTCCCAAATAACACTGTAGTGCAAAACATAGCGCCCCATGTCATCCAGCAGGAAGGCAAACTTTCCAGGCGCTATTTGGGGAGGCGGAGATAAAGTCAAGCCAACAGCCGATGGCGAATGCCATTCTGTTTTGCCTTTTGAGGACTGAACCGAGGCATACAGGCCTGAACCAGGATCAGAAAAACGGGGGTCCCTTAAGGCTTTAGGCAGTTTAATCTGACCGTTGCGCGTCAATTCGGCGGCCGACAAAAGCGAATAAACCTGAACTTTTAAATTTTCACGCAACGCTTGTTCCGCGCTTTCCTTATAACCACGCTCCAAAACCACTGATACGATGGCAAAAAAAGAAGCGAGAACAAAGCCGGTGGAAAAAAGCAGCCTGAGACTGAGGGATTTACGTTTCACTTTGCTTCAAACACCGGATTCAGCTCAACAATTATGCATTAACTCATTTATTTTCAGTCGCACTGCAGCGGATTAATTTGCGGGTATGCGGTAGCCGCGTCCACGTAGCGTTTCAATGGGTTTGACGACACCGTCAGGATCCAGTTTTTTTCTTAGCCGCCCGATAAATACTTCAATGACATTGCTGTCTCTATCAAAGTCTTCATCGTAAATATGTTCGGTTAATACTGACTTTGAAACGACCTCACCTTTTCTAAACAACAGGTATTCCAAAACTTTATATTCGAAGGCAGTTAAATCCATTTTTTCACCGGCAACAGTCACCTCCTGCGATACGGTATTCAACTCAATATTGGCATGAGTCAAGACCGGGTGCGATTTACCACCCGACCGACGGATTAAAGCATTAAGCCTGGCCAGCAATTCTTCGTAATGAAACGGCTTGACTAAATAGTCATCCGCACCCGATTCCAGACCTTCAACTTTTTCCTGCCAACGGCTTCTGGCAGTCAGAATCAAAATCGGAAACTCGACATTTTCCTTGCGCAATTTTTTGATCAATTCTACGCCCGAAATATCGGGCAGTCCTATATCGATGATCGCCGCATCAATCGGGTACTCGCTACCCAAATAGAATCCGTCAGCACCCGTTGCAGCCAAATCCACTGCAAAACCTTTCCTGCCCAAAAACTGCCGGATCTGATCACCAATCAACGGCTCGTCTTCAACCACCAAAATTCGCATAGCACGCTCTCTTTATGTCATTCTTTATCTTCATCGGGCAAAAAGTCTTCCAACAAATCCCCCGTCTGGGCATCAACTATAAAATGCTGAATCCGGCCATCGGCTGTCAGCACCTTAATGATATGAACCTCTCTTTCATTAATCGTCTCCGTTTTGGCACCCAGCACTTTATTTTGCGGATCGGAAAGCACCTGCCTGGTTGCCTCATCTAGAGAAACCGAAGCAAAGGCTACCTCGCTGCCAGACAAAACAGAGGCGAGGAACATGAAGCCGATCAAAATTACTTTAATTAAATTTGCCATTGAAAATCCGGAACATAATCATGTGTTGCACTACCCTTTGGTCTCTGCAAATTGCATGGCTTAAAATATACGTCTAAATGACTGAATAGTCACTGAATCCAACTTCATCTCATATCCCAGCGCGTAAAGGCCGCACTGACAGCCTGACCAAAAGAGGTTCCCAGCTTGCCAAACAATCTGTCCATTATGCGTTCGCTAGGTGTAAAATTAACCAGTTTTTCAGCGCCAATAACGTTTTTCGCAACGAATTTGTCACTGCCAAAATCATCGGCTAACCCCAGAGAAACGCCTTCCTTACCGGTCCACACCAACCCTGAAAACATATCGGGCGTTTCTTTGAGGCGATCGCCACGTCCCTTCTTTACCGCATCGATGAATTGTTTATGCACCTGATTGAGCAATGTTTGCATATGCCTGGTTTCAAGCTCATTCACCGGTAAAAAAGGATCCAGCATCGCTTTATGATCTCCGGCAGTCAGCGTCCGTCTCTCTACACCCATTTTTTCCAGTGTTTCAACAAAGCCGAAGCCATTAATGACCACACCAATCGAACCGATAAGACTGGCTTCATTCACATAAATCTTGTCAGTTGCAGAAGCCACATAATAGCCGCCGGAAGCGCAAATATCGCTCACTACCGAAATAATAGGCAAATTGGGAAACTCCTGCTTAACCTGTCTGATTTCGTGAAAAATATAGTCAGACTGGACGGGGCTGCCACCGGGCGAATTAATGCGCAGAATAATGCCTTTAGTATTTTTATCTTTTGCAGCATCGCGTAAGCCTTGTGAGATTTTTTCAAAGCTGGCGGGCTTATCCTCCGCTATGACACCAACCACATCGATGACGGCTGTGTGACCTTCTCCTCCACTCACATCCATGTCTTTTTTGATGGAGGGATACATCGCGACAACAAAAACAGCGACCAGGTAAAAAAACAACAACAATTTAAAAAAAATGCTCCAGTGTCGTGCTTTTCTTTGCTCTGTTACAGCAGCGAGCGCCAGTTTCTCAATGACTTCGCGCTCCCAACCCTGTTGTTTTTGACCCTCAGAGCCTTGCGTCATGTCATTATTACTTTCCATTATTTAACCTCAGAAATGTTATTAAATCAGATGTATTTTGAAGAAATTCCAGGGGGCGATGCGGCAATAACTGCTGTTCAGCATGCGCGCCGCAGGTAACTGCAATTGAAGATATTCCGGCATTTGAAGCCATTTCCAGATCATGAACAGAATCACCAATCATGACCGCAGATTCTTTTCGAATGCCGATTTCCTCAATAATCTGCTTGAGCATTAACGGATCAGGTTTTGACGCCGTCTCATCGGCACAGCGGCTCGCAACAAAATATCCGCCGATCCCGGTTTGTTCAAAAGCATGCTGAAGACCTTTGCGTGATTTTCCGGTCGCTACTGCCATCATAAAACCGCTTTTCTTAAGCGCGTTCAAAAGATCAAGTACGCCTGGAAACAAGTCCTCAACCCCTAGTTGACGGGAAAAATAAAGCTGTGAATAACGGTTGATTAAACGCTGCGTTTCGAATTGATCAAGTTCCGGAAAAAGGACTGACATGGCCTGATTGATGCTAAGTCCGATAATGTCTTTTGCCGCACCTTCATCCGGCGCCTTATGTCCGCACTCTAATGCTGCGTTTTGTAAACAATAAACAATCCAATCGATGGAGTCCATCAGGGTTCCATCCCAATCGAATATCAGCAAATCAAACTTACTTTTTATCATCAAACCAAACCTGCATATCTGCGGGTATCGGTGCAGTGATGGTTAATGGCTTACCACTCACCGGATGCTGGAATTCAAGTCTAAAGGCATGAAGAAAAAGGCGCTTGATACCTCTTTTTTTAAAACCTCGATTGACTTCAAAATCACCGTATCGGTCATCGCCAATGATGGGATGCCCCAACCAGGCGGCATGAACTCTTATTTGATGAGTTCTTCCGGTTTGCGGACTGGCTTCTACCCATGTCGCATCAGGCAATGATTTAATAGCTTTGAAAAATGTTGCCGAACTTTTTCCTTCCTGGCTCACGATAACCATGCGCTCACCACTCTGGCCTGTCTGCTTTAACAAAGGCGCATTGACGGTCATGGATTTCTTCTCCCATACACCGCTCAACAAGGCCAAATAGGACTTTTTGATGCCATCTCCCCGGAAAAGTTCATGCAGCGTCCGCAGCGCACTGCGTTTTTTAGCGATAATCAAACACCCCGAAGTATCCCGGTCCAGACGGTGTACCAATTCAAGAAAATGCGCATCAGGTCTTAATTGACGCAAACTTTCTATCACTGCCGTATTTAAGCCGCTGCCGCCATGAACGGCATAACCGGCGGGTTTATTTAGCACCATCAAGACATCGTCCTCAAACAGAATATCCTGCTCCAGACTCTGTTTAAGATTTTTCGGCACAAAAATAATGTCATCAACCACATTGACCCTAACCGGTGGAATTCTGACTAAATCACCCGACTGCAACCGGTATTTAACGTCGACTCTGCCCTTGTTGACCCGCACTTCGCCTTTTCGCACGATACGATAAATGTGGCTTTTTGGAACACCTTTGAGCTTGGTAATCAAAAAATTATCCAACCGTTGATCACTGGTTTCCTCGGTAATTTCAACCATCTGCACCGCAGCGTATAGGCAATTTTGTTCTGTTTTCATTTTCTTATGATATCAGCATATCCCGTAATTTAATGCTTTAAAATTGATGGATGGCCATAACATTGCTATATTAGGCGAGTCTATAATTTTATTGACATAACCGATTCGCAATATTAGAGCGGAACATCATAGTTTTTTCCAAACTGTTTTTATGAATTTTAAACAGCTTGAGCATTACAATTTTGGGTTTCATCGTTCGACCCATGACGAACGAATTGCAATAACTCCTGTTTAGGAAAGATTTTACAAGACGACAGTCCTTTGCTTTCATCATACTTTGAACCATCGTTATGAGCACTTCAGCCTCTTAACCTTAACTAAAGCGGATCTATACAAAAATAAACTCGCATACTGTCACTTTCAAAGTTGAATCTACCCGTAAAAGATGAATTATCACGCTGCATAAAACAAGCCGTGAACACAATCCAAACTGTCTAAATCACAAAATCTGATAATGGAGCAGGAACCTATCAAGGAAAAATGAATGAAAAGAATGCTTATCAACGCTACGCAGCCTGAAGAACTGCGTGTTGCTTTGGTAGATGGTCAAAAACTTTACGATTTTGACATTGAAGTACCTTCAAAAGAACAAAAAAAATCAAACATTTACAAAGGAATCATAACCCGAATAGAACCCAGTCTTGAAGCCGCTTTCATCAACTATGGGGCTGAAAAACATGGCTTTTTACCTTTTAAGGAAATAGCACCAAGTTTTCTCCAGACCAGTAACGCGCCTTCAGAAGGTCGGCAGTCAATCAAAGACCAGCTTCGTGAAGGTCAGGAAATTGTTGTTCAGATTGAAAAAGAAGAACGCGGCAATAAGGGTGCCGCTTTAACCACCTATATCAGTCTTGCTGGAACCTACCTCGTTTTAATGCCCAACAACCCTAAAGCGGGCGGTATCTCCCGGCGTATCGAAGGCGATACCCGCAGTGATTTACGTGAAGTCATGGCGGCACTCGAAATACCCGATACCATGGGCCTGATCATCAGAACCGCGGGGTGCGGCAAAAATGCCGAGGAACTGCAATGGGATTTGAATTACCTCTTGCAATTGTGGGAAGCCATTGAACGAACCTCCAAAGAGCAAACTGCGCCCTTTTTGGTTTTCCAAGAAAGTAATGTCATTATTCGCGCACTAAGAGATCATCTGCGGAGTAACATTGACGAAATCCTGATCGATAATGAATCCTCATTTAAATTGGTGCAAAACTTCCTGAAGCAGGTAATGCCCCACTTTTTACCCAAGGCAAAGCTCTACCAGGATGCAGTGCCCTTATTCAGCCGTTATCAGATCGAATCACAGATTGAAGTGGCCTACGGCAGAGAGGTGTCATTACCTTCCGGCGGCTCCATAGTCATTGACCATACGGAAGCACTCACCAGTATCGACATCAACTCGGCCAGAGCGACTAAAGGCAGTGATATTGAAGAGACTGCCCTCAATACCAATCTGGAAGCCGCTGATGAAATAGCCAGACAATTGCGTCTGCGCGATTTGGGAGGACTATTCGTCATTGATTTCATTGACATGATGTCCAACAAAAATCAGCGAACCGTTGAAAATCAATTACGCGACGCCTTAAAGATTGACAGAGCACGCATCCAAACGGGGCGTATTTCTCGTTTCGGGCTATTAGAAATGTCCAGGCAACGCCTGCGGCCATCTCTCGGCGAATCAACTCAGTTGACCTGTCCTCGCTGCAAAGGCCAGGGGATGATACGCAATGTCGAATCTGTCGCACTGGCCGTGTTACGTGTGCTGGAAGAAGAGGCTATGAAGCCGGGCACCGAAAAAGTGATTGCGCATTTGCCTATCGAAAGCGCGACCTTTTTACTCAATGAAAAACGCCCCGCTATCGAACAAATCGAATCTCGTCTGAAAGTCGGCATTATCATTTTACCAAGCAAGCATCTTGAAACGCCCGCTTATGATATTGAGCGAATTAAAAGTAAGGATGCGTCCGAAGAAAAACCGAGTTATTTACAGATTAAAGAGGAAGATATTCCGCTTCCTGATTTTGCTCAGCAGAGTAAACCCAAAATTGATTCGCCAGCGATTAAAGAGTTTATGCATGAAACGCCGGCACCGGTTCAAAACAGAAATAACTCGGCCAGCTTGATTAAGCGTTTTTGGCAAAAATTAGTCGGTACCCCTGATGTCAACGCACCGGTAAAGCATACGCCAGCCAAAAAGCCTTCAGACGACGGTGAAGAAGCATCAGAGCATTCAAAAAACCGGAGAAATCCTGATAACAAACGCCCGCAAAATGGACGCGGCAATAGGCCGCCCAGAAGTCCTGATGGCAAAAACCCAAGAAGAAATAAACCACCGGAAAGACCACCCGTTGAAAAAGCGGTGACTGAAGACGTGACGCAAACAGAAATTGTGGCTGCCCAACCGCTAGGCGGTGCCGAACCGGTTAAAAAGCCACAAAGCCGCAGACGGGGACCCAACAGAAGAAGACCGCGCAACCCAAACTACCGGAAACCTGATTCGGCCTCAGAATCCGAGTCTAAATCCGCCGAATCAACTGAATCCTCTCCCGCTCCGGCACGAGAGCCCAGTCCGGTAGAAAACGACTAAAACCTTTAAGCCAAGGACGGCTTAAATGCCAAGATCATCGACCCACCGCTTTTTACCCGCCAAGACGCAGTATTTGCGAGAGGACGGGATACAACATTACAACATACGTCGGTTTCGATTAAGCTCATTCGCAACCAATGTCTTGTCAAACAAATACCGTTAAAGAAGCGTCTTTTTAACGGTATTTAACTTCTACATGATCTCCTTCAAAAAGCCGTTTTAGGCGGACTATTAATTCATCGGTAGGATGGACACGCCATTCTTCGCCCAATTGAACCGAAGCCCTTGCCGTATTTGAAGAATAATTAATAACGACGGGGCAAGATCCGCCTTTGTAGGGCTTTAGTACCGCATCGAAAGGGTCAATGATTTCTTTTGTTGATGACGCGGCATTCTTCCAGTCAATCAGGATGCATCGGGCAAATTGACTACGTGCATCTTCAATACTGTAAAGTTTCTCCACAGTCAGCCTTAACATCCCGGTAAAGTCGTCTATTCCAATGGCGCCTTCGGCAACCAGCAGCGCATCTTTTGATAAAAGATCGCGGTATTTATCGTAACTTTCACCAAAAATTGCCAACTCCAAGCGACCGGAACGATCATCCAACGTAACAAAACCCATGGTTTTACCCTGTTTGGTTTGTCGCGTGCGAATATCAACCACCATTCCGGCAGCACGCCCTTCCATTCGTCCGCGGGATCTTTCTACATCCGCAAGAATGCTGGAAATTTTGCCATGTGTGAAATTTTTTAATTCCTTTTCATACTGAATAATCGGATGTCCCGTTAGAAACAAACCCAGAGTATTTTTCTCAGCAGTCAGGCGCTCGGCTTCTGTCCAGGGCTCTGCCGTTGTCGAATAGGCTGACTGATCAACATCCGGCTCTGCATTTACCGCCAAGCCAAACAAGTCATTTTGACCCGTTTCCGACATTTTTCCATGTTGTTCGGCAACACGCAAAGCTACCGTCAATTCGGCCAAATGAGCAGCACGATTATCATCGAATTCGTCAAGTGCTCCCGCTTTGATCAGCGCTTCCAACACACGCCGGTTGACCTTTCGCAAATCCACTCGCTTACATAAGTCATATAAACCTTCATAGCTGCCATGCTGATCACGCTCATTAATCAGTTCCTCAATGGCCGATTCGCCGACGCCTTTGATGGCCCCCATGCCATAGACAATCTGCTGCTTAACATTAACCGTGAAACGGAAGTTTGAAACATTGATATTGGGCGGGCAAATACTGAGCTTCATTTCCCGGCATTCTTCGATCAAAACGACGACTTTATCGGTATTGTCCATATCGGCGGATAGTACTGCCGCCATAAATTCGGCTGGAAAATGTGCTTTTAGCCAGGCAGTTTGATAAGCGACCAAAGCGTAAGCGGCAGAATGCGATTTATTAAAGCCGTAACCCGCAAATTTTTCCATTAAATCGAAAATGTAAGTAGCGACACTTTCATCAATTTGATTGGCGACCGCTCCTTGGGTAAATATCTCTCGTTGCTTGGCCATTTCTTCAGGCTTTTTCTTACCCATAGCCCGGCGCAACATGTCAGCGCCACCCAAGGTATAGCCCGCCAGCTCACGAGCAATCTGCATAACCTGTTCCTGGTACAGAATAACGCCGTTGGTTGACTTGAGAATTGGAATCAGCAAGGGATGAGCATATTCAGCTTTCGCGCCATGCTTGACATTGATGTAATCGTCCACCATGCCCGATTCCAGTGGACCAGGCCTAAATAATGCAACCAGCGCGATGATGTCGTCAAAACAGTCCGGTTTGAGTTTTTTGATTAACTCTTTCATACCTCTGGACTCTAACTGAAACACCGCTGTTGTCTGGGCTTTTTTCAATAATTCGAAGGTATCCTGATCATCCCGGGGAATCTGGGTAATGTCGACGATTCCTTCACCGGCTTTCTGCAGCCTGTGATTGATCGTTTGCAACGCCCAATCGATTATAGTCAGCGTGCGCAGCCCCAAGAAGTCAAACTTGACCAGTCCGACCGCTTCAACATCATCCTTGTCAAACTGTGTTACCAGATTGCCGCCGCCCTGCTCACAATAAAGCGGCGTAAAGTCGGTCAACTTTGAGGGAGAAATAACAACCCCACCGGCATGTTTACCTGCGTTCCGGGAAATGCCCTCCAACATTCTGGCCATATCGACCAGCGCCTTGACTTCTTCCTCCTTGTCATAGAGCTGCTTGAGTTCAGGGCTGTCTTTAAGCGCTTTTTCCAGGGTCATGCCAATTTCAAAGGGAATCAGCTTGGCAAGCCTATCGACAAATCCGTAAGAAAAACTTAACACGCGCCCTACATCCCTGACGACCGCTTTTGCGGCCATAGAGCCATAGGTGATAATCTGAGAGACATGGTCCCTGCCGTAATGTCTGGCCACATAATCAATCACCTCATCCCGGCGATCCATGCAAAAATCCACGTCAAAATCAGGCATTGAAACCCGTTCGGGATTAAGAAAGCGCTCAAACAATAATTCGAATTCAATAGGATCCAAATCAGTGATTTTTAACACGTACGCCACAAGCGAACCGGCACCGGAGCCCCTGCCCGGCCCAACAGGAATGCCATTGTTTTTAGCCCATTGAATAAAATCGGCAACAATAAGGAAGTAACCGGAAAAACCCATCTGGGTTATCACGTTCAGTTCTATATCCAGGCGGTCGTGATAAGCTTTTGTGTTTTCTTCTTTCGAGCCGGAGCCAAATGCCGGATATTGCACTAGCCGTTCAGCCAGCCCTTTTTTTGATGCATCAATCAGGAATTCATCAATGGTCATCCCTTCCGGCACTGGAAAATCGGGCAGGTAATTTTTACCCAGAGTCAGTTCCAGATTACACCGCTTTGCAATTTCCACAGTGTTGGCCAATGCTTCGGGTATATCTGAAAACAAGGCCTGCATTTCCTCAGCCGTCCGCAAGTATTGCTGCGCAGTGTAATCCTTGGGTCTTCTGGTATCGTCCAATACACGGCCTTGATGAATGCAGACTCTAACCTCATGCGCATCAAATTCACTGGCTTTAAGAAACCGGACATCATTCGTAGCAACTATCGGTAGTTCTCTTTGCAAGGCAAGCTCCATTACCGCAGCAATATAAAACTCTTCATGCGGCTTGCCTACCCGCTGAACTTCCAGATAAAAACTGTTTTCAAATAGTCCGGCCCATCGCTCTGCCAGCGCTTTCGCCTCCTGCGTATTATTAGCCAATAATGCCTTGCCGATATCGCCATTCATTGCACCTGATAAAGCAATCAACCCATCATGGCTTGCCTCTATCCATTCCCTTTGAATCATTGGGATGCCCTGATGCTGTCCCTCCTGGTAAGCCTTGGAAATAAGCTCTGTCAAAGTAACGTAGCCTTTTCTGTTTTTTACCAGTAATGTCAAACCAAAGGGAGCTGCCGGCTCATCGGCATTGTAAAGATTGATATCAGCGCCAATAATCGGCTTTATGCCTTGCCCCAAAGCCGTTTTATAAAACTTGACCAATGAAAACAAGTTAGCCTGCTCAGTGACAGCAACAGCCGGCATATTCATTTCGGCTAAGGTTTTAATCAACGGTTTAATTCTGACAATTCCATCTACCAGCGAAAATTCGGTGTGTAATCTCAGATGGACAAATGAAGGTTGCATGTTGATAGCGATAGTTGAGAGATAAACAAAAACGGCAAGGAGTTAACCAAAAGTGCAGGCCAATAAGCTTCCTTTTGCCACAGGGCGCTAATCTGAAACAACGGCTGTATTTAAATTAATTATTCAGCGTAGTTTGGATTGCATGCTTATCGCAACCCAACAATAAATGCCATGGCATTGAAATGTTCGGTTGACTATCACCAACCGCAACCTACACGGCTCATCACCGTTGTTTTGTTGCCCCACTGAATAGCGACATAGAAAATTAACGCTTCAAAGTGAGGTTTGGGTATTAGCTGATCAGGAAATAGCCAGGACTTGCTTGACCGGTGCAAAACTGCGCCTGTGAATAGGTAACAAGCCAAGTGTTTGAATGTGTTCCAGATGTTTTTTTGTGGGATAGCCCTTGTGACTGTCGAAATGGTATCCGGGATAAATGCCATGGATGAACGACATTTCATTATCACGCGCGACTTTAGCCAGAATTGAAGCCGCCGAAATACAGGGGATTAAAAGATCACCCTTGATCACGGTTTCACCAGGAATTAAGACCGGAGGATAATAAGACCCATCGACCATCACCCACTCGGGGGTAATGTCTAATCCGGATAAAGCTCTGACCATTGCCAAAAGCGAAGCCTGGAGAATATTGATGCGGTCAATTTCGCTGGCTTCGGCTCTTCCTACAGACCAGCACAGTGCCTTGGCTTTAATCTGGCCGGCTAAATACGCGCGGCGCTTTGCTGTTAGTTTTTTCGAATCGGTCAGACCGGATATTTCGCAATCTGGATTTAAAATGACTGCAGCAGCAACCACCGGCCCTGCGATACAACCACGCCCGACTTCATCAACGCCTGCTACCAGTGAATACGCTATCTTAAAATTCCTCGCGTGACATTTCTAAGAAAGCTGACCATGTTGGACAACTCGTCACTATCACCGGCCATTCCTTCCATTTCCTCTATTGCATCTTCCAAACGCATATTCATTTTATAAAGGATTTTGTAAGCTTTTCTAATTTGCCTTATTGCTTCCGGCGTCACACCATTGCGTTCCATTCCGACGGAGTTGATACCATGCGGCCGAGTGGGCCGCCCTCCTACCATGACAAAAGGAGGAATATCCTGGGTTATAGCACTACCCATAGCAGAGAAACTGTATTGTCCGATTTGAGTAAACTGATGAACCAACGTAAATCCGCCTAGTATGGCGTGATCACCCAAATGCACATGACCTGCCAGAGAAGCACCATTTGCCAAGATAACATGATCACCGATCATACAGTCATGAGCGACATGCGTATAAGCCATGAACAAGTTATCGGAGCCAATTGACGTAACACCGTGATCTTGAAGCGTCCCTCTGTGCATGGTGGCAAACTCTCGAATGGTATTTCTATCGCCGATTTCAAGACGCGTTTTTTCTGACGCATACTTTTTATCTTGAGGATCTTCACCAATAGAGGTGAATTGATAAATTCGGTTTTGCTCGCCTATCTGGGTAGGACCGTTGATAACCACATGGGGCCCGATCACCGTTCCGGATCCAATCGTTACATCAGGGCCGATGACTGTATAAGGACCTATACAGACATCATCGGCCACTTGAGCGCGTTCATCGATAATTGCTTTAGGATCTATCAAATCAGTCCACCGCTGCCGCACACATGATATTAGCACTGGCGACAAATTCATTGTCTACTTCCGCCCGGCATTCAAACGACCAGATATTACGTTTGCTCTTTAAAAACTTTGCTTCAAGCATCAACTGATCTCCGGGCACAACAGGCCGTTTAAATCGGGCTTTATCTATTCCCACCAAATAATACGTCATCCCTTTACCAAGAACATCGGGCGCAGTTTCAGAAGCAAGCAAACCGGTTGCCTGCGCGAGTGATTCGAGTATCAAAACGCCAGGCATAATTGGCATATGAGGAAAATGGCCTTGAAAGAAAGGTTCATTATAAGTCACATTTTTGACACCCAAAAGCCTGACACCCGGCTCGCACTCGATGACTTTGTCCAGTAACAGAAAAGGATACCGGTGCGGAAGAAATTCTTGAATTTGCAGTATATCTAACTTGATAGACATTATTATGGCGTGATGAATGTATGAAATTTGAGAATCGAGCCGTCATGGAGGCGCTCCTGCAGTCCTTTACTGATCAGTTCTTATTCAGGCATGGAAAGTAATTTTTCTTGAATTTGGCTGGTTACGTCGATTTGCTCACTGGCATAGATCACGCCATCAGTTAACAACAAATCAAATTTTTGTTCTTGTGCCAAAGTACGTATTGCTTCAATAATCTTGCGTTGCAATTTACCCAATTCTTCGTTGCGACGCATATTGAAGTCTTCGCTAAACTCCTGTTGGCTTCTTTTCAGTTCTCTTTGTTTAGCCAAAATGTCTTTTTCCAAATTTCTTCTTTCCGAATCTCCCATAACGGATGCATCTCGGTTCATTCTTTCTTCCAGTCCTTTGGCTTCATTTTGTTGAGCCAGCAACTGTTTGTCTCTTGGGGAAAATTCTTGCTCCAGACGTTTTTTAGCTTTTTCCGCTTGGGGTGATTTCTCTAATACAGCAGGGATATTGACAAAGCCAATTTTCAAATCTGCAAAAGCCGCATTGGCCGATAACAATAATCCCAAAAATAAAACAATCTTAGTTTTCATTAGTTCATCCATCTTAGGTAAAAGTAAGTGTAAATTGTATAAACGCGTATTTTAATTTGTATAAATTATAGGGGATATATCGAGCAAACTAAAATGCCTAAAACCCGGAACCGAATGAAAACTGAAAGTTTCTTTCGTCATCTTGATCTTCAAGATTTATAGGCTTAGCGACACTGACCGAAATAGCTCCGAAAGGCGACAGCCATTCACCGGAAATACCGGCAGAATAGCGCATTTCATTAAACGAAAAACTGTCATCGACCATACCAGCATCAATAAAAGTACCCAATCTTATCGACTTGGATTCTTTCATAAAGGGAACAGGAAAAAATAATTCCGCACTGCCGGCCAGCTTCGTAGATCCACCTAAAGGACGTTTAGTGGAATCTCTGGGACCCAGGGTATTATCGTTAAAGCCCCGCACAGAACGCACCCCGCCGGCAAAATAATTTTCAAAGAAGGGCAGTTCATCTGTTTTACCATAGCCGTCTCCATACGCCGCTTCTGCACTCAAACTAAACGTCAGATCTTTGGCGATGGGGAAATATTCCTGCTGTTTATAACTGATTTTGTAATATTCAAGATCACTGCCCGGCACAGTTGCCAAGGCCGATAACCTTTGCTGACCGCCGCTGGTGGGGAAAACGAAACGATTCAGCGTATCATGCGTCCAGCCTATAGAAGGCGCAAAGGTTAAAAAACTGTCGCCTTCTTCATCAATGAAGTTAGTAATTTCGTCCGATGAGGATGGCGTAGTATCCAGGCTGGTATGCTTGACATCGGCATTAAAGCGCAAGGTATCAAATTCATTCAACGGTATGCCGAAGTTCATACCGGCATTTGCCACATCGGTAGTATAACTGGCAATATTAGCTTGCCGTGCATCGGTGCTTCGATAACCCAGTTCATAACCCAAGCTAATACCATCCAAAGTAAAATAGGGGTTTAAAAAGCCAAACCGGTAATTAGTTGAAACATCACTGTTATTGAATGCCAGATTGAGCCGTTTGCCGGACCCAAAGACATTGTCCTGTGAGATATTGGCATTCAAGATAATACCTTGTGTTTGCGAAAAGCCAACACCTGCCGTCAAATTTCCGGAAGGTCTTTCTACAACGGTATAATTGACATCAATTTGATCCGAAGTACCAACCACTGGCGGTGTCTCGACATTGACTTCCTCGAAATAGCCCAATCTTTCCAAACGCGTTTTGGATCGCTCTATTTTTGTATTGGACGCCCAGCTGGCTTCCATTTGCCGTAATTCGCGTCTCAACACTTCATCACGGGTTTTCGTGTTACCCCTCATATTGATACGGTTAACATAAACCCGTTTACCCGGGTCCACAAAAAACGTCATCGCAACGGTCTTATCAGCCTCGTTAATGTCAGGAACCATATTAACGTTTGCGAAAACATAGCCATCATCACCCAAGCGGTCAGAGATAGCCTTCGACGTTTCAGTCGCATTTCTTCTGGAGAAAATTTCACCCGGTCCAACCTGAACCAACTTGGTAATTTCATCGGGCTGAACAATCAGATTGCCTGCCAGTTTGACTTTTTCTAACGTGTAGACATCGCCTTCTTTTACATTGATCGTAATATAAATCTCTTTCTTGTCCGGCGTTATGGCAACCTGCGTTGATTCAATATTGAAATTGATATAGCCGCGATCCAGATAATATGAACGCAAACGTTCGAGGTCAGCAGAAAGCTTTTGTTTTGAATATTGGTCATCTTTGGTATAGAACGACAAAAGATTGGAGGTGCTTAATTCAAAGTCTTTTTGCAAATCGTCATTATCGAAGGTTTTATTGCCGACAACATTAATCTGCTTGATTTTGGCAACCCGGCCTTCTGAAATCTTGATATTGATCCCCACCCTGTTTCGAGTAAGATCGGCAACTTCGGTGTCAATCTTAAGACCATATTTGCCATGACTAAAATATTGACGCCTCAACTCCTGTTCGACTTTTTCCAGAATTTGCTGGTTGAATACTTTTCCTTCAGACAGGCCGATATTTTTTAATGCCTTCAGCAAATCCTCAGAACTGATATCTTTGTTACCTTCAAACAGAATTTTGGCGATTGAAGGTCTTTCGACCACATTGACCACCAATGTCGACCCCGATCTTTCAATCGTGATGTCTTTGAAAAAACCGGTTTTAAAAAGCGCTCTGACGGCAACAGGGATCCGATCCGATGAAAAAACATCCCCAATGTTGACGGGGAGATAATTGTAAACGGTTCCAACGGAAATTCTTTGTAATCCATTGACTTGAATATTATCAACCACAAACCCGTCTTCACTTTTTACTACCTGTGAAAATACCAAAGTCAGCATGATAATGACTGATAAAGCTGATAATCTCATGAATGTGTGCGGAATACGGTTGCCGTTGACTTATAACGTGGCAAGTATACCACAGAGCTTAGGCGCTCAACCAAATGGAATAAGGGCACAGTGATTTGCTATTGGGACGAAGGGTAGAATAAAACCGGGCTAGCCCGAAGCAGCGCTAAACAACCCGGCAGACAAGAAAACTGCCCATGTAGCCGGATTATTGATAAAGAAAAGAGCGGTGCTGAAATTCCAGTGGATTGTCAGCGTTTACCCAAAAACCCGCTGATAGGCTTTTTGTGGGTCAATAGATAACGATTCCTAAACCAGACACCACCTATAGCAGCCAACATAAGACCGCAAGAGGCAACCGTCAAGTAAATCAAATTCTTAAGGTGCGACATTTCTTTTAAAAGCTCTTCATTGCTGGTGTCTGCTGGAACTTGCTTCGTCTTTTCAGTATAAGCTCGAAGCACTTTTACGTCACTTTTAAGGTCTTCAATGGTTCCCAATGAATAGGTTACAGAACCTAATTTAACACTTTGTTCCAATGTTCTTAATTTGCTCTCAATTGAGCCGCTGACCAAACCAATCATTTGCCCTTTGAGGGCATCAATTTCTGCAGACAATACAGGGTTTTCCCTGGCTTTATAAGTAGCATCAAGCTGTGCTGTTTGATAACTATTCAAGAGATCCTGAGATGGCATAAGGAAAAACCCCATCACCATGACAATAGCCATTAATGCCAGAACAGCATAAATCAACATTTTATTGACTATTACTAAACTCTTGTCGGCTGGAATTTCACGAAGAATCATTGGATTCAACGCCTGTCCACCGCCAGAATTTTTCTCTCGCTTATTGCTCATTAATGTATTTCCTCTCAACGCAAACACAAGCGCAGATAGCAACTCAACCCCAAAGACGAGAACCCCCCAAACCCTGCCCGACCTTTTTATTACTATTCATTTTAAATACGAAACCAGCCCAGAAATCAGCTGCAAGCGCTTCTTTTAAATGATCAGAAGTCTCAAGGTAAAAACAAAGTTAAATGCATTCCCGATCCTTAAATTATTATTTTTCCAACCAAAAACCAAACATCCAATTTTCGGCGAATAGCAATTATACAAGCTTAAATCAAATTGTCGTGCGTTTTATCGGGTTTAAGCAAGAAGCGCTAGCCAGCGCTTCCATAAGCTGCCACCAAGCTTAAAGCCTTTGAAAGCGGGTATACCCGATTAACCGTGACCAAAAACCCTCACGCCAAGCAGACCACCAAAAACCTGATTAGCGGCTTTTCTTTGCGGCAATGCGCATTCTCAGTGCATTTAATTTGATAAATCCTTCCGCATCTTTTTGGTTGTATGCGCCGGCATCGTCCTCAAACGTTGCGATAGCCTCATCAAATAGACTGTCGGAATCTGACGCTCTTCCCACAACGACCACATTCCCTTTATACAACTTGACCCTGACCTTGCCATTGACATTGACTTGCGATGCATCAATCATGGTCTGCAGCATTTTGCGCTCAGGACTCCACCAGTAACCGTTATAGATCAAACTGGCATAACGCGGCATCAATTCATCTTTAAGATGAGCTACTTCTCTGTCCAAGGTCAGCGACTCAATGGCTCTATGCGCTTTAAGCATGACGGTACCGGCCGGCGTTTCATAACAACCCCGAGACTTCATACCTACATAACGATTTTCGACGATATCCAGACGACCTATGCCATTGGCTCCGGCTATGGTATTCAGCTTTTCAAGAACTTCCGCTGCCGAACACGCTTGACCGTCGATTTCGACGATATCGCCCTGTTTATAGGTTAACTCCAGATAGGTTGGCTTATCGGGCGCCGCTTCCGGAGCCACACTCCAGCGCCACATCGACTCTTCAGGCTCAGCCCAAGGATCTTCGAGAATGCCGCCTTCGTAAGAAATATGTAACAAATTGGCATCCATTGAATAAGGCGAAGCTTTACCTCGTTTCATTTCTACCGGAATATTGTGTTTTTCAGCATAAGCCAACAAGGTTTCACGCGAAGTCAAATCCCACTCACGCCATGGAGCAATCACATGAATATCGGGTCTTAACGCGTAAGCACCCAACTCAAAACGGACCTGATCATTACCCTTGCCTGTTGCGCCGTGAGAAATGGCTTCAGCTCCGGTTTCGTTGGCGATTTCTATCAACCGTTTGGCAATCAGCGGTCTTGCAATGGAAGTCCCTAAAAGATATTCACCTTCGTAAACGGTATTGGCGCGAAACATCGGGAATACGAAATCGCGCGCAAATTCTTGACGCAGATCATCAATATAAATCTCCTTTATACCCATGGCTTGCGCTTTCGCTCTTGCCGGCTCAACTTCCTCACCCTGGCCGATATCGGCTGTAAAGGTAACGACTTCACAATCGTAAACATCTTTTAGCCATTTCAGAATGACTGAGGTATCCAAACCTCCGGAATAAGCCAGAACGACCTTCTTGATACTCGACATAACACCCCAATGTATTGCTCGATAAAAATAATCGCGGTGTCCGTTTCTAATAAACATCCGCATAAATGGAAACTTAATGGGGCGAAATTATACCGTAAAACCAGAAAGACGGCAGGCCCGAAATAGCATCAATCATTCGTCTGCCAATTCAATTGTTCGATAACCCTTACAAATTCAGCATCCGGAGGAGAATGGATCGAAACCAGCGCGTCTGACACAGGGTGAGGAAAATGAAGATCGCTTGCCGTCAATAACAGCTGATGAGACCCCAGATAGGTTCTAAAAAAAGCATTCTGTTTGCCGTCACCGTGAGTCGTATCACCCACAATAGGATGAAAGATATGCTTCATATGCCGCCGCAACTGATGCTTACGCCCGGTTTCAGGCACCAGCTCAACGAGCGAATAACGGCAGGTTGAATGGCGTTTTGTTACAAAAGGCATCTCCGCTCTTGCCAGACATTTAAAATGCGTCAATGCAGCCTGTGCCGGTTTATCTTCTGCGGCGTTCCTATCGCTCATTCGATCAAGCGTCTCCTGTAACGGATAATCGATACTGCCTTTTAGCTCGACAAACCCTCTGACAATAGCCTGGTAACGCTTGCGCACATGTCCATTGACGAAAACCGCCATCATTTGCCGAGCAACATCGGCATTTAAAGCAAAGAGCAGAATCCCTGATGTGGGTTTATCCAATCTGTGCACCGGAAAAACATGGCGACCGATTTGATCACGCAGCAATTGCACAGCAAACCGGGTTTCATGACGGTCTATATTGGATCGATGCACCAGCAAGCCTGCCGGTTTGTTGATAGCGACCAGATAGTCATCCTGATACAGTATTTCTAACACTCCGAAACCGCCATTTCATTGGTTTCAGAGCTGATTAACTGCAGTTTTTCCGCTCTTTTAAGTTTTTTCAGCATGGCTTCGCGTTTGCAGGCTGCTCTTCGATCGGCCAGCGTTTCCAGATACATCAAGCGGACCGGCTTGCGGCCAAAAAAATATTTGGCCCCCTGCCCTTCTGCATGCTGGCGATAACGCCTTTCCACATCATTAGTGCAACCGGTGTAGAAGGAATCATCGCTACAGTGGATGATATAGACCTGCCAAGCCATCATGTCACTTTAAAATCAGGCCTTGATTTCGAAATAGTGCGCCCAAACCAAACTTTCCGGATCCCAGCTCATTCCAGGATGCATTCTTAAGATCAAATCCCGGTAACTTTCCAGACTCGGATAACCTTCTGCTTTGGCATGTTCATCCGTCATGTCTCCCAATTTTTCCCTTTGTAAACCGGTCACTACAAACTCGGTGCCTTGCAACTCAAAGCTTTCTCCCGGCCAGCCATAAACGCCATTTCGGCGCTGCTGAGTTTTCAAACCCGCCTTGGCGGCAGCAACCAGTTTTTCGTGACGTATCAGGTTATCGATAGAGCAGGTTTTTTGGGGTAAGTCAGACATAAATAAGCTTATTTAACCTTTTAAAAAGTAAGAAAAGAGGAAGAATGGATCAGTTTAAACAGCTTTTAGTCACAGCATGAACTCTGATCAAAATTTATTATTATACCTTTCGCACTTCAAATTTCGACAGTGCCTAAGGAGGCAACGGGTTGTTCGGCAAAGGCTTTGCCAGCATGGATGCTGGCATAGAGCCTATAGGGATGTATTTACGGCGTCCTTTGACGGGCACCCCGGTGCCGAATTTCGATATACGATGGGTATGTCTACGTTCAATGCCTCACCAAACCCCGGTGTTAGGCATAGAATCCCAGGGCTCTGCAGGTTTCAGCGACGAACCTTTTTGTAAAAATTCAATGGAAATCTGATCCGGCGACCGGATAAATGCCATGTGGCCATCTCTGGGCGGACGGCTGATCAATACACCTTTATCCATCAGCTGTTGGCAGGTTGCATAAATATCGTCGACTTCAAACGCTATATGCCCAAAATTTCTGCCGCCGGTATAGTCTTCGGTATCCCAATTATAGGTAAGCTCCAACAAAGGCGCCTCATACCGCTTAGCTGGGTCGGCATCCAGAGGAGCGGCCAGATAAACCAACGTAAAACGGCCTTGCTCGCTTTCCATACGGTTAATTTCCTGCATCCCGAGTTTGTTGCAATAAAAGTCCAGGGATTCATCCAAATTGCGAACCCTGACCATGGTATGTAAGTAACGCATCATACTGACCTCTCATTTGCAAAGTTATCGTTTTCAGCATCTGCTCACGCCTACCATTTTATTGGATGTAGGCGCTTGATTTCTAAGAACGCATGAAACCATCCCTGTTGCAGAAACCTTTTCATTCAATCACCGACACCCTCTATTACAAGCGGGCGAGTTTTAACGTTTTCAATTAATGTGTAGCAACTAAGGAATAAGCATAAAGTAACTTCCACAAGCTTGACTGTTTGTGAGGTTCGGTGGCTCGTCTGACAGGACGCCGTGAATACGTCCGTGTAAGCTTGACAGCGTCAATCCCTGAAGCCGATACCTGTCAATCGAGCCACCGAACCCCTTCCAGTCTTTGAAGAAGTTGTTTCATGCTAGTTGCTAACCGATCTGAATGTCGATAGACGGATACTTAATCCGGCGTTGCTTGGGTATAGCAATAACATAAGCTACCGTCAATGGCCCAAGACGTCCTACAAACATGAGCAACATAATCAACAATTGACCGGCATTAGTTAAATCGCCGGTCAAGCCTCTGGACAAACCTACGGTGCCTAATGCCGACACCACTTCAAATAAAATATCCAAAAGCGGCGCTGCCTGGATAACCGATAACATAAGCGAGCCCAGCAGCACGAGCATCATTGAAATGACGGTTACCGCAAAGGACTTCATGATCAAATTCAGCGGAATTGAGCGGCGCAAGATCGTGACTTCATCATGCCGCATTAAAAATGCATACGTCGTGATTAACAGCACGACGAAAGTGCCTAACTTTATGCCGCTGGCAGTACTTAAAGAACCACCGCCGATAAACATCAAAATAAGCATGAGCAAAGATGTGGAATCCGTCAATGATTCTATAGGCAAGGTATTGAACCCCGCAGTCCTGGGCGTCACTGCCTGAAACCAGGAGGCGGTTAACTGATCGGATAAAGAAAAACCTCCGATGGTAGCAGGATTCTTTCGTTCAAACAGCCACACCAGCAGCCATGCCAGTAAATTAAGCATCACCGTGCTGCTGATCATCACTTTGGTATAAACCTGAAGTTTCTTCCAGCTGCGCTTTTTCCAGACATCCTGCAACACGACAAACCCGATGCCGCCGATGATAAAAAGTGCAGTGATGATGAGATTAACAGGAATGTCTCCCTGATAGGCGGTCAAACCATCAGCAGACAAAGCAAATCCCGCATTATTAAACGCTGAAATCGTATAAAAAAAAGCATGATAAGCCGCTTGCGAAAGGCTGTATTCATCAAGCCAGCACAGCATTAAAAGTAAAAAACCAATAGCCTCTATAGCCAAAGAGAAGACAATCACCGCTTTGGATACATCTTTAATACTGTTGAAGCTGGTTTGATTCAAGGCTTCCAAAGCCACTAACTGATGCCTCACACCCAATCGTTTGCCCAGATTCAATAACGTAAGAATTGAAAAGGTCATAAACCCCAAACCGCCGGCCTGAATCAACACCGCAATGACAACCTGGCCGAAAACTGAAAACCCGGTACCGGTATCCAACACAACCAGGCCCGTTACCGTTACAGCCGATGTCGCTGTAAAAATGGCATCAAGCCAGGTAATCGATGACGCTGTCGCGATCTCCAATTTCAGCAATCCGGCACCGAATAAGATAAGCATCAAATAACCCATCATCAATATGGCGGGTGGACTGGCATTGATCAAAAGATGTCGGAACTGCGCTTTTTTTTGCACTAATGAACCCCACAACCGCGGCAGTTGAGTCATCGCTTATATCAATTGTGGAGCCAGCTTCGTCAAAGACAAACGATCTCCGGCCAAAATCAGAATATCATTTGCCTCAATGACGAATTGCTCATGCGGACAGGGAAATAATTGCTCACGCCGCTTGATCAGAAGCCCAAACACCTTGCCTTTCACATCCGTCAACAAATCCACCAGCGCCTTACCCGCCAACCGCTCAACAACGGGCACTTCAACAATATACTGCTTGTTACCCAGAGCCATATATTCTCTGATCATAGGGTAAGAAAGCGCCTGAGCCGTTCTTTTGCCCATCTCTTCTTCCGGATGAACAATGCGCGTTACCCCCAATCGATTTAAAATTAAATGATGTGAAGCGGAAGTGGCCTTGACCCAAAGATTTTCTATTCCAAGATTCTTTAAATGGACGACACACAGCAAACTGGCCTGCAGATTCTCTCCAATCGCGACAATAACTGCATCGTAATCGGTCAAACCCAGTTCAAGTAGCGCATTTTCATCGGTGACATCGGCTATAGCCGTGAGCGTGAGCAAACTGGATAACGACTCAACCACTTTTCTGTCAGAATCGACACCCATGACATCGTGATTCATTTTGACTAATTGCAACCCTAGCGTAGTGCCAAATCTACCTAAACCGATCACCGCATATTGAGCCATAAACACACCAAAATAACGCCAATATCACCTGCTCCGGCATTCTCATGAGCAATGGCAACGGACAGGACTAATAATGGCCGGGAATTATACGCTTTAAAAACAAGCAGACAATGAAACAATGGCGAGGAGACCGGCTTACAATAGCAAGATCCCGGCGAACCACGGCCGGCTCTTTTAATGATGGATGACTCACATTCCTGATAACGGGTTTCTTTACAATAAAAATATACGGTATAAATTGACTACTGAAGTTTGGTCAGCATTTGATGCATAAAACTTTCCGGTAACTCGACTGAACCATAAAAATCAAAACCTATGCAACCTTTCATTGACGGCTTAACATTCAGCATTTTGATTGCAGAGATAAAACAGGCTAACCCCTTGTTACTGGTGATCAAAGAGCTCAACCGCAGTGCTTGCGACCTGTTCGGTTATGCACAGCACGATCTGATCAATCAACCTCTCAATGTTATATTGTCGCCCCATTGCCCGGCAGAACTTTGGCAAAATGCGCTGGCACAATTGGATAGCGACCATCCTGCGGCCAATTTTCAAGCCGAATTGATCAATCGTGAGAATCAGATTTTCCCCGTCATGATTTCACTCGGCAAACTGACCGATCCCGCCAAAAATGAGACGCCCACTATTGCTGTTTTAATCCAGGATCTCAGTGCATCCAAGCAACAGGAAAGAAAATTGCTGCTGATGCATGCCGCAGTCGAACAGAGCGCCAGCGCCGTGGTGATAACCGATCCCAGCGGCCGGATTGAATATATCAATCCTAAATTCTGCTCCATGACCGGATACAGTCACGAGGAACTGTTAGGCCATAATCCCAGAATACTTCAGTCCGGTGGCACTTCTGACGAACAATACCTGAAAATGTGGCAGGAACTGCTCAAACAGGGAGAATGGCGGGGAGAGATAAAAAATCAGCGCAAAAACGGTGAAGATTATTGGGCATTTGAGAGCATCAGTGCGATTAAAAACAGCCGCGGCGAAATTACCCATTTATTAGCGGTAGAAGAGGACATTACTGAACGCAAACAAGTTGAAGCCGCCCTTCAGGAAAGCGAACAACGCTTTAGACAAATGGCCGAAATGACCGGGGAATGGTTATGGGAGCAAGACCCAGGCGGATACTATATTTACTGCAGTAACGCGGTAAAAACAATTTTGGGTTACAAACCCGAAGAGATTATAGGAAAACACTATACCGAGCTTCTTACGGCCCAGGATAAAACCGATTTTCAACCTTACTCCTCAGTCCAAAATGCCTTTTATGCGCTGACCAACCATTACCGCCACAAAGAAGGCCGCCTCGTGATCGCCGAATCAACCGGCCTTCCTATCATAGATGCACAGGGCAAGCTGCTGAAGTGGCGCGGTGTGGATCGTGACATTACCGCAAGAAAGCATTACGAAGATGCTCTGATCGAAAGCGAGAAACGCACGCGACTGATCATTGAAACTACGTTGAATGCAATCATCATCATGGATTCTTACGGCATCATTACTGACTGGAATCAGCGCGCTGAAAAAATGTTTGGCTGGACGCGCCAGGAAGCGATTGGTCGCAATATGGCCGAGCTCATAGTACCCGAACGATTTAGGAAACTTGTTCATCAAGAACTCAGCCATTTTCTTATCACAGGGAGCAGCCGTGTTATCGATCAGCTAACCGAGCAAATCGCGTTGAGAAGAAACGGCACCGAGTTTCCTGTTGAATTGAGTATTGCACCGCTAAAAATCGGCAATGCCTATGAATTCAGCGGCTTTGTGCACGACATCAGCAGCCGAAAAGCCGCTGAAAGGCAAATTCGAGAAGCGCAGGTCAATCTGGCCATCGCGCAAAACGAAATGAAAATTGCCCAGCAAATTCAAACGTCCTTGTTTCCAGCCAAACCAATCATTTCACCCTATTTCGAAGTGACTGGTTTTTGCCTTCCTGCAACCCAGATAGGCGGTGATTATTTCGACTATTTTTACCGCGACGAGCAGCATCTGGACATGGTGATTGCCGATGTTTCCGGGCATGCGGTAGGACCTGCCCTTCTGATGGTTGCTGCACGCAGCGCCATTAGAACCCAGGCCACCTGGTTAGGCTCACCCGCTCAAACCTTGGACGTGCTGAATAATTTTCTTTATGAGGATCTTTATAACGCCGATCATTTTATTACGCTCTTTTACCTTCAGTATTACACCACAACGCAAACCCTCAGTTACGCCAATGCCGGACACCCACCGCCCCTGCTCTACCAAAAATGTAACTTTAGCTGTAAAGAATTGGACGCCGACGGATTGATCATAGGAATCAGGCAAAATATTAACTTTGAAGAAAAAAAAATCACACTCTGTGCCGGTGATTGCCTGCTCATCTATACCGATGGGCTGACAGAATCCCAAAATCCGACCGGGGAACAATTCGGCATTGACAGACTAAAAACCTTATTCGAAAAATACGCTGATCAAAAGCCGGGATTTATCGTCGACACGTTAATTCAACACCTCAAAGATTTCTGCCAATCAGACCTTTTTTATGACGATATCACGGTCATGGTATTCAAACGCTCATAAAAGTCCGGCAATTCTCAGTTTGATCTTTTCGGCGTCATTTTGGGCTGAGAAAATCCTTTTGAAGAACGCCGTAAATCCTTCCATGGGGACTTGACAGCAGCATCTGACCGCCAAGGAGGGTGGAAATGCAGATTTTTTCCGGAATAAAAATCTGCCCTGCTGCCGACATCCTCAAAAAACTTCCCCCAGCCCTTTTTTACCTTCAAATTGAGAATTGCTAATACCAGCCAGAAGAAAATACCACCTCAAAAAATTCCTTTATACTTCTTGTAATGGTTCTAGGCCAATAGCCTAAAAAGAAAGCAGCCACATGGCAATCAAACTGCCGGCAAAACCTTGTTATCCACAATCCATGACATCAAGACTTACCAGGCTAAGACACATCAATGAATAATCAATCGGACTTAATTACTGATACGTTGCTGCACTTTTGTCAGGGGCAACTGAACCTCGATCAACTGGAAACTTTTTTTCAGCAAATTCTTATTCAATCGCCTAAAAAACACGAAGAAATCCGACACGTGTTACGTATCAGTCTCGAACAGAAACAGTTGAGCCCTGAGCACTATCTAAGCTTACTATCATCATTAGACAGGATCAGCCATTCAGAAAATCGGACTGACGATGATGAAACGCGGTTCAGTCCTGTAACGCAATCCTTAACAGATGATGAGACACGTGTCAGTTCATTGAATGCTGAGTCATCCGCTTTATCCAGCGAAGAAGAAGCAACCGTTGTTATCAATCCGGCCGGACGAACGGCTCCGGCAAAGACCGTGTCGTCAGGTTTTCAAGCAGGTTCAACAGCTGCCACGCTGTCATTTACTCAAACTACTTCAACTTCTGCAGGCCTTTCAAATAACGGCCCCCTAGGCATCGGCTCGACGCTCAAGGAGCGTTTCGTGTTGCAGGATGTGCTGGGTAGCGGCGGCATGGGCGTGGTCTACAAGGCACTGGACCTTCGCAAGCAGGAAGCAAGAGACAAATCCCCTTACGTAGCGCTGAAAATCCTCAACGAAGATATTAAAAACAACGCGACCGCCTATATTGCTTTACAAAGAGAGACCCAAAAAGCCCAGACCCTGGCACACCCTAACATTATTACAGTCTACGATTTCGACCGGGATAAAAGCCATGTCTTCATGTCCATGGAAATACTGGATGGTCAATCGTTAGGCCGGTATATTTCCGAAAAGGCCCCCAATGGCCTGCCTTTCAAAAAGGCCTGGTACATCATTAAAGGCTTATGTCTGGCGCTGGCTTATGCCCATAAGCACGGAATAGTCCATTCCGATTTCAAACCAGGCAATGTCTGCGTTTTAGAGAACGGCGAAGTTAAAGTTCTTGATTTCGGCATAGCCTGCGCCGTGAGCCGTCATGATGCCGAACAGGATCAAACGGTATTTGACGCCCGCCGTGATTTGGGGGCACTCACGCCGGCTTATGCAAGCCTGGAAATGTTTTATGAAAATGATCCGGACCCCAGCGATGATGTTTACGCCTTAGCCTGCGTAACCTACGAGATTTTGACCGGAAAGCATCCCTATGGAAAGCTTTCAGCCCCTAAAGCCATGGAACTGAATCTGCAACCTAAAATGGTCAGTGGCTTAAGCCGAAGACAATGGAAAACGTTAGCCAAAGGACTCGCTTTTAAACGGCAAGACAGAATCCAATCCGTTCAGCAATTCATGAACGGGCTGCAAGCCAAATCCGCACTGCCCATTATCCTGGGTAGTCTCGCTGTATTGACGCTAATTGCCGGTATTGCCGGTTACATTCAGCTCGCTCAAGAAATAGATCCGTTACAAGACAAAATCATTCAGCTAAGCCCCGAACAACAATTAAAAATCAAAGACTTATTAGATTTAGCCGAAATTCATTTTGATGTGGGCTATTTGACGGCGCCTACCGGAAGCAATGCACTCTGGTCTTATAGGCAGGTGCTTGAGATCGACCCCTATAATAAAGAGGCGAAACAGGGGCTGAAAAAAATTGCCGATATTCTGAGCGAGCAAGCCGAACAACTTTATGTTAAAGGCAAACATGATGAAAGTCTGACCAAAATTGAAGAAGGATTGGAAGCTATCCCCAAACACCAGGCCTTATTGGATCTCAAAGCTAAAATTTTACGCCAGCCCTGAGATTCGATCGTAAACACCGGCGTCCATAGTGATGCAAGTAGTGAGTAACTCATGAAGTCGCCTGAGCAATTCCCAGTTTGATGATTAAACGGGGAAGCTTAAGCTTTGCGGGCTTGACGGCAGCAGGCATGCTGCCGTCAAGCCCGCATGAATGGATTTACGGTGTTCCTCGCAAGGCTTACGCCGACCCTCAACGCTACAAAAAGATAAAACCGGGAATGGCTCAAGGTGGCTGCAGCCTAACACCTGCCCAGTATATTCAAGTAAAATAGGGCTAACGTCATTTTATAAACAAGGTTTAACCAAGATTTTTATCCGGTCCTTGTCTACACGTCAACTTAGCTTGTCTTGAAATTAACTTAATGGAACAACAAAGCACTTTCGTCAATTGGTTCAGAAACTCCTCTCCTTACATCCACGCGCACCGAAACCGTACCTTTGTCATTTTTTTTAGCGGCGTGGCGGTAACTGAACCGAATTTCGATAATTTGATTCATGACTTTGCCTTATTGAAAAGCCTGGGTGTCAGGCTGGTTCTGGTTCACGGCATTCGTTCCCAAATCGATGAACGCTTGCTCCAGCAAGGTGACACCCCGAGATTTCACCATCATCTTCGCATTACCGACCAATCAACACTGCAATATGTCAAACAGGCGGCCGGATTGGTCCGGGTTGAAATTGAAGCTTTGTTATCGATGGGTTTGGCTAATTCACCCATGGCCGGCGCAAAAATAAGAGTCGCCTCGGGCAATTTTGTCACCGCAAAACCGCTCGGTGTGCTGGATGGAATAGACTATTGCTATACAGGCAAAGTCCGTCGAATTGACAGTCAGGCGATACATCAACAACTTGACCAGAATAATGTCGTGCTCATTTCGCCGATTGGCTATTCACCGAGCGGGGAAGTTTTTAATCTTTCGGCGGAGGAAGTCGCAACCGAAGTTGCTATCGCCTTGCAGGCTGAAAAACTGATTTTGATGACTGAACAAAACTGTTTAAATCCTGACAACCAGAAACCGGTCCAGCAACTGACTACCGGACAAGCCAACGAATTACTGGAAAACAATCCAAACCTGCCGGAGGCCATCGCCCGCTCTTTAAGCGCTGCCATTCAAAGCTGTCAAAACGGCGTAACACGCGCCCACCTGGTCAACCGACAAATTGATGGCGCTTTATTACTGGAATTATTTACGCGTGACGGCATCGGCACCTTGGTCAGTCACGCCGCATTTGAGACGATTCGCACGGCCGTTCTGGATGATATTGGCGGCATCATGGAATTGATAAAGCCACTTGAACAACAAGGCTTACTGGTTAAACGCTCACGTGAAAAACTGGAAATGGAAATTTCCGACTATATTATTATTGAACGAGACGGTTTGATCATTGGCTGCACCGCTCTTCACGCGCTAGCTGATTCGGGTAGTGGTGTAATAGCCTGCCTGGCAATACATCCGGATTATCAGAGAGCATCCAGAGCCAGCCACCTGTTGGATTACATTTATGAGAAAGCGGGACAGTTTAATTTTTCGAAGCTTTATGTACTCTCGACTCAAACCGTTCACTGGTTTATTGAAAGAGGGTTCAAGCCTGTTTCAATCGATCTTTTGCCTGAACCTTTAAAATCGTCTTACAACCCGCAGAGAAATTCCAAAGTCTTATGCAAAATTATTAGCTAATGCCTATGCCTTATTCAAAGACGGTGTCTATCCTTCAAATTACCGACCTTCACATTTTGCCTGAGCCAGGGGAGAAAATGCTGGGCATAGACACCGAGTATTATTTCAAGGCCGTTCTTGAACAGGCATTTGCCGCAGGCAACACCTTTGACCTTATTCTGGTATCGGGAGATCTTGCTCAAGATCCTTGTACTGCGAGCTATACGCGAATTTTAAAAACACTGGAACAGTACCCCGTCAATTCGGTGTGCTTGCCCGGCAATCACGATGACTACCCGCTGATGCTCAGTTTGTTTAACAGCCAAAAAGTCAGCTGTTACAAACAAACCTTGTTTGAAGACTGGCAGTTAATCTGCCTTAACAGCCAGATACCCGGACGACCGGGCGGCAATATCGACAATGAAGAACTGTTGTTTTTACAGAAGTGTCTGGCTGAACAGCCTGATTATTTTGCGTTAATCGCAGTCCATCATCATGTGCTGCCTACGCAAAGCCAATGGATGGATACCATGCTGATTGAAAATCAGCATGAAGTTTTGAAAATACTATTGAATTATCCGCAGGTAAAAGCCGTCACATCGGGGCATATCCATCAAGTGATGGACCGCGATTATCAGTCTTTACGGGTTCTAGGCTCACCAGCTACCTGTTTTCAATTCAAACCGCTGTGCAGAGATTTTACGCTGGATCTGGAAATGCCAGGGTACCGTATCATTAACTTATTGCCTGATGGATCAATCGAGACCAGCGTCTACCGCCTTCCGGGCTTGCTCCAGGAATTAAGTTTGGACTCGTTTGGCTATTGATCTGGTTTTTTTGGCATTCTTTTTTTCTTTAGCCAGATAACCATCTGCTTTTACCGGAACAGAATCAGCTACCAGCAGCGCACCCAATTCCGCCATCGCCTTGCGATAAACCTTGCGCTTGAAATACACGACATCATTCAGTGGTTCCCAATAGTCCACCCACCGCCAGCCATCAAATTCAGGCTTGGAGGTTCGATCAAAACGCACATTGGATTCAGGCGTAACCAAGCGCAAAATAAACCAGATTTGTTTTTGTCCTATGCAAAGAGGCATCGACTGTTTGCGGATATATCGTTCCGGCAATTGATAACGCAACCAATATCGTGTGCGCCCCAGCAATTGCACATGCTCAGCGCGCAGACCGGTCTCCTCCCACAGTTCACGATACATCGCAGCTTCAGGGTCTTCGTCATCATTAATGCCCCCCTGTGGAAACTGCCAGGAATTGGCACCGGAACGTTTAGCCCAAAACACGCGACCCTCGTCATTGCAAAGGATTATTCCGACATTAGGCCGGTATCCTTTTGAGTCAATCATGTTAAAACCTTTAAATTATCTGACCGTCACCGACTGCTTCGCTTTAGGCGATCAGTTCGCTGGAACCGGGAGAATTAGTAAGCCGTGAAACCGCAAGGTTTTTACAGGCATTAAAAGCGCATGTGCTGCAGATTCTCAATCAGTTCTTACTATATGAGTTCAGCGTAAACCCGCTAAGGTGATAAACTCGTCGTAACGTTCAGTGAATAAAAATTAATGAAGCTATTGTTCCACAAATCAGTTGGGGAGGCTATAGCCTATTTTTAAAGCTAATTTAAACGGGTATTTTAATGAGCCTAGCTATTTTTGATTTAGATAATACACTCATCGCGGATGACAGCGACTATCTCTGGGGCCAGTTTCTGGTCGACCAGGGCATTGTCGACAAAGACGCTTATGAAGCGGCAAATGCCAAATTTTACGAGGACTACAAACAAGGGAATCTGGATATCAGAGAATTCCTGGCTTTTTCTTTACGTCCGCTTGCCGATAATGAACCGCAAAAATTGTATCAATGGCGAGAACAATTTGTTCAGGAAAAGATATTTCCAATCTTGCTGAAACCTGCCCAAGAACTGATAAACAAACATAAAGTTAAAGGCGATACCCTAATGGTTATTACCGCGACCAACCGGTTTGTCACTGAACCGATCGTACAACTTTACGGCATCGATATTTTGATAGCGACCACGCCTGAATTTTCCGATGGAAAATATACCGGGGGGTTTAATGGCGTCCCGTGTTTTCAGGAAGGCAAAGTCACATTACTGACCGAATGGCTGGCATCGCATTCAGAAACACTCGATGACAGTTGGTTTTACAGCGATTCCCACAATGACTTACCGCTATTGAATCGAGTCACACACCCGGTTGCCGTAGACCCGGATGAAAAGCTGCAACTGATTGCAGAACAGCAGGAATGGCCCATTATCAGCCTCAGAAACGATGCCTGCCCTACCCATCACTTCAAAAAATAAAGCCGCAATTTATAAATTTCACCGCGCACAATTAAACGGCAAAGGTGTTTAAGCAATTCTCAATTTGAAGGGAAAAAAGGGCGGGGAAGCTTTTTGAGGATGTCAGCGGCAGGGATGCTGCGGTCAAGCCCCCATGGAACGGTTTACGGCGTTCCTCGAAAGGCTTTTCTCAGTCCAAAATGACGCTGAATTTCAAGCTGGGAATTGCTCAGGGTATCTGCAACAGGAATGGTTTGTCGCACCCTTTTAAATCGAGCACTTTGCACTCGATTCAAAGCGGACGAGTATTGACAGACAAAGAATCATTCACCTTTTAATTTTTCTTGATCAGAAAAATTTGTTTTTCCCCTTCCCGCACAAACTCAACAATTTCATGCCCGGTCTGTTCGGTGTAGACACCGATATCCAGATGCGCAGCCGGATCGGTAGCGATTATTTTAACCACATGTCCGGCCAGCAATTGCTGAAGGGCTTTCTTTAATCTTAACAAGGGTAATGGACACATTAACCCGCTGGCATCAACTTCTAAATCAAATTCAATCATGGTTCTTGGATATAATTACTATTAACTCCCTACGTGGTGTTTATAATACCACCGCTACCATAAACAGCGAACTAACCGATCACATGGACTATTTTCCTTTATTTTTTAAACTGACAGGCCAAGCCTGTTTAGTGGTGGGGGCAGGCGAAATTGCGGCTAGAAAAATTGACTTGCTCAGCAAAGCCGGGGCCTGCATTACTGTCATAGCCAAAGATATCCGTTCTTCAATAAAAGAAAGAGAAAGTGACTTAAGCCTTCGAATCATACAAAAAAGCTTTACCGCAGAGGATGTCGCGGGATTTACCCTAGTCATCTCGGCCACCGACAACAAAACCACCAATGAAAGTGTTGCCGCCGCTGCACGTCAGCACAAAATACCCGTTAATGTCGTTGACAGCCCCGAACTGTGCAGTTTTATTTTTCCTGCTATTCTCGATCGCTCACCTTTGATAGTCGCGGTTTCATCGGGCGGTGCATCGCCGGTTTTAGCCCGTTTGTTAAGAGCCAAACTGGAAACCATCATTCCGCCCACTTACGGTCGCCTCGCACATTTAGCTGAAAAATTCAGGCCCCAAGTCAAGCGATGGATCAAAGAACCTGCACAACGCCGAATTTTCTGGGAAAAAGTGTTACAAGGCCCGATTGCAGAACTGGTTTTCAAGGGAGACGAACAACAAGCGACGCTTCAACTGGAAAAATGCCTGACCGAAGAATCAAATTCAACAGCTCAAGGTGAAGTTTATCTGATAGGAGCCGGCCCAGGCGACCCTGATTTGCTGACTTTTAAAGCATTACGGTTAATGCAACAAGCCGATGTTATCCTCTATGACCGCCTCGTCGCACCGGCAATTCTGGAACTGGCGCGCAGAGATGCTGATAAAATCTATGTCGGAAAAAAACGCAGCGACCATAGCCTGCCTCAGGATGAGATCAATAGTTTACTGGCCAATCTTGCCAAATCAGGCAAGCGTGTAGCCCGTCTTAAAGGCGGCGATCCCTTCATATTCGGCCGTGGCGGAGAAGAGATTGAAACACTGATGGAGCAAGGTGTTAATTTTCAGGTTGTGCCCGGCATTACCGCCGCATCGGGTTGCGCCACCTATGCGGGCATCCCTTTGACGCACAGGGATTATGCTCAATCCTGCACATTTGTTACGGGTCATTTAAAAGACGACACCATAAACCTCAACTGGAATCAGCTCTCTCTGCCAAATCAAACCCTGGTAATTTACATGGGGTTGATAGGACTGCCTTTTCTTTGCCAGTCATTGATAGATCACGGCGCACCAGATGACTTACCGGCCGCATTGATTCAACAAGGAACCACATTGAATCAAAAAGTGTATACCGGCACACTCTCGACACTTCCCGCTATCGCAGCCAACAAGGATATTAAACCGCCGACCTTGATCATTATCGGGAATGTCGTCAAATTGCATACTAAACTAAATTGGTACAGCGCTACTTCAGCGCTGTAATCCGGGATCAGTCATGCTAAATCGCTTATGTTTTGTCGCTTTATTTTGTTTATTCCTGCTTAACGGCTGTGATAATTCGTCAACTTCAGAAAAAACCCAGCAGCTCGGTCCGGATAATCTTTTTGCGGCTGATATTTCCGAACACTATGCTTTGATCAGCAACATGTCGGGACCTGCGGAACTGTGGCAATTAAAACCCAAAAGTCTGCTTCATTCATGGAAACATCTGGATGGCACCAATGGCATTATCAAAACGGCTATTTCAGGTAATGAAGAATTTGCAATCACCGCAGAGCGTGATTCTTTGGCCTGGTGGCGCATCAGTGATGGCAAGCTTTTAAAAGTTTGGAGTTTCCCCGAGATTAGCGCGGTCAGCCTATCGGGCGATGGACGCTTTGCGCTTATTGGACTCGCAGATAAAGCCATCTATTTTGCACTTAAAAAAGGCATCACGATTTACGCTTTCAGGCATGAAGGTTCAGTTTTGGCAACCGATATTTCAAAAAGCGGACAGTATGCATTAACAGGTTCAGCCGACAAAACCGCCAAATTATGGGATTTGGCAACAGGTGAATTAAAGTACAGCTGGACTCATTACAATCAGCTGTCATCAGTTGCGATAAGTCCGGATGATAGCTATGCCTTTACCAACGCAGCACTTGGACAAGCGCTGTTATGGAAACTCAGTAATGGTAAAATCTACAAATCGCTTAAACCTGAAAGACAAACGGTAGCGACTGCAAAATTCTCAAGCAACGCCCGTTATCTGGTAACAGGTTTAACATCAGGGCGTATTGATCTTTTGAATGTTAAGACAGGTCTACGAATCAAGTTCTGGCGCGCTAAAAAGGATGAAAAGAGGCGGCCAACTGTTGCTTCGGTTCTGGGACTTGCGTTTACCGAAAACGATAAAAAGATTTATAGCATCGCCTCAAATGGTTACCTGCAACGCTGGAAAAAATAGCTAAAAATTCAGTAATTGTTCAGGCACTTCAACGATAATCTTCACGACAAAAAGTAAAATTAATTGAATTTTTCGGTTAAATCCCCTATTCTTTTCGGGTTTAACTTTTTTATTGAGCGCAGTCATTTAACTATTACTAAAGAGTGCGCTCTTTTTCCATCACAAGAGAGGTCAAAATGAAAAAATTATTAATCGCGTCTGCTGGAATTGCCCTGGTTGCCCTGAGCGCACAAGCTAACGCTGCTGCCGACGCTGAAATAGGCAAAAAAATCTACGACCGCGCTTTCGGACGCGGTTGCGGTGCTTGCCACGACATTTCTTCAAATCCGCAACTGCGCGAATTGATCAAAGGCGGTAAATTAGATCGCGCTAAATTTGGTACTGTTTTAAAAGAAGGTAAAAACGGTATGCCTAAAGCAGTTGAACAAATCATGAGCCTAGGCCCAGTCAAAAAAGAAGGTCTGACTGAAGAGCAAGCTATCGATGCTGTTTACGACTACCTGAGCAAATAAGTTAAAATCGCTAATTAATTTTGACTTAAAAAACAAAAGCCCCGCGCGATCCAATCGACGGGGCTTTTTTGTTGGGGGAGAAGGCAAAAAACAGTTGATCGCTATTAGGCTCTTCCTGATGCTTACGCCTTGACCACCGGAAAAGCTAACACCTGATCAATCGATGTGGACTGGGTCATTCGCATTAACAGCCTATCCAAACCGATTGCAATTCCTGCGCAATCCGGCAATCCCGATTCAAGCGCTTTCAACAAACGAACATCCTTAGTCACATCAGGCAAGTCCTGTAGACGTCTGATGGCTATTTCTCTGTCAAATCGCTCATCCTGCTCCTGCGCATCGGTCAATTCGTAATAGCCATTACCTAACTCGACGCCATCAATAAATACTTCTACCCTGTCGGTAATATCTGGATTTTGAGCATTCAAACGAGCCAGTGAAGACTGGCAGGCGGGATATCCAAATACCAGATACAAAGCATTGTCATTTAACTTGGGCTGAACGCAATGGCTGAAAATAAAGTCCAGCCATAACGCATGAGACGTTCCGCATAGGGTGATGGCTTCAGCTAGTCCTGTTTGTTCGGCATAGGAAGAATAATCAGCCAAAGAAAACCGTAACGCATCCAGACCGGTATGCTGCATAAAAACGGCTTGATAACTGAGTCTATGGGTACAGGTCAATGAACGGTAGGGGGAAAACACAACTTTTACCAGTTCCTCAACCTCGTCCATCAAGTCAAACAAATCAAACCCGACTCGGTACCATTCCAGTAAAGTGAACTCAGGATTATGTAAACGTCCTGTTTCTCCGTTTCTGAAAGCCTTGCAGATTTGATAAATTGAACCGGAACCGGCTGCCAATAAACGTTTCATGGCAAATTCCGGCGATGTTTGCAGATACAACCTTTGTCTGCGGGGATAAAGCAGGTAATCCGTCGTGAAAAAAGCTAATTGAGGATCTGTTCCTATGCTTTGGCTCAGTAAGGGCGTTTCAACTTCCAAAACCCCCCTTTCCGAGAAGAACTGCCGGATGGCCGCCAGTAATTGCGCCCTGCTCTTCAACAGCGTTAAATCGCCAGAAGGCAGCCAATCGGGATTCACTATTCTTTAACGCGAGAAACGTATTCACCTGTGCGGGTATCCACCTTGATGATCTCACCCGTTTGAACAAATAGAGGCACTCGCACTACTGCACCGGTTTCCAGCGTGGCCGGCTTGCCGCCGCCGCCTGAAGTATCACCTCGCAAACCGGGATCGGTCTCGGTGATTGCCAGTTCAACAAAATTGGCAGGCACCACGGATAATGGAGAATCATTCCATAAAGTAACTGTGCATTTGTCTTGGTCTTTTAACCAGTTCGCGGTGTCACCGACTGTTTTATCATCCGCCTGGTATTGCTCGAATGTGTCCGGCACCATAAAATGCCTGAAAGAACCGTCATTGTAGAGATACTGCATTTCAATATCGACCACATCAGCACTTTCCAGAGAATCCCCTGATTTAAAGGTTCTTTCGATCACCCGCCCTGTTTTCAGGTTTCTGATTTTGACTCGATTGAATGCTTGTCCTTTACCCGGCTTCACAAATTCATTTTCAATAATTGCACACGGATCATTATCCAACATGACTTTTAATCCGCTTTTAAATTCATTGGTACTGTAAGTCGCCATTTTTTCCTCGAGACAAAAAACGATATAAAAACGAGGCATTATAATGGACGCTGGATTTGTAAGAAACTAAATCACACATCTCATGACTAAAAACCACCCACCACTGGGCGATATTCGCTGGCAACACGAATTGGCCAACGCTTTTAAAACGATTGACGACCTGTGTAAGTTTCTGCATCTGGACACAGCCCAACTGCCTGTTTCAGAAGCTGCGGCCAAACAATTTGTCTTACGCGTGCCACGCGGTTTTGCAGAATGCATGCAAAAAGGCGATGCCAGCGATCCTTTGTTGCGCCAAGTATTGCCGTTGACTGCTGAATTACTGCAAATGCCGGGCTTTAGCGATGATCCGGTTGGCGACAAAGCGGCCGCCAGAGAAAACCTGATTATTCACAAATACGACGGCCGGGCCCTGATGATTAATACCGGAGCCTGCGCAATCAATTGCCGCTATTGCTTTAGGCGGAACTTTCCCTATTCGGATTATCAGGTCAGCAAAGAAAAGCAGGATCAGGCACTGACTTATATTAAAAACGATATCCGGATTAAAGAGGTGATATTAAGTGGCGGCGATCCCTTATTGCTCAGTGATCAGCGATTAGCCGACTTGATGCAGGAATTGGCTGACATTGACCACGTAAAGAGGATTCGCATTCACTCCCGCTTGCCTATCGTTTTACCCAGCCGGATTACCGGCACATTACTGGCTATTCTAACCAGCACACCTGCCACCCCCGTGATGGTCATACATTGCAATCACGCCAATGAAATCAGCCAATCTGTTGCTGACGCCTGCCGGTTGATCAAAGATTACGGTATCACTCTATTTAACCAGTCCGTCCTTCTTAAAGGCGTTAACGATACGGCAAATGATTTATGCAATTTAAGTGAACGTTTATTTGAAAACGGCGTTATTCCCTACTATTTACATAGCTTGGACAAAGCCAACGGCACGCAGCATTTTGAAGTCAGTGAAGAAGACGCCCTCAAACTGATTAAGCAGATACAAGACCACTTACCCGGCTATCTCGTACCCAAATTGGTCAAAGAGATCGCAGGCGCAGCCTCAAAACAAAGCTTGACCGGATAGACCGCGTTATTCCTTAGTGCAAGAGGGTCGTTAGTGGCCTACAATTAACTTCGATTCCATAAGGGAATTACCTATAGATTTTGTCCGGGGCCAATGTTTTTTCGCCCCGTCTTTAATCAGATGCCCTATGAAAAGATGACTCGACACTTGGATCTTCCATCAATCATAAACGCTGATTCGATTTCGAACTGGCTCTCTCTGGTCAACTTCATTGAGACTATCCCGGCCAGTAATGAATTACTATCAGCGTTAAATCTACTATCAAAACTTCATGGCAATGATCATGATTTGTTGGCCGGATTGAAGGTTATCGAGCCTTTAGTACATCAAAATTGCGACAAGCTGATACTTTTGTTAGCGCAAAGCAGCCCCGATCCAGGCCACCTCAGCACCAAATCAAGAAAGATTGCCCGATTAAACGCCATGCTGATAAGAGCATTATGCCTTGCCTATATCAATGCCTTGGGGCAAAAGTCGATGCCGGATCAAGAGAAAACAGAAACGCTGGCAAAAATTTTGCGCTTGATCACTGAATCTATCCAGGCCAATAGCCTCTATTACAATCGCGGATCCACGACACTCTGGAAAAAAATGGGCGGGCTTTACGAGTTGGCGATTCGTGAAAATCTTTTAGAAAAGACAGTAACCGATCACTCAAACGATGCATCCAAAAATACAAAGCTTGTTTCACTGTTTAAGCAAAGTCTGATACTTGATCTGTTAAACGCCTATCAAGCCCCTTTCAATAAAAGAACAGCTCTTTTTGACATAGCCATAAAATACGCGGACAAACTCGATATTTCAGAGCAAGCAACGACGCATCACACGTTTATCTGGGATACCCGGACAGAATTGCCCCTCCTTAGCGGTCAGGCTGAATCATCAGGTTCGAACCCAGTTTATATCAATACAGACCCCCTGACCCAGCATCTTAAGAAAATCCACCCTGAACTTATCGGCAGAGATTCCTGGTTTTTTCCCAACTGGCAAAAACTAAACGGATACAGAGAGATTCTTGACTCTCTTACGCCGAGTATGCCCCGTTATTTTGAGGTTGTTGTGGGTATGGAAGCGTGTTTGGAACTGATAAAACAGCTCACCAAACTATCCAACTTAAAACGCCTCAGTGCACTACCCGAGCAAAGCAACAATTTAAACGATATCGAGTTAGAACCCCTGAAAGATATTAATACCGGTCACATAGATCTATCGGGTAGCGGACTATCATCAACTATCGAGCGTGCCAACATCCAACCCGCGCGCTTTGAAAATTTCTGTTCTGCTCAAATCAGACATGCATCAATCCGTATCAACACCCTGGTTCTCATCCTTAGCAACCAAAAACCGCCCGATCTAGGCATTGTCAGAGCCCAGCAGGCAAACCCGAATGACTCAATCGGCTGGGCTCTGCTGGAAAAATTACCGGGAAACTTGCGAACCGTTGTCATCAGATATAACGAGAGAATCAGCCGTGGGCTTTTACTGAGAAGAGAAAACGGAGCATTGAGCGTTTTATTTCCGGCAGCCCGCTATTCATCCGGAGATAAGCTCGAGATAACCGGAGATAACCCGCGCACTTTAACGCTTGAAAGGCTGGAAGAAACCAACGATCAATTCATTTGCTTTCAGGCAAGAGTTGATTAATTATTCCGTGAGGCACATGCGCCGCAGCTACGTGTTTGGCAGCCGACTCACAATGTCCACGCTGATCATCGAAAAAAATGTCGGCGCCAAATGCATCCAAAAACTCGCCTTTGGGCATGCCGCCGAGAAATAACGCCTCATCAATACGAATACCCCAGGCGCGCAGCGTTCTGACTACCCGTTCATGAGCCGGAGCCGCTCTGGCTGTGACCAGCGCCGTGCGAATCGGAGAATGATCCTGCTCAAAATGACTTTGTATATGCTGCAAGGCACTCAGAAAATCTTTAAACGGCCCACCCAACAGCGGCTTTTTCGCCTCGTTCCTTTCATTCTCAGTAAAGGCCTTTAAACCTTGCTCCTGATAAATACGTTCGGAAGCATCCGAGAACAATACCGAATCACCATCAAAGGCAATCCGCAACTGCTCCGAACTTTTTTGCAGCGATGAACCGGATAGAATCGTTGCGGCAGCAAATCCAGAATGCAAAGCCTTTGCTACATCATCGGCATTGGTCGACAAAAACAAATGCGCACCGAAAGGCGGTATGTAGCCATAAGGAGACACGCCACTGGTAAATGCCGCCCGGGTAATATTCAGCTGAAAATGCGCAATCGAGTTAAAGACTCTTAAGCCGGTATCGGCGCTATTTTGTGACAATAAAATCACTTCAACCAGCGGCCCAATCTTACTCAAATCATTGATGGCCAGAAACTTTCTGACCAGATCAAAACCGAATCCCGGCGATAAGAGCTCATCTTCATGATCGATTTGATAACGGCAATACGCTTCTTTTCCCTGTTCTTCAAAAACACGGTGAGACTCGGTCAAGTCAAACAAGGCGCGAGAAGAAACAGCGACAACCAGCTTATTGATTTTCATGGGTACAGTCGGACTCACCGACTGGTATTGAATGTATACGAACGCACAACACCCTGATTGTCGAAACGAATGACAAGATCTTTGGTTTCATCGTCGGCGAACAGCGAGTAGCGATATCGCCCGTAAGTCCAGGTATTTCTTCCATCTTCGATACCCATCCGCCAAGGCAGCCCAAACATTTCCCTAACCTGTTGTTGAGTCGTTTGCCCAATCTTAATATCGGACACCCGGGAATTAGGAAAATCCTGACCAATCGTGGCACACCCGTTGATTTGCAAAACACCAAAGACCAAAATCAAAGCGCTTAAAAGCCGCTTGAATGCGGAAAATTGAAGTGATAATCGAAATAAACTCATGATATTAAAAACCCTTTCATTGAAAAAAAATGGTAATTACTCGCCCGCTTGGAATAGTGGATGTAGGTGCTTGATTGAAATGGCTTCTGCTACAGGGATGTTGCGGAGAGCTACAGGATTGTATTTATGCGTCCTTTGAAATCAAACACCTACACCCACTTAAATTAGCTGAGGTTACCCGATACACTATAACAACCTTGCCCTAGCCCAATCAAATGTAGCCCCGATATTTTAAAAGCAAAAGCCCAACCGTAATGGTTAAAGCACTGCCAATCGTTGTCAGTGCAATAATTTCAGCCGCCATGGCACCATGCCGGGTCATTTGTTTAGCCATGACAAAACTGGCCGAGGCACAAGGCACCGACATCATCAAAAACAACAAGCCCAGTTCCTGCGCCCTAAAACCCCAGGCAATTGCTAAGCCCGTCACAATAGCAGGCACAACAACCAGCTTAAAGATCGATGCCCAGATAACCTCTTTATGATTGGCTTTAAAACTTTCCCAATGCAAACTACCCCCCGTGCAAAGCAAGGCTAAAGGCAAAGTCATTTGGGAAAAATAGTGCCCCGAATTAGCCACAATTTCAGGAATCTCTACGGCAAAATAGGAGCCGGTAATACCCAGCAAAACAGCCAAAACCAGAGGATTTTTTAACAAACTCAGCCAATAGGAGGCTTTATCCGTACGTAGCACCAAGACCGCCAGAATATTGTATAAAACGGTCATCAATGCCAAATAAATACTGGCTTTGGGCAATATTTGCTGACCATAAGCGTTGAGCACCAGGGCGATACCCATAACCCCCATATTGCCGCGAAATGCACCTTGCACAAAAACACCCCGCTTTTCTCGGATCACAAACAGCGCCGATGTCAGCCATAACAAACCGACAATCATCACGGTGACGAGTGAAGCAAACAAAACCAGCGGTCCATCTAGTGATTCACTCAGCGGCGTGGACACGGTGCCAAAGAAAAGCAGGCAAGGCAAGGTGACGTTGAATACTATTTTATTGCCGACCGCTATAAAATGATCGTCAATCAGTCCTGTTTTCCGGAACAACCAACCCATACTCAAGATCAGCAGCGTAGGACCTGTCACATTTAAAGCAAAAAACAACTGGTCAAAATACATAGTATGGAATTATCAGTGACAGCGCGTTTAGACAGTGTTCGTTTGAGTTTCAGGATCAGCGGAATGCTAGCCCGATAAGATAATGACACTCAGTTGCTCCGTTTTAAAAACAAAGACATTTAAACGTACACCAACAAAGTGATTAATCTTATAAGGAATTATTGGATAATGCCGCATGTCTGACTGTTTATCAACCAGGCTCCGGCAACCCCTCACCGCTTAACTTTAGGAATCAAACTGTTTATGCGCTATTTATGGCTATTCGTTCTTCTATTATTGAATCTTCAAGGGTGCTCGAACTTGCCGGTGGCGCTGCAAAATCCGCCTATCCCTGACTTGACCTACCAGGACATCACGATGCAGCCAAACGGTCATCTGAACCGACCTGTTCGCTGGGGAGGCACAATACTGGAGGTTCGCAATGAAGAACAATACACTCAAATCGAAGTGCTTTACTACCCGTTGAGCAGTAGCGGCAGACCGCAAAGTAATTCGGCGACAGAGGGACGCTTCCTGATACAAAGCCCGCGATTTCTCGATCCAGCCGTCTACCAAAAAGATCTCGAAATAACCGTTGCCGGCTTATTTACGGGCGAGAGCGAAAAAAGAATTGGCAACAAAACACTAAAAATCCCCATCATCCAGGAAAACACGCTTTATTTATGGCCCAAACAACAACCTCAATATTATTACTGGAACGAATTCGGTTACGGGCCTTATTACAGTCCATTTTATTTCGGCTTCAGACCCTACCGGTACTATGGTTATCCTTATGGCCGGTATTATTGGTAAACGCTGCAGGTGTAAAAAGAGCTCTCGGGTGATTTCATGACCTGCTTGTGCTCTTTTTATCCGGTAAAATTGGCTTGGCCTCCATAACGGCTCTTTTATCAAGCAAATACACCCAGCTTCCTTCTTCACTGACCTTCAATGCCGTCAACTTTTTGCCTGCACAGATTTCGCTTAACGATTCGCCGCTAACCGGGTCATAGCAAATGCTGTGCATGGAACACTGCAAATAACGCCCCGACTCATCAAAAATGTTGCTTTCCTCACAATCCAATGCTCTGGGCATATGCACGCATTGATTCAAATAGCCGTATACCGCACCGTTAAAACGAATCAGAATTGCACCGTACGGGTTCCCCCGATACTTGATATTAAAAGAAAACTTTCCTAATTCCGGAATTTGGAATCCCTGACAAATAGGCTCTGGAACTCTTCTTATTGCCATAATTGTTAACCTCCGTTTTCCATTACAGCAAACATCAGGCCAAAGGTTATTAAACAGAGAAAAGAGCAGGGCAAACGCATTAAAACACTATAGAAAATCAGATAGTTAAACTATTACTTTTTCCGGATTAACTATAAGATTTGGTTTATTTGAAACCTAAAAAAGGCTTTGTGTCGCTATCGCGACGCTTAAGTGGAGTCGGTTCGCGGACCGACAACCGCGATACTGCTACGAAACCCATCCCTGGGTTTCGCCCTTCGGGCCAGCTAAAGCTGTTCAAAATC
>NZ_JAUSBX010000158.1 GCF_030651835.1 Methylicorpusculum sp. | reverse complement strand
GCGAGCAAGAGCGTGAAGAAGAACGTTACGAGCAACTAACGCTCTTTGGGCAAGCAAATCCGCCTTTAGGCGGTTCATGAACATGCCCCTTTGAGGGGCTAACAGATATAAGCCCCCGGCTTTGCCGGGGGTGATTTAACTAACGTTCTGTATTTTCAGGCTTAGGCTTAGGCATAGGCGTGTCAAAGAGCGCTGTATATCCAGTCCCGCACTTAAGTCACGTTTGTACTAAACCACACATTCCTTGCTGTTATGTCGTAAAGGTGATGTTCAGATAGGGCTGCATTTATTGCACACGCCCCGTTTAATGCCCTATCCAGGCCGATCTATCAGGATTGGTTTAAAAATTGCTCAGTGCTGATAAATAACCATTCAAGCGGGAGCTCACCATGACTAACAATGTATTTTCAGAAATTTTAAACGGCCTTTACGAGAATAAAGTCGTGCCTTATCTAGGGCCTGGCGTATTGTTCGATTCCAAGCATAAAACCACGGGTGAACCGATTCCAGCCGACAGTAACAGTCTGATTCTGGCGATGAATGACGGGCAGCCGATGGCGCCCAAGTTGATGTATGAGTTTCCTAGAGCGGCGATGAACCGCGAGTTAAAACGCGGCCGTAATTACGTTACCAATTTTCTGGATAAAGTCTACGCGGAAGGCCAGTGGGGAAGAGCTTCAGTGCATGACTGGATCGCAGACTGGCGGCCTCATTATGTGGTCGATGTCAATCGGGATACTCAATTGCAGGATAGCTACTCGGATACAGAGCATACCTTGATCGTCGGTGTGGCTCGCATCACGGCAGCTCAATACCGATTCAGGATTTTTCATTATAACGGCAGTGAGTATGCGGAAATCGAACAAACCGCCGTCAATAAAAACCTGCCGGTATTATTCAAACCGATGGGAACGCCGCGGCCAATTTCCAACTACATTGCCTCTGATGCCGATTATGTCGATTACATTACCGAATTGATGGGGGGATTTGCGATTCCTGATTTTTTAAAAGAATACCGCATCGGTAAAAAATATTTATTGATGGGCCTGCCGTTAAATCGCGATTCAGAACGGATGGTGATGAGCGATATCGTTTATTCGGCCGCCGAACCCAAAGGTTGGGTCTTACGCAAAAATCCCACAGACAAAGAAATTCGCTATTGCAAACGCCTGGGGTTTGAAATCATAGCCGCCGATTGCGCTGATTTTCTGGAATATACCCTGGCCGAAAATGCGGCTTGATATATCTTTCGCACTTCAACTTTCGGCAGTGCCTAAGGAGGCAACGGGTTGTTCGGCAAAGGCTTTGCCAGCATGGATGCTGGCATAGAGCCTACATGGATGTATTTACGGCGTCCTTTGACGGGCACCCCGGTGCCGAATTTCGATCTATGATGGGTATATCTTAATCAATATTGGTTGGGTTAGACTCTGTGAGCTAACCCAACCAGCACAATGTTAAATTCTAAAACTGAGACTTAAGCAGCGTAACAAAGCATTCACAACTTAACCCGCCTCACTCATTAAATCTTCCTCCCAACAGCCTATCGGCCTGCCCAAAGTCAGGGTTTCATCCTCAAAACGTACCAAAAACACATGGCTTTCGGGTGTTTCTTCGATATGGCCTTTCATGACTATAACGCCTCTGGCGCCGGCATAGGCCAGCGTTTCGCCTTCAGTGCTTTCCGGCATGGAGCCGTCGTCGGTGATGTCTTTTGCGGCGTAGACGACATCGCCTATATCCAGGTCATTTATGTTCACATGGGTCTCCCGGTTGGATTTTGTAGCAAATACTACATAAAGATTTCGATTGTTGTTAAACAGCCCCGCCCGCCATCTCCAAGCGATAGTACTTAATGCCTACTATCAGTGACTTACGAGTGGCTTAACTGTCTGGCATGGGCGTTGCTTAGGATAACTACAAAATCAATGCCAAACTTTCCTGGAGATTTACGATGATTACATTAACTGAAAACGCCATAAAGGCAGTCGGCCGATTTATTAGTAGTTCCGATAAACCCTCGGCAGGATTGCGTATCGAGGTCAGCGATGGCGGATGTTCGGGGATGCAATACGGGCTTAAACTCGAATCACAAAAAAATGAAGGCGATACCGAAATCGATTGCGGGGAAGTTAAAGTGTTGATCGATCCAGTCAGCTTGCCCATGCTGGACGGCATGTCTATCGACTTTATCGACAGTCTTGATGGCTCCGGTTTTAAATTTACCAATCCCAATGCGGTGAAAAGCTGTGCGTGTGGTTCGTCGTTTACGACCACCGATAACGGCGCACCCACAAAAACCTGTTCTTAAAGATACCGAGGAAATAGCCATGTGGGATTATTCAGAAAAAGTTAAAGATCATTTTTTTAATCCAAAAAATGCCGGTGCGGTTGCCGGGGCGAATGCTATCGGGGAAGTGGGCTCTATCAGTTGCGGCGATGCATTGAGATTGACATTAAAAGTCAATGAAGATACTGAAGTGATTGAGGAAGCGGGATTTCAAACCTTCGGTTGCGGTTCAGCGATTGCTTCTTCATCGGTATTGACTGAAATTATTAAAGGCATGACCCTGGATGATGCGCTTAAAGTCAGCAATCAGGATATCGCCCAGGAACTGGATGGTTTACCGCCTGAAAAAATGCATTGTTCGGTAATGGGCCGCGAAGCATTGCAGGCCGCTGTTGCCAATTATCGCGGAGAAGAATGGAAAGACGACCATGAAGAGGGCGCGTTAATCTGTAAATGTTTTGCGATCGATGCCGTCATGATTGAAGAAATGGTCTGGGCCAATAAACTTCGCACGGTCGAGGATGTTACCAATTTTACCAAGGCGGGCGGCGGTTGTGCAGCGTGTCATGAAGATATAGAAAATATTCTCGAGCGGGTTTTGAAAGAACGCGGTGAAAGTTTCAATCCGGATGCGGCGCCCATCGAGACGCCGGTTGTCGCCGAGAAAAAACCATTGACCAACTTGCAGCGGATCAAAAAAATTGAAGCGGTACTGGATTCATTAAGACCGCAATTGATGGCAGACGGTGGCGATGTGGAGTTGGTGGAGGTGGTCGAAAACACGGCTTACGTCAATATGACCGGAGCCTGCAACGGTTGCCAGATGGCCGCCATGACCATTGCCGGTATACAGCAGCGGTTGATGGAAGTGCTGGGTGAATTTATCAAGGTAGTGCCTGCCTCGCAAATGCCTAAACTGGTGACGATACAGGAGGCCAGTCATGCCTGATATCTATCTGGATAACAATGCCACGACCAAAGTGGACAGTGCGGTGGTTGATGTCATGATTCCGTATTTTACCGAACAATTCGGCAATCCTTCATCGATCCATAAATTTGCCGATGGCGTTGCCAGAGGAATAAAGCATGCCCGCAGTCAGGTCCAACAACTGATCGGTGCTGAACACGATTCTGAAATCATCTTCACCTCTTGCGGAACCGAATCCGACTCTACGGCGATTCTGTCGGCGATCAAAGCCCAGCCGAATAAAAAAGAAATCATCACTACGATGGTTGAACATCCGGCGATTTTGAACCTGTGTGAACATCTGGAGAAAGAAGGTTATACGATTCATCGTTTACCGGTGGACAAATGCGGACGACTTAATCTTGAAGCGTACAAAAAATTACTGTCCGATCAGGTCGCGATTGTGTCGGTAATGTGGGCGAACAACGAAACCGGAACAATTTTTCCGGTGGTCGAAATGGCTGAAATGGCGAATGAGGCCGGTGTGATGTTTCATACCGATGCCGTGCAGGCAGTCGGCAAAATACCGATGATGTTAAAAGATACCAAGATTGACATGCTGTCGATCTCCGGACATAAATTGCATGCACCCAAAGGCATTGGCGTGCTGTATTTACGCAGAGGGACGCGTTACCGTCCAATGCTTCGCGGCGGGCATCAGGAACGCGGACGCCGGGCCGGCACCGAAAACTCGGCGTCTATCGTCGGTTTGGGAAAAGCCTGCGAACTGGCGCTGGAATTTATGGAATATGAAAACATCCAGGTTAAAGCGATGCGCGATCGCCTGGAGCAGGGCATTGTCGAGCAGATTCCGCATTGCTTTATTACCGGTGATTTGGAAAATCGTTTGCCAAATACCACCGATATTGCGTTTGAATATATAGAAGGTGAATCGATATTGATGCTGCTGAATAAAGCCGGTATTGCTGCATCCAGCGGTTCAGCCTGTACCTCTGGGTCTTTGGAGCCGTCGCATGTAATGCGGGCCATGCAGATTCCCTATACAGCTGCCCATGGAACGATCAGATTCTCGTTTTCCCGTTACAACACGATGAGCGAAGTCGACGAAGTATTGAAAGTCATGCCGGGTATTGCGGCCACGTTAAGAAAACTGTCGCCTTATTGGGACGGCAACGGTCCCGTCGCCAATCCCGAGCAGGCCTTTCAACCGGTTTATGCTTGATTAAGCATTCAGCGTAAGTTGGGTTGCATGTTTTTCGCAACCCAACACTTGACGCCATGGCTTGAAATGTTGAGTTGGCTATCGCCAACCGCTTCGATCGGTCAACTTTAGCTTTAACCTTTTCAAAGGCTTTTGGTTTAATCTATTTGTTCTTTTGCCGTCCAACGACGCGTCTTTCAGTCGACGCTTACCCGGTTCAGTCTCTTATTCAAACCCACCTGCTATAACAGGTGGCTGTTTAGTTGTAGAGTTGAGTTGTCCACATGCTGCTAATACATCATCGCCTTTTGCACTTCTTATTAAAGTCGGTATTTTGAAGGTATCTAAAACTTCTTTAAACTTTTCGATTTTATCCACATCCGGACACTTATAATGTGATCCTGGGAATGCGTTAAAAGGAATTAAGTTTATATAAGCACTTTTACCCGCCAGTATCGTTCCCAATTCTTTAGCATCATCGGGCGAATCATTAAAATCTTTTATCAGAATATATTCATACGTAATAAATTGCTTTTTATTTAAAGGTATCTTGTCGATATAGGTCAATACCTCATCTAGTGGATATTTTTTATTAATGGGTATAAGTTCATTTCTCTTTTGTTCAAAGGGCGAATGAAGGGATAGGGCAAGATTAACGCCAGGAATTTCATGACTCCATCGTTTAAGTCCGGGAATATAGCCGGCCGTTGAAATAGTAATTTTTTGAACCCCAATTGAAGTTCCGTGTTGTGATAAAAAAATTTCACACGCTTTTTTAACCGCATCAAAGTTATGTAGAGGTTCACCTTGTCCCATAAAAACAATATTTAAAATCCGTTCTTCTCCAGGCCTGTTGGTTGCTAACCAACGCCAAGCCTCAAGAAACTGGCCAACAATTTCACTGGTAGTCAAATTTCTTTTAAGCCCTTGTTCGCCGGTAAAACAAAAAGAACAATTCATTGCACAGCCAACCTGCGATGAAAGACAAATAGAATATTTATTATGAAACGGAATAAGGACGGTTTCGACTTTATGATTGTCTTTAAGCTTAAAAAGAAATTTTACTGTCCGATCATTTTTTGATTCATGAACCGTATCGATTTCGGGTAGGGAAAAGTCGAAATTAGTTTCAAAAAAGGCCAATGAGCATTTGGCGATTTTATCAGAGCATTGCGCATTTTCTTTTTTCTTATAATGCCAATTAAAAAGAACAGCCGCTGCCGAGCGGTTTAAATTATTCTGATTTATAACCGCCTCTAAATCAGAATAATTTAGGTCATAAAAAGATTGTTTCAAAAAATTTCTCCTGGTAATACCAATGTTTACCAATACTAATGAGCTCAAAAGGCTTCTGCAACAGGTATGTATTCATGCGTCCTTTTAAATCAAGCACCTGCACCCAATAAAATGGGCAGGAGTGAGCAGATGCAAATCCTTCGACTTTAAAATCAAACGCATTTTAAGCCAATACGTCATTTAACTGATGAGTTATTTGACGCATTGTGTAAATTCCCCTGTCCTCAAATAATCCTCATCAGCCGAGCGTTTATGGCTTTGTTTGCATCGTTTCGATGTGGATTCAACAACCGAGCTTATTATTTTGGGGGCTTACCATGAGTGGTTTATACGAGCATAAAGCACACAAACAATTTCGCAGTTTTTGGCCGTCTGTTCTACTGACTGCTGCTGTTGCAGGATATTCGTCCGTATCCCTCGCGGGTGCGACTTTTAAAATCGATGATACCAAATGGCTAAGTCTGGGTGCCGGTTTAAGGACCAGTTTTACCTCGGTTGAGTCGGTTGCGGATGGGAAGTGGTCGAACGATTTCTTCGTTGACAATATGCGTTTGTATGTCAACGCACAGATACATGAGTACATCAAACTCGAAATCAACTCGGAATGTCAGACCTGTAACTCAGGGGGCGAGCTTCGCTTATTGGACGCAATAGGTAAATTCGAGGTACATCCGATGGCGAATTTGTGGGTCGGACGGATGTTAGTTCCTGCCGAACGACGCGAAATGAATGGTCCTTTTTATAGTGCCGTACACAGCATCTATGTCACCGGCGACCGTATCAGCGGCACTCCGTTCGAGCCGGCCGATTTCAATGTAAAGATACAGAATGACGGGACCTCGGCCGGATCCTTTGGACGGGATGATGGTGCTACATTTTGGGGTTCGGCCTGGGACGGTCGCATCCAGTATGCTTTAGGTATTTTTCAAGGATTAAGGGGCGGTGCGAACAAGGATGACAATTTACTGTATGCACAACGCTTGGCTTTCAATTTCTGGGAAGTTGAAAAAAACCCTGGTTACTACACCTCGGGCACCTATTACGGTAAAGGCGGTGACATTCTGACATTGGCGGTTTCCAATCAATATCAAGAAGACGGTGCGGGTATTGAGGGCGATGCCGGTAATTTTAGGGGTACGTCCATCGATTTATTGCTTGAAAAAGTATTAGGCAATGGCGGTGTCATTACGCTGAACGGCGAATACAAGAACTACGGAATCAAAGGATTCAGTATGGCTAGTCGTAAAGCCGGTGGTGGTTTCGCAATGTTCGAAGGTAATGCCTACGATATGAGCGGCATGTATCTCTTTCCGCAAAAGATCGGCATCGGTCAATTCCAACCCTTCGTTCGTTATGTCAATGTCGATCCGATCAACAGCCCAGATCGAGATATGTACGAGGCAGGGGTGAACTATGTTATCGATGGACATAACGCTCGTATCGGTTTGAGCTGGCAATATGGCGACCTAACGACGAAAGGACTTAATTACACAGATACAGCAACCGGCGATCAAGTCAATACCTTTCTTTTAGGTTTCCAATACCAAATCTAGGCGAGTTGCTGACTCAGCTGCATTTCTTATTTTTCTCTATTCCTAATCGGAGCTTTCTATGAAGATAATTGATATATCTTTACGCACATTGACGCAAATGGGCATTGTGGTCACTTTACTGACAGGTGCCGGGGCCGCGGTTGCTGAAGAAACCATCAAGGTCGGTGTGTTACATTCCTTATCCGGCACAATGGCCATCAGCGAGACCACGCTGAAAGACACCATGCTGATGTTGATTGATGAACAAAACAAAAAAGGCGGTTTGCTGGGAAAAAAATTGGAGCCGGTCGTCGTCGATCCTGCTTCTAACTGGCCTTTGTTTGCTGAAAAAGCCAGGGAGTTATTGACTAAGGATAAGGTCGCCGCCATTTTCGGCTGCTGGACATCGGTTTCTCGTAAATCGGTATTGCCGGTTATCGAAGAGTTAAACGGTGTGTTGTTCTATCCGGTTCAGTACGAAGGTGAAGAGTCATCGAAAAACGTGTTTTATACCGGTGCTGCGCCTAACCAGCAAGCGATTCCAGCTGTTGATTATTTGATGAATGATCTCAAAGCCGAGCGTTGGGTGCTCGCCGGAACCGATTATGTTTATCCACGCACCACGAACAAAATTCTGGAAGCCTACCTGAAAGCCAAAGGCGTTGATGAAAAAGACATCATGATCAACTACACGCCGTTTGGTCATTCGGATTGGCAAAGCATCGTTGCCGATATCAAGAAATTCGGTTCGGCCGGTAAAAAGACGGCTGTCGTTTCAACCATCAATGGCGACGCCAACATTCCTTTTTACAAAGAATTGGGAAACCAGGGCATTTCTGCTGAAGATATTCCGGTGGTTGCATTTTCGGTAGGTGAAGAAGAATTATCAGGGATTGATACCAAGCCGTTGGTTGGGCATCTGGCTGCATGGAACTACTTTATGAGTGTTGATACCACCAAAAACGCGGCCTTTATCCAACAATGGAAGGACTATATCAAGAATCCTAAACGGGTGACTAATGACCCAATGGAAGCGCATTACATCGGTTTCAACATGTGGGTTAAGGCAGTAGAGAAAGCCGGTACCACTGATCCTGAAGCCGTTCAAAAAGCCATTATCGGTATTGAATATCCAAATCTTACCGGCGGTATGTCCAAAATGCTGCCGAATCACCACATCAGCAAACCGGTATTGATCGGCGAAATTCAGGAAGACGGGCAATTCCTGACTGTATGGCAAACCAACAAACTTGTTGACGGTGACGCTTGGTCGGATTTCCTGCCGGAAAGCAAACCGATTATTGCCGACTGGACTGCGCCTATCAGTTGCGGAAATTTCAATACTGAAACCAAGAAATGCTCAGGACAGAATTATTGATCGATTCTTGAAAGGTTAATCTTAACCAGTCATGTCTACAAAATGTTGGGTTATGGCTAAAGCCAAAACCCAACTTTCACTTTGACCGCCAGGGATGGCGGAAATGCCGCACTATTGATGAACCATCTCTCACGCCTGCCGGTAAGCAATTTTGGAGAAATTATGAAAGCGAATTCACTGAAACGATTTAACAGGTGCTTTGCTGTGGCGCTGCTTGTTTGGCTATGGGCAGGTCAGGCTTATAGCCAGGAAATGAACCCTCAGGTTACCTTGCTGGACAGTTTAAATCGCTTGAAACAAGGGGCTATGCCAGATAGAGAACAGGCCTTGGAGCAGCTGGGTGAGGTGAATCATCCTAGAACCTTGACTGTTTTGCAGGCTCTGCTCAACGGTAAGTTGTATCAGGTTGCCAGTAACGAACAACTGGTCATTGCCGCTGAAAACAGTGAGGGCTATCAGCTTATTGATGCGATCACTGGGGAAGATCTGGGCAATAAACCCCGTTCCGATGTGAACAAGATAAATCTGACCAACACGATTCGAGTCAAACTCCGTAAATTGATTGGACAGCTTGAATTGAAGTCTGAAGATGCTACCGTCAGGTTGGCTGCGGTCAATGGTTTGATCAAGGCAACCGACGACAATACCTTGGCTTTGCTCAGGCAGCTGGAAACAACAGAACGCGATGAAGCGGTTCTTGAAGCGATGCAAATGATTTTTGCGTTGAAGGATTTAAAGAGCGAAGACAAAGCCATTCGTTTGACGGCTTTAGTCACGCTTAAGGATTTTAACAATCAGGAAGTCGTCAATCGCCTGAATGTCCTAATGGAAAAAGACAGTGCCGGTCAATACCTGGAAACGGATGCGGATGTCAGAAAACAAGCCAAACTGATCTTGTCTGAAATCAATGCCCGGATTCAGTTTTACAGCATCCTGGAAACGCTGTTTTTTGGTTTGAGTCTCGGCGCGGTGCTTGTGCTGGCTGCCATCGGATTGGCGATTACTTTTGGGGTTATGGGCGTCATCAATATGGCTCACGGCGAATTGATGATGCTGGGTGCTTATACCACCTACGTCATTCAGCAAATGATGCCCGATCATTTGGGTTTATCGATTGTAATGGCCATTCCCGCCGCTTTTTTGATATCAGGTTTGGTAGGCATTGCAATTGAGCGCGGGATTATCCGGTTTTTATACGGCCGTCCTTTAGAAACGCTGCTTGCCACGTTTGGCGTCAGCTTATTCTTACAGCAAACGGTGCGCTCGATATTTTCGCCTTTGAATCGCAGTGTTACGACGCCCGAATGGATGAGCGGTTCATTACAAATTAACGATTTTCTGTCACTGACCTGGAACCGCTTTTATATTTTGGTGTTTTGTTTGATGGTTTTCGTTCTGTTGCTGCAGATTCTGAAACGCACCCGATTGGGTCTGGAAGTGCGTGCGGTTGCGCAGAATCGAGGTATGGCCAAGGTGATGGGAATTCCTACCGATAAGGTCGATGCAATGACGTTTGGTTTGGGTTCCGGAATTGCCGGTGTTGCCGGTGTTGCGTTGAGTCAGATTACCAATGTCGGGCCCAATTTGGGACAGGCCTATATCGTCGACTCTTTTATGGTCGTGGTGTTCGGTGGGGTCGGTAATCTATGGGGCACGCTGGTTGCCGGTTTCTCACTGGGAATTGCCAACAAAATTCTTGAGCCTTACGCAGGAGCCGTATTGGCCAAAATTCTGGTGCTGGTCTTTATCATTCTGTTCATACAAAAACGTCCCAGCGGTTTATTTCCGCAGAAAGGACGCGCAGTGGAGGCCAAATGAAATCGCTGTTATTCAGTCATGACAAAACCGGTGCGGTGGTCCTTGCTCTGATTGCCGGGGTGACTTTAATCGTACCCTTATTCAATTTGATTTTTCCGGTCGATTCACCGCTGCATTTTTCAGCCTATACCGTCTCATTGCTGGGCAAATACCTGACTTTTGCACTGGTGGGCTTATCGCTGGATCTGGTCTGGGGTTATTGCGGTATTTTAGTTTTGGGGCAAGGTGCATTTTTCGCGTTGGGCGGTTATGCCATGGGTATGTATTTGATGCGTCAAATCGGTACCCGGGGTGTTTATGCTGACCCGCTGTTGCCTGATTTTATGGTGTTTTTGAATTGGAAGGAATTACCCTGGTACTGGTTCGGTTTTGATCACTTCTGGTTTGCCATGCTGATGGTCATGCTGGTGCCGGGTTTGCTGGCTTTTGTTTTCGGTTGGCTGGCTTTTCGCTCACGGGTAACCGGGGTTTATCTTTCCATTATTACCCAAGCGTTGACTTACGCACTGATGCTGGCTTTTTTCCGCAATGAAATGGGCTTTGGCGGCAACAATGGACTGACCGATTTCAAAGACATTCTGGGTTTTAATATTCAATCGGAAGCGGTTAGGCTCACCTTGCTGTTTCTGTCCGGATCGATTCTGATCGCAGCGTTTCTGTTCAGTCGCTGGCTGGTCAATACCAAGTTGGGTCGGGTCGTGACAGCGATTCGTGATCAGGAGTCCAGGGTTCGCTTTTTGGGCTATCGAGTTGAAATGTTCAAACTGTGGCTATTCGTGTTTTCTGCCATGCTGGCCGGAATTGCCGGCGCTTTGTATGTGCCTCAGGTCGGGATCATCAACCCCAGTGAGTTTTCACCGTTAAATTCGTTGGAAATTGTTGTCTGGGTTGCTATGGGTGGCCGTGGTTCATTATACGGCGCCATTATCGGTGCAGTACTGGTGAATTTCAGCAAAACCGTGTTGACCGGCTTGATGCCGGAAATCTGGCTGTTCAGTTTGGGGGCGGCATTTATTCTGGTAACCGTATTGTTGCCCGATGGCATTGCCGGGTTATTGCGGAAACGGCGGGAGGCTGAGGCATGATTGATATTACTCTTGAGCCCGCTAATGACGAGTCAGTCAAAGTCGGGCGTCCTTTCTATGAAGGCGAAATCGATACTACGCACGGTCCCATTCTGTATCTGGAAGATGTCAGTGTCAGTTTCGACGGCTTCAGAGCGCTGAATAAACTGTCATTGTATATTGATGATGGCGAGTTGCGCTGTCTGATCGGACCGAACGGAGCAGGGAAGACCACCTTGATGGATGTGATTACCGGCAAGACCCGCCCGGACACCGGTGCCGTCTTTTTTGGGCAAACGATCGATTTGTTGAAAATGGATGAAGCATCTATTGCTGAAGCGGGCATCTGCCGTAAATTTCAAAAACCCAGTGTCTTTGAACAGCTGAGTGTGTTCGAAAATCTCGAATTGGCGCTGAAAGCCAATAAAAAAGTGTGGTCAACGCTGCTTTATCGCCTCAATTCGGAAGAGCTGGATAAAATTGACCATGTACTTAAAACGATAGGCTTGTCGGAACTTAACCGGCAACGGGCCGGGGCGCTTTCGCATGGACAGAAACAATGGCTGGAAATCGGCATGTTGTTGATGCAGGAACCTAAAGTCATGCTGGTCGATGAACCGGTGGCCGGTATGACGCATCAGGAAATCGACAGGACGGCTGAGCTGTTATCGTCACTGAAAGGGGAGCGCTCGATTGTGGTCGTGGAGCATGATATGGAATTTGTCCGATCAATTGCCAATAAAGTGACGGTATTGCATGAAGGCTCCGTGTTGACGGAAGGCACGATGGATGAAGTGCAGAATGATCCGCGCGTGATTCAGGTTTATTTGGGGGAATGATGCTGACTATTACTTCGTTAGATCAATACTATGGCGAAAGCCATACATTATGGGATTTAAATCTGGATGTACCGCAAGGCGCCTGCGTCTGTTTGATGGGGCGTAATGGTGTCGGTAAAACCACACTGCTTAAATGCATCATGGGATTGACGCCGGTCAAAGCCGGTCAGATTCTATTTGAAGGCCAGCCGCTGGTGTCGGCAAAAGCCGAACACCGGGCCGCAATGGGAATCGGTTTTGTGCCTCAGGGCCGGGAGATTTTTCCGCTGTTGACGGTTGAAGAAAATTTGAAGACCGGACTCCGTGCCGCGCGTAAAATGGGGATCAAGTCGATACCAGACCATATCTTCGAGATATTTCCGGTATTGAAACAAATGTTGAACCGGCGCGGTGGCGATTTATCAGGCGGTCAACAGCAGCAATTGGCGATTGGACGGGCTTTGGTGCTTAATCCTCGCTTGCTGATTCTGGATGAACCGACCGAGGGTATACAACCGAATATTGTCAGTGAAATAGGCGATGTGATTATGCGTTTAAACAAGGCTAAAGGAATTGCCTCGCCTTTGACTGTGGCAGATGTCAAGCCCAAGGATGAAGTGCATCAGGCCATCGCAAAAATCAACAAGGAATTGGGGGTGACTGTATTGCTGGTCGAACAAAAACTGCCGTTTGCCCGAAAAGTAGCCGATCGTTTTTGCATCATGGAACGAGGCCGTTCAGTGGCAACCGGGGCAATGGGGGAGCTCAATGAAACCATGGTCAAGCGGTATTTGACGGTTTGAGGGATTTGTTTAGGATTCCGTCATAAATAACTTCCCGGAATTAGGCTTGTGTCGAACTGTGCGATTATCCCTCCTCTTTGAAAAAGAGAGGCTGGGGGAGCGTTTTTAATCAATCCCCCTCGATATCCCCCTTTTTCAAAGGGGGAAGTTATTGGTAGCGATATCCTTAGTTAAGTTTGTGTGATTATTCAGCGTAGGTTAGATGGCATTATCCATGAGCACGTCATGCCCGTCTGGAAACGGGCATCCAGTGCCATGGAGGGTGAGCTTCGAGCTATCCATGGGGTCTGGATTTCGGTAATCCCTGCCGAAATGACGCAGTCGACTTGGGGCAAATAGTTAGCGCTGAAACATTTTTATAATCAGGAAAGCTGAAGCCGGGCATTGCTGCTAATCAGCTAAAACTTTATCACTTTCAAGCGATGATCAAATTGCGTCTTGATGTAAACTAACCCCTGCCGGATGTTTTGATCAGCCGAACTTTCAGCTACGGCATCCACTGTTTAACCTGTTTTTGATCCACGAGGTGAATCTATGAAATTGAAATTGACTAAAGCTACAGCGCTCGCTGTGCTGATTCTTTTACCTTTATCCGTATCTGCGCATACCGGCCTCGGTGTGGTTCATGATTTTGAGCAGGGATTCGGGCATCCTTTTTCCGGTGCAGATCACCTTTTGGTGATGTTTGCGATTGGCTTGTGGGCAGCTTCCCAACAAGGCCGTTCAGTGTGGGTGTTGCCGCTGGTATTCCTGTCGGTAATGGCATCAGGTGCATTTCTTGCTTTTTCAGGTATGCCTTTGATCAATCCTGAAATCTGGATTGCGCTGTCGGTATTGGCTTGTGGTTTGATCGTTTGGCGCAATTGGCAGATAAAACTGGTTTGGGCGGCTGCTTTAACCGGACTTTTCGCTTTGAGTCACGGCTATGTTCATGCCGCCGAGATAAGTGCTGAAGCCGACAAGATGGGTTATGCGGCGGGTTTTTTAATCGCAACGGCGGTTTTACACGGCTTGGGATTACTGACTGGTCTGATAAGCCCCGGTTTGTTGAAATTTGCCAGAGTAGGTTTGGGTCTGATGTACACAGCGGTCGGCATTACGTTATTGGTGGCGGGTGTTTGATTCTGGCTGCGCATCAGGCGGACCTGTAACTTCATCAAACAAGCACTTATCCGGATCTGGCTGGCAGGCCGAGTTAGAACTTGTTTTTGAACGGACGAATGACAGGACGGTGTTGACCGGCCGCAAATACAAAGGACCGTTAACGGTTCAGCGGCCTTTTTATCCGGAAGGCGATGCTTGCCATGTTTACGTACTGCATCCTCCGGGTGGTGTCGTTGCTGGAGACAGGCTGACTATTGATGTTGATGTTCGGGCCGATAGCCATGCCCTCATTACGACACCGGCTGCAGGTAAGTTTTACCGCAGTGAGGGTGATTTTGCCCGGCAGGCATTTAATTTGTCAGTGGCCAAAGGCGCCTGCCTGGAATGGTTGCCGCAGGAAACCATTATCTATGAAGGCGCGCGGCTGTCTTCCGGGATTGCTATCAATCTGGAACCTGGAGCGAAAGTGATTGCCTGGGAAATCAATGTATTGGGCCGGCCCGCTGCCAGAGAGGCCTTTACCAGCGGTGAAGCCGATTTGCAGTGGCGTATTTTTCGTGATCACCAGCCTTTTTTTCTGGAACGATCACGTCTGGATGCAAAGGCATTTGCTGCCCGATGGGGTCTCAATGGCCAGTCTGCGTGCGGCATTATGGTTGCCGGTCCTGTCTCAGCGCAAGCATTGGCAGATGTCCAAGAATTAATCGGTGATGCTCCGGACAGGGGCGTTACCCGTATTGATGATATGCTGATTTGCAGAGCCCTGGATGCCCGCGCGGATTTGTTACGATTGTTTTTTAACCGGGTTTGGGCTTTGATTCGTCCGGACGTTACCGGAAAATCGGTGTGCTCTCCACGCATTTGGGCGACCTGAGTCAGGATTTAAAATTTATCCGGTTCAAGAGGTTCGGTCGGCAAGCATCAGTCGTCATCTACCCTAAATAATCACCATTAAACCATGCCATAGCGACAGGTATCACTATGCAATTAACACCACGCGAAAAAGACAAGCTGCTCATTTTTACTGCAGCCTTATTAGCCGAACGCCGAAAGGCGCGGGGCTTGAAACTCAATTACCCGGAAACGGTCGCTTTTATTTCCGCCGCCATTATGGAAGGTGCGCGAGATGGCCGGACTGTCGCGGAACTGATGGAATTCGGCAGAACGCTGCTGAACCGTGATGATGTCATGGAAGGGGTTTGCGAGATGCTGCCCGATGTTCAGGTTGAAGCCACATTTCCGGACGGAACCAAATTGGTTACCGTCCATAATCCCATTGAATAAATAGGTTACGCCATGATTCCCGGTGAAATCATCACAGCTGACGGCGATATCGAACTGAACGCCGGACGTAAAACCATCCGATTAATCATCTCCAATACTGGAGACCGGCCAATACAGGTCGGTTCGCATTATCATTTTTCTGAAACCAATCCGGCATTGACTTTTGATAGAGCCAAAGCACTGGGGTTTCGACTGGATATTCCGGCCGGTACTGCCGTCCGTTTTGAGCCGGGTCAAGAGCGGGAAGTTCAGCTCGTCGCCTTTGGCGGTTTGCGCAGAATCTACGGATTTCGTCAGGAAGTCATGGGCGCATTGGAGGACAGTCATGAGTAAAATAAGCCGTCAGGCCTATGCCGATATGTTCGGGCCGACTACCGGCGATAAGGTTCGTCTGGCCGATACCGGGCTGTTTTTGGAAGTTGAAGACGACCGCACGATTTATGGGGATGAAGTTAAATTCGGCGGCGGCAAAGTCATTCGTGACGGTATGGGGCAAAGCCAGGTTGATTCATCAATAGCGATGGATTTGGTGATTACCAATGCCTTGATTGTTGATTATTGGGGCATCATAAAAGCGGATGTCGGGGTCAAAAACGGCCGTATCGCGGGGATAGGCAAAGCGGGCAATCCCGATGTGCAGGATGGTGTCGATATCATAATCGGACCCGGTACCGAGATTATCGCTGGAGAGGGTCAGATACTAACGGCGGGCGGTATCGATGCGCATATCCATTTTATATGTCCGCAACAGGTCGAAGAAGCGCTGATGTCCGGTGTGACCACCATGCTGGGCGGTGGTACGGGACCCGCGACCGGCACCAACGCGACAACCTGTACACCGGGGCCCTGGAACATTCACCGCATGCTGCAGTCGCTGGACGGTTTGCCGATGAATTTCGGCTTGCTCGGCAAAGGCAATGCCAGCTTGCCCGGCGCGCTGGAAGAACAGATCCGAGCCGGCGTGATGGGTTTGAAGCTGCATGAGGATTGGGGGACCACCCCTGCGGCTATCGATTGCTGCTTATCAGTGGCGGAACGCTTCGATGTTCAGGTGGCCATTCATACCGACACCTTAAACGAATCCGGTTTTGTCGAGGATACGTTCGCCGCGTTCAAAGGCCGGACTATCCATACTTATCATACCGAAGGGGCCGGCGGCGGTCATGCGCCGGATATCATCAGAGCTTGTGGTCAGGGCAATGTATTGCCTTCATCGACCAATCCGACCCGGCCTTATACCATTAATACCGTGGATGAGCATTTGGATATGCTGATGGTCTGTCACCATCTTGATCCGGGCATTCCTGAAGATGTCGCTTTCGCCGAGTCGCGCATTCGCCGCGAAACGATAGCGGCCGAAGATATACTGCATGATTTGGGCGCGTTTTCGATGATTTCATCCGATTCTCAAGCCATGGGTCGAGTCGGCGAGGTGGTTATTCGTACCTGGCAGACTGCGCATAAAATGAAAGCCCAGCGCGGCAGTCTGGCCGAAGATAACGGGAAAAATGATAATTTTCGCATCAAACGTTATATCGCCAAATATACGATCAATCCGGCGATCAGCCATGGCATTGCGCATGAAGTCGGCTCCATAGAAGTGGGCAAATTGGCTGATCTGGTGCTTTGGCAACCGGCATTTTTCGGTGTCAAACCCAGTTTGATTTTAAAAGGTGGTTTCATTGCGGCGGCGCCCATGGGCGACCCCAATGCCTCAATCCCGACACCGCAACCGGTTCATTACCGCCCCATGTTCGGATCTTTGGGGGATGCTGCGGCAGCCACATCGATGATCTTCTTGCCGGAAGCGGCCGTTGATGCGGATGTGGCCACTGCTTTAAGGCTGAAAAAAATCATCGGCATCGTATCGGGTACCCGGACTATCGGTAAAAAAGATTTAATTCACAATCATTATCAACCGGTGATGGAAGTCGATCCTCAAACCTATTCCGTCCGGGCTGACGGAATGCTGTTGACCTGCGAACCTGTTGATATATTGCCAATGGCGCAACGGTATTTTTTGTTTTGATTGCGGAATAACGGGAGTAAACCCGTTGCTGGGATTGGTAGAGATTAAATGAGTAGGATGGTGCCGACGCCAGGAGGCCCATCGTTTGGGTAGATGGGGAGTGGAGCGAAGGTTTGTCGTTTGCGTAACGGTCATGGTTTTTTAAAGCACTGCTCGCTTTGATAGTTGGCGTCGCCCCGGCACGGATTACCGGGGTCCAGAGTCCATGGATGACGTTGACCTTTCATAGTCTTGTGACCCGGATTTCGGCAATTACTGCTGTAATGACGGCTATGATGTGCTGTCAATGTTTAACGCAGACATAGCTATTTTTATGGTGTCGCTATCGCGACGTCTGTTTTAATGTCGGTTCTCGGACCGACAACCGAGGTACTTTCTTTTGCGTCGCCAAAAGAAAGTACCCAAAGAAAAGGCGACCCGGATTCCGCCTTAATCCTGCGCTTCTTGCTTTTGTCGAGGGTTTTCGGAAGGGGCATCCAAGCCCCTCCGAAAACGAGCGGCATCCCTGCCGCTCCCCTACGGGCTATTCTCGCCAAAAGCTCCGATGCTCGGGGCGGCATCACGGGAGTAAACCCGTCGCAGGCTGAAAACCTGTTAGTGATTTTGCAAGTTAGATTTGTGAATGTGTTGTAGGATGCTGCCGACGCAAGGAGGCGCATCGTTCGCGATCGATGCGCTTCACTACGTTCAGCACATCCTACGGGTTTAATAATTTTTGATTTGATCGAATACAAAATATGTTTGTTTGTAATCATTGTGTAAACGATAAAGATATAAAAGAATTTATTTTAGAAAAAGGTGAAGAATCTGAATGTAGTTATTGCACGAAAACTTGCACTCCTGTGCGGACACGAATAGTAGCTTTTGAAGGTTTTATTGAGTTCTTTCTTGAACATATTAGCAATGAATATGGAGACCCTCTTGATGATCTCGTAGACAAAGATGATGGCAAGAGTTTCGGAATTGAAGAACTATTGGCCGATTACGGTATTGATTTAACTGATAATAATGATTTATTTGATGCTGTCTGTGAATCGTTAAGTGATAGGTCATGGTGTGAAAAACTGTATTACATGCCTGAATTATCTGAGGCTTTATGTTTTGACTGGAATCAGTTTGTTGATGTTGTTAAACATAAATCACGCTATGTATTCTACCGACGTAACGATGATTATTATGCTGATGCAGTTTCACCACATAAATTTTTAGAAGAGTTGAGCAACGTTATCAAAAGTACTGAACTCTACACTACGATTAAAAAAGGAACCTTTTTCTATAGAGTGAGAATCCATGACAAATCAAAAAAGCTAACAAAGGCTACAGAGTTAGGCACTCCAGAAATAAAGTATGCCAAATATTCAAATAGAATGAGTCCAGCAGGTATTCCAATGTTTTATGGTGCTTTTGATATTGGTACAGCAATTAAAGAAACTTTTGACTCAAACAATGATATTGGAAAAACAGCGACTGTTGCCAAATTTAAATTATTAAACGATATAACACTCATCGATTTTTCAAAGCCTTTAATAACACCTAGCTTATTTCAAGATCATGGATACAGCCACCAAGAGGTGACCTTTATTAACGGTTTTATATCAGATATTACAAAGCCTATTAGTAAAGATGGATATGAACATATTGAGTATGTTCCTACCCAAATTGTTACCGAGCATTTTCGATATGCTCACAAAGACGAGAATTATGGAAAAATACTCGGGTTAATTTAACCAAGCTCAAAAAATATCGGAAAAAATTCAGTCGTAATTTTTTGTTTTTTGTGAAAATGACTGTTTTTGTGAAAAAGAGAAACCTAGCGCCACTAGTTTGTTTGAACTTGAAAAACCAACAAGAAGGATCAATCCAACAAAGTATTAATAATCAATAAATAAGCCAAGTAGAGTACTTATTGCGTACCTTTTTAGAATAGCAGGAAGAGTTACTAATTATTTATGATTTACTGCTGAATTTAGGACAGTTTACCTCCCGTCATTCCGCCCCGAGCATCGGAGCTTTTGGCGAGGATAGCCCGTTAGGGGAGCGGCAGGGATGCCGCTCGTTTTCGGAGGGGCTGGGAAGCCCCTTCCGAAAACCCTCGGCAAAAGCGACAAATTTGCCGGGAGCAAATTTGAACAGCCGATAGGCTGGCCCGTAGGGCGAAAACCATGGATGGTTTTCGTAAAAGCGCAGGAGAAAGGCGGAATCCGGGTCGCCTTTTCTTTGGATACTTTCTTTTGGCGACGCAAAAGAAAGTACCTCGGCTGTCGGTCCGAGAACCGACATTAAAACAACCGTCGCGATAGCGACACCATAAAAACGATGGCGATTATTTAGTCTGAGTCCGTTGGGTTACGGCTATCGCCTAACCCAACCTACATAACTACAAAATTGAAGATGCTAAAACTCACCGAAACCACGACAACAAACGAACAACCCGACGATACCCTGACCCTTCCTTACAACGAGCGCCAAAAATCAAGACAGCCTGCGGTCACTCAAGGCGGACGACACGTTGGCGTATTTTTGCCTCGCGGGCAAACCTTGCGCCATGGTGCGATATTGACCAACGGGCAAGGCTTTAAAGTGCGAGTCGATGCGGAACCCGAAGAACTGTCGGTTGTTAAATGCGAAGACCCATTGTTGTTGGCAAGAGCCTGCTATCACCTTGGTAATCGCCATATTGCCTTGCAAATCCTGCCAAACGAATTACGTTTTTTGGCCGATCATGTACTCGATCAAATGCTGGTCGGTTTGGGTTTGACCGTTGAACATGTAACCCTCCCTTTTGAACCTGAATCCGGGGCTTATCATGGTCACGGGCACTGATCTTTCGCTGCTCAGGCTGCTGCAGCTGGTTAGCCCCGGCTTGCCTATCGGCATGTACAGCTATTCGCAAGGTATGGAAAGTGCGGTTGACGACGGCTGGATAGTCACTGCCGATGATGCAGCTGCCTGGTTAGACGGTCTGCTTGGCGAGGCTTTGGCCCGTGTCGATGCGCCTGTTTTGGCGCGTTTATACGATGCCTGGCATTACGATGACTTACATGCCGTTGACCACTGGAGTCAGACGCTGATCGCTTGCCGGGAAACTGCGGAATTGCGCAGTGAAGATCGTCAAACCGGTCAAGCTTTGGCCCGTTTGCTGGATAAGCTGGAAATAGCCGAAGCACAAGCCTGGCTGCGGCGGCCCGATGCGACGCTGGCGACATTATTCAGCTTGGCGGCAGTGCGTTGGCAAATCACCAAAACCGATGCGATTGCCGGCTATCTGTGGGGTTGGCTGGAAAATCAAGTGCTTTGCGCGGTGAAATTGGTGCCGCTAGGCCAAGTGGCGGGTCAAAAATTACTGATGCAATTATCCGCTCAACTTCCTGTGTTGGTGCAGCAGGTAGTCAGCATCAGCGATGAAGAAATTGGCGGTAGTGTATTTGGATTGGCGTTGGCCAGCAGTCGCCATGAAATGCAATATTCGCGATTATTTCGTTCTTGAAATTATTAAACAGCACGGTCTCGATTTGGTTAAGCTGAATCGGGGGCGTTCGCCCGTTAAATCCAACGTTTTATTGAGAGACATAAAATGAATGACAAACAAGTATTAAGAGTAGGCATAGGCGGTCCGGTTGGTTCCGGTAAAACGGCGTTAGTTGACGCGCTGTGTAAAAAAATGCGCGATAACTTTGAGATCGGTGTCGTGACCAACGATATTTACACGCGTGAAGATCAGCAATTTTTAATTCGCAGCCAGGCCTTGCCGGAAGAACGGATCATGGGTGTGGAAACCGGCGGTTGTCCCCATACCGCAATCCGCGAAGATGCCTCCATGAATCTGGCTGCTGTTGAAGAATTGTGCGAACGCATGGGCAACCTTGATTTCGTGATGGTCGAGAGCGGTGGCGATAATCTGAGTGCGACATTCAGTCCAGAGTTGGCCGATCTGACCCTTTATGTCATTGATGTGTCGGCAGGCGACAAAATTCCACGTAAAGGCGGGCCGGGTATTACCCGCTCGGATTTATTGGTGATCAACAAAATCGATCTCGCGCCTTATGTTGGTGCGTCGCTGGAAGTGATGGACCGGGATGCGAAAAAAATGCGCGGCGAACGACCCTTTGTATTTACCAATCTGAAAACCGGTCATGGCCTGGCAGATGTGGAAGCCTTTATTATCAAAGCGGGAATGTTGAGCTGATTTGAGAAGGTAACTTCTTTAAAGCGCAGGGATCTTCGTCTGATAAGGTGATAAATTAAGATTTAATCAGGGGAACTGAAGCCGTTGCCGTCCGGCAATTTGGTGCTCAGGATCAGGGCGAGACATTGCTCGCCCTGCAATAAGTGGATGGGACTATTGGTGATTAACCAATGGTGTATTCATTTTCCAAAAGCTTGGCATGAGCTGCAGCCAATCGGGCAATGGGTATGCGAGGTGCCGAGCAGGACACGTAATCCAGTTTGATGTGATGGCAGAAGCGGATGGATTCCGGATGTCCGCCTTGCTCACCACAAATGCCGATTTTCATGCCAGGACGCGTTTTACGGCCTGCTAATGCCGTCATTTCCATCAATTGACCCACGCCTTTGGCATCGAGTACTTCGAAAGGGTTGTCTTCCAGTAAGCCTGTTTCGTTGTAGAGCGGCAAGAATTTGTTTTCAGCGTCCTCACGCGAGAATGAAAAGGTAGCCTGGGTCAAATCATTGGTGCCAAACGAGAAAAACTCGGCAACTTCAGCCAGATGTCCTGCACGGGTGCAAGCCCTGACTGTTTCTATCATCGTGCCGAATTTGAAATCCAGTGCTATACCGTATTGGCTTTCCACTTCCTGTTGAATCTGATCAACGTATTTTTTGACTTGAATCAATTCCTGGACGGTGATGACCTGCGGCACCATAATTTGCGGCATAATCGACTTGCGTTGTTTGGTGCAGATGGCGGCCGCTTCCAAAATCGAGCGGATCTGCATTTGGTAAATTTCCGGATAGGACATGCCCAGACGAACCCCGCGATGACCCAGCATCGGGTTGACTTCATACAGTTCTCTGACTTTTTTCAGCATCAATTCTTTTTTGGCAATCGCCTTATTGATGAGTTCTTCATTCAGTTGATTAAACGGCGCAGGTAACAAGCTGCCTTCACCCAGTGTATCAAGGGTAACTTGCTGGCCCCTGATCATGGTTTTATAGGTGTTAAGCGCCTGGATTTCCTCTTCGAGTTGATGTTCGCCCGGTAAAAATTCATGCATGGGCGGGTCTAACAAGCGAACAGTCACCGGGTAGGGGGACATGGCTTCGAACAATTCCCGGAAATCATCTCTTTGAATCGGGAATAGTTTCTCCAGTGCTTCCTGGCGTTCCTCTTTCGTGTTAGCCAGGATCATGTCAATTACCAACGGCAGGCGGTCGGAGGCATTGAACATCCGTTCCGTCCGGCACAAGCCAATGCCGGTTGCGCCGTAACTGGCCGCTAGTTGGGCACGTTCCGGCGTATCGACGTTAGCATGGACTTTTATGACAGCATATTCATCAGCCCACGATAACAGGGTTTTCAAATCTTCAGAAAATTTGGGTTCAATGGTGTCGATACGTCCCAGGTAAATCAGACCGGAACTTCCGTCAATAGTGATGGTGTCTCCTTCGCGAATATGGATGTCACCAATGACGGCGAGACGGGCGCGCACATCAATTTTGATGTCTTCGGCGCCTGCTACACAGGCCTTGCCCATGCCTCTGGCGACCACTGCAGCGTGGGATGTTTTTCCTCCGCGGCTGGTCAATATGCCTTGTGAAGCAAAAAAGCCGTGAATGTCTTCCGGTTTTGTTTCTTCTCTGAGCAAGATAACGGCTTGTCCTGAACGACCCAAAATTTCCGCCGAGTCGGCATCGAATACGCATTTTCCGCAAGCCGCGCCGGGTGATGCGGGTAAGCCTTGAGCTACCGAAGGAATCTTGTTGTTGGGGTCCAGTTGAGGGTGAAGCAATTGCTCCAGCAACTCAGGGTTGATGCGCAGTAACGCCTTTTCCTTGCTGATCAGACCCTCTGCTACCATGTCGACGGAGGTTTTGACCATTGCTGCAGCATTCATCTTGCCGTTACGGGTTTGCAGGCAATATAAAACGCCGCGTTCGATGGTGTATTCGTAATCCTGAACCTCTTTGTAATGTGATTCCAGTTTGTTGCGCAGGTCCACCAGCTGGCGGTAGATTTCCGGCATTTCATTGGACAACTCTTGCACCGGTTTAGGTGTGCGAATACCGGCAACGACGTCTTCGCCTTGGGCATTGACCAAATACTCGCCGTACATTTCATTGACGCCGGTGCCGGGGTTACGCGTAAATCCGACACCGGTCGCGCAATCGTTACCCATGTTGCCGAATACCATGGTCACGACATTGACAGCGGTACCGTTGGCCATTTTAGGGGTGATATGGAATTCGCGGCGGTAATCGACAGCACGTTTACCCATCCAGGAGTTGAATACGGCTTTGATGGACAGTTCCAGCTGTTCGTAAACATCTTCAGGAAAAGGTCTGCCGGTTTCTTCTTGCACAACCTGCAAAAATAATTCACTGATCTGGCGTAAATGCTCGGCGTCCAGGCCGACATCGGCCTTGATGCCTGCTTGTCTTTTGATTTCGGCAAAATGATGGTCGAATTTTTCATCGTCGATACCCAATGCAACCTTGCCGAATAACTGAATGAAACGGCGATAAGCGTCATAGGCAAAGCGGGTGTCGCCGGTATGTTCGATCAGGCCGTTTAAGGTAAGTTTGTTCAATCCCAGGTTCAAGATGGTATCCATCATGCCCGGCATGGAAATGGCTGATCCGGATCTGACTGAGACCAGTAATGGATTTTCGCTGTCGCCGAACTTTTTGTCGCTTAGCGCTTCAATTTCAGCAATGTTGGCACGTACTTCATCCATTAACCCTTCAGGTAATTGATGATTTTGGAGATAGTCCAGGCAGGCTTCTGTAGTGATTACAAAGCCGGGGGGTACATTCAGACCAATTTGCGTCATTTCGCATAGATTTGCACCCTTGCCGCCCAGAAGCACCTTGTTTTTACCGTCGCCTTTTTGAAAGGCATATATGTATTGTGCAGTCATGTTAGTTCCCAATAAGAGCGGATAAAAATGAAACCATTATAGTCTTATGGATAATTAAAGTCTCTTGCTTCAAGGTGCTGCTTTGGTCATTATTTGTTGTGAGTTTGTTGATAGTTTGTTGAAAATATATAGGCCTTGTTTACTGGTTTCAGGTTGCGGTTTTAAGTATGGAAAGAGCATGAAACAACTTCTTCAAAGACTGGAAGGGGCTCGATGGCTCGATTGACAGGTGTCAGCGTCAGGGATTGACGCCGTCAAGCCTCACGGACGTTTCACGGCGTCCTGTCAGGCGAGTCACCGATCCCCACAAACAAACCTGCTTGTGGAGGTTACTTTGTGCTTACTCCTAAGCCATTTCATGGCCAATCTTAAGCTTCCAGCAGTGTTTTGACATGGATTGCGACACTGGCGGCCAAAGCATTCAAATTGTAACCGCCTTCCAGAGCGGACACGATTTTACCGCCGGCGTAGTGTTTGGCTATGTCGATTAATTCCTGGGTTACCCAGCGATAGTCATCTTCAACCAGTTCTATCGAGGCCAGGGGATCATCTTTATGGGCATCGAATCCGGCGGATAGTAGTAAAAGCTGCGGCTTAAAATGGTGCAGGGCCGGAAAGATAATGCGCTGGTATTTTTCTCTGAACACGGCGCCCGTTGTGCCTGAATCCAGCGGGACATTGACAATATTGCCAACCCCGGTTTCTGATGGATGTCCGGTGCCGGGATAGTGCGGCATTTGATGGCTGGACGCATAAAGAACGGCAGGTTGTTTTAAAAAGGCCGCTTGAGTGCCGTTTCCATGATGAACGTCGAAATCTATTATTGCAATGCGTTCCAACTGATAAAAAGTCCGGGCGTATTCAGCGGCAATGGCAATGTTATTAAACAAACAAAAACCCATGGCTTGATCCGGTTCGGCATGGTGGCCGGGTGGCCGGGTCGCGCAGAAGGCATTGTCGGCTTTATCGGTGCAGACCTTATCAATTGCGTCGCAAACAGCACCTACCGCTCTTAATATGGCGTTAGCGGATGACGGGGATACAGCGGTATCAGGGTCAAGGTAGTTTCGGCCGGGTTGGGACAATGCATCAAATACCGAGGCTATCAATTTTCGGCTATGAATTAACGCAATCTTATCTTTGATATCATCTAATAATGGGGGTTCTGTTCGAATTAATGCATCAAATGAGGGGGCGGCCAAAGCTTTTTCAATAGACCGGATTCGATCCGCGCATTCGGGATGTCCCGGACCTGAATCGTGCGCTAAAAAGTCAGGATGACTGTAATACAATGTGGTCATAAAAGTCCTTAAAAAGTTAAAGGTACTTAATGGTTATGCGAAGGTTGGGTTGGCAGTCGCTAATCGCAATCTTTGTAGTATTCTTTGTTGATTAAATAACATTAGTCCGCTCGTCTTGAGCTTGTCGACGGGCGGTTCGATAAACTCACCACGAACGGTTTTTTTAAAACACACGGCAGAACCCAATTGACCGGCTATCAGCTTGTAAAATAACTGCATTGCCTGTCAGCAGCAAGCCCCTTTTTCTGTTGAAGACAGGGAGCCGGGAATTTTTATCCAGCTGGCGATGTCCTGCCAAACCACGGGCGCCTGTAAATCCCTCAGTAACATGTGATAGCCGTTTTGATAGATTCTAACCGTCTTGTTTGTCGGATACAGTGTGCGCAATGCTTTAAGAAATTCGAAAGTAGGTTTCTGAGGGATAACTTCGTCTTTTTGCCCATACAAAACCAGTGTATGAGTATCAATATGACGTGCACTTAAAAAAGCAATGTCCATTAAATCGGCCAAGCCGTGTAAGGCATCGACGCGAGTTTTTTTAATAACTAAGGGATCCCTGCCCAAGGCTCTCAGCATCTCAATATTATCCGAGGGTTTAATTTCCAGGCCTTCTCCTGTCAGTGTCAGCCAGGGCATCGTTCGAGATAAAGTCGAGAGCAGGGCGGTTTGATACCAGGGCATAGTCGAACGTGCCCATACCGCCGGTGCAGATAAGATTATGCCATCCACGCGGGCTGTTGTTCTTGTGATCGTGGCGATGACAATTGCGCCGCCCATGCTTTCGCCCAGTAAATAAACGGGTCGGTGAGGATGCTTTTGCTTGATCAGGTCGATAAAAAGGGCCAGATCTTCGGTATATTCATCCACGCCACCCCAGAGTCCACGCCTTGGGCTTTCCCCAAATCCCCTTTGATCATAGGCATAACTGGCTATGCCCTGTTCACTGAGATAAGTGCCGGCATCTTCAAAAAAATGACTGTAATCATTAAAACCATGAACGGCGATGAGAATCGCATCAACATCAGCTGTCTTGGGTTGCCATTGCCTGACAGGCAGCGAAGCGCCGTCGGGCGTTATAAACCAGTCGTTGATCAGCTCTGCCGCTAAAACGTTTGGATGAGATGGAGGGTTAAGCGGAGCACAGCCGGTCACAGTATTCAGAGCCAAGCTTATTAATACCCATCGGGGGTTCAAGCACAAATTTAGGGCAAACCTTAACTTTAAAAGGATCGCTTCGAAATATTTTATCCAGTGGCTTGTTCTAGGCGTCTCTATTTTCCGGTTTTGCATAGTGTCGGGTGAATAAGTTGCTGTATCGTTCTTGATAAAGCGAGGTCACAATATCGTGATAATCTGTTTGAAAAATTGATGATGAGTTTATAGTGATACTCTAATTTTAAGCGGCAATTGCAAAAAATTAAAAAGATTTAGTAATTAAACAATATTCGTTGTTTTAAAGTTACATTATGTTGTTAAAATGTTAACTAAAATCAATTTTTGATTAATATTGACTTAAGCAAAGTCTGAATAGTTTTTATTGACCGATTTTTGAAAGTGTTTGACCATTTAACCTGTGGATAGTTTTGTTCAGTCATCATTCAGTTATTAACTGGAATCGTATGGTTAAAATATAATTGTTCGCACCCATGATCATGTGACTGACAAAACCGGCTAGCATCAATCCGTTACAACGAGTCAGTTGATAAGCGACCGATTCAAGGTTAATTTGTTTAGCACGTTAAAGTCAGGTTCGATAAGTTTACCGCCCATTTGTTTTTTGTATTTGAGACGTTTATAGCAATGAAATCGCATCTTTTGTTAGCCCTGTTGGTTTTAGGTTTTGCCGATAGCAGTTATGCAGCAACCTTTCCATGGCCTGAAAATCCAGGTGATAGTGTCGTCGTCGAACATCCGGACGGCTTTCCGTTAACGCGAGCAGAAAGTGATGAAACGCTTTTGGATATTGCCCGGCGTTTTTCATTGGGACAAACGGAAATTGTCAGACTTAATCAGGATCTGGATCGCTGGTTAGTCAAAAAAGATGAAGTTGTGCGTCTGCCCAACCGGAGAGTTTTACCTGATACGCCACATGAAGGCATCGTGCTTAACATTGCAGAATACAGGATGTATTTTTATCCGCCAGCCCAACCCGGGATGCCGAGAAAAGTGATGTCCTTCGCTCATGGGGTCGGAAGACAGGACTGGAAAACGCCGTTGGGTTTAACCAAGGTCGCAAAGAAAGTAAAAGATCCTTCCTGGCATCCACCGGAATCGATCCGTAGAGAACATGCTGCAATGGGTGATCCTTTGCCTGCAGTCGTTCCCCCCGGTCCGCACAATCCTTTGGGGGCTTACGCCTTGCACCTTGCTCTTCCGGGTGAATACCGTATTCACGGTACCGATATCGATAAAATTTTTGGTATTGGCATGCAAATTACGCACGGATGTGTTCGTATGTATCCGGAGGATATCGAACAACTTTATAACTTGGTACCTGTAGGTACGCCGGTAAGAATTGTGCAACAACAAATCAAGGCAGGTTGGCTGGACAATCGGCTCTTTATTGAAGTCCATCCCGATCTTGAGGGTGGCGAAACAACCTATAATCAACGCTTCGAATCGGCGATGACGGTAATTGCCAATGCGAACAACGGGCAAGTACCCCCCGAGTTTAATAAGGACGTTTTGAAAAAAGCGCTAACCGATCAGGACGGCGACCCGGTAGCCATCTATGAAAGATTACCGCCAATGCCAGAGTTTGAAGAAGACATAGGACTGAAAGAAGCGGCTGCCCCAGCGGCTGTGCAAAAAACGCCTACGGTTTCAACTTTACCCAAACCGTCATCCTCCGGTTACTATCAAGGGCCTCCGGTAGCACGAAAAACTTCGGGCTCATTCTGACAAAAGCCGCTCCTCTTTCTACCGGATGAGCGGCTTTTTTGTGTCTGTTATACCTGTCGTAGATCGAAATTCGGCACCGGGGTGCCCGTCAAAGGACGCCGTAAAACCATCCATGTAGGCAAAGCCTTTGCCGAACAACCTGTTGCCTCCTTAGGCACTGCCGAAATTTGAAGTGCGAAAGGTATAATAATGGATTTCGTTGATTTGTCTGGATGAACCTTGGAGGCAGTGGTCAAAAAAATTATCTAAAATTTCGAATCAGTTAATGACTTTGCTCTACGCTTAATATCGCCGATTCAACACCCAACTCAATTGGTGCTACTCCATGATCCAGCACAACTATTCTTATAACGGTGATAATTGCTTCATAATTGATCAGTACAACGACTGTCCTCCCTTTGCCAGCTTTTTGCCGGGCATCGCTGGTACCATGGGGCGTCCGGCCTGGGTTTTTTATGCCAACCGAGGTCAGGCCGTGGCCTGTTTTGGCGTGCGTAATAAGGATGGGGCTTTTTTGGAGTTTTTTCCTGCTGACAAGGCTTATCAACTTACACCCACCCGGGGTTTTCGCACCTTCCTCAAGATCACAGCTTCTGATCAAATCCTGACCCACGAAGCTTTCCAGCGTAATGCAGGAACCGGAGTTAGCCAACGTCTTTATGTCACCTCTCATGAAGTTGGTGTGGAAGAAATTAATCCCAATTTGGGGCTGCACATTCGTGCCGATATGTTCACCTTACCCGAGGCTTCTGTTGCCGGTTTGATCAGGCGAGTCACCCTTGTCAATACGTCCGCACAGGTCAGACAAATTGAAATTGTCGATGGCTTGCCGCAAGTTTTGCCCTATGGCCTCAATCAATGGCTGGTTAAATTCATGAGCCGGACCTCGGAAGCTTTTATGAGGGTAGAGGATGTTGAAGCTAATAGGCCTTTTTACCGACTGAAAGTCTGGCCTACAGACAGTCCTCAGGTGGAGTCCGTCATAGCCGGCAACTTTTTCGCCGGTTTTTTTAATGGTCAACTCACTCAAGTGCTGGTGGACGCGGAGAGGATTTTCGGATTGGCTGGCGATTTTACCAGGCCCGAACGGTTTTTTGCTGCAGAAAGCCTGGATTTTGAGCATCAGGTGACGGGCAATCAAACCCCTTCAGCTTTCCAGGTTTTGACACTCAAGCTTCAACCGGGAGAAAGCCAGGTATTTTATGGACTTTACGGTCAGGCAACATCGAAGACCGTGCTTGAGCAATTTCTAACAGAGACCGATAAAGTCGGTTATTTCGAAGAAAAGCGGCAAACAAATCGCCGACTGGTCGAAGACATCACACAAAAGGCATTTACCGCAACCGCAAAACCGATGTTCGATGCCCATGCGGGACAGTGCTATCTGGACAATGGTTTGCGCGGCGGATTTCCCAAGGATGTGCCAGGCGACGCGCAGCTGTATTTGTTCGGCCGCAAGCACGGTGATTTGGAGCGCGATTACAACGATTTTCTATTACATGACACGCCTTTTTCCGAAGGTAACGGCGATTTTCGCGATGTACTCCAAAACCGCCGCATGGATTTATTCTTCGATCCCGCTCTGGATGCAAAAAACATCCGCTATTTCTTCAACCTGATTCAGCCGGACGGCTACAATCCTTGTTCTTTAAGGAATTCACGTTTTGCGGTGGAGGCCCCTCAGGCCTTTGCACATTATTTCGCCCGGTTTAACGGTCTGGAAGAACTGCTTTCTAAAGAGTTTAAATACGCGCAGCTGTGGCAGACGCTTGAATCTGCTACCGAAAACCCGGAACCGGTTATCAAGGAGATTTTAGCGCAGGCGCAGGAAGTTGAGGATGCTGAATTCGACCGAGGCTATTGGTCAGATCACTGGACGTATTTAGTGGATTTGCTCATCAGTTATTCAGCAATTTTTCCGGATAGGGTGTCGAGTCTGTTCGACGAGAAAACCTACACCTTTTTTGACCCCACTCATTTTGTGCTGCCGCGCTCCCAAAAATACAAGGTGACGCCGCAAGGCGTTCGACAATACGGCGCGGTGCAGGCCCGGCCCGACAAAATGGCTTTGATCAATTCCCGTAACCGGCGCCGTTTTCAAGCCCGGTTTCGATCTGGCCTGGGTGAGGTTGTTTACACCACATTATTAGGAAAAATTCTCACCCTGGTCGTTAACAAGCTGTCTTCCCTGGATCCTTTCGGTGTGGGCATAGAAATGGAGGCGGATCGCCCCGGTTGGTGTGATGCCCTGAACGGCCTACCCGGCATTTTAGGTTCTTCGGTCAATGAAACCATAGAACTCAAGCGTCTGGTGGACTTTACCGCCAAGGTTTTGGCCGGTGTCGAGGGCGACTGCGTCATTCCGGTAGAACTGGCTGATTTTGTGACTGAGCTGAACCTGCTTCTTCAGCATCCATCGTTGTCGCCTGATCTGTTCTGGCAGGGAAGTGAAACTTTTAAAGAAGCCTATAGAGAAAAGGTCTTCATGGGCTTCGAGGGCCCGGAAAGCTTAATTGCAGTATCATCGGTGCACGAATTTTTGGAGACAGTGTCCAGCTTTCTGGTTGCGGCCATTAACAAAGCCCGGATACCGGAAGGCATCATTACCTATTTCGCCTATGAGGCAGAGGAATATCAGAAACATGAAGACGGCCGGGTGCTTGTAACGCGCTTTCGTCAAAAAGTGCTGCCGCTGTTTCTGGAAGGCTTTGTTCATGCCCTCCGCATTGCCCAACCGGATGACGCGCGATCATTATTTGATGCGGTGCAAAACTCGGAACTTTTTGATAAAAAATTGGGTATGTACCGCGTCAATGAGCCATTGGGCGACAATGCGCTGGACTTGGGTCGGATCGGCGTTTTTAACTATGGCTGGCTGGAAAACGGTTCTATATTTCTGCACATGCATTACAAATTTGTATTGGAAATGGTGCGTGCCGGGTTGATCGAGGAATTTTACCGGGATTTTGAAAAGCTGCTGGTGGCTTTTCGTGACCCTGCCGAATACGGACGCAATCCGATTGAAAACTCCAGCTTTCTGGTCAGCAGCGGTTTTGCCATTGACCCACGCCAACACGGCAGGGGCTGCGTTGCTCGTCTTTCGGGTTCTACGGTAGAATTTTTACACCTTTGGACGCATCTTTTTCTTGGCCCAGAACCCTTTGTCTTCGAGACAGGCAGTTTGCTGTTCAGGCCTGCGCCCGTTCTGTCCAACGCGTTTTTTTCAGTGAATGAGCAATCCGTCAATCCCTTCGGTTTTGAAGAAATCTTACCGGCCGGTAGCGTGGCCTGCGCATTTTTGGGAACAACCTTGCTGGTCTACATCAACCCTGCGCGGCTTGACACCTTTGGTGATAATGCCGTTAGCCCCTGCCGTTACCAATTATATGGACGGGACGGCAGTAGACAGACGGTGGAAGGCCGGGATTTGCAGGGACAAACCGCTGAAGCGCTTCGTCTGGGTCAATTTCGCAGGGTGGATGTGATACTTAGCAGCTGAATATTAAGCCGCCTTCCAGACATACGTTGCCACCGTCCTTGCCGGTAGCGTGGCGAAGGCCTTTTTCCCATTACATTGAATGGCGAAGGCGAGGGGGGTCGCTCCGTTATTGAGTGCGATCAGAACGATATGGCCAGCGGGTGTGAGAAAAGCGACATTGGGCAAGGACGCATGCTTATTGGAATAAATCCTCATCGAACCGGGGCGAACAAATTTTGATGCATGAGCAATAACATAATAGGCGACGTTGCGGGAAATCCCTTTGCCGAGGGTCAACGCGCCGACACAGCGGGCTTCACCACTTGGCGTATGAGGACCGCAAAAAGGATCAGAGGCCAGATTCCATTCCAGCACGATACGGCTCCAGTTATTCAGGGAGCCGATCAGGACATTTTTAACATGCCACAGCAAATCACCACCAAACTCGCCGTCCGATCCCACCCATTGCTCGGTGAAATACAGCTTCATTTCGGGGTATGCCTGATGCATCTCGGAAAGAACCGAAATATCCCCGCCATACAGATGCCAGGCCGATCCGGATAAATAACGACGCGCATCGTCATCTGCAAAAACCGCCAACGGATACTCTTTTACATCGCAATTGTGATCCCAGCAAAACAGTTCAACTTCATCCAGATCAGCTTCCTGCAAAGCCGGACCCAGATGGTTCTTGATAAAATCAGCTTGTTCCAGGGCTTCCATGATCATGCTGGGTTCGTTTTTTTGATTCAGTGGTTCATTCTGCGGGGTGATGGCATGGAGGGTGATGCCTTTTTCGCGCATGGCTTGCAGGTATTTGACCAGATAAGCGGCGTAAACCGCGTAGCAATCCGGTCTCAATTTTCCGCCTATGTAACTCCGGTTGGTCTTCATCCAGGTGGGTGCAGACCAGGCCGTGGCAATGATTTTGATATCGGGGTTGATAGACAGAATGTCTTGCAACAAAGGGAAGACTTCAATGTCTCCTGCTTCTAAATCGAAATCGGCAAGATCAAAGTCGGATTGTCCTTCCGGCATGTCGTCATAAGAAAAGCAGCCTTCACTTAAATCCGATGCCCCGATACTCAGACGCAGAAAGCTAATGCCGATGCCTTCGCGCGTAGGCAAAAACAATTCCTCTAATAATGCGCGCTTTTCAGCAAGCGGCAAGCGACTGATCAGCATGGCACTGCCTCCTGTCAAGGAAAACCCGAATCCTTCAATGGCCTGATACTTTTGGCCGGTATCCACCCTTATCACCGGGAGGCCTTTGGCATCAACATTGACAAAATCCAGGGCCGTCGTCTGTCTTTGAAACAAGCGGGTTTGATCGGCACAGGTCAGCCAAACGGCTAAAGAAGGCGTATTCTCTGCATCAGTAAGAGAGGGCTCATAAGGATAGTTTTTTTCTGCCATGCACGTCTTCTTGTTGAGGGAAAATCAGGTTTAAAGGGAAGGGTGAATTTAATGCTCTGACTGTTTAGACGGAAACTAGACCATCTAGCCCTTTTAAGAGGTGTTGCATTTTTTATATGAATTCAAGTCTATTAAAATCTGATATTCCTGTGAATATTCTTCAATCATTTTTAAAGTTACTCTCGTGTTGTTTTCCGATATGATTCATGAACATTGTCATTGATCCGAAAATAACTTGAATTCCCCGGTAATTGCGCAAAAAAGGCATTGACTCCGTCAGTGATTCAAGTCGCTGCCTCGATTGACAGTTCACAGTGTTTTCATATACTCAATGATGGCCATTGCCCCTTCTTTGTCGTAGTTCCAATTTAATTTGTATCGCTGCTGTCCAATTGTGATGTCTTTATCGTGTCCGGAATTTGAAAATGCGGGGATGGCCTGAGTATCGTATTGATAGCCTTCTTCTTTTGTATCTTGCTTGTTGGCGGTGATCATCCAGGAAAATCCCAAAAATTGCTGATCATAATCCAGACGGCTTTTCATAAAGACTACGGGGCGCTCATCGGGAACCAGCAGATGGTATATCGTTGGTACAGAACCATTATGCAGATAAGGCGCTTGTGCCCATATGCCCCCCAAAGGTAAAGCGTTATAACCATCATGTTTGGCCGGATTCATCATGGCAAATTCGGCTTTACCCGCTAAAGAAACGCCTTCAAACTGGGCGCAGGGTTTTATGCTGCCCTGGCCCGGCATTTCGATTGTTGTTTCTGGTGAACAGATAGTTGTAAAAGCAACCCTTGCACCTTCGGTAATAGCTTCAGTGGCAACACGAGCACGACCGTTATGTGTCCCTATCTGATAAACTTCACCATTATGGGGTTTATGACAGACAGTGCAATTTTGTTGATACAAATCGCGGCCTTTATCGGCTTTATCCATATCGACGTTAAAGGGATAAACCGGCGCCGGTAAATTTTCCAGCAGTGTTTCAGCGAAGGCCGATACGCGCAGATCTGTTTCGGCACCAAAACCCATCGTCAACTCAGCCGCAAGATCTCTGAACATGGGGATTGGAATGTTGCCATTCCATTGGCCGCCGCCATCAAGCAACTGGGTGTGATCGGCTGACCAATGAACCTTTCGCTTGTCTTGTTCCCAAACGGGCATGAAATCAGTGATGCTCTGCGTCGGAGGAAGATCGGTTTCAGGATTGACCGAGGGATCCTTGTCGACATCCCGTCTGACTACGTAATTAAAAGAGGTACTGATGCCGGTGGCATCGGCCATTCCCCCGAATCCGTCCAGCATTTGTGATTCAAATCCACGGTAATTCTGGTTCAGTAATGCAGCAAACGCCGAATATTCAAGTTGGGTACGGGCTATAAATTTCTTAATAATTGCAGGTGCGTTCTGCTTGAATAGGACGATTTGCTGTGATTCATATTCGGCATCAAACACTTTGCCGCCAAGTTTGTAATTTTGATAGAAATAATTTTTATCCTCCGCGTGCATCTGATCCAGCGTGGCAATAATCGCCGAGGTTGCCCGATCTATTTTGTTTTGCTCACCGTCAAAGTTGCCGGCAATTTTTTCCACCGTCTTCATCGCTCTGACCCGATATTGCGGCAAATTAAACTGTGCGTTTATGCCGCCGTCCAGATAACGTATCCCCTCATTCGTTCTGACTTGGCCAATATGACAGGCTCCGCAGGTAAATGATGCGTAGTCAACTGCACCATTCGGATCGTCCCGCCCCAGCCCGCTCCAGCCAATCCCGCGTGCAATCGGATAACCCGGAGCACGTTGATCTTTAAATAAACCGATTACATCAAGAAAATTCTCATCGCTACCCCATAATTCGGGGGCAAGTTTAGGCAAAAGCTTAAGGATAATATAGGGAACGCCATCGTTAATTCCCATGGGAAAATCGGCAAACCAGCTGTAAGCTGCCTGCTCTTGTTTCAAATACGCCTCTAGCTGCAGCTGACGTTGCTGCTGAATGTTTTTCCAACCGGTTTTTTTTACCGGATCGCTGGCAACTTTTTCGCTTGGTTTATCATTGGGTGCCTTGTCGTCACAAGCGCTAAGCAAAATTGCCGTTATTAAAGCTACACCGTGTAATTTAGTCATTATCTTTCCTGTTGATTATTTAACCTTATCAGCATGAAAATAAAGGGTGATACAAAGACCACCCTTTAATATGCACCGCCAGTTTTTACAGGGTTTTCATGTACTCAATCAGCTGATAGCGCTCATCATCTGTAAAATCTCGCCATTGGCCATCTTCGCCAAGGGTTTTGGTAAAGCTGTTCCCGACGTGGCCTTTATTACTGTTGCCGGGAATGGGTGCACCGTTGTCATCAAGGGTTTTGAATAAGAAATGATTGCCCTCCTGACTGGACTCAAAGCCGACTTTTATGGGGTCGAATTTTTTGCTGCCAACATAAAAAGACGTTTCACGCTCACTCTCAGGCAGCAAGGTCTGGTATAAATTGGCCATTGAACCATTGTGCATATACGGAGCTGTCGCCCATACCCCGTTTAAAGGCCTTGCTTTGTAAGCAATTAGATTAGGAGGCGTTTCGTCAGGAAGATGATATCCGGACAATGCCAAGATTTGCTGCTGGTCCAATGGCGGTTGGATCGCAGCTAACTGTTTACCGATGATATTCTTGACTGCTGCAGTCAATACCGCGCCTCTGGGCACTTTAGGATCGCTGCAGGCTTTCTTGTCCTGACAGTCTTCCTTATCTAAAAAGGGACGCATTTGGCCTGGATCAACATTCAGAGCAGGATTAACAAAATTCATCGCCATTAAGGGATCCGTTCCAATTTCGGCCAATCCTGTCATGTGTGTCTGAATGAATTGTTTGCCTACTTTGTTCGGTTGAGTCATCGGGAATTGACCGTTGTCATCCCTGATGCCGTGGCAACTGACACAGTTTGTGGCAAATAAAGACTTACCCTTGGCCGCTTTGTCTTGATCGATCGCAGGCAGCGGATCCCCCCATCTGGGGGAATCCAGCTTACTCATCAACTGTTCGAGATGATCCAGATTGACGATTTTGGCAGAGGAATAAAATCGTTCGTCTTCATTATCTGTTTTAAGTATGGTATGTGCAAATACGCCAGCGACTTCTCCGACATTTCGAGCAATATGATTGCCTGCTGAACCATTCCACTGCACCCAATCAAGCTGAGATGTATTCCATAAAAACGGATAGCTAACCGGGGCATTAGCCGGTGTTCCGTTGCCGGGTATATCCAGCAGGCTGGATGTGACGCGGTTTAGAATGGCGCCGAACGCATCCAGTCGGCCATAACCATACGGCGTTGTCAAACCTCCATAATTGATGTCGATATACTCTTTGAGCCAGACGTTATAAGCAACTAGCTGTGTTTTTAAGGCCTGTTTCTCAATGTCATTATATCCCCCCTCAGGCAGTATTTTTTTAGCAAAACGAGTGAGCTTGGCGTCATCATCGACTGTTGCTGCTATTGCCTGATACATATTATGCATAAAGGCAGGAAAATCAGACTGTGCAGGACCGCCATTAATTCGGAGGGTTTTATCGCCGTAATTGATTTCAGACGTATGGCAGGCGGCGCAATTAAGACCCAGCCAGACGTTATAACCCATCTGATTGCCTTGGGTGTCGGATGACAAACGGCTGGCACTTAAAGCTGACGATAAAAAAGGTTCCTGAATATCATCTTTAACAAAGCCGATAGGCAATCCGTCAGGATTGCGGCCCGGCATCGAAGCTTGAGGAATGTAACCTAAATAGGTGATGTTTTTATCGTCTCGAAATAAATCGCTGTTATCGGCCTGTTCCAACGCTAAAAACCAGGAATAAGGCAGTAAATGCGAGCCTTGGGAAGTGTTATAAAAGTCTAGCGTCTCATCTTTGTCCCAACCCTGTTCCAAGGTTACATCGGCAGCAGTCTGGCTTTTGACCGGCTCAGTTATTTCCGGCTTTTCGGTTGTGCCTGTGTCGCAGCCATTCAACAGCAGCATTGCAATGGCAGGAAATATAAATACGCCTCTATTTTTATCTGAATTTTTCATGTTGGCTCCCCTTATTTACTGACACTGGCTTCTCGGTGTTTTGCCGAGGCCTCATAAACATCCTTACGCAGACGATTAATACTGCCTATAGGTTGATGCTCAACCAACGAATGCCAGGGAGTAAATGCCAGTTTCTCGCAGTGGACTTTATTTTCCTCGGAATCGACTTCCGGTTGCGGCCTTGGAATGGTAATTTTGGCAACGCTGATAAATTCGTCTTCCCACTTCGAAGAGGCATTCTCGATAAACTCATTATCCGGCCCAAAATCACAGCTTTCGCTGCGTACCTGCAACATAAAATCAAAATGAAGCGGGTCCTTTTCATTCATTGTGCCGGTTAGTGCATCACGTAAATAATTATCCGGTCGGGGTCTTGGAGGTGACTGGGTAGGAGGGACTTCAGCACACGGTTTTGCAGAGAACTTCATGACCTTGTTCGTGCCAAACAGAAAAGGTGCCGCGCTAAAATATTGAATACCCAAAGGATTTCCTACATCGGTTTTTTGGATATCGTCTTTGATGATATTAAGGGTCTTGGCGATCCTTTGTTTTTGCTCATCACTGACACTGGAATCCGGAATTAATAGAGGAAGAAAAAACCTATCGGCTACATCGTTATCCTGAAGAAGTACCCTATCCAGACGCAAATAATCTTCGGTATTGGCAAAGGCAAACATCTGCTGATTGATCATCAGAAAGTCCTGATTATGTGCGCCGTTATCATCAGTTAATACTTTGCCGCCCACATTCAGCACCTTGATTGCCATACCTCGGCTACCCTGTTTATCTACCTCTACCATTTCATTAGTCCTGGGATCAATTTCGGTTTCTGTAGTATCAGGCTCTACAAGCGCAGACGCATTGGAAAAACGAATTACCGCATCGAATTGTTTGCCAGGTTCAGCAAACAGACCCACTTGAAGTTCGGGCGGAATATCAAAATTGATGGTGAAGGTGGCTTTGACACAACCGTGTGATTTTGGATGGACACCGCGCAGTATTTGTTTAGGCGGTGGATAACGCTTGTCCAGTAATTTGACGGTGATTTCAGTGGTTTCTGCAATTTGCTCAGCCTCTAAATCGGGGTTTTGAATGTGCTCAAAAGGACATCTTGATGCAGGTGTTGTCATGACTTGGTCTCCTCATTTTTATGAAACGAACATAGCAAGTGAAACAGATATTTTTTTATTAATTATTATCCTAACCTTCACATGCCTGCGGTCTAACGCGAGCCTTAATTGCCTTGTTAAAAAACCTGTCTGTAAAATAAGGAGCCCTGATGTTGAGTGCGTGTAGATGAAAAAGCACTGGACTCAATAGATTTTGAACATCGCTACATCAAAAATTGCGAAGAGGTTTAACAGTGTAAATATTATTGATTAGTCATACCCGGAATCATTTCTTACCCTGTAAAATAAAACAATAAAAAATAACAACTTAAGCTCGATTGTTATGGTACTCAGAAAAATTCGGATAGCAAGAGAATTTCAGATTGGCGGTTGAATTCCAATGTTCTTTTTAATCGTTTAGCCCCCACCACTAAAAAGTAGCCCCACATGCCAAAACATGAAAAACTATAGGATATGACATTGAGCGATCGAGATCTTAGTCAAATGGACACGGACTATCTGGATAAATTGCCAGAGGGTGATCTGCGCCCATTGAGTAAGCAGTTGTTCGCGGATCTCCAAGAAGCCCGTGAACGTCTCAAGCAATCCCCGAAAACGAGTTAGCGACCACCGTCATCCCGGGAGCCATGGCAGTCGAGTCCGTCCTGCGGCGGGCGGTGATAGCAACCCGCCCCAAAAAGCCGGACGCAGGATGGGTAGCCCAGGCCATAGCCGCAACCTGACCTTGCCGGTGACACGGATGATTGAGCATCGCCCGGCTTGTTGTGTATGCGTCTAACCGTCCCCGCTTTTCACAAGCCGAATAATGATTTACTTCGGGCGGCGGAATGGCAGTAATTCGTCGATACGGCTGTTGGGCCAGGTAGGTAACTTTTCCAGGGTATTGTTTAACCAGTCCGCAGAATTGAGGCCGTTCAATTTAGCGGTACCAAGCAAGGATTGGATCACCCCGGCTCGTTGTCCGGTCGGTGTGTTCGGAGCCGGCGAACATCCAGTTCTTCTTGCCCAAAGCAATAGGCCGAATACTATTTTCTACCGGATTGTTATCAATCGGTGCCAACAGGTCTGTTCAACACTCGAGGTATCCAACTGTTCCTACAGTTTGCCGTAGAGAAAGCATTCATGCTCCTCTGCTAGCAGGTCGAACTCATAGCTCGGAAATAGTTGGTATTGATGAAACTCAACCGGGAGGATTTAACGGGAATCGTCATTGCTGCGTAAACGGCTGTTATTTTTTGACAACTATATCCTATCGGATTGATATGGTTGAATTATATGACAATAATGCAGACAGATCCTTCGTGTCATTCACGAGCAGGATCTGAACTGATATCATACTCATTCAATTCGCGGACAGCCTCCTAGAGGAGATACGCCGAGCAAGCAGATACCCAAAATTTAACCGACTAGAGTCGGCACGATGGTTAATAACCTTCAACGTGCCATCGTCCTAGAGCGACTCAATATCGAAATTGAAGTAGAGGATCCTGACGACTTTTTACTTGCTATAGCAATTGCTGGTGATGCCGATTATCTAGTTACAGGGGATCAGCGTTCAGGTTTGTTGCAACGCGGCAGTATTGGTAGAACACGCATCGTTAATCCAGCAGAATTTTGCGCTGAGGTGCTATAAACAGATTATCGTCTCGATATGAAAACATTGGAATTTTGCCTCTTCTCCATACCAGCCGTTCGATAATTTAATTCTTTCACTTCAATTAATGTGAAAGTCCGACCCATTCCTGCCTGTCGCGCTTCTCCAAACCGGCCATTCAGCCAAATACAGTTTCTGCGAATTGGAGGGCTACTAAGCAGTCATTGGTGACCTCACCCTATCGGCCAAATGGCAACCCTCCGGCAGTAAGCCAACTTTGTTGTAAAGCTATTCCTCGATTGTTTCGCGATAGGTTTGTAATACAAGCATCAACAGTTCTGAGCATCGTCCGCTTGGCTAAGTTCGCTGAGAGGAATGATTGATGCTATTCTTATTCGGCGAATTACTTTGAAAACTTGATGTTGGAAATGGAAAATTAATGGGGCTGCATGTTCATTATGAATGGAAAAGATCTTCTCGAAGGATGCTCGACACTCGCCTCCAAATTTATTGGTAGACTCGAAAGTTCCTGTCAAGGTCAGCTGACGATTGCACAAATATAAAAAAGTTAACTGCATTACATGAGCTACCACTAATATAGATGGATTATCTGCGCGTTCTATCGATACTCCTTTTTGGCTAAATCGGATTCACCTACTTTTCTCAATCTTGTCTTGTTTTAGGCCAAGTTCCTGTTGCTTTTTAAGAAGGTCTTTTGTTCTTCCATCAAGTCATCCGCATATAAAGGGGCTGCCAAAATCGAGCGTCTTTTTCACTAAGCGCTCTAGCGCACAGAGCAAAATCATTTAGATCGTTATGCTTTCTGACGTGGAAACACTTTTTAAAGCCATTAATAAGCGGCAACCCTCTATTGTCGCTTTGACCGGGCGTCTGCGCGGTTACTCGGTTCAATCGCTACACGGCGCCTTCGGTTTGAGTTCAAGCCTGCGCGGCGCGGGCGGGACTGTATTCAAAGTTGAGAAATTGAAATATAAGTCTAATAAAAGCACTTATAGCTAACTCATCCAATCACATATCCAGACGTAGTCAGTGACTGCGTGTTCCGGTCAAACTCACTGAGCATTCGTATTCGAATTCGGTCGCTACCTTTGTAGTAGTTTTCTGCATACTAGCATTTCAAACGAACGATTTTGGAGCGTCGCGTTGAATAAAACTTATAGATAACGAGACTATTATGCGCCTTGATAAATTTATCCTTGGAAATCTTGAAGGGATTCTACAGGAATGGGAAGATTTCGCCGCAAACTACCTGTCGGACGCGGACGGCATGAATACTCGTCAGTTGCGAGATCACCTCAGGCAGATGCTGCTCACGATTGCCGCTGATCTGGCTCGTCCCCAGTCCGAGAAGGATCAAAAGCAAAAGGCAAAGGGGCAACAAATCTCGAATGGTTCCGTAACCGCAGCAACCACGCATGGATCGGAACGTTTAGCGGCAGGTTTCAGCCTGAATTCTACAGTCTCAGAATTCCGAGCCCTGCGTGCCAGTGTGACCAGACTGTGGATAAAGCAGGATTTTAAGCAGATTAATGCAGAAACCGACTTGGGCGATCTAATCCGCTTCAACGAAGCCATTGATCAGGCTATTACCGAATCAGTGGTTGGTTACTCGACAGAAAAAGAATACGACTCCCGCATGTTCGAGACGATTCTGGCGTCCGGCCCCGATCTGATTTTTAGCTTTAACCTTGAGGGCAGGTTTGTGTATGCGAATAAACAACTGACGGATTTATTCGGCCTGACGATCGAGGAAATGATAGGAAAAAATTGCTACGATCTACACGTTCCGATTGCGGCAGATCTACAGGAACAAGTTGAACAGGTCATCCGTTTCAAAGGATCCGTTAGCCGAGAAGCGCACTATACAGCCTTCTCCGGAAAACTAGTCTGGCATGACTATGTCTTTACACCGGTGTTCAACAAAGACGGTGAGGTAGAGTCAGTGGTCTGTATAGGTCACGACGTCACCGAACGCAGAGCGTCAGAACATAATAACTGGACTAAGGCGAACTACGATGACTTAACCGGGTTGCCCAATCGTAGCCTTTTTACCAATAGACTGGAAGAATATATAAAACATTCCCACCGTTTTGGTACCTCGATTGCACTGCTGTTCATTGATTTGGATTATTTCAAGGAAATCAATGATCGATTGGGCCATGAAGCTGGCGACAACTTGTTAAAGCAGACAGCAGAACGCATTCATGACTGTGTTCGGGAAAGTGATACTGCTGCACGCTTAGGGGGCGATGAATTTATTGTTATCTTGAAGAACTTACAAAATCCGAGGCATGTCGAAATCGTCGCAGAAAAAATTCGGCAACGGCTGGCCGAACCTTTCAATCTTGGCAACCATACCATTCAGATCTCTGCCAGTATTGGCGTTTCGCTTTCTCCGCAGGATACACCCTTTGCCAAAGAGTTGGTTAATCATGCGGATGCGGCAATGTATGCCTCGAAAAACAAGGGGCGCAATCAGGTCAACTTTTTTTCCCCGGACCAGACGTACTGAACAGGGTTTTGTAGGAAAGCAACCCTTATTTTCGGAAAAACCACCGCGTAACTGAGCAATTGGATCATTACGCCCAGTGGACGAATCGCTGAAACAATTTTGCAGTTTCGGCCAAAAGCCAACCCCCCGCAATTAAAATCATTATTATGCTCGGGAGAGTTTCATTCGATGACAACCACTCTTTGATGTGCGGACCCCATTATTTAATCAAGATATTATTCAACTTCAAGGCATATTGTTGATTTTACTAGTAGATGAATAACACTAAAGGAGCATACTCCTCTTCAGGCAGCGATTTACATCCCCGCTATCCCCAGAGTGGTTCGTTATTCGATGCGCTGCCATTGGGCATTGTTTATCAAAATTTACGAGGCCAAATCATTTCAGCCAACCCTGCGGCCGAGAAGATTCTTGGATTGTCTCTCGATCAAATGCGTGGCGTTACCTCCATCGATCCTCACTGGCAATCTATCCATGAAGATGGTTCCCCGTTTCCCGGATCAGATCATCCTTCCATGGTGACACTCAGGACGGGAAACCCCGTGCTTCAAACCGTGATGGGAGTTTTTAATCCCACACGGCAAAACATCAACTGGATCAATATTAATTCTATACCGATCAAAGACGAAGCGGATAATGCTATAACAGGTGTTTATTCGATATTTGAGGATATATCAGAACTAAAAGCGCCCAGCTGAAACAAGAGGAAAGCGAGCTTCGGTTTGCCTCCTTGTTTTCTAACATGTTGGAGGGGGTTGCGTTACATCAACTTATCTATGACATATCCGGAAAACCTAAAGATTATCTGATCCTCGAAATCAATCCCGCCTACGAAAAGCATACTGGACTTGCCGAGCAGCGCATCGTTAACCGATTAGCTTCGGAGATATACGGAACAGGGGAGCCACCTTTTATTGATGTCTATGCTCAGGTTGAGCGTACGAAAATTGGAACTTCATTTGAACACTATTTCTTGCCTTTACAGAAACATTTTCTGATTCATGTTTACACAGCTGGGCCTGGGCAATTTGTAACAATATTCGAGGACATCACTGCGCGCAAACAGGACGAAAACATGCTGCGCTTCCATAGCCAAATTTTAAACAATCTGGCGGAAGGAATATATTTGATTGGAACTACTGACCAAACTATTGTTTTTGCCAACCCCCGGTTTGAGGACATGTTTGGTTATGTGCCAGGTGAACTTCTCGGAAAGCATGTCAGCGTGGTTAATGCTCCAGGTATCGATAGTCACCCACCAATACACGATTCAATAATCTCAGCGCTTGAGAGGACAGGAATCTGGAGTGGCGAGGTGCATAATGTCAAAAAAGACGGCAGCCTTTTCTGGTGTTACGCCTGTGTTACCACATTTGAACATCCCGAATTCGGACTGGTGTGGATCTCGGAGCACTTAGATATCACTGAGCGTAAACAATCAGAGCATCAGTTGAGAATAGCCGCCACGGCATTTGAAGCGCATGAGGGCATGGTGATCACCGACGCGGATACCGTTATTTTGCAGGTTAATCAGGCCTTCACGCAAACCACAGGTTATCCGCCGGAAGACGCAAAGGGTCAGACACCGCGAATACTAAAATCGGGACTTCACAATGCTGCGTTTTATCAGGAAATGTGGAGCAGAATCGCTCAATCGGGTAGTTGGCAAGGGGAAATCTGGAATCGGCGTAAGAATGGCGAAACCTATCCTGAATTTTTGACAATTACGGCGGTAAAAAATGAGTGGGCCGAAGTCACCAATTATATTGCGATTTTCAATGATATTTCTGAGCGCAAATACAGTGAAGACAAAATCAAACAACTGGCCTATTACGATCAACTGACACAACTACCCAATCGGACACTTTTACATGATCGAGTAAGGCAAGCATTCGCAACCAGTGCTCGGAGTAATTTACATGGTGCATTGCTGTTTATCGATCTGGATAATTTCAAGACACTTAATGATACCTTGGGGCACCACATTGGCGACCTGCTTTTGCAACAGGTCGCTGAACGCCTTTTGGCCAGTGGGCGTGAAGGCGATACGGTTGCCCGTATAGGCGGCGATGAGTTTGTCATCATATTGGAGAACTTGAGCGCTTTGCCTGATGAGGCTGTTGTGCAAAGCAAATTCATCGGTGAAAAAATCCTGACGACGCTTTGCATACCTTACCCTTTGGATGGTCACGACTATTTAAGTACACCCAGTATCGGATTTGCCTTGTTCAAAGGCCACGGTGTTCCAGTAGAGGGTCTAATGAAACAAGCCGACATAGCCATGTATCAGGCAAAGGCGGCAGGGCGCAATACCCTGCGTTTCTTCGATCAAAACATGCAAGACAGTCTGAATCGAAGAACCGCGTTAGAGAACGATTTGCGCCAAGCCATTCATCACCAGCAATTCTCGCTTTTTTACCAAGTGCAAGTCGACAGGGACGATCATATCGTGGGTGCGGAAGCACTCATTCGCTGGTCGCATCCTGAACGAGGCATGGTCTCTCCCGCGGAATTCATCCCTTTGGCCGAAGAGACGGGGTTAATACTAGCCATTGGTCAATGGGTATTGGAAACAGCATGCCTACAATTGGTGAGTTGGACTAAAGCGCCGAATACCCAACACTTAAGGCTTGCCGTTAATGTGAGCGTTCATCAATTTCGCCAGGAAGATTTTGCTAAACAAGTGCTGGAATTGCTTGAACGTACAGGCGCTGACCCCGGCAAACTTAAACTGGAGATGACTGAAAGCCTTTTAGTGGACAACGTTGAAGATGTCATTAGCAAGATGAATGTGTTAAGAGACAGAGGTGTGAGCTTTTCGTTAGATGATTTCGGCACAGGTTACTCATCCTTGTCTTACCTAAAGAGATTGCCGCTGGAGCAACTAAAAATTGATCAGGGTTTTGTTCGCGATTTATTGACCGATCCCAATGACGCGGCTATCGCTCGCACTATCGTAGCCTTGGCGCAAAGCATGGGACTCAATGTGATTGCCGAAGGCGTGGAAACGATGGAACAGCGCGATTTTTTAGCTATTCATGGCTGCAACCATTTTCAAGGATTTCTATTCGGCAAACCTGTTTCAATTGAGCAATTTGAAAGCTTGCTCAGCCAACGTTAAGACATTTTGAAGTACTGTTAAGTCGCCTTTGCATTGATAGGTGAATGTTATTGAATCCGCATTCGAACTTCTCTGAATCGGACTTCTTGCCGAAGAGATAGGTAGTTCGGTGGATTAAGCTAAATCTCAACCAACGCCTACAAGTTGCACCGCATAACATACTATATCGGTCAGACCGTTTGCGTATAGTGAATATGGTCTATTCCCAACTAAGCCTTGCCTGCTGATTCCGGGCTGTTCGGTATGAATTTCAAGGGTAAATCGATATACCTTTGTTCTGCTTTCCTGAACTGGCAAATTGACCTGATCTAATAACCCTCTGTGCCAGGATAGTTCATGGAATGCTGCAAGTCTGGTCAGACGCTTGCAGCTCGCAAAGTTCTTTTGTAGCAGTTGCACATGGCCAAAGCATTATTTGATGGCTCGAAAGGCGGGCTGACCCTTATATTGGTATTAGGCCAGGAAGTCACGGAAGCGAAGTCGAATGAAATCACCGCCATTCCCAAACTGTTGGCATTGCTGGAACTGAAAGGCTGCATCGTGAGCATTGACGCCATGGGTTGTCAGCGCGACATTGCCAAACAGATCGTCGATCCAGGCGGTGATTATGTCTTGGGTCTGAAAGGCAATCAAGGTGCTCTGCATGAGGCCGTCGAGGATACCAAATAGTTTGACAGGGTGTTGAAGCCAATTGGCAGGATAAGTCCAAAATTAGTGGGGCGATTATTCTCGTTAGCAGACCGCGATGAAATTCAATTTTGGCTGAAAGTAAAAGTGGCAAATCGACCCAAACCCGTCATTGACGACCACCCCTATTTCACTAGGAGAAATAGCTAAAAAATGACGTTGGCGATCAGACTCAATTTATGGGTAAATCCTCATTTGCTGAGGGCAACGATAGTCAAAGAAAAGTTTCTCTAGCCCAAATAGTATGAATAATATACTGTCATGGTCTGTGTTAATCCAATTTAACAATTTTTCATACTTGGATATTCAAAATATGTCACAAACGATAAAAATAAATGATTCGCCCCCAGACCCTAAGCAAAACTTCATATTAGCAGCCCTTCCTGCCACTGATTATAACCGTGTGGCATCCGATCTTAAGCTCGTTGAGTTACCATTGGGATTAACGATGTCCGAGTCAGGTGACCATGTAAAATTTGTGCATTTCCCTATCTCTGGCATTGTTTCGATGGTCTACTCTCTGGAGGACGGTTCCACAAGCGCAACAGCTCTTGTTGGTAACGAGGGTATAGTTGGCATATCCATTTTTATGGGCGGGGAGAGCTTGCCTACTAGCACAGAAGTTCAAAGTGTAGGTCATGCTTATCGACTCAGCCGGAAAGTGATGAAACAAGAATTCTCGTTAGGGGGTAAACTGCAACATCTAGCCCTGCTTTATACGCAGGGGTTACTTGCTCAGACATCTCTAGTTGCAGTTTGCAACCAGCATCATAATCTGGATCAGCAAATTTGCCGATGGTTGTTGATGACTTTGGATAGATTAAATGACAACAAAGTATTAATAACGCAAGCTAGAATTGGGCAATTATTGGGTATACGCCGGGCAAGCGTGACCCAAGTTCTTGGTCAGTTAGAATCTGATAAGTTGATTGTAGGTGCTCGTGGCCGGATTACAGTGTTGAAACGCCGCGAACTTGAAATGCGAGTGTGTGAGTGTTATGCGGTGGTTAAAGATGAGTATGAACGCTTGCTCACAAGCAACCGAAAATAAAAGTAACGGGGATAATCAATGTATTGGTATTCGTGGCTTATAACTGAAAATATTGACTTTACTATTGTTAGTAAGCTATTGAAAACTTGGATAAGTATCTTCTTTAGAATTTAAGTTTCCCTGGAGTACAAATACACCCACCAAGACCAACACCGCCAGTTGAAATTACTCAAAAACGGCAACTGATAATAAGCAAATTTTCGATCAGATGACCTTGCAAACACCAACTCAAGGTAAGTTTAAACAAACGACAGAATTGTTACATAGATTACTTTGAATCACTATAGAAGACGCGGATTTGAACCTCATTTTAATTCCCCAAAAATAGACCTGTTTTTAATGACTAAAATTGGGAAGCGGATAATTAACGCAATCTCTTTTGGGCTTTGGGTTCTCGCAAAATCCTATAAGGCTTTGGTAGTGTTTGTAAAAACATACCCCCTGTGTCGACCGATAAGTGCAACTTTTCAGTTTATGAAAACTTGCAACAGAACCCGTGCAGTCATAAAAACTGTTTAAGCGCGCCCAGCAAAATAATCAAAGAATGAACTTCAAACTGAAAACCCTAACCCGTTTATTTTTAGTTATCCTCCTGATAGGGTTCTTAGCCTTCGGAAGTATTCTACTAAGTTTTGCCTATTCCAATAACTTCAGGGTCTGGTTTATTGAGGCTATCGTTAATACTGAAAGGCTAAAACTTGATATAAAAGGCACAACTCTCCTGGAAATCGGCTGGCAACCTAAACTGACGCTTAATCATATTTCGATCAAAAACAGGGCTTGGCCGAGGCCGGAAAACGTTGCAACAATTGATCAGTTGTTATTGCAAATTTCACTATCGAAACTATTTCATGGCGAGATCTTCATAAATGATTTAAGCATTAGCAAGCCGGAGTTATTCTTATTAAAAAATAAGAAAGGTGATACAAACTGGCGTTTTTCTGACCGGAAAGCTGATTCAAACGTGCTTGAAGTACCCATTATTTTCGAAAATCTGCATATTATTTCTGGAATATTTCATTATTATGATGAAATCCGTGATATGAATTTCGAAGGGGATATAGATTCCTTAAAAGGCTCTGGTGGCTGGCAACAGCCGATTATCATTGAGAGTAAGGGAAGTTATCAACACAAAACTCTAAATCTGCATGCTTCTGCAGGTTCATACTCAGAATTGCGTTCAGAAAAGAATCCTTACCCTGTCAAGCTGAATATGACTTTTGGCCAAACTGAAATAGCCATTCGCGGCACAGTGATTCAGCCGCTGCAAGTGGCCGATCCAACGCTTAACCTGTCAATCAAAGGGCCTGATCTTGCTGAATTATTTCCTCTAACCGGCCTCCCTTTACCGCCCAGCTCAGCCTATAAAATAACGGGTAATTTAAGCCATCATGATAGCACTTGGCGTTTTGATCATTTAGAAGGTGAGATTGGTCAAACTGATTTACAAGGAACAGTTCTAGTCAACCCAACTCTTGAGCCCTTGAATTTCACTATGGATTTGTTCGCCAAAACGCTTGATCTTGCAGATTTAAGCGGCTTTATTGGCGGCGTACCTAACCATCAAGATCAAAGCGCTACGCAAAATGATTCGTTGATAGCCGATCATCATTTCGACCTAAAACAACTTCGTGCAGCCAATGGAAAGGCCCGACTTCGCGCCACAAATATTATTAACAAGGAAATTCCCATAACCAACTTTGACGGTCAATTATCGCTTAACAACGGTGTATTGAAATTCGAACCGGTCACGTTCGGAATTGACGAGGGCAGGATAAACCTTTGGATGTCAGCCTATGGGTCTACAAACCCGGCAGAGGTTGACATTCAAATTCATGTGATTGACCTTTCTTTAAGCAGGATTATCAAAAAAGTTGATGATATTCAGAAAACGTTGGGCAAAATTAACGGTAAGTTGAAATTAAAAGGGTCTGGCAATTCGCTTAAAGATATACTTTCAAGCTCCAATGGAGAAGCCTATTTAGTGCAAGTCGATGGCAAGATAAGTGCCTTGATAGTCGATTTGATAGGGTTAGATATTTTCCACGCGCTTGGCTACTTTATCGTGGGAGATACCCAAATTCCTATCCTCTGCGCTGTTGTCGATGCCGACATTAAAGACGGGATTGCCCGCTCAAAAACTTTATTGCTCAACACCAAGGATAGTGTGATTCATGGAAATGGCTATTTGTCATTTAAAAACGAAACCTTTGATCTTGCTATTACCCCTTACCCTCGTGATTTTAGTCCGCTCACACTTCGTTCAATCTTGAATTTTTCCGGTACTATCTTAAAACCAAAATTTTCACTTAATCCTTTGTCTACTCTCATGCTACTCCCCCCATTTGATATAGGGGAGGTTCAAAATATTGATTGTCAGAAAATGATAAAACAGGCAAAGGATTAACTTTGGGTGCTAATGATGGCCAATTAACCAAACAACACTGAAATCCCGTCCGCAGGATTATGGTCAATCGCTATTGTGAGTCAGGCGGACTGATAAATAATGGCTTGTTACCCGATTGCACCGCATAAATACCTGAGTTCGGACTTATCGCACAGGGCATGGTTCTTCAAAAATGCTTACGTTTGCTTCTTGAATCCGGCTTCAATTTTCCCATCAAGTGCCATAACGACGGATGATCTGAGGCACGGACAAGGGTAAGATCGGTCGTAAGCAGCGCTACCTAGGGGGCGGAGCGGAACACCCAAACCTCCTGAAACGGGCATTTCAGAGTTTCCAGCCGAACGGCTTTGAACACTTCGATCTGTTGTGTTTACCTTAACATTTAATTTTCTAGGCTGTTGCACAGCGACCGTCAAGACCGCAAAGTGCCTGGCGATCCAGATCAGCAGTCCACTGGCTTGCGCCAATTTGGTTTTAAAAGGCACGGCTTGGCTTTTGATTTTAGCATTGGGTTTTTGTGCCGTGACAGAGTTAACAAAAAAACCAATATATCTTTTGGATAACTGCAAAAAAACCTACCTATTCCTGCGAAAATTAGCTTGGTGAGAAGTCAATTAGTCATTCAGTCGTTTTGACATCGAAGTCCTCACACTGTCGGCCTCTGCATCCTCACGAGTAAGGAGGATAACGCCTTCAATAACCGCCTCACCGTGTCCCTCTTTAACACGAAAAGATTAATCGCACTTGTCGACTTCCGAACCGATCTTTTCCTTGGGCTTTATAACCTCATGATGACGAGATGACACTGGTTTGCCGTTTAAATGGCCTGGCAGAACCTTTCATTCATGACAACGAGAACTTAGATAGCCAGAACAAAAAGATTTCTTCTGTCGTAGTTGCCCTCTGGGACGTTCGAAGCCCTTCAGAACAGGTGCCAGTTTTATCGGTCCTGCTCATGGTAAGTTTTGAAGTTTGTCTTTCTTTCTGGTCATCACTTATCTTCGAAAAACAATTAATCAATTGGTTTTAACTTCAATGCAGTACAACATAATCCGTATTTTTAGCAAATATTTAAAGCTGTCGTTCGGAGCGCAATTAATACGTTAGCTGCCACAACGCGAAATAGACGCATGAGATCAGGTTCAGTGTGTCAGGGTAAAGAAGATTGCTCGACAGAACATAGGTGGCTTTAATTCAAACTTACATTCAATTCAGTTCTTCTCAAGTCGGACTTTAAGCGCGTATTTTTCCCGGTCGATTTCTCCACGGGTACGGATACCAAACCGACGTAAAAGGGGCAAGGGAGGGCACCATCCTTGTAAGCCATGCTGCAACAGAAGCGGCAGAACAATGCCTGGCAGAAATAGCCATTTTCTGTTTTTGGTTAAGCCAAGAATCAGTCCGGTTAGGCCTAAAGTAGAGGCATTAACTTCAAGCACACGCTCAATATCCCATTCCTTATCCAGCATTTGAATACGCTCAAGTATTTCTGCCTTGCTCTTGCCTTTATAGTGTTGAATATTTATGTCTGTTTGAAGATCTATCTCTTCATTCACATGGGAAGCATGTGGATCTGCGAACGCGATCCAGGCTAGATCTTGTTGAATCTTCAGCATTAAATATAGACATAGGTGACTCCCATTAAAGACATCAAAAAATATTGTTTAAAAGCCAGTAACGTAATAAAGGCAATGTTTGCGTTAATGATTGGTGTAGCCCTTACAGATTGCTGGGGTCCAGAAGCCATGGATTGCGTTGTACTTTCACATATTTGTGACCTGGATTCCGGCAATCCATGCCGGAATAATGGCGTTGATGTCATTCCAACTAATAACGCGAACATAGCCGAAATAAATCCAGCGCGAATCAATTTGAGTACACGCTGGCTTCATTAAAAACTGCGTGCAATGATTAAAACTGAAAACCTAATCCGTTTCCGCGCCCAAAAGCCGATCCAAAGTTCTAATATGCGCTTGTTGAGCAGGCAGCAGCTTCGTTTCAATCAAAGTGTGAATATCTGAAGACAGCTCACTCTCCTCCAACGCTTCCTCATAAGCTTCTGCGCCGCTTTTTTCTCCACTCACCAAAGCCTTTAGGGCCGTTTCTTTTCCCAGCAGATTAGCGCTGCCCTGGACTATTTTTGCCCACGTTCCCCAAGCTCCTGAATCCTCACAGGGGGTTCCTCCCAGTCGACTGATGAGTGCTTGTAAACTGGCAACTGCCTCTTTATGATCCTCATAAATGGGCTTTAGAACCTCCGCTTCGCCAAGTCCTGCATCTTCTCGAAGTGTTTCCTGTGCCTGTTGATAGGTTTCTGTTGCCGATAATTCATCTTTCAGAAATTTGTTGAGTGTTTCAATGTTGTGCATGATATAAATCCTTGGTGATTAGTTTTTGATGACGTGCCAGTGCATCATCGATGCTTAAACTGACGCTTCCCCTGTCGAAGAAATATCCTCGGCATGAGCCAGCTCGAAGATTTTTTTCGCTTTATCCACCGCTTCGCTGCTGGTCGTATGGACCGAAATCAAGGCATTGCCGCCCGCGACTTTTCCTTCGTAGCGTTTCGCTTCATACTCGGGGATTCCCAGCCCGATTAAGCCACCCGCCAAACTGCCGGTGGCAGCGCCTACTGCGGCTCCGCTCAGGGCGCCCATAATGGGTCCTGCGGCGATAAAGGGGCCTACACCGGGAATTGCCAAAGCGCCAATCCCGGCTAACAAGCCGAGTACACCGCCGGTGCCAAAGCCCACTGTCCCTCCCAGAGCAGCCCCTTCGGGCGCTTTGGTGTTCTTTTCATGGGCAAAATCCTGGGTAGAGGATTTGTCCGAAAACAAAACTGATATATCACTGTGGGAAAAACCCGCGGCATTCAGGTCATTAACGATGCTCTCTGCCTGACCGGTGTTTTGGGCGATACAAAATACTGCTTTACTCATGTCGTTCTCCTGAGCCTTTACGGCGCTTTAATTTCAAGTTGATTATCTACCTGCACGACGCCGGGTGTTTGCTTGGCGATAGCATGCAGTTTGATTTTTTCGGCTTCACTTTCAACAGGCCCACGCAAAGTCACCACGCCATTACGGGTGATGATTTTTGTATTTTGCGCATTGACGGATAGCGACTCATTTCTAACCACGGCTTGCCGGATGGCCGCGGTGATAGTGATATCGCCTTCGGTTTCCTTTTGATCTACCGGGGTTAAAGTCGCATCATCTCTGTCGCGAACATTACGCTCGGTGTTTTCCAGTTCCGAACTGGAGCCGTTCGCCAAATAGAGGACGGCACCCTGTTCGGCTTGAACGGAACCGCTCATCAGGAGTAGGCTGCCGGTTAAAGTGAAGAGTACTAACGGTAATCGTGTAGACATTGTAATTTCCTCGCTTTTGAGTGTTTCTCTTTCGAAATAAGTGAATGGCCTCGGCTTTATCCTTTTGATTCACCGAATGAACACCCACTTTACCTAACTACAAACGGCATCAATAATCCGCTGATGCTCGGTAAAACAGGTTATCGTAGACAACCCGGCGATGGTCTAGCGACTGCTTATCAGACGGCTTAACAGAAAACCGGCTCCGACGGCTATACCTAATGAAGCTGCTGGGTTTTTATCAATGTAACCCCGGCAATTTTCTAAAAATTGCTGCTCCACATTTTTCAATTGCTCACCTTTTTGACTTAGCACTTCTGCCGCCTGAGTGGTTGCATTGGCTACTTTGTCAACGGCTGAGTGAACGCCTGATCTAAGTCGGTCAACGGTCTCATCGACTGTTGTGGTCTTCTCTGTTGCTTTCATAAGGAATTCCTTGAAAAAAAATGAAAAGGGATGAGTTAAGTTTTAAAGTCTGTTGCTTTCAAAATCCTGCTCACCCAAGAGGACAAACTGACATTTACCATCTTTTAAATGGCTTCAGGTGGACGGACTGTTAGTGATTGAACAGCAAATAAATAATGACCAAAACAATCACAGGCACGCCCACGAGCCAGCCTATAAAATATTTACCCATATCGCATCTCCGCTAAAATAACTTGTGACAATTGGTTAATTGGTGGCGTTGATAACCTTCAAAGAGGCTGTCAAATAACACGCTTCTGCACGTTGAATAAAAGTCTAATGAAAATGCGTCCTTGATTCTGTACGTTGTCAAACACTGGAGAAAAACTATTTTTAGCCAGCCCGACGCTGGTTTTGTGAAAATTATTTTGATCTTCCAAATTTCTTCTTTAGTTCAATCTTCCTTCGGAAAATCTCCCACTACCTGCGTTCATGACCAAGTAACTTAAAGACTCATTGCCAAGCCCAACGAGAAGTTAGCGCTTGGCGCTCGATGGTATAGCTCGACGTAAAATGCCACCCTTCTTATCTACATTCGCCCTACGTCTTGGCCGGAATGGGGTGATGTAGGCTCCGATGGCAACCGAGCTTGATGATCATTTCATAACTACGGAGTCTGCTGCTGTCACCGATTCGCAGGGTTTCAGAGCCGGAAAAAAATCCTCCTCTATGTTTGGTTGCGAACTGACTAAGCGGACTGACGAATTTATTGTGGCTCTAAGTGAGACGAACCATCGCCCAAGGAAATCGCTTCTAAGCGGGTCCTGCGAAGTTGACGGCCCACTGCATTCCGCATCCGTAAAGAGCCGCGTGACTTGGAATCCCCAAGTCTGACCTTTAAAATTTTTGAGGATAAAGTTATGACCAAGACCGCACATAAACCTGCCATGCAGCACGAAGACGACGCTATCACGTTACTCACTGAAGACCACAAGAAGGTAAAAAAACTCTTTGCGGAGTTTGCCAAACTCGCCAAGGACGAGGGCAGCGATAAGGCAAAAGCCGCAGTAGTTCAGCAGATATGCATGGCGCTGAACATTCATGCTCAAGCCGAGGAAGAACTCTTTTATCCGGCAGTTCGCGACGCCATTAAGGACGACGATTTGATGAACGAAGCTGACGTGGAGCATGCCGGGGCCAAGAACCTCATTGCGCAACTCGAGGCCATGGCACCCGAACACGACCACTACGTAGCCACGGTTATCGTGCTCGGTGAAATGATTGATCATCATGTTAATGAAGAAGAACAAAAAATGTTTCCCAAGGCTAAAAAAGCCAAGGTCGATATTGCCGCGCTAGGCGCAGCATTGAGCCAACGCATGCACGAGTTGCAGGCGGAGAGAGGCGAAGCGGAAAAACCGGTGAAGGCCAGAAAAGCCCTATCGCGTTGAGTGTTACCCACCAGGCAATCTGATCAGGCCGCCCTGCGGCTGAGTGAAGCTCAGTGCCGGTCCTACCCGCGCGGTGGCACGGGCACACGAGCTCCAAAGTCAGTCAAGAATAAAATATCACTTAAAGAGAAGAGGAAATTACGATGGAAATCACCGACAAAGCGACAAATTCCGCCCATGAGATGGTCGATAAGGTCACCGATGCGGCCAGCCAGGCTAAACAATCGTTGGGCGAAAAAGGCGAACAGTTGAAAAAAACCGAGCAGCAATGGATGAAAGAGTGCCGCGGCTATATCCGTGAGAACCCCATGACGTCGGTAAGTATCGCGGTAGCGGCCGGCTTTCTGTTGAGCCGCGTGTTGAGCCGAACTTAGACCGAATGTCAAACAGTATGAACCCCAACGCCGCGAATGATCTGCGGCTTAAATTAATGAGAGAGGAATCCATCATGGAAATAATAGACAAAGCAGCTAATTCTGCGGATGAGACTATTGATAAGGTCGCCCACGCAACGAATCAGGCCGCAGAAGCGCTGGGTAAAAAAGGCGAGCAACTGATAGATGCCGAGCAGCAATTGCTGGAGGACTGCCGCGTCTATGTGCGCGACAACCCCATCACGTCGGTAGGTATCGCCGTGGCGGCCGGCTTTCTGCTGAGCCGCGTGCTAAGCGGCCGTTAGACCGTCAAACCGGATGAAACCCGATGCTTTAAAGCAGGGCCCGCCGGCTCACTGCGAAACGCGCTGCGATCCGGGGACAAGTTCCGATAGGCAGGAAGAATCTCTATCGCTATTGCGTGAGCTGGGCGGTCTAATCCACGATCGTTTTCGGCTTGCTGCGTTGGAGTTGCAGTGGGCACGCAAGAGCTTCGTGGATAGGGTTGTGGCGGGAGTGATGGTGGGTGTGTTTCTGATGGGTGCTTGGCTAGGTCTCATGGCCGCGGCCGTGCTTGAATTCGTCAAGCATGAAGTATTGGCAACGAGTAGCGCCCTCCTGCTTGCCGTCACTTCCAATTTGCTGCTGGTTCTTATACTGGGTAGCGTGATACGCCGTAAACGTCGCTATCTTCACTTTCCCGCGACCCTCCACAGTTTTCAGACCACGCCCTCTGGGCAACGGGATATGGGATAGGCATGATCAATGCCTCCCTTCTAAAGCGCAACAATCCCCCTTCTCTGAGGGCTTAAATCAGGGCCGCGGAGCGAACGCAATTGCATCGTCAACAAAGGGTAGGTGTTAAACACCGCTACGCTGGTTCGAAAAATCTATATAGAAATTAACAAATTAAGCACACTAAGCCGATAAGGATTTGAGTATTTTCCCCATGGATTCTTGCGTTATAACCTAGAATTTTTACAAGCCAACTCAGTCCATCAATGGTTGTCAATGGTTAACAAAATTGAGCCAGTATTGGCTGACATTAAGCACTCCACACCATCCCGCCCAACCTTACGATCGCCATTCAGGAACCGGGAACGAGGTTAAAATGATATCTGCCCATCAACCGGTGACCTGATTATAAAGATGTTTCAGTTCTAACTCTTTAACTGTATTCGAGGGCGTCATTCCCGAAGGGATTGCCAGAGCCGTTTGACTGCGTAAGCGAATCCCGGTCACATAGATAGCTCGAAGCTTACCCCTCCATATTATTGGATGCCCGTTTCCAGACCGGCATGAATAGTATGCGCGTTAACGTACCGACCGCGTCTGATCTTTCGCTTAGAGTTTGCTTGGCTTTATGAGCACCGCAACGTACCGAGAAAATTGGTAATCTTACCGATATCGTGTCAAGGAATCGGAGCAGAGTATGAAAAAATTAAATCCTACTGAACAGTGTTTTTTTGAGTGCGACATTCTTGGATACCTCCTTTGCGGTCAAAGAAACGCAGAAGGAACTCAAGCGCGAGAGCCGAGAAGAGTCATCAGCCGAGCGTGTCCAGGCGCAACAGGTGATCCGGCCCGCAAGCCTGTCAGGTTACCCGCAGCTTCGCTTTCAGGCCATCAGTGATGCGTCGATCCGCATACCGACGGCCAGAGGGCAAACTTTACGTGATTTTACGGCGATGAGCATAACCATGGTTAGCATTATTGCCACGATCCTGATAACAGCACTCGGTGTGCTGTTGGTCGCAAATTTAAGTCTCGGCAACAAACCGATAGACCGTCACATTGAAACGCTCTACTCGGTGGCCGACTCCCAGTTCCTGAGGTCAATGGGAAGTCTTTTAGGGCCATCGATTATTGAGGGCAATCGTGTCCAAGCGCTAGTAAACGGTAACGAAATCTTTCCTGCGATGCTGAAAGCCATCCGCGGCGCGCAGAAAACGATTACTTTCGAGACTTTCATTTATTGGTCCGGCACCATCGGCCAGGAGTTTGCCGAAGCACTAAGTGAGCGGGCACGGGCCGGCGTTCGCGTGCATGTCATGCTCGATTGGCTCGGCAGCGGCGATATCGACGAAACCTATGTCACGCAGATGGAGGAGGCTGGGATAGAAGTGCTCCGCTATAATCCGCTGCGCTGGTATACGCTTGCCAGGATGAACCACAGAACTCATCGTAAACTCCTGGTGGTTGACGGTAAAATCGGTTTCAACGGTGGCGTTGGAATCGCCATACCGTGGACCGGAAATGCGCAGGATCCACAGCATTGGCGGGATACGCATTTTCGTATTGAAGGCCCTGTGGTCGCGCAAATGCAAGCTGCGTTCCTCGACAACTGGATCGAAGTCAGCGGGCACGTATTGCACGGTGCCGCCTATTTTCCTCCGATCGAACCGGCCGGCACGCACATCGCGCAGGTCTTCACGAGTTCTCCTGGCGGCGGCGCCGAAAGCGCCCAGCTGATGTATCTGTTGTCGATCGCCGCGGCAAAAACCTCGGTGCAGCTCTCGATGTCGTATTTTGTTCCTGATAACGTTGCGGTCAATACGTTTATCGCGGCAAGAAAGCGCGGGGTTCGCATACAGATGCTCGTCCCCGGCCCTTACATTGACCGGAAACTACTCCGGCGTGCTTCGCGTTTCGAGTGGGGTCCGCTATTGCGCGCAGGTATCGAGATCTACGAGTACCAGCCGACGATGTTCCATTGCAAGGTGATGGTCGTGGACGAACTTTGGACATCGGTAGGATCGACCAACTTCGACAGCCGCTCGTTCAGCGTTAATGATGAAGCCAACCTAAATATCTACGACGCCGACTTTGCGCGCATCCAGGTGCGCATATTCGAACACGATTTGCACAATTCGCGCAGGATAACACTGGAGGAATGGGAGGATCGGCTGTGGAGCGACAAGGTAATGGACGGCCTCGCAGGACTCTTTAGTTCACAGTTATAAGGGTGATCAAGGGAAAATATCCAGAGCTGTCGCCGAGGACTTTTTAGTAGGAGGGTTTGTTATCGTGAGATGCGAGGGATTAATTGGCACTCGGTTGGGCCATGTATTCCTCGTGCTTAACCTTGGTTAGGGTTAAGCCTACCCTTTTTTATCATCAAAATGCAAATTGCTGCGGTTCAGCAGTACGCGTTTATTTGTTTTTCTTCAGATCGTCCTTAAGATCACCCCATCCCGCGCGGCCCTTGCCGACGTTCTTTTGGACATTTCCCTCTACTTCCATACCCTTGTCATCCAGCATCTTGCCGATGGTTTCCTTGACTTTACCTTTGGCTTCTTCGACTCGGCCTTTTGCTTGATCTTTGTTCATGAGTGTCACCTGATAATTAATTTAGCCATGACCATATAGTCGTGACCAAAGCCTGGAGTAATGTACCCCAGCGCTTAATACCCGTTCTACACCTTAAACTGAAAGCGTTCGGTGTGGCAACAAACATAGATTCTCCTGATTAGCAAGATGTTTCCGCTAAATCCATAAGCCCGTCATGCTCGTCTGGAAACGGGCATCCAGTGCCATGGATGGTAAGCTTCGAGCTATCCAGGTGACTTGGATTCCGGCAATCCCCGGAATGACGCGCTCGAATACAGTTAAAGAGTTAGAGCTGAAACAGCTTTATTATCAGGTAGATCCTTATCTGTGCAGACTTTTTCAAACCACTTCTTTGGGGAAGGAGAGATAAACCTAAAAAGAGCAGTTAAAACTTGCTAAACTATCTCAAGTAATTGATATCAATTGAGAATGAGGCGCTTATGCAAGAGATCATGACTCACCCATTGGGTGATGGCCAATCAAAAGCATTGATACCCTTAGCCGAACC
>NZ_JAUSBX010000157.1 GCF_030651835.1 Methylicorpusculum sp. | reverse complement strand
TGCTGAGGAGCTAAAGAGTGCGATTGAGGCCTTTATCGTAAGGCATAATCAGAAGGCTCAACCTTTTAAATGGCGCCGAAGAGAGGTACAGGGTAGTCAGATAAAAAATACAATAGCTAATTTACGCAATTAAACACTAGCTTATTAAATGCTGCTTCCGCCATGATACTGCGGGCCGAGTTGCCGGTACATAAAATAAGAACGTTATAAACTTTGTTATTCATAAAAAGCCTTTTAATTTATAAGCGTATAGGGGGTCAATTTCATCAGATGTTTCTGGTCGCTATTTGATTAGCCTGGGTTGTCGGAGGCATTGAAGGCCATCACCGCTCTGGCATTGGTTTGCTGATGTAAAGTCAAGAGCGCTCTTCACCGAACCAATGTTGAGTACGTTTGCAAAAACCGACCAGCGCCAGCATCAACGGCACTTCGATCAATACGCCGACCACGGTGGCGAGCGCAGCGCCGGACGACAGGCCGAACAGCATGACGGCCGTGGCGATGGCGACTTCAAAATGATTGGAGGCACCGATCATGGCCGAGGGCGCGGCGTTTTCGTAGGAAAAGCCCCACAGCTTGGCGGCCAAATAGGTGATGGCGAAAATCAGGATGGTTTGGATCGCCAAGGGAATTGCAATCCACAATATCGTCAGCGGATTGGCGGTGATAACTTCGCCTTTAAAGGAGAACAGCAGCACCAGTGTCAACAACAAGGCGATGATGGTGATGGGGGTTAATACATGCAGGAATTTTTGCTCGAACCAGTCCAGGCCTTTATGCGCGATGATCCAGCGCCGCGAATAGAACCCGGCGACCAGTGGCAAGGCCACGTAGATGCCGATGGACAACAGTAAGGCTTCCCAGGGCACCGGCAATTGGCCCACGCCCAACAAAAAGCCACCGATCAAGCCATACAGAAACAGCATCGCCAATGAGTTGATCGCCACCATCACCAGAGTATGTCCGGCATTGCCCTTGGCCAGATAACCCCAGACCAGCACCATCGCGGTACACGGCGCCACGCCCAGCAAAATACAGCCGGCCAGATAGCTGCGCCATAACGGTACTTGCAGCATTTTGACGCCGTCTTGCAAAATAACGGTGCCGGAACCGTATTCACTGCCGACCGGCAAATCCAGACCAAACGGCATTTTCACCAAGTCCACCGCGTCGGCGCCAAGCAACGATTGAAACAACACGCCCAAGAACAAATAGGCAATGCCGTACATCGTGAACGGTTTGATCGCCCAGTTGACGATCAAGGTCAGGCTGACCGGCTTGATGCTTTTGCCGGCTTTCACCACTTCGGCAAAATCGATCTTGACCATGATGGGGTACATCATGAAAAACAGGCAGATTGCGATAGGGATAGAAACGACCGGCGCGCCGTTGACGTTGATACTCATGCCGTCCAGGGTCTTGGCGAAATTCGGCGCGAAAGCCCCCAGCAGAATGCCGCCGGCGATACACAAACCGACCCAGAGCGTCAGGTAACGTTCAAAAAATCCCATTGCGTGTTGTTTGGCTGTCATGGTGTTGTCTCGTCTGTTTTGTAGTAAAGATTTCGCTAAAAATAACGTCACCCTTCGAAAGGGGATCGAGGGGAGAATTACTAAAAGCCGATAGGTCTGTGCAAGCGTTTCAACACAGTCGCTCCGGATCTTGATTGATCAAGGGTTTGCTTAGCGCCGACAAGCGCGCGAGACCAACCGGTTCATGTCGGAGTAGCGGCACCACGGCATAGCGTCGGGCATGCTGACTGGCGACGGCAGTGATTTCCCGCAGTTCATTGGCGGCCCGCTGCCGTAACAAGAGCGACCTGGTTTTACTGACGGCGACGCTGGAATTGATGATCCAGGCCCAGGCTTCGATACCGGCGCGTTTCAAGTCGGCTTGAAGATTGGCGGCTTCCAGAACCGGCGTGGTTTCTGCCAGTGTCACGATCAGCACTTTGGTGTGTTTCGGGTCTTGCAGCCGCATCAACGGTGTGGCGACAGGCAGGCCGCTAGTGTCCATTTGCCGGCTGATTTCCCGGTGATAGGCGCCGGTCGCATCCAGCAGCAGCAAGGTATGGCCGGTGGGGGCCGTGTCCATGACGACGAACTTTGTGCCTGATTCGCCGATGATGGCGGAAAAGGCCTGAAACACCGCGATTTCCTCAGTGCAGGGCGAGCGCAGATCTTCTTCCAATAAGGCGCGGCCTTGCTCATCCAGCTTGGCGCCCTTGGTTTCCAAAACATGCCGGCGGTAACGTTCGGTTTCCAGTTGCGGATCAATGCGGCTGACCGTCAGATTGTCCAACGCCTCATTCAACGTGTCTTCCAAGTGGGCCGCCGGATCCGATGTGCTCAGGTGCACCGGCAATCCGCGCTGGGCCAATTCCACCGCAATGGCAGCGGCCAAGGTGGTCTTGCCGACACCGCCTTTGCCCATCAGCAAGATCAGGCCGTGTTGGTCTTTGGCGATTTCGTCGACCAGTTCGGACAGGTTGGGCTCATCGAGTTCCAGCGGCGAATCGATGGTGACTTCAGTCGTTGTGGCTGTGTCGTCGAATAAGTGCCGTAATGCGGGCAAGCCGACCATATTGAAAGGTTTGAGCATCACGCAGTCACGGGGGAGTGCTTGCAAACCAGAGGGAATTGCATGCAGGGCGACTTGTTCGCGCTCGTGAATGGCTGTGGCCAAAGGATCAGACTCGGTTTCACTCTGCGGCAAGATGCCGTTGATGACCAGATGTTGTTGCGTTAAACCAATCGCCGCCAGTTCTTCATGAGTGCGGGCCACTTCGCGCAAGGTGGCTTGCTGAGCGCGCGCAACTAAAATTAACCGGGTGCGCTGGGCGTCTGCCAAGGCGTCGACGGCAGCTTTGTATTGTTCGCGCTGTTTTTCCAGGCCGGCTAAAGGCCCCAGGCACGACGCATCGCCCTTCCCGGCTTCCAGAAAACCGCTCCAGGCACCGGGCAGTTGTAACAAGCGAATGGTGTGGCCGGTCGGCGCGGTATCAAACACGATGTGATCGTAACCTGCCGTCAGGGTGCTATCGGTTAACAGCACAGTGAATTCGTCGAAGGCCGCTATTTCGGTTGTGCAAGCACCGGAAAGCTGTTCTTCTATGCCTTTGACGACCGTTTCCGGCAACAAGCCGCGCACCGGGCCGACGATACGGTCACGATAAGCCTGAGCGGCGGCTTGCGGGTCGATCTCCAAAGCGGCCAAACACGGCACGGAAGCTATTTCGGTAATCCGGTTACCGATGGTGATACCGAACACCTGGCCGACGTTGGAGGCCGGGTCGGTGCTGACCAGCAACACCTTGCTGCCGGCATCGGCCAAACAAATGGCCGTGGCACAGGCGATCGAAGTCTTGCCGACACCGCCTTTGCCGGTAAAGAACAAAAAGCGCGGCGGTCGATCGAGGAAGTTCATAGGGTAAGCCTTTAGCAACACTTGCTGCCGCTGCAACAGCTGGACGCTTCTTTCTCTTCTAAAGTGTTGATTGCAGCCCAGCGTGTCAATTCATTGCGATTAGGATAGCGACCGGCCAGAGCCACTTCTCCGTCGACCAGAATCAACGGTAAGGCTTCCGCGCCGGAACGTTCCAAAAAGCCTTTGACGACCGGGTTTTCCGCAAACACCATCGGTTCTTGCGCCAGGTTGAAACGCTCGATGTGTGCGCCATTTTGCTTGGCCCAATCCAGGTCGGAAGAAAAATCGACCAATTGCTGATCGACGTCCACTCCGCAAACGCCGGTGCTGCAACACAAAGCCGGATCGAAAATTTGAATAGTGCTCATAAAAAACTCCCAAAAATCAAGGTACCAAGGTGCCGATGCGATCCAGTTCGGCTTTCAGGCGGGCCGGATCGTGCTTCAGCTCATCCAGCGGCAAGGCCAGAAAGGTTTCGATGCGGTGCCGTAAAATGCCGTAAGCGGTCTCAAAAGCGGCTTTGATTTCGGCTTCCGAGCCTTCCGCGTGCGCCGGATCTTCTACGCCCCAATGGCTGCGCATCACCGGGCCGAGATAAGCCGGACAGGTTTCGCCTGCGGCGTTACCGCAAACGCTGATGACGATGTCCGGCGTAACCGGCAGGTCGTTCCAGGATTTGCTGTAATAGCCTTCGATGGAGATACCTTTTTCTTGCAGCAAAGCCACAGCCCCGCTGTTTAAACGACCGATGGGCTTGCTGCCGGCACTGATGGCATGCCAACCCTCAGGTGCCAGATGGTTGAAAGTGGCCTCGCCCATTAAAGAACGGCAGGAATTACCGGTACATAGAAATAAAACGTTCATAGTGGATCTTTCTCGAGTGTAGATGGAAAAAATCAGTCGCTAGTGCAACACGTCGATGCCTCACCGGCATCGAGACAAAGCTCAGGGTGACCTGTGCAGCATTCGGCCGTCAGATAATCGATCAGCGACTGCATGACCGTTAAATTGGCCCGGTAACGGAGGTAACGGCCTTCTTGAGTCACATTGACCAAGCCGGCATGCGTCATCGCTTTCAGATGAAAGGACAAGTTCGTCGGCGGCAAAGTCAATTCAGTGGCAATTTCCCCGGCAACCAGGCCGCTCGGGGCATGTTTAACCAATAACCTGAACACATCCAGGCGAATGCCGGAGGACAGGGATTCAAAAAGTACGGTGGCGAGTTCTTTATTCATGATCTTACTCTACAACTATAGTTGAATTATGTAAATAAAATTTCTTAATTCGTATTACGTGCTCTTCATTTAGAGGCCATGTGTATCTGGGATCTATTTGGGGGGTGAATCTGTATCAAGCACTGAGTCTTGTGATTTTCATGTCGCATAGCTTGGATATAAAGGCTGGCCCGCATGATGCTTGCAGACGGTTAACCAATAAATTTACGAATCTGATGAGGTTATATAAGAAGTGGAACAAAAAATATTTCACCTTGGTGGGCCCTACTCTACTGGTGACTGACAATGCACCCATTCATCCCGGTTATGAATTTAAGGGCAATCTTGACCGACTTTTGCGCTATTACTTATCGATGCCAAGCGTGTTGTACGATTATCCACCTCTTTGAAAACGAGAGGCTGGGTGGGAGTTTTTAATAAATCCCCCTCGATCCCTTTTTCAAAGTGGGAAGTTATTTGTAGCGATACCCTCGTGGTCTCCACGGGAAATCCGGAAGGGCCTCTTTTTTATGCCCGTTCAGCAATGCGGGGAAGTGTGATGTAAAACACCCGCCAGCCCAATAAAAAAAGCATTATGGCTATTCCCGCTGCAACCGGTAATGCTGTCATTTGGCTTAAAGTCTGTCCGGCCAGCAGTTCCTGAGTAGCAATGACCAAAGGACTGAATGGGTTAAGCGTATTAACCAAGACAAACGGTTCTCTAATCGGGGGAGGATACAGGATCGGCGCTAAAAACATGCCGAACGTCAGGATCATACTGATTGCATTACCCGCATCGCGAAACACCAAGTTAAGTATGGCCATGAAAAAACCGATACCGAGAGCCATCATAATAACCAAAATCAATATCAGGGGAATCGCTAAAGCCTGTATCGAAGGCAGATATCCGTACCAGATAAACACTGCAGTGATGGGTAACAACCTGATCAGAAAATCAATGCCCGCCTGCCCAACTGAAGCAAACACCAGGGCTTCTTTGGTAAAATTGATTTTTGTCACCAATGAACCGGCATTGACCAGACTGTTGGTGCTGCCCACCAGACAACTGGAAAACAATTGCCATACGGACAGACTCCATAATGCATGCAGGACATAAGGCAAACTGGTTTCCCCCATGTCAAATACACGGTGTTTAGCCAAAAAAGTAAATAGGGCTACTGTGACAATTTGCGGCAGTACTGCCCAGACATAACCCAGTAGGGATTGCCGATAGCGGACGGAAAAATCTCGTTTCATCAACCTAAGGATGAGTTCCCTGCTTTGCCAGACAGATTTGACCATGATGACCCAAACTAACAGACCGGACTGACGTCGTGCGTTGGGTGTATAGACGGTGATGATTTCGTGTTGTTTTTCCATTTAAGGCAATGTTCGTATATCAATTCAGTTTCTTGTTTAGTTGCCGACAGAATACAACTCAACTTGTACCGCTTAAATTCAAAGTGCCATGAGTATAGTGCGAGTCTTCTATTTAGCCTATGCTAAAACGATCCTGTAAACCGTGAACAATTAATTAACTGTATCTGCTCACCCCCTCCAATTATAGTGGGTGTAGGTGGTTGATTGAAAAGGCTTCTGCAACAGGGATGTTGCAGAGAGCTACAGGGACGTATTGATGCGTCCTTTGAAATCAAGCACCTACACCCTTAATTCAAAGCGGGCGAGTAGTTACAATTAACTTATCCTTTGTACGTCTGGACACTCACTTTTCCGTTAATTAGCGGTAAGATGATCACCACACTCAACTTGGTTGACCTTAAAGCCGGCTTTCCACTGTTCTCTCATAAGGCATGACACTAAATCTTACTTCAGTTGACTCGATGTTGGCTTTCGATCGTCAGCATATCTGGCACCCCTACACGTCCTTGACTGCTCCGGATCCGGTTTATGCGGTTGAATCTGCTGAAGGCGTGATGCTTAAACTAACAGATGGGCGAGAATTGATCGACGGCATGTCTTCCTGGTGGGCCGCGATTCATGGTTATAACCACCCGCGTTTGAATCAGGCAGCCACCGATCAATTAAACAAAATGTCGCATGTCATGTTTGGCGGCATCACACATTCTCCGGCGATTGAACTTGCACAGCGTTTGATTGAGATGACACCTGAAAATCTTGATGCGGTCTTCTATTGCGATTCCGGCTCGGTCAGTGTAGAAGTGGCTCAAAAAATGGCGATTCAATACTGGCAGGCGCAGGGAAAAAGTCAAAAACACCGGTTTATTGCATTGCGCGGCGGCTATCATGGCGATACATTCGGCGCGATGTCGGTCTGCGATCCGGTCACCGGCATGCATCATTTATTTGGTGAAGTGGTGCCCAAGCAGTTGTTTGCGCCTCGCCCTGCATGCCGTTTTGAAGCCGTTTGGGACCCTGAAGATACGGATCAACTGGAAGCGCTGTTAGAAGCAAACCACGACTACTGTGCAGCACTGATTCTGGAGCCTGTTGTTCAAGGTGCAGGCGGCATGTGGTTTTATCACCCCGATTATCTGAAGGCTGCGCGCGAAATTTGCGACCGATATCAGGTTCTGATGATCGCGGATGAAATTGCCACAGGATTCGGACGCACCGGCCGTTTGTTTGCTTGTGAGCATGCCGATATTTCACCGGATATTTTATGCATTGGAAAAGCGTTGACCGGCGGCTATTTGTCATTAGCGGCAACGCTGACCAGCCAGGCTATCGCACAAGTGATTTCCAATGGTGAAGCAGGGTGCTTCATGCATGGCCCCACTTTTATGGGTAATCCTCTGGCTTGCCGGATTGCCTCGGCCAGCATCGATGTGCTGCTGGAATCAGACTGGCAAGCCAATATAGCAATGATTGAATGTGGCTTAAAAAAAGGCCTGTCACGTTGCCGAGATTTACCAGACGTCAATGACGTAAGGGTTTTAGGCGCAATCGGGGTTGTTGAAATGCGGGAATCGGTCGCTGTCGCGAAAATACAGGCACGACTGGTGGAGTTGGGAGTATGGTTAAGACCATTCGGACGATTGATTTATCTGATGCCTCCCTTCATTATCAGCGCATCTCAACTTGAATCATTAACCTCTGCGGTGTATAGCGTTATCAGTGAAGGCGATACGGCATAAATACTTATGAATGAATGGCTTGCTTACTTTAATAATCTAAATCCGGAAACTCTAAAGACTATCGCCATCCTGGCATTAATACTTGCAGTTGGACTCACCTGTCTCTTTCTAGTCAGGCGTCAACGGAGTAAACAGCATCTAAACCACCCCCCTCAACCAAGTCCCGCCTCACTCGATTGGCATACCCTGACAAGCAACGAAGTATTTAAACGCCTTGAGGCTTCTGCTCAGGGTTTATCGTCAAAAACCGCAGACGAACGCTTGATCAAATTTGGCCCCAATCAACTGACGGAAGCGTCAAAAGCGTCGATTGGCTACCTGTTAATATCCCAATTTAAAAATTTTCTGATCATTGTCCTGATCTTTGCGGCCGTGTTAGCAGCAGTGATGGGGGATATCAGAGATGGGCTGGTCATCCTGACTGTTGTGCTGATCAACGCATTTTTGGGCTTTTATCAGGAATACCGCGCCGAACAATCGCTGGCCGCGCTCAAAAAAATGCTGGCGTTAAAAGCCAGGGTCAAAAGGGATGGGCATATTCAGGAACTGTTCGTCACTCAATTGGTACCCGGCGATTTAGTGCTTTTGGAAGCAGGCGATAAACTCCCTGCTGATGGGCTCATCGTCCATGCTCATAGTCTGGAAATTGACGAATCTTCATTAACCGGTGAATCCATTCCTGTCGCCAAACAGGCCGGCAAGCTGGAAAAAAGGGATAGCCCTCTTTCCGAACAAAGCAATCGGCTGTTCATGAATACCGTCGTCACTCACGGCCGGGCGGAAATGATAGTCACCGAAACCGGCATGCAGACCGAAATCGGCCGAATAGCAGGCCTTCTGGCTGCCCCGTCCGAAAGTTCAACGCCTTTGCAAGTCCAGCTTGATAGCTTGGGCAAGCGGTTGGCGTTTATTGCCTTGGTGATTATTTTACTTTTATTCGCCAGTGCGCTGCTTCGCGGCGAACCTTTAATCAAGACCGCGTTTACCGCCATTGCACTGGCAGTGGCCGCAATTCCCGAGGGCTTACCGGCAGTTGTAACCGTCACTCTGGCTTTAGGCATGCACCGGATGGCCCGGCAAAAAGCTATCGTTAAACGTCTGGCAGCCGTCGAAACGCTGGGCTGCACGACAGTTATTTGCAGCGACAAAACCGGCACGTTAACGCATAATCAAATGACGGTAAGAGCGTTACATTACCAAGACAACCACTATTGCGTGAGCGGCCAAGGCTACAGTTTAACCGGCGAAATCAAGCTGGACAGCGACTGCGTTCCTGTCGACTTTGCCCCGCTGTTAAACGCATTGGTATTGTGCAATGACAGCCAACTGCGAGAAGGTCAAGTGATAGGCGACCCCATGGAAGCCGCTTTGCTGGTCTTGGCGGCAAAAGGCGGACTGGATAGCGCGGCAGTTAAATCGCAATTCAAAAGACTGGCTGAAATACCCTTCGATGCGGCTAACAAGTTCATGGCAACTTTTCACCAACAAGGTGAACGGGTCGTGGTCTTTATAAAAGGCGCGCCCGAAATACTGTTATCGCATTGCAGCTATCAACTGAATGCGTCAGGCTCCAAGAACCCGGTCGAGCATGCCAAAATCATCAATGCAAATGAACGGATGGCCGCGACAGGGCTGCGCATACTCGCCGTCGCCACGACCGATATTGCTGCTGCAGACTTTAATCCACAAGGTGATTTACTGAGCCACATCAATAATCTCGGTTTTATCGCCTTGATCGGATTAATGGACCCGCCCAGAAAGGAAGCCAGAGAAGCAATTGCTTTGTGCCGCAAGGCAGGAATCAAGGTCAAAATGATTACCGGCGATCAAAAAGTGACGGCAACAGCCATTGCTGATGAATTAGGTCTCAGCGGCAACGTAATGGATGGGGATGAATTAGCGAAACTGGATAATGAGGCATTAGCTGAACAAATCGAACATATTGCGGTATTTGCCCGCACCGCTCCCGAACAGAAAGTGCGTATAGTGACCGCCTTGCAAGAAAACGGTGAAGTCGTTGCAATGACCGGTGATGGCGTCAATGATGCACCCGCGCTCAAACATGCCGATATCGGAGTAGCCATGGGGATCAGCGGTACCGATGTTGCGCGCGAATCCGCGTCAATGATTCTGACGGACGACAATTTTGCAACCATTGTCAGAGCCGTTCAGGAAGGCCGCAGCCTGTACGAAAACATGATCAAATTTATACGCTATCAGTTGTCGACCAATATCGGCGCTATATTGACCGTTGCCGCAGCGCCGTTACTGAGCCTGCCGGTGCCTTTTTCGGCGATTCAGTTATTGTGGATCAATATTATTATGGACGGTCCGCCTGCCATTGCTTTGGGAATCGATCCATCCCGGCCCGCCTGCATGAACGAGCCCCCTCGCCCACCCAAGTCCCGAATTTTGTCGTTGCCGCGTTTTGGCAATTTATTCAGTTATGGTCTCACTATGGCTTTTGGCACATTGGGCATTTTGGCTTACAGCCTGCAAAATAACGATAAAAGTCATGCCATTACGCTGGCTTTTACTACTTTTGTGCTGTTTCAGATATTCAACGTGTTTAACGCCCGCTCGGAAAATCGCTCGGCACTTAACCGGCAATTTTTCATGAATTACATGCTCTGGCTGGCTTTGGTTTGCGTCGTGTTATTGCAAATTCTGGTGGTGCATTGGCCACCCGCGCAACTCATTTTTCATACCGTGCCGTTGACATTAAACGACTGGCTTTTGGCTACCGGCATTGCCGCGTCAGTATTGGTATTGGAAGAAACGCGAAAACTGCTGCAACGCTGCGTTTCGGTAATCATAAAGTGCAAACCGAAAAAGAGCAATTAGCGCGAATGACAGAGTAATTTTGCCGGAAGGAGCCGAGAAAATCAGGTTATAAGGATGTGAAAGGCCAACGCCATCCATGGTTTCTGGACTCCAGTAATCCGTGCCGGGGCGACGCCAACTATTAACGAAAACAAAGCCTTCTCCAACAGGGATGGGTTTCATTCGTACATTGAAATCAAGCACCTGCACCCAATAAAATGGGGGCAGATGAGCCAATACCCATTTAAGTTGTTCAAGCTATGTCCTTAGTTTTGAAATAAGCGGTAATAAGCCTTATAGTACTGGGCTGCTTTATACAGAGACACTTAATGGACACCATCAGCATCCGCGGCGCTAGAACTCATAATCTCAAAAATATCGATCTGGATTTACCTCGCGACCAGCTTATAGTGATTACCGGCCTTTCAGGCTCAGGCAAATCTTCACTGGCTTTTGATACGATTTACGCTGAAGGCCAGCGGCGCTATGTGGAATCGCTCTCTGCCTATGCCCGTCAGTTTCTTTCGATGATGGAAAAACCGGATGTCGATCACATTGAAGGCCTGTCACCGGCCATATCCATCGAGCAAAAATCCACATCGCACAATCCGCGTTCCACCGTCGGCACTATTACCGAAATTTATGATTATCTGCGCTTGCTGTATGCCCGGGCCGGAACCCCGCGTTGCCCCGAACATCAGGTTTCGCTGGCCGCGCAAACGATCAGTCAAATGGTCGACACCGTTTTGGCCCAGCCCGAAGGCCAGCGCTGGATGTTGCTGGCGCCGGTAATTAACGATAGAAAAGGCGAACATCTGCAATTATTCGAGGATTTACGCTCGCAAGGCTTTATCAGAGCCCGCATTGATGGCGTGGTTGTCGACCTGGACGATTCACCGGCGCTGGATCCGAAAAAGAAACATACCATCGAAGTCATCGTTGACCGATTTAAAGTCCGTGAAGATATCAGCCTGCGTCTGGCCGAGTCCTTTGAAACCGCGTTACGCATCGCCGAAGGCATTGCTCTGGCAGTAAGCATGGAGGAAGGTGATACTACCACCCTGCTCTTTTCCGAACGCTATGCCTGCCCTCATTGCGGTTACAGTCTTACCGAACTCGAACCCCGCATTTTTTCGTTTAACAACCCGAAAGGCGCGTGCCCCGGTTGCGACGGCTTGGGCGTCAAACAACATTTTGATCCGCAATTGGTGATTCATAATCCGGAAATCAGCCTCGCAGGCGGCGCAATTCGTGGCTGGGACAGACGCAACGGGTATTACTTCCAAATGATCTGTTCACTGGCCGAGCATTATGGATTCGATCCGGAACAGCCTTATCAGGAATTACCGGAAACCATACAAAACATCTTGCTGTTCGGCAGCGGCCAGGAGGTCATTCATTTTAAATTTATGAATGGCCCCCATGGTCACCAAACCCGGAAATACCCGTTTGAAGGCATTATTGCCAACATGGAACGCCGCTATCATGAAACTGATTCGCAAATGGTTCGGGAAGAGCTGGCTAAATACCTGTCCCAAAAACCCTGTAATACCTGCAACGGCGCGCGCCTGAATTTGGCAGCGCGCAACGTGTTCATCAATGAACTGCCCTTGCATGAAGCCACCCGCTTTCCGATACGCAAATCGCTCAGTTTTTTCGAATCGCTTGATCTGCCCGGCAAACGCGGCGAAGTTGCTGCCAAAGTCGTCAAGGAAATCGTCGAAAGACTGGAATTTCTGGTCAATGTCGGACTGGATTACTTAACGCTGGATCGCAGCGCCGATACCCTCTCAGGGGGAGAAGCGCAGCGCATCCGGCTGGCGAGTCAGATCGGCGCAGGCCTGGTCGGGGTCATGTATGTATTGGATGAACCGTCCATAGGCCTACATCAACGCGATAACGAACGCCTGCTGAAAACCTTATTCAGGCTCCGCGATCTGGGCAATACCGTGATTGTGGTGGAACATGATGAGGACGCCATCCGCGCCGCTCAGCATGTTGTGGACATTGGACCGGGCGCGGGCGTACACGGAGGGGAAATTGTTGCGCAAGGTACGCCGGATGAAATTATAGCCAACCCGTCATCATTGACCGGTCAATATCTGGCCGGTATTCAAACCATAGCGATTCCCGAAACGACGACGCCGGTCAATCCAGATAAAAAAATCAACATTTGCAACGCACACGGCAATAACCTGAAGCAGGTCAACATCGAAATCCCGGTCGGATTGCTGACTTGCGTAACAGGAGTTTCCGGCTCCGGTAAATCGACACTGATCAATGACACGCTCTACCGCTTTGCCGCCCGCGCCATTAACCGCGCCGGCACCTTGCCGGCACCTTGCGACAATGTGGAAGGGCTTGATTTTTTCGATAAAGTTATCGATATCGACCAAAGCCCCATCGGCCGCACGCCAAGATCCAATCCTGCCACTTACACCGGTATTTTTACACCCATACGCGAGTTGTTTGCCGCCACACAGGAAGCGCGTTCACGCGGTTACTCACCCGGCCGGTTCAGTTTTAATGTCAAAGGCGGCCGCTGTGAAGCCTGCAAAGGCGATGGCGTTATCAAGGTGGAAATGCATTTTCTGCCCGACATTTTTGTCAATTGCGACAATTGTGGAGGCAAACGATATAACCGCGAAACACTGGAAATTCGTTATAAAGGCAAAACCATCAGCGAAATATTGAATATGACCGTAGAAGATGCTGCGCACTTTTTCAGCGCGGTGCCGATGCTCGCACGAAAACTGGACACACTGACTGAAGTGGGATTGAACTACATCACGCTGGGGCAAAACGCAGTCACGCTGTCAGGCGGCGAGGCGCAGCGGGTTAAATTGGCGAAGGAATTGTCAAAACGGGATACCGGAAAAACCCTTTATATACTCGATGAACCGACGACCGGCCTGCACTTTCATGACATCAAGCAATTACTTAAAGTACTGCATACCTTGCGAGATCACGGTAACACGCTGGTGGTTATCGAGCATAACCTCGACGTCATCAAAACTGCAGATTGGGTGATTGATATGGGGCCGGAGGGGGGCGATGGGGGCGGAATGCTAGTAGCCCAAGGGACACCTGCCGAGATATGCAGGCAGGATAACTCCCATACAGGCTACTATTTGAAACGTTTTTTTGAATAATGCAGTTTATGATTTGACGGAGTCGGCTATGGCGTTAAACGCTTCGACTTTTGCTTTACCCAGCGTAATCAATTCAACGCCCGTGTCCACAACCAATTTGCACAAACCAGGGGTTTTATAGACGATAAGGCCCAGATAGCCAACAGCGGGAATGGCGATAAATGCAGAGATAAAGCCATTTAGACCAATCAGGCTAAACAACTTGATCAACATGACAATAGCGTCCAAAGGCAACAACACCATCGCACCAAAGTAAACGATCACTACAAATACAAAGACTACAAACACAATAAACTGAAAAAGTCTTACAAGCCCAACATTTAATTTATTCATTTTTTCTATTCCCAGGCAGGATCGAGTAACCTCACAAGCCAGCCAAATCTGACTTTCATTGCATGAAAGGCGCTAATTAAAAGGGGTGTATTATACATAAAAGCGATTTTATTTCATGCATTATTGCGGCGGCGCTTTTTTTAGAAACAAGCGGTACAAAAGCCCTCCGGCAATAAATCCGCCTAGGTGCGCCCACCAGGCAACATCTGCCGCACCGCCTTCAAAGATGACAGAGGTGGTCCCTTTGTATAACTGAATAATCACCCACAATCCCAGAAAACCGATGGCCGGCACATGGATAATGATGGGCAAAAAGAAAATCGGCACCCACAAAATCACTCTTTCCATTGGATAAAGAAAGAAGTAAGCGGCCAAAACGCCGGCAATCGCCCCGGAAGCCCCTACTACAGGAATCGCCAGCATAGGATCGAAATACCATTGCATCGCAGTAGCCAGCAAGCCACAGAGCAGATAAAAGTTCAGATAATTGACCTTGCCCATACGATCTTCGACGTTATCGCCAAAAATCCACATAAACCACATATTGATAATCAGATGAGACCAACCTCCGTGTAGAAACAGATTGCTTATAAACGAAAAATGGTAATCATTCGGCAAGCCAAAATGCGCCGCCCAATCCGGATTGCCGTATCTCAAAGGCACCATGCCGTATAAAAAGAGCAAACGGTTACTTTGCTCGAACGGCATCAGTTTCATCGCAATAAATATCACGATGCATATCGCCATCAGCGTCCATGTGACATAAGGTCTTGAGTTGCAGGGAGCGGTATCTCTGATAGGTATCATCGTTTAATTACTCTGATAGATTTTCTAAAATTCAACAAAACATCAACAATCCCAACCGTTGCCATACCAAAAATAACATAGTGCGGCATGACAAAAAATAACAGATATGGCGGCCAGAGGTAGTATTTATTTTTATCCTGAGCCGCTACGGTGTAATGAAGAACCGACATACCTTGAAAAAAGAAGGCAACCGCAAAAATCAGAATCAGATCATTCGCCAACCTTTCTTTGACTAACATGGCCAACAGAACGACCACACCCATTGATAATAAATGAGTCCAGGAAAATTTGATTTGATTGAATTCCCTGCCAAACCCGCCCGGGTTATAAAGACTTGCCTGCAGCCAGCGACCGATAAATACTGATGAGCTGATCGCAAAGGCAAACAACATTCCGATCAGTCCGTTCATTAACAGCAGGGTACCACTTTGTACAAAGCCGTCATAATTGGCTTCTTTAACCCCTTCCACCGCAATTTTGAGCCAGTCCGACCACCATTGAACGGCATTGCCGGAGGCAAACTGAACGAATAGTGCCGTAATCACCGCAAATATCACCGCCAAAAAAACAGCCATCGACTGCGATTCGGTCACTTTAAGCGTTTTGGCACACACAACGACCGGACCCAGCAAAAACAAGATCAACGGATATTCCAGACCGGGCCTTGGCACCACAAATTGCTGACTGATCAAAACGATCAAAACGGTCACCGATAAAACAATAATCCATTCAAGGTCTTTTCGCGTCAGTACGCAAAGAGCGATCACACCGCTACTGATCAAGCCCAAAGGCAACACATATTGAGACAAAGCACCCAGCATACCGGCAACGGCAATCGCCTGAAATGGGCCCTTGATGACAAAGCTGGCTAACAATTTCATACTGACACTCCTGTCGTTATTTATTATCAAAAGGCAAAGCGTTTAGGCTGAAAACAAAATTAAACGTGCATTAGCTTATCACTGAATCCATCAGGCACAATTCAGGTCTTTGACAAGTTGATAATTCATGCTTCAACGCGTAACATGAGCCACTTTTACGCAATAAGCTTTACACGGCTTTTGTTGTTAATTGCCCGATTAAAAAGAGCTAACACTTGACCTGATCATTGCCTATGGCACGGCATGCTTAAGCCAGGAGCATGGCTCAGACCCTAACGAAAGGCATCCTAAGTTCTGGGGCTCTAAACATCACTGTTGTTTCTGTTTTAAAGTCCCTCATTCAATCGAATTCCTAACACTATCTATGCAAAATATTTCCGATACGACGTTATCGCCTGTTACCTTTTTAAATTTCAATCTTGATGATTGCCTGTTAAAAGCCACTGAGCAAATGGGTTTTAAACAAGCGACCGAAGTACAGGCGCACTGCATTCCTGCAGCGTTGGAGGGTAAAGACCTCTGGGTAGCCGCAAAAACCGGCAGCGGCAAAACCGCAGCTTACCTCTTGCCGCTGTTGCAACGTTTGATCAATGAACGGCTTAATACTTTAGGCGTCAGTGCCCTTATTCTTGCACCTACCCGGGAATTGGCCCGGCAAATCCATAAACAATGCCAGCTGCTGGCCGAGTTTACTTCAATTACCTCCGGCTTGATTACTGGTGGCGACGATTTTAAAAAACAATCCGGACTGTTCCGTAACGATACCCATATCGTCATCTCAACACCGGGTCGTTTGCTGGAACTGATCAATGAAGGCTCCGCCAATCTCAATAACATCAGCGTGCTGGTCGTTGATGAAGCCGATCGCATGTTGGAAATGGGTTATGGCAATGACCTGGTCAACATTGTCGAGCAATGCAACAAAACGCGTCAGACCTTGTTTTTTTCAGCGACACTCAATCCAAATTTAAAAGGCGTCGCCCGAACCATTCTGAACGACCCTCAACCTATTTATCTCAACGGCATTCAGGAAATCCACAGCCAGATTCATCAGCAAATGGTGCTGGCCGATGATTTTGATCACAAACAGAAATTACTCATCTGGCTGCTCAGTAACGAAACCTATGGCAAAGCACTGGTGTTTGCCAACACCAAAATCAACGTCGACAAACTGCGCGGCCCGTTGCGCGGCCATAGATTAAGAGTCGGCAGCCTGCATGGCGATATGGACCAGAGCGAAAGAAACAAAGTGATGAATTTCTTCCGGGAAGGCGTCATCACTATTCTGATTGCCACCGATATTGCCGCCCGTGGTCTGGACATTGAAGGCGTCGACCTGATCATTAATTTCGATCTGGCCCGCAATGCCACCGATTATGTTCACCGCATCGGCAGAACAGGACGCGCAGAAAAAGAAGGTGTAGCCATTTCACTGATCAACTCAAGGGAATGGAACCAGCTTGCCGGAATTGAACGTTATCTAAATCAACGCTTGACCCGAAGAACCATAAAAGGCATGGAAGGCCACTATACCGGCCCGAAAAAACTCAAATCATCCGGCAAAGCCGCCGGAACCAAGAAAAAAGACACGACACCAGAGAAAAAGCCGGTCAAGAAAGAGAAAGTGCGTTTGCGCGATAAGAAAAATATCGGCAAACGGCGCAAACCCAGCGCAGTCGAGACATCAACTGAAACCAAATCCTAGCTGGCAGCACGAATGCAGCTCAGCGAAATCGGTTATTTCCACGACCGAATGGCGGAATATCCCAGCAATTCCCAGTTTGACACCAAAGAAGGGGGCAAGGTGAGTTTGGCTAGGATATCGATAGCAGGATCGCTATCGTCAAGCCCCCATGGATGGGTTCACTGCGTGCCTCGCCAGACTTACCTTGCCCCTAATTAACGCTAAAAAGCTCAAACTGGGAATATCCGGTTAAGCTGCATCCAAACGGCTTTTCTGAAACACCAGCAGCCGGTTGTTAGCGGGCATCGCATGATCTTCGACAAGATTTAATCCCGCATTTTGGGCTTCTGCCACAACCGCCTCGAAATCCCGGATACCGCTTAATAAATCCCGCGCTTTAAGCGACTGATCGAAAAATTCATTACTGGCACTGGTGTATTGGCCGCTGTAGTTAAAAGGTCCATAAATACAGACGGTAGCGTCCTCGGCCAGCAAGCCTTTCAAGCGGACAAACAATACCGTCACTTCCTGCCAGGACATGATGTGCAGGGTATTGGCCGTAAACAAGGCATCAATAGAGGTGCATGGCCAAACTGCATCATTCACATCCAGCATTACCGGTGACTTGAGATTACTCAAGCCCGATTGTGTTATCCATTGCTCAATACCGGGCAAATACTCCGCCCTGTCAGTCGGTTGCCAGTTCACATGCGGCAGATGGCCTGCGAAATAACACGCATGCTGACCTGTCCCGCTGCCGATTTCCCATACGGTAACCGGCTTGACGAATATCTGCCGCAATACGTGCAAAATAGGACCTTTGTTATTCTCACAAGCCTGCGAGAAGGGTTTAGGCTGATTCAAACGCAAATGCTCCAAAAAGTGATAATCTCTAACTTACTCCGATTGAACCCGTCAGTTTTAAAGATGATTGTAAAACAGCTATCCAGCCTCAGTGAAATCGATAAAGACCAGTGGAACAGCCTGACCGGTTTCACTTACCCGTTTCTGCGTCACGAATTTCTGAACGCATTGGAACAATCCGGTGCCGTCTGCGCGCAAACCGGTTGGGAACCCAAACATCTGCTGGTCTATGAAAATAATGAACTGATCGCACTGATGCCGCTATACCTTAAACATCACTCCCAAGGCGAGTATGTGTTCGACCATCAGTGGGCTCAAGCTTATCAGCAACAGGGGCAAGACTACTACCCAAAATGGTTGACCGCGGTTCCTTACTCACCCTGTCAAGGCCCCCGAATCATCATTCAGAATCCAGCCAACCCGACTGAAGTCCTTGCCTTACTGATTGCTTTCATACAGGAACAGTCCTCGATACAAGGTATTTCATCCTGGCATTGTCTGTTTCCCGTCAACGATCAAGCCGAATTGCTGAGTGCAGCCGGTTTACTGATTAGATCAGATGTGCAGTTTCATTGGCATAATTTGGGTTACCGGGATTTTGCCGATTATCTGGAGCGTTTTTCTTCCGCCAAACGCAAGCAGGTCAAACGCGAACGGCGCCGGGTAGACGAACAAGGTATTGAATTTCTGCATCTGCCGGGCCGCGAGATTACCGAATCACAATGGACGGCTTTTTACCTGTTTTATCAAATGACGTACATCAAACGCGGCATGCGGCCTTATTTACCGCTGGATTTTTTTCTAACCATTGCGGCCACAATGCCGGAGAATTTATTACTTATCCTGGCCATTAAAGACCAGCGCAATGTCGGCGCAGCATTAAGTCTACTCGGCGAAACGACACTTTATGGCCGTTATTGGGGATGTTATGAAGAGTTTAACAGCCTGCATTTTGAGGCCTGCTACTACCAAGGCATCAATTATTGCCTTCTTAATAAGCTGAGCCATTTTGATTCCGGCGCCCAGGGCGAACACAAAATCGCCCGGGGTTTCGAACCGGTTTTGACCCATTCCGCACACTGGCTGCAAAACCAGGAGTTCGCACAGGCCATTAAGCGATTTCTCGATCGCGAGCAAAAACACATAGAACAATACCGTGATTACGCACAAACCCTGCTGCCGTTTAAACAAACGTAGCCTGGATGGAGCAAAGCGGAATCCGGGCCGAATCCATGTCCACCAAAAAAACGTAAAGGTCTAGTTATGGTTTTATACCGACGAAATCGAATTGAAGGTGGAACGTATTTTTTCACGGTCACACTGAGAAATCGTCAATCGGATATTCTGGTACGGCATGTTGAACTTTTGCGAGAGGCTTTTCGTTCTTTAAAGAAGCAACATCCTTTTACGATTGATGCAATTGTGATTTTGCCGGATCATCTACATACAATTTGGACGCTTCCCAAAGGTGATGCCGATTACTCAGGACGATGGAGAGCCATCAAAGCCCAATTTACTTTTCAACTCAAAAAAACCGGGTTAACTTTGACTCGGGATAAACGCGGTGAGCATCAATTATGGCAAAGACGGTTTCATGATTATAAAGATTAATCGGCTCTGTCAAAAATCGTCATCTCGGCAGGGATTGCCGAGATCCAGATGCCATGGATGGCAAGCACCGAACACATCCTTGTACTCTGGATTCCGGCAATCCCTGCCGGAAAGACGTTGTTGCTGAAGCATCTTTATAATCAG
>NZ_JAUSBX010000150.1 GCF_030651835.1 Methylicorpusculum sp. | reverse complement strand
AGAAGGTGTAGGTGATTGATTGAAAAGGCTTCTGCAACAGGGATGTTGCAGAGAGCTACAAGGATGTATTCATGCGTCCTTTGAAATCAAGCACCTACACCCAATAAAATGGGAAGGGGTGAGCAGATACCATCTTTTTTGTATTTGCTCACCCCTCAAATTTTATCCTGATTATAAAGATGTTTCAGCTCTAGCTCTTTTTCCGAAGCCGACCGCGTCATTTCGGTAGGGATTGCCGAAATCCGGCCCCCCTGAATAGCTCGAAGCAGACCATCCATGGCACTGGATGCCCGTTTCGGGCATGTCGGGCTTATGGATTTAGCTAAAACAGCTTGCTAATCAGGAATTTTATTGAATGTAGGAACTTGAATGAAAAGACCTCTGCAACAGGGCGGTTGCAGAGAGCTAAAGAGAGGGGTTCACGACCATTCTCGACAGCCCCATCCTGAACTGTTGAGCTGGTAAAACGCTATTTCAATTCCTGCATAATCACTTTTAGTCTCTGCAGTACTTGCTGCTGCTTTTCAACGGTCAATTTACCGTAGTCTTCTTCAAACTGAGCCTTCGAATAATCATCGGCTGCTTTTTGTGGTGTTAATTCCGAGATACCGCAATCAGACAGCACCTTTTTGATGGGACCTTCTGCACCGTTTAAACTGATTGAACCCGTCAGAACTTTTTTGATCATCGTGGTTATGCGAACAAAGATAGCCTGGCCGGATAACATATCAGTAATAATGCTCGTTACATTTTCATCCGTATAGCCTCGTTGCTTGGAGTCATTAAATGTATTCATTTTAAGGGCAACAGGTGAACGCCGGTCTATCTGATAATCCATCTCAAAAGGCCGGTTTTGCGACGCGATCAGGGCATTGCCATCCACTACAAATTGCAGTTTGTTTTGCTTGCACATAATTTCCAGCCTGATGTTGTCGTATAAGCCGCGCTGAGGCATAGGCGACCTCACAAAGCTATAGGCAAGGTTGGTTAACCGGTCTTTTTCCTGTTGATACGTCCAAGCATTGAGTTCTGCCTGCACATTGACAGGAACTAAAAAAAAGATCAGCCATAAAGCCAACGTGAAGGGCTGACCTGAAAATCGGTTTTGTTTCATTACTTGATCCTAAAAATCAATGGGATTTAAGCTCACGCTTATACACCATTCAAACTACTTTGCTGTTTGCGCGAAAAACTGAGCCAAAGCCGCGGCCCTGTCTTTGCTGACCACTTGCGCGTGCGGGCGACTTTCCACAGCGTGGATATACGCCTCAATTCCTGGGACGTGCGCGGCAACCAGGTCCTGTCCATAGACCTTCTGGGTAGCAAATGAAACCAGTTGCAAATGCGGCCACGCCACCACATCGGCCGCGCTGAATTGATCACCCAAGGCATAAGGCGTCAGCTTCATCAGCTTAACCAAGCCATTTAAACCGGCCTCGACTTTGGCTTTAACTTCCGCTTTTGTTTCATCCGAGGCGGTGCCTCCAAAAAGCGCTTCACCGTAAAGCCTTCGCGCCTGCAACTCCACATTTAATTCAATATGTTGTATGAGCTCCCGGCATTTGGCTCTCTCATAAGCAGCCACTGGATAAAGCGACTTCTCAGGAAAATAATCTTCCAGAAATTCCAAAATCGCCTGGGACTCTGACAAATAACCCTGCTCTGTTTTGATAAACGGAATCTTGCCCAACGGCGACATCTTCAACAACGCTTCGTCCTGGCTGGGCGCTACAAATTCCTCCACAAAAGCAATCTCTTTTTCCAGCAAAGCGAACTTGATTTTATTGTAATAATTGCTGATGGCAAAACCATATAATGTAATCACGACGTTTCTCCTGATAGTGTAAAAGTTTCGTAATAATTCAGCGTGGACTAAGCTTTCCGAGGACCAACCAACCCGGCTTCATCACCTTCGTTTTGTTGACTTGCTGAACAATTACAAAGTTTCTTGAAAGGGCTTGTTAGACCCACTGCGCTAAACATATCCAGTATTTATTAGTGCAATTCCGGAATCGGCTTAAATACACACAATGTTCCTGAAGGGTACCACCTTATTTGAACACCCATTCGAATAAACAACCAAAAGCATGCCGATTAAAGTCAATACCATCAGGACAGACGCATTAGGAAACCGCAATTTTAGTTCAACTTTGTCATATTCAATGAACGCACCATTCAGAATCGTCATTCCGGCAGGGATTGCCGGAGCCGTTAGACCGCGTAAGCGAATCCAGACGCCATGGATGGCGTTAAGCTTACCGTCCCTGGCACTGGATCCCCGCTCCCGGCGGGGATGACGAGTGTATGTGTAATCTGACAAAGTAGAATTAAGAAGGCGGACAGTTTTCAACGGCTCTATTTATGTTTCATTTTGGATATTCCCCTCGAACCGTTATTCCATCAGAGCGCAAGAACAACAGATGTTAAGGCGTAGAAATAGGATCCAGGATCACTATGTGACCTTAAAACCGTCTGCCGGTCATATATCATGCAGAATGTGGAGCTGGAATTTCGGAGAGTTTTATACCGATGCTCAACCTTGCCAATCCTGCAAAGCCCCCGCATCCCCGACCGATAAATAATCAATCAAATCCTGAAATCTTGAAAGGGCTTCATTGTCGCCATGCAATGCGCGTAAAACGGCAAGCGTTTGGCGTGCGTTTTGCCAGTCCTGTTGAGCCAGACCCTCATAGAGCGCCCGGTATTGATGGTGGACTAAAAATTGCCGAAAAACCTGAGCCGCCCGGGTCTGTTTTAAACTTAATGACCGGTTGAGCGCTTGTACGGCAACATCCGGTTTATTCGCACACATCATCTGCCACGCGGTAGACAACCACTCCCCTGCTAACCGTTCGCAGCCCATGACTCGGCCCAGATCGGCGCCACAGCGGGAACAGAGGGAATCCCCGCTCAAGCGGGCATTACAACAGGGACACCGCTGCATTACGATTCCAGGTAATAGATGATATCGCTCAGTTGCTCTACCGGTTCCTGCAAGCCCGGCTCATCGCCGGCTTCGATACAGGCTCCGATTTTTTCGATCAAATCGATCATGTCTTCCTTGTCTTCAGCTGAAACCACATCGAACAGGGTTTCGGCTTTTTTGATCAGTTGTCGGGCCGCCGCGATAGCGTCGGAGTCTGACACGGTTTCTAACAAGGTGTCTTCAGCATCATTTTGTCCGAATAAGCCAGCGATACGGTGCTTGGCACTGCTCAACTCCTCGGCCGCAAACCGGGAAATCACATTGTTGATCGTGATCGACTTTTCCAGTCCGGTGGCTTTTTCCTGCGCTGAGACCTGCAACATACCATTGAGATCCAGCGCCAAAGTCAGCGTGATGATATTACCTGCAGGAACATTCTGCAGATCCTCAACCATAAATTCTCCGATTTTGATGTTGTTCAGCGCATCCGGATCTTCACCTTGGTAAACAGTAACCTCAACCATTTTCTGACCATCCTGATAGGTCATAAAGGCTTCGGATTTGCGGGCAGGCAGCACGCTGTTCTTATGAATAATCGGAATGAACTGATAAGGGTAAACTTCACCGTCCAAATAACCCAGCGCACTGGTTCCATAAGTATAAGGCGTGACATCGACCAACACGGTGTCAACTTGCTGGCCGTTGATCATCGCGGCCTGAATGGCGGCCCCCATCGCAACGCATAAATCAGGATCCACTTCACTGTGCGGCTCGAAACCAAATTCATCAAAGAGACGTTCGCGAACGCAAGGCGTGCGCGTAGACCCGCCGACCAGAATGATTTCATCAATATCCGAAGCGGTAAGTTTTGCGCCTTTGAGTGCAATATGAACAGCATCGATGGTCGCGTTGATATAATCTTCGATCATGTCCTCGTAGTCCATCCGCGACAATTCCAGCGTCAGATGGATAGTAGAGCCTTCATGTTCGAATAAATATTCCTCATTGATCTGGGCATAGGGCTCATCGGACAACTGCATTTTGGCATTTTCGGCGGCCCGGTTAATCCGCGCAGAAGCCTTGCTGTGTTGTGCGATTTCGATGCCGTGCTGTTGGCGAATATGATCCTGGATATAGCCGATAATCTGCTGATCGAAATCATCGCCGCCGAGATGATTGTCCCCATGGCTGGATAAGACTTCCACGACCCCCGATTGAACATTGACCACCGAGACATCGAAGGTGCCGCCGCCCAGATCGTAAACCAGCATACGTTTGGGCTCGCTTTGATCGGCACCGTAGGTCAGCGCTGCCGCTGTCGGTTCATTGATCATACGCACCACTTCAAGTCCGGCTATTTCGCCTGCCTCGCGCGTGGCTTGACGCTGGGCATCAGAAAAATAAGCGGGAACCGTAATCACCGCTTTGCTAATCGCTTGTCCAATATACTGTTCGGCAATTGATTTAAGGCGTTTCAGGATAATTGCAGAAATTTCCTGCGGAGAATAAGAGTGACCGGCCATCACAACATGGGTATCCTGACCCATCAAACGCTTGATCGATTTAACGGTGCGTTCAGGATAGATCAGGTATTGATTGCGCGCTGTTTCTCCGGTCAAAATTTCACCGTTATCGCCGATGCCGACAAATGACGGCACAATTTTTTTGCCTGACTCGGCAATGACATGCACTTTTCCGTTTTCTACAATGGCCACTTCGGAGTTAGTGGTTCCCAGGTCGATCCCGATAATAATTTCGTTCATAAGTAGGAGAGTAATTTTTTAGAGTTTATTGACTTTGACTTCAGCCAGCCGCAAGACCTGGTCTTCAAATAGAAATCCTTTGCGCAGTTCCTCAAGCACAACACCGTTTTCAAGCGTGGCGTCATGACCGATTTCCAAAGTTCGCATGGTGTGAGCGTCAAACTGCTTACCGGCAGATTCTATAGGATAAACACGTTGCCTTTGCAGCCATTGCTCAAAGCGCTTCAGCGTGATTTCCTGGCCTTGCCCAAAGCTTTTTATAAAACGAACATCCTGTTTCTTGGAATGCTTGAACAGCGCATCAACCGGCTTATAGTTTTGCAAAATACGATAACCTTCAGCCAAGCGGTCATAGATGTCGATGATATCCAAAAGCAGGGTGCGTTGCACATCCCGCTTTTGTTGCAGCATCCGTTCGGCAACCGCAGAGAGTTGTGCCGCCATCGCCTGATTATCGGCTTGCAGTGTCGTCAATGCCTCACTCAACGTATCCAGCGTCGCTTTAAACTGACGTGATTCAGCTTTGACCTCACTTTTCAATCCGGCCAGATCACTAAATAATCCGGCCAAATCCGGCTGATTGACAGCCGTCAAATGAGCAAAATCGGTTTGTTCCAGATAGTGTTGCAAGGTATCGAGCAACTCGCTGTGGGAAGTATAGGTAGTCATGATTTTTTAGGCAATGGGGCTATTTTTTCCAAATGACCCGCACTCAACAATTTAAAAAAATCGTCTATTGAAAACGGCTGCAATGGAGTTTGCTGACGGAAGGCACGGTTCAATAAATCGTTAAAATCGGCCGGCTGAAAATTGAAGAGTGCGTAGTTCAAACGACTGTTTTCATCTTTGACGGTTTCATACGCTTCCTGTATCTGCTGAAAAACGGCCTGGTCCCTGTCCGGTGGATTGCTCCTGACTTTTTGCAGGTAGGCTTGTTTGATTTCTGCATCGGTTGCCTGCTCGGCAACATCAAGTATCTCAAAAGGTGATGTCATGTTGTAACCGCTTTGCTTAAAAGAATGGAAACGAGGATTTCGGCATATCACTTTCGTCGAAGTAGGCCACAATGTCATCCATCGTTATGCCTATATCCATCTGTAATTCATACGCCGCATAAAATAGAGCAGCGCATGTCACGAACAATTGATCATTCGCCAAAAAATCTTGTGAAAACGGGCTGATTTTTTTCCGGCATTGACTAAAACAGAATGCTAAAACCTGATCCGGTGTATTTTGCTTCATAACCGACGCCAGTTTTTTCGTGATTTTTTGCAAATCCGAATCCGACAAATGACCGAATAAGTGCGTGATGGCATCGTCCTCATCGTCGTCCTCGTATGGCTCATATTGATCAAACAGATCTTCAATAAAGCTCAATGGATTTAAAAAGTTTTCAATTTCGGCAATAAATCGGCGGATTAATTGAGCGGTCCGCTGATCGTTTTCTCTTAAAGCATCATCAAGACTGTCTTTCAAGCGGTAAAAATCGAGCATATCAACGCGCGCCGGACTGCCATTGGCTCCCGCATAGATCTTATAGTATCTCCAGACCGGTTTATGCCATCGACCTAAAGCCAATTTGGCGCAGTGCCTCAACAATTCGAAATGCTGAAGGCTAACCAATACCTGGCTCCATTCCAATAACAAGGCCTCGGTGTAGTCTTGTTGCTCAACCGACATTTTTATCAGTTTTTTGAATTTATCCAATGCTTTAATCAGGATTTTAAAATCACACCCTTGTTCGTCATACTGCTTGATTAAACGGATCAAACTGGACAGGCCTTGCGCCGGCAGCAAATAATCCTTTATAGGTGGTAATTGCCTCGTAACCGTCGCGACCGGCAAATCCAACAACAAGGCTTCAATCGTTGCTTGAAAATGCATGGCAAGCGGATCGGCATTCAACTTTTGCAGGGCATCGGCAATCTTTTGCAATCCCAGTTGTTTATCTTCCGCAACAAGCTCAAAAAAACCACGCATCAACTCGGTCTGAGCGCGCATTTTTTTATCGGCCAACAACTTCCCGACAGATTGAATCTCCTTGTCTACCAAATGATATTTCTTGGTTTTGATCAGCTTGCGGGCATGCGCCAGATGACTACTGACCAGCGATTGCTTGGCCAGTGTGTTGACTGGATCGATTTTTAACAAAACCTTCGCGTACTGCGAGGCTTTTTTGAATGCTTTTTTTTGCGACGAAGCTTTAATTGCAAACGTTAAAAAATCGGTATCCCGCGGGAACTGCTTGAGACAGACATCCAGCCAGCGCTGATATTCGGCAGGATCGGGAGCATGCTCATCATAATGTTTCAAGATTTTCAGAAAACTGTCCCTGTCATCCGGATCATAATTCAGACTCTCAACCAGCAGTGTGACTGTGTCTTCAGGCAGCGCCGCGCCCGTCATATGCCTAAGAATCAATGCTATTTTACGATCATTCTGCTGACCTTGGTTGTTTAGCGCCTCAATGCATTGCCTCCAGTGAGGCTCAGCATCATCCTTCATTTGATTATGTTCGCACAATAAGGCCTTGATCCGGTGTTCTTCAAACGGATTAGCGGAGCCGAAATGTTTTAGATAATCCTTACGGCCCGCCGGATAGTTTAAGAGCATGGCCTGACAAAATCGTTTTACCGAATCATCTCCAAACAGAGCGCGATAGCGAATTGCCAAATCGAATTTAAATTTATCCGTCAGCCGGCTGTGATTTTGACATAACGTATCAAGCAATTCGAGTTGCTTATTACTCAACCCTTTCGCCTTGGCAATGATTTTACGTTGCAGGGGTTCGAGGTAAAGCGCTGAATCGGTAAAGTCTTTACCCTCTTGCGTATAAGCCAGCAAAGCATCGGCAGCGGCACGATACGGCGAATTGTCAGGCAGCTTGGATAATAATTCCCGGGCCTGTTCAATTGAAGCGGGAATGGTCATCAGCCCTTTAAGTAGTGGTCGCAAATCACGGAACGCCGAGCGGAACGGCAATTTTTTTAAAACGGCATCAAGCTGTACAGGATTGTTTTCACGGCAAGCGGTCAAAGCTTCCCGGATTAATCCCAAGTGCATGATAAAAACCGAGTCTTGCGGCAATTGCTCGGCTATGACGGGCTGATCAGTCAGGATAAGAAAACCCAGGAAGACAGCAAGGTCGGAATATTTCTCATCCAGTTGTTCCTTGGTTAGCAGAGCAATCGCCGCCAAAGCTTTCTTGATATTTTTAGTCGACAACAACCAGACAATGTAGTCATCAAAATTTGCCAGAGGGGGCTCGGCTAACTCCGCGTAATTTTCCCATAAAATGACAGCTTCCTTGACCTGCCCTTTTACCGCAAAATTCAGCGCTCTTTGTAAATAGCATTGCGCTAGTTGCTGCCGCCAGGAAGCATTTTCAGAATGCTTCAGCAACTCTTTGTAAATGTCACTTGCTTCTTTAAAACGGTGCGCCAAAAAGTGAGCCGATGCTTTTTGCTCCAGGGCAGTTTGGGATAGACCTGAGTTATCAGAGGGGCGTGCTATGTTCATTTGGAGGAAAATCTAAAGATGCGAATCCGGTTATGTTAATTGACCTTATATAAACGGGCAAGGCCGCTATCCAATCAAGGAGATTAAATATCTCGCAGCAATTGTCAATTTGAAGAGAAAAAAGGGCTGGGGGGAAGCTTTTTGAGGATGTCGGCAGCAGGGCAGATTTTTATTCCGGACAAAATCTGCATTTCCACCGTCCTTGGCGGTCAGATGCTGCAGCCAAGATCCCATGGAAGGGGTTATGACGTTCCTCAAAAGGCTTTTTCCAGCCCAAAATGACGCCGAAAAGATCAAACGGAGAATTGCTGAGTATCTCGACATACCCTTTGCCACCAAAATCTCGATGATAAAATGAATGTCTTTGCAGAGGTGTCATACGGTAAAATCAAAACTCAAGGCAAGATCCGTTCGTAAGGAATGTGAAAGCCATTTGAGTTATCTTGCTCTAGATATGTGGATAGGGTTTGAACTAGCTTGTTTAGTATGGATCCTTAACCGCGATGCTGTATTTGATTTACGAGACATAAGCCCAATATAACCCATAATAATACCTTCTCTCCGATAGCCTAAGACGACCGTCATACTCAACTCACTATGTCTCAAACCAGATCCCCCGTCTTTTGGACGCTGTTCGATGTGCTTCTCTCCGAAATGGGCAGCTCCGCTCATGAAAAAGGACTACGTCATGATTATGAGCTGACTGCCGTCAATTTATTGGAAGGCCTGACCGAAACAGCAGCCACTCTGGGACTGGACATCAAAGAGTGTTTGCTAAACTGCGAACAAGCCGTTGACGGTTCCGGCAATCTGACCCCGCTGATCAAACCCTTGGAAAACGGTGAGTGGCTGGTAGTCTCCGGATTTAGCCGCGGTCGGATAAAAATTACGATAGTCAACGAAGCCGAGGTCAACCGGCGCCTGGTCAATCTCAATGAACTGCAAACCTTGCTGCAAACTACACCTGAGCGCCTGCTGGAATGGTTTGCTGTTGAGCTAAAATCACCCATCGAAGCATCATCTCATCATGGCGAACACCACATGCCGCCTCTGCGGCGTCTTATTGCGATGGTAAAAGTCGAACAAAAGGATTTATGGAGAGTGGTCCTATTAGCCGGCGCCTCCGGATTACTGAGCTTGGCAACGCCTGCCGCAGTTCAATCTCTGGTTAATACGGTTGCCCTAGGCGGCATGATGCAGCCTTTAACCGTTTTATCGTTCATGCTGTTTATCTTTCTGACCTTTTACGGCGCCGTTTCAATTTTACAGTCTTATATAGTAGAGCTGATCCAGCGCCGCGTATTCGTCAGAATGGCCGCAGATCTGGCTTATCGCCTGCCCCGGGTCAAATGGTCCGTCTACGACGAAAAAAACGGCGCTGAACTCGTCAACCGTTTTTTTGATGTATTGACCGTGCAAAAAGCCGGTGCGTTTTTAATGCTGGACGGTTTTTCGATGGCGCTGCAAAGCACTATCGGTTTATTTGTGCTGGCCGCTTATCACCCGACTCTTATGCTCTTTGATGCGCTGGTGGTGAGTTGGTTAGCCTTTGTCATTTTTATTCAGGGCCGGAAAGGTGTCTCTACCTCTATCAACGAATCAATCGCTAAATACGAGGTTGTCGCTTGGCTGGAAACCCTTGCCAGAAATGGTCATATGTTTAAATTTTCCGGCGGCCCGGAATTAGCAAAAGAACGGACCGATAAACTGGCTTATGAATACCTGAATTCACGCAAAGCGCATTACGGGATTTTACTCAATCAGCATATCAGTCTTTATGCGCTATATGCAGTTGCGGGAACGGCTTTGCTGGCTGTTGGCGGCCTGCTGGTTATGGAGGGACAGCTCAGTTTAGGTCAACTGGTTGCAGCAGAACTGATCGTTTCGGGCGTACTGTTGTCGTTTTCGAAATTAAAAAAGCAGTTGGAAAGCTATTACGACTTAATGGCCGGTGTTGATAAGTTAGGTCATTTGCTCGACTTGCCGGTTGAGCGTGAATCAGGGGAAATAATGACATGGGCAGGACCGACCTCGATAGCAGTGCATGATTTGACTTATGCCTATCCAAACGGCCATATACCCATACAACACTTAAGCTTTTCAATCAGCGCCGGAGAGACCGTAGCGCTTACAGGAAACTTAGGCGCGGGCAAATCCACGTTAGCGGACTTATTGACCGGTTTACGCCAGCCCCAAAAAGGCCGTATTGAAATTAACCAATTGGATTCTCGGGAAATTAAACTCGAAAGCGTTCGAAAGCAGATTGCGGTGATTGGTCATAACGAAATCATTGAAGAGTCGATTCTGGAAAATATTCGTTTGAGTCGTCCCGAAATTACCGTTACACAGGTGCGCAACCTTTTAAACCGCTTGCAACTCATGTCCGAAATCACCCAATTCCCGGCAGGACTCTATACCCAGCTGAGTCCAAGCGGTTCGCCTCTTTCCTCTTCTCAGATCAAGCATCTTATGATTGCCAGAGCCGTCATAAGCAATCCCGGACTGTTAATCATCGATGGCCTTCTGGATGATTGGCATAACTTCGGTAGCAGCGAGGCCAAACAAATTCTATTCAGCGAAAATGCGCCCTGGACTTTGCTGATATTGACCAGTTCCGAGTCCGTCATGCAGCTTTGCCAGCGCGTCATCAATCTTCAGCCCGCTAACGGATGATGAACATGTCTGATAATACATCGCAACTTTCGGTGATTAGCGCCTGCCAGACACCACGACTGGTCGGACGCATTGTTTTTATCTTTGCCTGGCTGTTCATCCTGGTACCGGTTTTCACCTTGTTTCTGCCTTGGCAGCAAAACATCAACGGTACAGGTATTGTTTCTGCGTTTATGCCGGTTGAACGGCAGCAAACGATTGAATCACCGGTTTCAGGGCGCATCATGCGCTGGCATGTTAAAGAAGGTGCAAAAGTCAAAAAAGGCGATTTACTGGTCGAAGTCAGCGACATCGACCCGCAATTACCGGAACGCCTGAGACGGCAACGAGAAGCCAACGAGGCCAAATTAGTCGCCAAGCAGCGTGAATTTGATGCCTACAAGGTGCAGATCGAACAACTGGAAACCGTCCGTGACATGAAAGTCATCACTGCCCAATACAAACTGGACATGGCCAGACAAAAAGCGCTTTCGGCAAACGAATCACTGGCTTCCGCACAAGCTACTCAGGAAACAGCAGCTCAGCAGCAAAACCGGCTAACACGTTTGCTCAATGACGGCCTTGTTTCACAGAGAGATTTTGAAGTGGCCGAGCGCGATTCAATTATAGCCAGGCGTTCTCTGAATAGCGCACAAGCCGCATTACAGTCGGCCCAAGCCGAACAAAGTGCCGCACAAGCCGATATCAATCAAATCCGCGCCGATGCGCAGGCCAAAATCGATTCGACTACCGCATCAATTAGCAAAGTAAGCAGCGAATTGGCCGATATTCGCAACAGTCTGGTCAGCAACGACGTCAATATTTCACGTCAAAACGCACAGAAAATCACCGCCACGCAAGATGGCAGCGTCCTGCGCTTGTTAATGAATCCGCAGGGACACTATGTCAAACAAGGCGACCCGCTGATGATCTTGGTACCCCATTCCACCGATCGTGCCGTTGAAGTATGGGTTTCAGGAAATGATGCGCCGCTGATTTTGCCGGGTCATCATGCCCGGCTGATGTTTGAAGGCTGGCCGGCTGTCCAGTTTGTCGGCTGGCCGGAAGTGGCTGTGGGCACCTTTGGCGGCACGGTTGCTTTTGTTGATGCCAGTGATAACGGTCAGGGCAAATTTCGCGTACTGATTGTTCCTGATGAGCATGATCACCTTTGGCCTTCCGAGCGTTTTCTGCGTCAGGGCGGCGCGGTAAAAGCCTGGATTTTGCTGGAGCAAGTCAGTATCGGTTATGAAATATGGCGACAACTGAACGGCTTTCCACCCATGCTGACACCGGAGCATCCTTATAAAGACCTTGGCAGAAAACCGTCCAAATAGCCTGATTACTGATCATGCGTTTTAAAATTAGCAATACAACATCGTCTATGGCTATAGATAACTCGCTTTCAGGCTATGTGACTGCTTGCGCCCTGGTGTTCTTATCAGGCTGTACTGCGTATTTCGATACCGGGCCCAAAGCGGATCTTTCCCAAAAAGTCGTTCGACGCATGCAAAACGATGAAAGCCTGCCGCTTCCTGAGCTGTCTAAAACGCCGCCTAAAACGATGGAAACAGCCATCACAGAAGCCAAAACCCGGCAGCAACCATTGAAACTGGAGGCGCCGCCCGTTATTTTAGAAAAAACGAAAACCGGATCCGGCGATGAAAACAAGCAACTGTCGATCGCCGAAGCCCGCAGTATGGCGCTGGAAAACAACCTGGACTTGAAAATCGCGCTGATCGAACCGTCTATTGCCGCGACTTATGTCAGCGAAGAGGAAGCCAAGTTTGATGATCTGATTTTTGCCAATGCCAAATATGCCAACAAGAGTACGCCGTTACTTGACGGCGACGTGGTCAGTTTCAAACCGGTGGATAAAAACTCGCCACTGAAGAATGAAAGAGCCAAGCTGAATATGTTGCCGCAGGATACCGAACAACTGGACATTGAAGCTGGGATAATCATTCCGCTGCGAACCGGCGGAAAAATCACGCTGTCCAGTCCGCTTAACAATAAAGAAACCAGCCGCTATGTGCCATCGGATCAATACCTGGGCGCGTTACGCTTTTCAATGAGCCAGCCTTTGTTGCGCGATGCCGGAATTGCAACCAATGTGGCCGGCATACGCATTGCCCGTTATGAACAGGACATTACCGATCTTAAAACCCGGTTGCAAAGCATTCGGGTGCTGGCCGCTATCGACAAGGCCTACTGGGCACTTTACGCCGCCTGGGGCGAGTTGGACATTCGCCGTCAGCAATATGAAATTGCCAGCCAGAATTTGGCGATGGTCAGGCGCCGGGTTGCCGAGGGACTAACCGCTGCAATTGAAACAAACAGAGCCGAAATAGGCGTTGCCGAACGCATGGAGACCTTAATTGTTGCAAAAACCAAACTCAAACTGAGTCAGCGAAAACTGTTGCAGTTTTTAAATGACAGCCGCTACGACCTGGATACGGCCACCCTTTTGGTTCCGGCGACCCCGCCAACCCTGTTAAGTTTTGATTTCGACAGGAATGAATTGGCAAAAAAAGCCCTGGAAGGCCGTCTGGAATTACTGGAGATGGAACTCAAACTGGCCGCCGATTCAACCAAGATTGATTATCTGGAAAACCAGACCCTGCCGATGTTCATGCTCGATTACAGCTACGGCTCACAAGGCCGCAACGATGATTTTGGCAACGCCTATTCCGATGCATTTGGGGGGCAATATGATGACTGGTCTATTGGCTTAAAAGTCGAAATACCATTAACCAACGAATTACGTAAATCACGATTGAACCGCGCGGTCCAGCAGCGCTTGCAACGCTTGACCACACGCGATCTGAAGGAATTAACGGTACGCAGGGAAATTTATGACGCGCTTGATCAAGTCGACCAAAACTGGCAACGGATCATCGCCAACCGGCAAAATGTGGTATTGGCAGGCTCAAACTACGATGCTGAACTGAAACAGTTTAACGAAGGCATCAGAACCATGACCGAAGTGCTCGAGACCTTAACCAAACTGGGCGATGCACAAACCAAAGAAGTCAAAGCCATTTCCGATTATCAGGTTGCGCTCATCGATCTGGCTTACGCCACAGGCACCTTGTTAGGCTACAGCAAGGTGGATATGGGTCAAGGCTTGCAATGACAAAGCGGACATCGTGAAACAAATAATCATTCAACAACCCATCAAGAGCAAATTAATTGCCGCCACGCTGACTTGTCTCATTTCACTCATTACCATCACGCCGCTGTGCGGCTTTCTGTTTCAATGCGGCTGCAATTGGCCCTGGCTAGGACTGGATGCCGGGTGCAATTATTACAAACCCCATGCTGAACACACCTGCCCTTGGTGCGCGTCGATGATAACGGGCATCCTGGCAACAGGATTGGCGACCCTTTCGGGCATGTTAGCAGCCACTTTAGCACCTCTAACACAAATGAAACTGCCAAATGCAATTGAAGTCGTCGCAAGAACTTCATTAGGCTTGTCATTGTTTCTCCTTTTGGCCGTCCTGACAGCCGCCATAGCGGCTGTCAGTCAGGCTTACCCGCTGGGAATAGGCCTGTATTTAAATTAAACAACAAAGGACATAAGCTATTTTTTCAGGGTATTCTTAATCTGAAGTTGACAAGCATAATAGCAACCGCTTAGCACTGAAGCTTTGCATGTTGAAGTTGACTGATTGCACTCGATCCGTAAATCGGAATTTGATGTCGAGACGATGATGGTAGCTTTAAATCTGCGGATTACTTTCGCCTCCGAAGCTATCGGACAGCAGTCATTGGAAAGTTGAACATTGGGTTGGTAGTTAACGACCCTGAGCTGACAGATATAATTTAATTTGCTGTGACAGGAAAAGGCAAATAAGCTGTCATTCAAAATGTGCGATTAGCTTGCGTAATCGCACATTTCGAAGGCAACAGTCCTCCGATTACGCTATCGCTAATCGGAGCTAAGCGGGCTATTACGATTTTTTTAACAACAGCAGTCAAGGCATTCGTGGAGAATTTAGCATACAGTGGTGTTGATGGAGCAGTCTCTTGGGAGGGCAAATCCTTGGAGCAATGTGACCATTACCACACCTTTTTACAAAAGGATGTTGCTGCACGTCTGCACGATCAAGCCGCCCAAGACGATTTCAAAGTGCATTTACGTGGTTTGGCGACGACAGGCTTTGCCCAAACTAGCCTTGATGCACTGTTGGCTGCCGAAACACCCGAGGGACGTGATTGGGCTGTTGCTGAAGCCTTAGCTGAAGCTTGGCTCAACCAAAAACACGGGGTTATTTGGCCTTGGAATACTGAGCGCGACAAACGCACACCCAAAGCTAGTTTGCCCGGTGCCGATTTAATTGGTTTTATTGAGTTGGGAAATGAAACCCGCCTTGTTTTTGGCGAAGTTAAAGCATCCAGCGATGTTTCATCTCCGCCCAATGTGATGAACGGGCGCGGCGGAATGGCGCAGCAATTGGAAACGCTGGCAACAGACTTAAGCATTCTGTTTCAATTACTGCGCTACCTTCAGCCGCGCTGTAAAAACTCGCCACATGAAAACCAATTTAATGCGGCAGTTGCTTTATTTCTTCGCTCCGGCAACAAAGCCATCACCATTTTTGGTGTCTTAATCCGGGATACTGCGCCCGCTGAGAACGATTTAAAAAGTCGCGCACAACATTTATCCAAAAAGATTACTTCGCCAAGTACTTGCCACTTGCAAGCGCTTTATCTGCCACACGCCATTTCCGATTTGCCGCGCTTAGTATCCTGTGGAGCGATGTCATGAGCCACTGGTTATTGGACAGTCTGCAGGATGGTTTGGAACTAGCCCAAAACGAAGCCAATAAAGCGCTTTTGTATAAAGCCTTATTGCAAACCGCCGTCGATATTGATTTCGACCTAATCGAACGTAATGCTCAGGCTCTGGAACTAGTAGTGCTTGACTTATTGATTGATGGCATCAGCGAAGGCAATCAAGACCAATTGCGTGATTGCGCAGCAGGTGCGTTTCGATTATTCCGCGTCTTACCTGACAAACCCGAACCTATTACACAAGCGGAACAGGTGCTGCGCTACTGCGCCTTAGCTGTAATTGGCGATAAAGGTGCGGACGCTACAAGAATGCTACGCGAAAAAACTTGGCCTACATTGCCCTTGGGTTCGGTCAGTTGGGGAGAACGGACTTGGGCTACAGTTTTGGAACTTTGGCTACGTGTCATCCGCAAACACGGCTGGAAAGATCGAGATGTTGTGCTGGAACTGATTGCCGACCTGCGTCTTAGCCAAAACCAATTTGAAGCGGAATACCTGCAAACTCATTCCGGCATTAACGCCAAGATAGCGGCAATGGAACTGATCGCTTTTTATCATTTGGCAAAAGCGGCTGAAATCATGGCTTATTTTCTAACCGATGGCGTAGTTCAAGGCAGTTTTCATATTCGTCCTTTGCTGGATATGCACTTTGATCGTGCGCTGGCGGCGTTAGAACCCACCGGCTGCTCTTCGCTTGCACCGATGACCCGTTTATTGGCTGCTTGCGCTAAACAATTAACTGACAATTCGATCTGGACGGTTACTCGTGCTGTCAATTCGCGTGTCACCGCATTTGTCAGAAGTCTGGTTGACAGGGGGCGGGGCGATAAAGTGCTGTTTGATGTGCTACCTCCGCAACGCCGTGCTTTGGCAGAACAAGGTTTGTTGGGATCAAGCCGCCGTGCCGTTGTGGTCAGCTTGCCCACCTCCAGCGGTAAAACGCTGATTGCCCAGTTCCGTATTTTGCAAGCCTTAAACCAATTTGAACCCGAGCGAGGTTGGGTGGCTTATATCGCACCGACCAAAGCCTTAGTCAATCAGGTAGCGCGGCGTTTACGAAGAGATTTTGAACCTTTGGGTGTTAGCGTTGAGCAAGTTAGCCCGGCTTTGGAAATTGACGGCATCGAAACCAAGCTACTGCATGAACAAGATGAACGTCGGGCATTCCGCGTGCTCGTGACCACACCTGAAAAACTCGACCTGATGTTAAGACAGGATTTAGAAACCAAAGTCGGGCGGCCTTTAACTTTGGTGGTGGTCGATGAAGCCCACACTCTTCAGGATAAAACCAGAGGCTTGCGTTTGGAGTTGTTGCTGGCTACCATCAATAAAGAATGCCAACATGCGCAATTTTTGCTTCTGACTCCTTTTATCAAGAACGCCCGTGAAGTAGCGCGTTGGCTGGGCGGGGCTAATTCACAGGACATCAGTTTAAGCCTTGATTGGCAACCGAATGATCGGGTTATCGGCATCGTTAATGCCGAAAAAATCCCGAATGGCAAGCGTCATTCGTATCAACTGCAATTCAAACCAAAACACACGACACGAAAAACTTTAAGTATTGATGCCAAGCTTGCTTTGCCCAAAGAAGCAAACGACCGTCAAAGTTATAGCCAGATCAATAATCAGAGCAGCTTAGCCGCATTAACAGCGCAAAGCTTAAAGCAGCGCGGCTCAATCATTCTGATGCACGTTCGCCCCGATTGGGTCTGGACGCTTGCGGACAAGCTAAAGCTAGATTGCAATCATCGTTCGGCGCTTTCCAAAAATATCCGCTTAGTGCAAGACTTTTTGCGTTTGGAATATGATGAAGGTTTCCCGCTAATTGATTTACTGAACTATGGCATCGGTGTTCATCACAGCGGTTTGTCGGATGAAACCAGAGTTTTGATGGAATGGCTGATTGAAAATAACGAGATTGATTTTTTAGCCGCCACCACCACGATTGCCCAAGGCGTCAATTTTCCGGTTGCAGGTGTTGTCATGGCTGCGCATCAATACCCTTACGGGCAAGACATGCCGCCGGAAGATTTTTGGAATATTGCAGGCCGTGCCGGAAGGGTCGATCAAGGTAGTTTAGGCGTGGTGGCTTTAGTTGCCGATAAGGACGATAAAGTGCAAAAGCTGGCAAAGTTTATCGACGAGCAAAGCGGAGATTTGAATTCGGCATTGATTGGCATGGTAAGTGAGGCCGAAGACTTGCTGGCTGATTTAGGAGGTATTGTTTATCGACATCCAGAATGGTCTTCTTTTTTGCAATATTTAACCCACACTTACCGCCAAATGGATTGCCCGCCTGATTTTATCGATAAAATCGAAGAAATCCTGCGAGGCACTTTTGGTTTTGAACATTTGCGCCATAAAAATTTAACTAAAGCGAATACTCTGCTCAGTGGGATTAGAAGTTACATTGACTACTTCCAGCAGTCCGGCCAACCACTCAAGCTAGTGGACAGCACGGGTTTTTCCCTACAAAGCATTAGAACGGCACTTAAAGCAGTAAACGAGCAAGGCATTAAAGAAAGCGTTTGGAACAGCGAAACCTTGTTCCAGAAAGACAACACTGATCTGCAAAAAATGATGGGCGTTTTGCTGAAAGTGCCCGAGTTGCGCGGTAACCTTAATGAGGTTACCGGCGGACAAAACCCTGACGGTCAAAAACTGGCCTTAATTTTAAAAGATTGGGTCAACGGTATTCCTGTACAAGCGATAGCCAAAACCCATTTTGCCGATGATATAACCAAATGCGGCCAGAATTTGTTTGGTAAATTGACTCAAACCGCTTCCTGGGGTTTGGGGGCTTTGTTGTCCATGACCGCTGGAGAACTTGAAGAAGACAGCCCCTTGCGCAATTTACCTTCTCGCGCTTACTACGGTGTCAATGATGACAACGCCATCGCTTTGCGTTTGTTGGGTGTTCCTCGTATGGCGGCCATCCCCTTAGCCAACACAATGGGAGCAATTGGGAAACAATCTTTATCTGAAGTTAGGGACAAACTGAGTCAAATGGAGGCTAAAGCATGGGTTAATGCTTTGGGTAATGAATCAGGGCGTATTTATTATGCAATTTGGAAGCAACTCGAAAGTTAGCGTTATTAGCAAGTAGCCTTGATGGAATCGAGTATTCGAAGGGCAACACGCTTACAAATTTTTGATGTTAGTCTGATGATTGATGTCCGACACACTTGATTCAGCTAACGCTGTGTCGAGGCTACACAAGACCAGCCCCGGTTGTGCAATCATAAAAGCGGTCAGACGGCTATCGAATCCACTCCGGACAATAAATCCGAAGTGCGGCGGTCCGTTTTTGGCCGGGTGCTGTCCGTGATCTTCTCTAAATACTGTCGGCTCGAATATCTGGTAAACGGAAAATTTCAACATTCGGCAAGGTGAAATTGAAAGGACTGGGGACGCTGCCTTTTAGGGCTATGTTCGCGTTAATAGTTGATGTCGCCCCGGCTTGGATTACCGGGGGTCTGGAAGTCATGGATGGTGTTGGATGTTCACATCCTTGTGATCTGGATTCCAGCAATCCATGCCGGAATGACGACGTTGATTAACTTTCAACATTATGCAAACAGTGCCTTTTTGAGGGCAGACAGCAGTGATGCTGCCGGCAAGCTCGCCATGGAAGGATTATGGGAAAGGCTTTTCCTAGCCCAAACAGATGCTGAAAAGTATTTGCTCATCCCCTTTCCCGTTTTATTGGGTGTAGGCGCTTGATTTCAAAGGACGCATTAATAACGTCCCTGTAGCTCTCTGCAACATCCCTGTTGCAGAAGCCTTTTCAATCAATCACCTACACCCGCTATTCCAAGCGGGCGAGTAGTTACGCTGCAAATACAAAACGGGGAATGATTGCTACTTAACAAACAGCATTTCCTGATAAGTTGGATAGGGCCATAATTCGTCGGCTATTTCCCCTTCCAGAAGGTCAGCAAATTTTCGAACGTCGTCCATTATTGGGCGGATAGTTTTAGCACAGAACTGCATGTGTTCTTCAACGCTTGCAAAGTCATGCTGTCCAATAGCCGCACTTAATTTATCCACGGCTTCCATCATTGAATTGACCAACGTTGAAATCTCTACCAATCGTTTATTACAGAGCTCTGTGCCATTGCTTTTCAAGCTGCTGATCGTCGCTGAAATATCGGACAAATACTTGAGCGCACCGGGATAAATGCCGGTTTTAGCCATGCTGACCACAAGCTTGGCTTCCACTTCAATGGCAAGAATGTACTGCTCGGCATATATTTCAAAACGGCTGGCAAGTTCAACGGGTGATAAGACGCCCAGTTTGTCAAACAAAGCCTCGATATGTGGCTCTTTTAAAACCGGCAGCGCATCGGCTGCAGTTTTAAGATTGGCCAGCCCACGTTCTTCAACTGCCATTTTGTGCCATTCAGTGGAATAGCCGTTACCACCAAAGACCACCGCACCGTGTTGATCGATGATTTCTTTAAGGGTTTTCAGGATCGCAGTATCCAGATCCGAACCGCTGGACAGCAAACCTTCCAGAGTATCCGCTACCCAGTTCAACGAGTCCGCCAAAATGGTGTTCATGGTGACTAACGGACCGGCTACAGATTGCCCGGAACCCACCGCCCGGAATTCAAAACGATTACCGGTAAAGGCAAAAGGCGAAGTGCGATTTCGATCACCTGCATCTTTATTAAACACGGGAATGGTATTTATTCCCAGATTCATAACGCCGGCGTTTAATGATCCGGTAATTTTGCCGTCCTTGATTTGCTCGAACACATTATCGAGTTGTGAACCCAGATAAACGGACATGATCGCCGGTGGGGCCTCATTCGCTCCCAATCGATGATCATTGCTGGCGGTAGCCACGGCGGCTCTCAGCAAAGGCCCGTATTTGTGTACGCCACGGATCACTGCTCCGCAAAACAACAAAAATTGAGTATTGGAGTGCGGCGTTGAACCTGGATCCAGCAAATTCCCCTGGGTTGCATTACCGACAGACCAGTTGACATGCTTACCGGAGCCGTTAATGCCCTTAAAGGGTTTTTCGTGTAAAAGACAAACCAGACCGTGGCGTTTAGCGGTGTTTTTTAAGACGGTCATCAATAATTGCTGATGATCAGTCGCAACGTTGGCGGATTCAAAAAAGGGTGCAATTTCAAATTGTCCGGGCGCCACTTCGTTATGCCGGGTTTTGGCAGGAATACCCAATCGATATAACTGCTCTTCAACATCCTGCATATAAACCTGGATGCGTTCAGGTATCGCACCAAAATAATGATCATCAAATTGCTGGCCTTTAGCGGCGGGCGCCCCAAACAGGGTTCTGCCGGCCAAAAGCAAGTCCGGACGGCTATTGACGAAATGGGTATCGACCAGAAAATATTCCTGTTCGGCGCCGCAACTGGAATTTACCGGGGCAATATCCGTGTTTCCCATCAGCGATAAAACCCGTTGCGCCGCTTTGTTCATGGCGGCATTGGCCCGTAATAACGGAGTTTTTTTATCTAAGGCCTCACCAGTCCAGGATATAAAAACGGTAGGAATGCAGAGCGTTGCCCCATTATCGGTCGCCATGATGTAAGCCGGGCTGCTGACATCCCAGGCAGTATAACCCCGCGCTTCAAAGGTAGAACGGATGCCTCCATTGGGAAACGACGAGCCATCCGGCTCACCTTGCACCAACACTTTACCGCTGAATTCAGAAATAACAGAACCATCGCTCTGAACAGAAATAAAGCCATCGTGCTTCTCCGCTGTCGCGTTCGTTAACGGATAAAATACATGGGCATAATACAGAGCGCCTTTGGACAAGGCCCAGTCCTTCATCGCCAATGCCACTACATCGGCAATCGAAACATCCAGTTCAGCACTGGTTTCAATGGTTTTCTTTACCGATTTAAATACTTCTTTAGGAAGGCTTTCCTTCATTTTACTGAGCGTAAACACATCACTTGCCCATAAACTACATAGTGGTTCAGGAGCTTTAGGAGGGGAAGGCTGGCGGTTGGTGATATTTTGAACGGCGTGAAGACGTGCGGCATTTCCAGTCATACTTAGTTACCTTTAGAGACATTATTGGTTCATTCCATCAGAAATCAGCAATAATTGAACCAACATCAAAGCAAGGCTATAAATAAGGATGAGAGTAGGCGTCGCCAAACCTGAAGCGCGTCATGAGACGACAGGCATGCATCGTATAGACTGTAATGAAGTCCCCTTTTAGTGCACGTTTATGAAATTGCCCCAAAATGAAGTTCGGCGCGCCGACTGCTTTTGCAGTTTAAGACTCAGGGTGAGTTATCTGTAGCTCCATCTTTTTGACTCAGTTGTATATCGTACCTATCTCCGCTTCTGGTCATCACCTTTACTTTTACATGGCGTAACCGTAACTCACTGGGCAAATTGTTTGGAGCAACAGGAAACTTGGATTCAAACTTGGCAACATCCTGGGCAGTAAAATCCAGTGGGCTATTGACTTGAGCTCGAATAATATTTTTGCCGTCATCATTGTCTATCCGTAAGGAAAGCAATTGTGCACCACGGTAAGCTTTTAATTCGTCCAGCAAAATTTTACGGGCATTGGTTTCAAAGAGCATTTTGCCTATTACCTCTTTGGTGTTTGCACCAAGCACGACAAACAACAGAGTAATCAACACGAGGGAAACACCGTTTAACCAGACCACTTTTTTACTTCTGAAAAACTGATCCGTGGCTTTACGAAACCCGCTCAGCCAGAGCACGATCGAGAAAGAAAACTGAATGGCAACAATATTGGCAAAAGCCAAAAGATAGGCCCCGAAAGCATTATCCAGCTCACCTCTTGCAAGAAAAATGGTGCCCGAACATAAAGGCGGAACCAGCGCAGTGGCAATGGCGACGCCTACAACGGCATTGACTATGCGGGGCGTGATGACCGCATAAGCACCCACCGCACCACCCGCTAAAGCGATCATCAAGTCGAGATAATTGGGATGCGTTCTGCCTAGCAATTCATTACCGGCGGGAATATCGGTATGCAAAAAACCGATGATGAAGGCACACAACACAACAATTCCCGTACCTCCCAGTAATGACAGCAAAGACTGGCGTAATAGCGGATGATTGCCATCGACTAAGGACAAAGACAAGCCCGCAATAGGGCCTAACAGCATGGCGACCAGCATGGCGCCAATGACTCCTGATGAACTATCGGCCAACAAGCCATATGAAGCAATGATCGCGGATAGCGCGTTCATAATAATAAAGGCCTTATCAAACTGGGCATTCAGGGTAATGTCTGCCCTTGCGGCCTGAATACGAAGTAACTCAGAGTCTTTATCGCTGCCGGATGTAATCATAAGAAAGATATGCCACGGTATTTGAGTTAAGCGGAAAAAAACAGCTTTATAGCATATACAAATTCACGACGTAATGATTTTGAATTTATCGATAATCCAACCGCTTTCCAATCAAGCTGAAATTATGCCGCATACAGTATAATGCCGCTAATATCACTCGCTTATAAGGAGTCTCTATGCACGTTACTTTGGTTCATGTACAGGTAAAACCCGATCATATTGATGAATTTATCGCCGCTACGCGCCTCAATCATGAAGCATCCATCGTCGAACCCGGTAACCTGCGCTTTGATGTGCTGCAATCGCCCGAAAATCCGGGGCAGTTTATTCTTTATGAAGCCTATGTTTCTGCTGAAGATGCAGCGTCCCACAAACAAACCGCTCACTATTTAATCTGGCGCGATCAGGTTGCTGACTGGATGGCTGAACCGCGTCAAGGCATCCGTTACAATGGCCTTTTTCCTCAAGAGTAACTTCTATGCAATTCTCTTCCTTTTCAATTTCCCGGCTGCCGCGCATTATCTTCGGGAGCGGACGTATCAAAGAAGTGCCAGCATTGGCGGCAGAGTATGGTCAAACGGCCTTGCTGATAACCGGTAAACATTCATTTTGCAGCACTCCCCGCTGGCCCTCTTTCACTGCATCTCTGGAAGCAAAGGGCATGAGTTGGCTGCATGTGACCGTTTCTGGCGAACCTTCACCGGAACTGGTCGACCAAACGGTCAGCCAATTTCGCAGCGAAGCGATAGATGTTGTCATAGCAATTGGGGGCGGCAGCGTGCTCGATGCCGCCAAAGCGATAGCAGGACTTTTGCCCCACGGCAATTCGGTGATGGATCATCTGGAAGGCGTCGGCAAAAACATCACCTACCGCGGGCCCAGCAAACCGTTTATTGCCGTTCCGACAACTGCTGGCACCGGCAGTGAGGCGACCAAAAACGCCGTATTGAGCGTACAAGGTCCCGAAGGCTTCAAAAAATCTTTTCGCGATGAGTGCTTGATACCCGAATACGCGGTAATCGACCCCGATTTACTGGTGAGTTGTCCTCGCGAACTGGTTGCCGCTGATGGCATGGATGCGTTTACGCAGCTCTTGGAATCCTACGTCTCGCTCAAAGCCAATCCTTTTATCGATGCCCTGGCCTGGAGCGGCATGAGCGCATTCAAAGACGGTTTTTTTGCCGCATGGGAAGGTACGGAACCGACTGCCAGTTATGGCCGCGCAGCAATGGCCTACGCGGCATTGCTTTCCGGCATCACTTTGGCACAAGTGGGTTTGGGATCAGTACATGGCTTGGCTTCGCCCCTGGGTGCGTATTTCCCGATTCCCCATGGTGTTGTTTGCGGCACCTTGGTGGCAGCTGCAACCGATGTCAATATCAAGGCCATGCTAACGCGCGAGCCCGGTAATCCGGCCCTCGCCAAATATGCCCAGGTAGGACGTTTATTGACAGGGCATGCAGAAATGGATGATACCGAGGCGCGCACTTCATTAACCTCGCTATTGACCGATTGGAGCGAAAAACTGCAATTACCTCGCCTCAGCAGCTACGGTATTACCGAAACGGATTTCCCGCTCATTGTTGCCAACAGCCGCGGCAGCAGTATGCAGACCAACCCGATAGCACTGACTGATGACGAAATTAATACCTTATTGGTGCGGCGCCTTTGATTTATGACTAGGCCTTCTTTTATCAGGAAGCTTGGTGCACTAAAAAAAGTTATCACAGCAAAGCTTGAAATTATTTTTCAACAGCCTTACTGAATTATACTTTTGCTAATGTTCAAATTAAGATTAATCTATCAAGACTGGTGATACGATGAATGTACAGGACGATGTGCCGAACAATGTCGTATCGAGTGATTTTTTCGAAACTACCATAGAGAATGAAAGCATGGACGCACCTATCAATTTCTCATGCATTGAAAATGCGATCGACCTTGACAGCTTGCATGAAGGCTTGATTAATGAGGAATTTTTCCTTGAATATCTGCCTATTATTTCCCTAACTGATGGCCGATGTACCGGCGCAGAAGCCTTGATTCGCTGGCGGCGGCCATCTGGTATTGTTCAGCCGGATAATTTTATTCCGATTGCAGAGAACACACCGATTTCAGGCCTTATGACCTATTGGTTGATCGAAACGCTGGCCATCGAAATGCGGGATTGGTTATTGGCCAACCCGGATGCAGACATCAGCATAAATATTCCCCCGGAAATTTTAGGTCGCGGTGGTTTGGAGTATGCAGCCAGGAAGGCCGGCATTTTTGATCTAGTCTCTCAAATTACTTTAGAAATCACCGAACGGGGAGTGCCCGATTTGATGGGCGTCAATTCAATCAACAATATGGCCAGCCTAGGCGTCCGTTTGGCCTTGGATGACGTTACGCTGACCAGCGGTGCAAATATGGCAGTGCTAGCTAGATGTCATTTCGACGTCATCAAATTGGATAAGTCTCTGGTTGCCCAGATCAGCTCTGAATGCCCTTCGCCGGAATGGCTTGAAGGCATTACCGCTTTACTGCAGTCATCCCGGCTTGTGGTAGTCGCTGAGGGTATAGAAACAGAACAACAATTCATGACAATACGCACGGCAAACATTCAGCTGGCACAGGGCTTTTATTTCTCCAAGCCTATTACGGCTGTCGAGTTCATCGATTATCACCGTGAAAACAATGCCAAAATTAAACCGGCAGCACAATAGCATTAGATTACTTCAGTAACCTGTACTCACAAACCGAATTCCTTTTAATGTCATGCGCATGTGGCACCGCACCATAGAAATATGCCAATATCCTCAGTTAGGAATATCCGTTTGCTCTTCCTGCAATTCCAAATAAGGGGCAATTTGCTGCTCAATACCGATAATGGCTCTGTTTAATTCAATAAGATTCTTTTCTTCAGTCATCTGAATTCCCATCGTATAGAAAATGGGCATCCAGAGAGGATTAATCAATATTCCCCCCAAAATACTCTTATAGGTTCGTTGTAGATTTTTTAAGGGATTAAAAGAATCGGTTAAAGGCTCCATTGGGGTTTTTATAAAAATATCGGCCAGCGGCTGCAATAAAGCGCGTTCCCTGGGCTTGAGCTCTTGCATGGCTCTCACCAGTTTTTGCGCCATTTTATGATAATTGAATCGTGCCCATGAGGCGGAGCAGGCGAATACAATGGCTACGATGGGTAAAAGCACGATAGGCGGTGCAATTGGCGCTGCAGTGGACGATAACAAAACGGCGCAAAAGCCGAACATCAATACATCTTCTCCGCGCTCGACATCTCGATCGATAGACTTAAGTATCACAGAAACAACTTCATGATTAGCATGGTTCGGATAGCCATTTTCTAGTTGCATGTTTACCTCTACAGTTTAATTTCCGTTATCCAACTCCCCTGCTTCGCTTTATGTTTTTAGAAAATTCGATGCGGGGCACAAACAAAACGATTGTTTTTTCAGCTTTACCATGCGCATCCGGTTTGTCAAATCAAGCCGCTTTGTTGCCCAGTTGAAAGTTTCGAGATTCCCAGGTCTCTTTCCGACATCAGAATAGACTTGTTCGAAAACAGCAATTCTCAATTTGAAGAGAAAAAAGGGCTGGGGGAAGCGTTTTGAGGATGTCGGCAGCAGGGATGCTGCCGTCAAGCCCCCATGGAAGGGTTTAAGGCGTTCCTCAAAAGGCTTTTCCCTGCCCAAAATGACGCCGAAAAGATCAAACTGAAAATTGCTGGTTCGAAAAAGACCGCCGTCATAAGTGTTTTTGAATCGTGACCGTTAAAAAAAACGGTTTAGGCCAACTCAGAAACAACTAAGGCCCAATTAAGGGCCTTAGTTTTAAAGTGCTGCTGTTAGCGCCGCTTTAGTTTTTGGATTTATCGACGATTTGGTTCGCTTTAATCCATGGCATCATGCTGCGCAGTTTTTCGCCTACCACTTCTATCGGATGTTCAGCATTGAGGCGGCGTCTTGCGGTCATTTCCGGATAACCGGTCAAACCTTCGAGAATAAACTTTTTCGCATACTCGCCTTTTTGGATGTTTTCCAATGCTTCACGCATCGCGTAACGGCTTTCTTCGTTGATGATTTTAGGGCCCGTTACATATTCACCGTACTCGGCATTATTCGAGATTGAATAGTTCATGTTGGCTATGCCACCCTCGTACATCAGGTCGACAATCAATTTCAGCTCGTGCAAGCATTCGAAATAAGCCATTTCAGGCTCATAACCGGCTTCAACCAGTGTTTCGAAACCGGCTTTGATCAGTTCTACCGCACCACCGCATAATACCGCCTGCTCGCCGAACAAGTCGGTTTCTGTTTCATCACGGAAAGTCGTTTCAATAATACCTGAACGACCGCCGCCAATTGCGGAGGCGTAAGATAAACAAATACTTTTCGCCATACCGGAGGAATCCTGATGGATAGCGATCAGGTCAGGAACACCGCCGCCACGAACGAATTCCGAACGAACCGTATGACCCGGTGCTTTAGGAGCAATCATAATGACATCCAAATCAGCGCGCGGTACAACTTGATTAAACAAAATTGAAAAGCCGTGAGCAAAAGCCAGTGCTGCACCTTTTTTAAGGTTAGGTTCGATTTCGGCTTTATAAAGTTGTGACTGAAACTCGTCAGGCGTCAGAATCATGATCACATCGGCACTGGCAACAGCTTCAGGAACAGACTTTACGGTTAATCCTGCTCCTTCAGCTTTGGCAACTGAAGGTGAACCCGCTCGTAACCCGACAACAACATCTACACCTGACTCTTTCAGGTTATTCGCGTGAGCATGGCCTTGTGAACCGTAGCCGATAATGGCTACTTTTTTAGCTCTGATGATTGAAAGGTCGGCGTCTTTATCGTAATAAACTTGCATGTTTTCTCTCGTTTTTTTGTTATTTATAAATGTAAGACAGCCGGTAAAGGCCGCCTGGTAATTCTTAAGTGAGCTGCCCAGTCGTTCAATACGCTATCATGGACAGGGTTACATTTTTCAGCCTACCTGACTCTTATTGGTGTCCCTTTTTGAGGGGACTGCTCCCTTAAAGGTGCAGACCTTTCTCGCCTCTGGAAATGCCGGTTGGACCAGAACGCACCACTTCAATAATTTTATCCTTGTCCAGCGCATCAATGAAGGCATCCAGTTTATCGGATGGGCCTGTCATTTCAATAACATAGGTCGTAGACGTCACATCAATGATACGGCCTCTGAAAATATCGGCAATCCGTTTTATTTCGCCGCGGTCCTGATCGGTCGTTCTAACTTTCAGCAGCATCAATTCCCTCTCGACATGGGGAGCCCCGGCCAAGTCGATCAGCTTGACAACATCAATCAGTTTATTGAGTTGCTTGGTAATCTGCTCAATGATTTCTTCGCTGCCGCAGGTGACAATTGTCATGCGGGAAAGACTTTCGTCTTCAGTTGGCGCAACGGTTAGCGATTCAATATTATAACCACGTGCAGAAAAGAGACCGGCGACACGTGATAATGCTCCGGATTCATTTTCGATCAATATGGAAATGATATGTCTCATTTATGCCAACTCCCTGTCTGTTGGTGTGCCTAACGCAACTCTTAATTTCATGTCATGATGGCCTTTTCCGGATTCAATCATGGGATAAACATTTTCTGTACGATCAGTAATGATATCCATAAATACGGTACGATCTTTCATTGCAAAAGCCTCTTCAAGCGCTGGCCTGACGTCTTCCGGTTTATCAATATACATACCGACATGTCCATAGGCTTCCGCCAGTTTGACAAAGTCAGGAATGGTATCCATGTAGGAATGTGAATAGCGGCTTTCATAAGAAAATTCCTGCCACTGCCTGACCATCCCCATATAACGGTTATTCAAGTTGACAATTTTAACCGGCGTTTTGTATTGCAGCGCCGTCGACAATTCCTGAATACACATCTGGATGCTGGCTTCACCGGTTACGCACGCGACATCAGCATCGGGAAAAGCCAGTTTTACACCAATAGCCGCCGGCAGACCAAAGCCCATCGTGCCGAGACCACCGGAGTTAATCCATCGGCGAGGCTTATCAAAATGATAATATTGAGCTGCATACATTTGATGCTGCCCGACATCGGAAGTGACATACGCATTTCCCTTGGTCACTTCATACAATTGCTCGATGACATATTGCGGCTTGATCAACGGACTGTTTCTATCATATTCCAGGCATTTTACTGAACGCCATTTGTCAATTTGCTCCCACCAGGCTTCCAGCGCTTTTTTAGACGGCTTGGTTTTACTGTCTTTGATCAATTCGATCATTTGCTCAAGAACCGGCTTGACCTGACCCACAATAGGAATGTCGACTCTAACGGTTTTTGAAATGGAGGCAGGATCAACATCAATATGAATGATGCGCGCATGCGGACAAAATTCGGCCAGTTTTCCGGTTACACGGTCATCGAAGCGCGCACCTACCGCCAAAATCACATCACTCTCATGCATCCCCATATTGGCTTCATAAGTTCCATGCATCCCCAACATGCCGACAAATTGCGGATCAGTCGCAGGAAACGCACCTAATCCCATCAAGGTATTGGTAATCGGATACCCTAATAAGCGGGTCATTTCAGTCAGTTCATCACTGGCTTCACCCAGTATGACGCCCCCCCCGGAATAAATCATCGGTCGTTGGGCTGACAGCAATAATTCGACCGCTTTTTTGATCTGCCCCTTATGCCCCATAACGGCAGGATTATAAGAACGCATCGTCACTTTACGAGGGTATTTGTAAGGGACTTTTATACGCGGGTCGGTAATATCCTTCGGCACATCGATAACAACAGGACCCGGGCGGCCAGTCATCGCAACATGAAACGCTTTTTTCATCGTTTCGGCAATTTTGGTCACGTCTTTGACCAGAAAGTTATGCTTCACACAGGGCCGGCTAATGCCGATCATATCGACTTCCTGGAACGCATCGCTGCCAATCACTGGTGACGGCACTTGACCGGAAATCACCACCATTGGTATGGAGTCCATATACGCTGTTGCAATGCCTGTTATCGCATTGGTCGCACCCGGTCCGGAGGTTACCAGAACAACGCCTGGTTTTCCGGTTGCGCGTGCGTATGCATCTGCCGCATGGGTTGCGCCTTGCTCATGCCGGACCAGAATATGTTTCAGTTCTTGCTGCTGAAAAATGGCATCATAAAGATGCAGCACGGCTCCACCCGGATAACCGAAAATATATTCCACGCCTTCATCGATCAGGCTCTGAACTACAATTTGTGCGCCGTTTAGCTCCACACTTTTACCCTCAAATTAACTGACTGAAGCAATTCGTTATTAGACTGTTTTAAGCCTTGGCGAATTCATGACTAAATTACTAGGTTTTTTTTCAAAAAGGTTAGATAACCTAATGGTTTTGCCTGATTTCGTCAAGCTTAATAAGGCCTTTTTGAATTGATGTTCTTGAATATTCTGGATAATAGACTTATCTTTGCAAAGTTTGCGATGTTGAACCCAACATAGCAAGTCATTTCGCCTGAGTTTTGCTTATCCTGTACTTTTATTGATTACACAATTTTATCCGTCAATCATGAATACTTACACACTTTCGCCCGCCGCCAAACTTCGCCAAATCCTTGATCGTCCAGGCATTTTAGTGATGCCAGGCTGTCATGACGCACTATCAGCCAGATTATGCGAAATGGCGGGCTTTGAAACCGCCTTCATGAGCGGTTTTGCTGTCTCCGCCAGTCGGTTGGGCCTGCCGGACACCGGGTTGATTTCTTATGCCGAAATGCTGAATCAAGGGCAAAATATCTGTAATTCAGTTTCGATTCCAATTTGGGGTGACGGCGATACCGGCTTTGGAAATGCCGCCAACATTAAACGAACCGTCAAAGGCTACGCGCAAGCCGGGTTTGCGTGCATCATGCTGGAGGATCAAGTCGCCCCTAAACGTTGTGGTCATACCCAGGGCAAATCGGTTGTCGACAGAAACGAAGCAGTCATGCGCATACAGGCTGCGGTTGACGCCCGCAATGAAGGCACTGATATCCTGATCATGGCAAGAACCGATGCCAGAGCCACGCACGGCATTGATGAGGCCATAGCGCGCGCACGGATTTTTGACGAAATCGGCGCCGACATAAATTTCCTGGAAGCGCCGGAAAGTGCTGCCGAAATGGAACGCTATTGCCGCGAGGTCCCCGGCTATAAGGTGGCTAATTTGATCGAGCACGGTAAAACGCCCTTATTGCCTCATGATCAATTAGAGGTAATGGGCTATAAAATTGCAGTTTATCCATTAACCTTACTGAACGCCGCCATTGTTTCAATGCAAGCTTCGTTAAAAGCCCTTAAATCAGGCACGACAGCCCCGCCTATTCTCAATTTTTCTGAACTGACCCGCATTGTCGGATTTGATGATTATTATCAAGCTACCGAACGTTACCGGCTTGATAGCGTTTCAGATATTCAGCCCCCCGAATCCGGCACAAATTCGCATTCGTAACCGGTATATTTTCGAATATTGATTACGCCGGTATCCAAGAGCAGGTACTGCCCTTTAATACCTTGCAGCACACCACTTACATTTGGATTTTTATCCAAATTAAACGAGGTCACCTTAGCCGGATAGCGAATAACAGGATAATGTATCTTGATAGCCTGCTGATCGGGCAAATACTCGATTGCCTGATCGCCAAACCGGCGGGTGATTTCAGTAAACACTTCCTGGCATTGCTCAATGAGCTCATCGCGTTTGGCGATCAGATCAATCGGCTCATTTTCGTTTTTTAACATTTTCTGCCAACTGGTTTTGTCGCTAACTAATTTTGCCAGTGCTATCTCGGCCACACCCGATATATGCCGTGACTTCACTTTCAGAATCGGCAGCGCCTGAACGGCTCCCTGATCAATCCAGCGAGTCGGAATTTGTGTTTGCCGGGTAATGCCTACTTTTATTCCGGATGAGTTGGCCAAATAGACATAATGTGTCTGATAGCAAAACTCCTCGCCCCATGCCGGCTCCCTGCAAGTCCCTTTTTCGTAGTGACAGGTTTCAGGCTTCATGATGCACATATCGCATTGTGCCAATGAAATGAAACAAGGATAGCAATAGCCTTGGCTAAAACTTTTTTTGGTCGCACGCCCGCAATGAATGCACACTATTTTGCCTGCGAAACGCAAGCTGACCTGTTTATCTAAACTATCATTGAGATTGAGCAACTGATCGCCCAAACACAACTGATAATTAACCGGCTCAGCCAGCTCTGTTTTCATTTTTTTTAGAATGCCCAACATTGATTTTGCCGTTTTAAATTGGAAGCCTTGGATGCGATAAATGCACTTGGCCAATGATTAACCACTTATTGCCCGTCTTGTTTACCCAAACTCGGCATGAAGGAGACGAGTTACTGTAATTACTCACCCTCTTTGAATTGAGGGCGTAGGTGCTTGATTTAAAAAAACACATGAAACGTCCCTGTTGCAGAGGTTTTTTCAGTGAACCAAGCGACACCCAATAAAATTAGAGGGAGTGAGCCCATACGATTTACTTCGGTATTTGTAAATACCCATCGGTATTTTTTTCGACCCATCTGGCCTTACCGTCCGCCAATAGCTCTTTTTTCCAGAATGGCGCCTTCGACTTTAATGACTCCATGATAAAGCGGTTGGCATCATAGGCATCACCACGATGCGCAGCCCAAGTAACCAGTAAGACAATGGTTTCCGAAGGAGTAATTTCACCGGTCCTGTGAATCAGCAATACATCCGAAATTGCCCATTGCTGTTTTGCTGCATCGATGATGTTGGCCAGTTGCTTTTCCGTCATACCCGAATAGTGCTCTAACTGCATACTCCTGACACTGTTGCCATCATTAAAATCGCGCATCGTCCCGACAAAAACACAGGTAGCCCCGGCCTGGCACAGTCTCTTTTTATTTTCTGTTTGATAATTGACCAGCTCGATCCAGGGGTCAAAGCTATGCTCGCGAATTTGAATCATCGGTTCACCCACCCGTTACCGGTGGAAAGAAAGCCAATTCATCGCCATCATTCAACTTATAATCAGGCTCAACATAGTCAAAATTAACTGATGACAGCGTATTAACCGGCATAGGTTTTTGACCATTAACTTGCATCCAGGCCTCCTTTACCGAGATGCTGACTGTAAAGTTGATTTCATCTTCTGAGCGACCCACCCATTGTTTTAAACTGCCAAAATATTTGACCTTAATCGACATAGCTATTCACGCGATACAAAAGATTACATAATGAGCCACTATAACCGAATCTTTATTGTTTTTGAACGAAACTTGCCCAATGTAGCCGGGCATTACGACTCCGGAATCTAACCATGTCAGAACTCACACATTTTAATCAGTCAGGCGAAGCGCATATGGTGGATGTCAGCCATAAAGACATTACCCATAGAACCGCCGTCGTTGAGGGATTTATAGAAATGAGCCCCGGCACTCTGTCTTTAATACTTGAAGGCAATCACAAGAAAGGCGACGTGCTCGGCATTGCCAGAATTGCAGGCATTATGGCCAGCAAAAAAACCGCTGATCTGATTCCTCTATGCCATCCTTTGCCTATCAGCCATGTTGAAATCATTTTTGAACCTGATCAGCAGAACCATTGCATCCGATGCCAAACAGTGGTTAAGACAACCGGTCAAACAGGCGTTGAAATCGAGGCACTCAATGCGACTCAAATTGCCTTATTAACCGTATATGACATGTGTAAAGCCGTTGACAGAGGCATGTGTATTCAAGGCGTTAGGTTACTTGAAAAAATGGGGGGGCAATCCGGCCACTGGCTACGGTTTCAAAATAAGTGACTGTTTATGAGTTTCTTTACTGAATCTTTAATTGAAGCGTTTAAGCTGATCATTCACTTTGACCCATCAATTTATCAAATCGTCTGGACCTCATTAAAAATCTCGCTTATTGCAACGGCTACGGCCGGCATCATTGCAATTTTGTCGGGTATTTATATCGGCATCAGCGAATTCTGGTTTAAACGGACTCTCCAGCATATCCTGAATACACTCATGGCAATGCCGACTGTTATGATTGGTCTCGTTCTTTACGGCTTGTTGAGCCGAAAAGGCCCGCTGGGAGAACTGGGGCTACTTTATACACAACCCGCCGTTATTATTGGCGAAGCATGCTTAATATTTCCTATCATCATGAACTTGACAATAGGAGCCGTTCATTCAAGTGACAAGCGATTGAAAATGACCTTGCAATTTATGGGAGCCAGCAAATATCAGCAATTAGCGCCACTAATTAGCGAACTCAGGGAAACATTGGTTGCGGCACTGATTTACGGATTCGGCCGGGCTATTGGTGAGGTTGGCGCCGCGATGATGCTGGGAGGTAACATTCAAGGTGTAACAAGAACAATGACAACAGCTATCGCCCTGGAAACAAGCAGAGGAGAGTTTGAGCTTGCCTTGGCGCTGGGTATTTTTTTATTATCGATTGCATTTTTAGTCAACTTCTTTTTGCAACTTTTAACAGAAAAGAACTGATTTCGGATTTTTAACCATGCAGTTTTTTGAAAATAAAAAAACCCGGATTCTGATAGCAATGTTGTCGGAACCCGGGTTAATCAATAATGCTTAGGCTTCGTAATTTGCTGTAGCAAATTCCCAATTGACTAAAGCCCAAAATGCTTCCAGGTAAGCAGGACGAGCATTGTGATAATCTATGTAATAAGCATGTTCCCATACATCACAAGTCAGCAAAGGCACTTTTCCTTCTGTTAATGGGCATCCAGCATTACTGGTGCTGACTAACTCTAACGAGCCATCAGGATTTTTGACCAACCATGCCCAACCTGAACCAAATGTAGTGACTGCACATTTAGTAAAGGCTTCTTTAAATTCCTGGAAAGAACCAAATGTTCTGTTAATGGCATTAGCCAATCCACCTGTTGGTTCACCACCACCGTTTGGGCTTAAGCTATTCCAATAAAAGGTGTGATTCCAGATTTGAGCGGCATTATTGAAAATACCTCCAGAAGACTTTTTAATGATATCTTCCAATGACAATCCGTCGAATTCAGTTCCTGGAACCAAATTATTAAGGTTTGTTACATAGGTTTGATGATGTTTGCCATAATGAAAATCAATAGTTTCAACAGATAGGTGTGGAACCAAGGCATCTTTTTCGTACGGTAACGCGGGTAATTCGTAAGCCATTTGCATCTCCTCTAAGTTGAATGGGCAGCAAAAACGCTAACCCATCATATACCAAGTAAATTTGTAGGAAACTAACTTTATCACCGACTGCCTCTTTAATAAAGCCATGCCTATAACAAAATGAAAGTACTTGATTTGCTTTGAATAAGAAATATAAAAGAAATCAAAACTTTTTAACTAAATAATCGGTCAATATTCATTTAGATGAATCCAACCCCACAACATAAAAAAATGAGGACAGCGATGGCAATAGAAATTGAACACAAGTTTTTACTGGTTAACGATAAATGGCGGAATGAGGTCAGTCATTATAAAAAGTTGAAACAAGGTTATTTAAGCTCAGCACCGACATCATCTATCAGAGTCCGCACAGATGATCAAAAAGCCTGGCTGAATATAAAAAGCGCGACCATTGGCAATCAGCGCGCGGAATATGAATATGAAATCCCATTGAAAGATGCCGTTGAAATTTTATCGTCGCTTTGCAAAAAACCGTTAATCGAAAAAACAAGGCATTATGTCCCTCAAGGAAAACATATCTGGGAAATAGACGAATTTGAAGGTGACAATTACGGCTTGATTGTTGCTGAAATAGAACTTACTGATTCAAATGAAGAGTTTTTCAAACCTGATTGGATTGGACAAGAAGTGACCTATGATTTGCGCTATTACAACAACAATTTATCATTGCATCCTTATAAGGAATGGAGTTAAATGACTGTTAGTTCAGTAATTAATCTCTTTTGACATTGTAATAATGCATTTAAAACCATGAAAATTGTAATACTTGTTGCTTTTGCGCTACTTTCAAATGCCGCTCAGTCAAATAGTTTGTCTGCTCAAATTGATTTTCTTGAGGGCGAATGGGCAAAGATTTATTACTCGCCTGCGTCATCAAATAAAGCAGCGCGTTACAATAATTTGTTGCACAAAGCCAGAACCTTGAAACAAGAAAACAAAAACGCATCCGAACTTTTATTTTGGGAAGCAGTTCTTATTTCAAGCGCCGCCGAACATTCAGACCCATTGAATGCCTTGAATTCAATTGAAAAAGCAAGAAAGTTACTGCTGAAGGCTATTGAAATAGACCCCAAGACAATGCAAGGTTCGGCTTATGTCACGCTTGGATCTCTTTACTATCAGGCGCCTGGATGGCCGATTAGCTTTGGTGATAAAAACAAAGCTGAATTATTTTTAAAAAAAGCATTGGAGATAAATTCAAACAGTATCGATGCTAATTATTTTTATGCTGATTATTTAATCTCTGAAAACAAACCGATTAAAGCCATCGAATATCTGAAAAAGACGATTCATCTCCCTATTCGTCAAAATCAAAGTTTTGCCGACAACCAGCTAAAAGCTATTGCTTTAAAAACCATTAAAACAATAACTGATGATCGGAATAACTTACCTAAAAATGCATGGGCAAATTTAACAACTTCATTTCCGTTAAGCGAGTAAAATTAGCCGGTTCAAACCTTCTTACCTTTCTGATATCATTAACGCAGAACGCTTTTCCTAACTAATAACTGGTAAATAATATGACTTTTGTAGTCACAGAAAATTGTATTAAATGTAAATTCACAGATTGTGTTGATGTCTGCCCTGTAGATTGTTTTCATGAAGGGCCTAATTTTTTAGTGATTGACCCCGATGAATGCATTGACTGCACCTTATGCGAACCAGAATGCCCGGCAGAAGCTATTTTTGCTGAAGATGAGGTTCCAGAAGGACAAGAAATTTTTATCCAGTTAAATGCTGATTTAGCTAAGAATTGGCCAGTTATCAGCGAAGTTAAAGACCCCTTACCTGAGGCTGATGACTGGAACGGAAAACCAAACAAAATTGATTTACTGGAAAAATAAAGTCCAATTTTAAAAGTGAACAAGCATAAAAAAAGCCGATTAAAACCGGCTTTTTTTATGCTTCATTTTATTGAAGTTAATCAATATCGGACTCAACGACATCAGGCCTGTCAACGAGCTCAACATAAGCCATCGGCGCTGCGTCTCCTGAACGGAATCCGCATTTCATAATCCGCAGGTAACCACCAGGACGGCTTTTATAACGTGGACCTAACTCATTAAACAGCTTGGTTACTGCATCACGGTCTCTTAATTTTGCGAAAGCATTTCTGCGTTTAGCAACAGAGTCCTCTTTAGACAAAGTAATTAACGGCTCCGCATAACGTCTTAATTCTTTCGCTTTTGGCAAAGTCGTTTTAATCAATTCATGCTTTATTAATGAGCCTACCATATTGCTAAAAAGTGCTTTACGGTGACTACTTTCTATATTAAATTTTCTTCCGGATTTACGGTGTCTCATGACTTAAGACCTAATGTCAGTTAAATTATTGCTTGGTTTTGATCTAAATTTTCAGGAGGCCAATTTTCCAGGCGCATTCCTAATGATAATCCTTTAACAGCGAGAACATCTTTTATCTCAGTTAGTGATTTCTTTCCAAGATTAGGTGTTTTAAGAAGCTCAACTTCAGTCCGTTGTATGAGATCCCCTATATAAAAGATATTTTCTGCTTTTAAGCAATTTGCAGATCGTACCGTTAATTCCAAATCATCAACCGGCCTTAATAAAATAGGATCAATTGTTTCAGTTGGAGCAGTCGGCTCAACTTGAATAGCTGGCAGAGTTACTTTTTCAAAGTCTACAAAAACCGAAAGCTGATCATGCAAAATAGTAGCTGCATGCTTAATAGTTTCTTCTGGATCAACAGTTCCATTTGTTTCTAATTCGATAATAAGCTTATCTAAATTTGTTCTTTGTTCAACCCTTGTAGTTTCAACGCTATAAGCAACTTTCATCACAGGACTGAAGGAGGCATCTACCTGAAGTGCACCAACGACGTCTCCATCAGCTGGTTTTCTCATGGTAACAGGTTCGTAGCCACGCCCGCGTTTAACTCTAATCCGCATTTTTAACTTACCTGCTTGGGTAAGATTAGCAATGACTAAATCAGGGTTACGAATTTCAACATCATGAGGCAGCTCTATATCCGAAGCCTTTACGATACCTGGTCCGTTTTTTTCTAAGGTTAGGATGACTTCATCCTTAGAGTGTAAAACAACTGCGAGGCTTTTTAAATTCAAAAGAATATCTATAACATCTTCCTGAACGCCTTCTACAGTAGTGTACTCATGTAGTACACCATCTATTTCGACATCAGTAACTGCACATCCTGGTATTGAAGATAATAAGACTCGACGCAAAGCATTGCCCAAGGAGTGACCGAAACCTCTTTCGAGTGGCTCAATTACAATTCTTGAATGATTTGCAGATTTACTGACTACCTCGACTAATCGTGGTTTTAATAAGCCTGATATACAATTATGCATCTATATCCCGTAAGCTAACTATTATTTTGAGTAAAGTTCCACAACGAGCTGTTCATTTATATCAGTTCCCAAGTCAACTCTGTCTGGAAGTGATTTAAATGTTCCTAACATCTCTTTAGGATTGACTTCTACCCATACAGGAAATCCATACTGCTCAGTCACAGTCAATGAATCTTGTATTCTTTGTTGCTTTTTAGATTTTTCCCGGATTGAAACTAAATCACCAGGAACAACTTGATAAGATGGAATATTAATCAATTTTTGATTTATCAAAATTGATTTATGGCTTACCAATTGACGCGCTTCAGCTCTTGTTGAAGCGAAACCCATTCTGTAAACAACATTATCCAATCTTGATTCCAAAAGGCTCAGCAGATTCTCACCTGTCGCGCCTTTCTTCATATCTGCAACTTTATAGTAATTTCTAAATTGCTTTTCAAGCAATCCATAAATTCTTTTCAGCCTTTGCTTAGCTCTAAGTTGGTTAGCATAATCAGATGTTCTGGTTCTCTTTGTACCGTGTTGACCAGGACGCTGATCTAATTTGCATTTGTTTTCCAACGATTTTCCTCTGCTTTTCAACAGAAGATCTGCACCTTCACGGCGACTTAGCTTGCATGTAGGCCCTAAATACCTTGCCATAATTTACTACTCCAAATCTTAAACGCGACGCTTTTTGGGGGGACGACAGCCATTGTGTGGTATTGGCGTCACATCAACAATGTTACTTATCTTAAAACCTAAATTGCTTAATGAACGGACCGCTGATTCTCTTCCTGGACCAGGTCCTTTAATCATTACATCTAGATTTTTCATTCCATATTCTAAAGCAACCGATCCAGCTTTTTCTGCCGCCACTTGAGCCGCGAATGGAGTACTTTTTCTAGAACCCCTAAAGCCTGAACCACCAGATGTTGCCCAAGATAGAGCATTTCCTTTTCTATCTGTTATAGTAATTATTGTGTTATTGAACGAAGCATGTACATGCGCAATACCATCAGCAACTTCTTTCTTTATGCGCTTTTTAGCACGATTTGGACTAGCCATTTATAAAACCTCTTTGGAATATCTTATTTTCTTATTGGCTTACGCGGACCTTTCCTGGTCCTTGCGTTCGTTCTGGTTCTTTGCCCTCTTAAAGGCAAACCTCTTCTATGCCGGATACCACGAAAGCAACCTAGATCCATCAATCGCTTAATATTCATTGAAACTTCACGACGCAGATCACCTTCAACTGTCATCTTTGAGATAACATCTCTAACAGTTTCAAGCTGTTCTTCAGTGAGTTCTTTTATTTTTAATGATGGTAAGATCCCCACCTCTTTACAAATATTATTAGCTGTTTGACGACCAATTCCATAGATAGCTGTTAGAGCTATTTCTGCATGCTTATGGTCTGGTACATTTATTCCGGCAATACGCGCCATTTAGATACTCCCCTGAGTAATCACACTAAAGTTAAGCGCCGAATAGTAACATTGTCTGACATTTGGCGCAACATATATTATCCTTGTCTTTGTTTGTGCCGCCCGTCTTCACAGATAACACGAACAACACCATTTCTTCGAATAATCTTGCATTTTCTGCAAATCTTTTTAATAGATGCTCGTACTTTCATTTTTTACTCCAAACCAATTATCTTTTTAAATTCGCTTTTTTCATTAACCCATCGTATTGCTGCGACATCAAATGAGTCTGCATCTGGGAAATGAAATCCATTACTACAACAACAATGATCAGTAAAGAAGTGCCGCCAAAATAAAAGGGAACGTTCCAATACACGATTAAAAACTCGGGCAACAAACATACACCGGTGATATAGAAAGCACCAATCAAAGTTAATCGAGTCATAACTTTATCGATGTAAATGCTTGTCTGAATTCCTGGCCTGATACCCGGAAGATAAGCGCCTGACTTTTTAAGATTATCAGCGGTTTCTTTAGAATTAAAAACCAATGCCGTATAAAAAAAGCAGAAGAAAATAATAGCCGTCGCATAAAGCAGAACATAAACCGGTTGACCAGGCGATAACATCGTCGCTATATCCTTTAACCAATTAAAGCCTTCTGCGTTTCCAAACCATCCGGCAACTGTTGCAGGAAATAAGATTATACTCGAAGCAAAAATCGGAGGAATAACACCGGCCATATTTAATTTAAGCGGCAGAAAACTGCTTTGCCCTGCATACATTCTTCTACCTTGTTGTCTTTTAGGATAATTTATGATTATCCTACGCTGCCCTCGCTCTACGAAAACAACCAGTGCAGTTACTCCAATAGCCAGCAGGAATAATAGAATGATGAAAGCACCATTCATTTCGCCAGTTCTTGCCAACTCCAAAGTACCGCCAACAGCAGAAGGTAACCCTGAAACTATACCAGCGAAAATAATGAGTGAAATTCCGTTTCCAATACCACGCTCTGTTACCTGCTCACCCAGCCACATTAGAAATATAGTTCCAGTAACCAGGGTTATTGCAGTGATCATGGTAAAACTAAGGCCAGGAGAAATGACTACAGATAAGCCTCCAGCCGTTTGGTTTTGCAACGCCAAAGAAATGCCGATAGATTGAAAGGTCGCTAAAACTACAGTGCCGTACCGGGTATACTGAGAAATTCTTTTACGCCCAGATTCGCCTTCTTTTTTCAGCTGCTCCATTGCCGGTATAACAACCGTCATCAATTGCATGATAATTGATGCCGAGATATAAGGCATAATACCTAAAGCAAAAATACTTAAACGCATCAAAGCACCACCAGAAAACATGTTAAACATGTCTAGAATGGATCCGCTTTGCTGTTCAAACATAAGGGCTAATGCTTTTGGATCAATGCCCGGTACTGGTATGTGAGCACCTACTCTATAAACAAATAAAGCGCCCAGTACAAAAAGCAATCTAGATTTAAGCTCAGAGTTTGAACCTGTTTTATCCGCCATTTGAGCCCTTGATGTATTCACTTATGCCTCAACTTTTCCGCCAACTGCAGTTATTAATTGCGCCGCACCAGCAGTTACCTTTATGCCAACTATAGTTACCGCTTTTTCAATCTTGCCGGACAATATGATCTTTGCTGATTTAGTAAAAACTGGAACAATATTTTCATCAATCAATGATTTCAGATCAATTGTTGTAGCAGTCATTGATTCAATTTCACTTAATCGTACTTCAGCGTTAAATTTCTTTGTGCGCGAGTTAAAGCCAACTTTAGGCAGACGTCTTTGCAAAGGCATTTGACCGCCTTCAAAACCAACTTTGTGAAAGCCGCCACTTCTGGATTTTTGTCCTTTATGACCTCTACCACTTGTCTTGCCTAATGTTGAACCAATTCCGCGCCCAACACGTTTTGCTTTTTTGCGGGAACCGCTACTCGCTTGAATGGTATTTAGAAACATTTATATTTCCTCAACTTTCAACATGTAAGAGACCTTATTAATCATTCCACGATTTTCAGGAGTATTGATTACTTCAACTGAATGATTAATTTTCCTCAAACCTAAACCCTTTAAACAAGCAAGATGATTTGCCAAACGGCCATTCTTACTTTTAATTAATGTGACAAGTAATTTTTTATCAGCCATTGTCTTGCCCTTTTATTTGCTCAACGGACAACCCACGTTTTGCAGCAATATATTTAGGATCATGCATTTTAGTCAAACCGGAAATTGTGGCTCTCACAACATTGATAGGATTATTGGTGCCTATGCACTTAGCTAACACGTTGTGAATTCCAACCACCTCAAATACCGCTCTCATTGCACCACCGGCAATGATTCCAGTTCCTTCCGATGCAGGTTGCATGTAAACTTTTGCAGCCCCAACAGTTGAGGTTATAGGATATTGAAGCGTATCGCCTTTCAACGAAACTTTTCTCATGTTCTTTCTAGCTTGTTCTAGCGACTTTTGTATAGCAATTGGAACTTCACGAGCTTTGCTGACGCCATAGCCAATACGACCATCACCATCACCGACCACTGTTAATGCAGCGAAACCAAATACTCGCCCGCCCTTAACAACCTTTGCTACTCGCCTTACGGAAACCAATTTTTCTTGTAAACCGTCTGTACTACCTTGAGATGGAGCTGTTGCCATTTTAATCCCCTAGAACTGTAAACCAGCTGCACGCGCAGCATCTGCCAATGCTTTAACTCGCCCATGATACTTAAAACCAGAACGATCAAATGCCACTACAGTTACGCCGGCTTCAATTGCTTTTAATGCAATTTGTTTTCCAACTTCTGCCGCTGCCTCTTTATTACCTGTATTTTTTACAGTCGATTTAATTGTATTCTGAGTGGTCGATGCGCTAGCTATCGTAGATTTACCATCCTTACTGAGTACTTGAGCATAAATATGCTGCGAAGACTTATGAATGGTTAGCCGGTTTGCGCCAGTGCTCTTAATTTTGCAACGCAATTTTAATGCTCGTTTTAAGCGAGATGCTTTCTTATCCATTACTATACCTTACTTCTTTTTAGCTTCTTTACGCGCTACTTTTTCGTCAGAATATCTTACGCCTTTACCTTTATAGGGCTCTGGTGGACGATATGACCTAATTTCTGCAGCAACCTGACCTACTCTCTGTTTATCATTCCCTTTAATAAGGATTTCGGTTTGAGAAGGCGTTTCTATTGTAATTCCAGCCGGGACAACGTAATCAACAGGGTGAGAAAAGCCAAGAGAAAGACCCAAAGTTTCGCCCTTTGCTTGAGCTCTATAACCCACACCAACAAGAGTCAGTCTTTTTTCAAAACCATTAGAGACACCAGTAACCATATTGTTAACTATTGCTCGAGTTGTACCTGCTTGAGCCTGTGCAATTTTATTTTCTTTATTCCATTCAATTTGGACCAGATTATCAGTCACTTGCAAACTAACAGCTTTATGTAATTCAAGCGTTAACTCGCCTTTTGCCCCTTTTACCGTAAGAGACTGTCCTTCTAACTTTATATCTACGCCACTAGGTAATTGAATGGGTGCTTTTGCTATTCTTGACATTGTTATCCCCGATTTAGCAAACAGTACATACAACTTCGCCGCCGTGACCAATAGCTCTCGCAGCTCTATCTGTCATGACACCTTTAGAAGTAGAAACAATTGCAATCCCTAATCCACCAAGAACTTTAGGCAATTCATCTTTAGATTTGTAAATTCTCAGACCTGGCTTACTAATCCTCTTAACCTGTTCAATGACAGGCACACCATTATGGTATTTAAGAACAACAGTCATTTCAGTATGACTTCCTTTTGTTTCAGTACTATATTCAGTGATGTAGCCTTCTTCTTTAAGCACTTTTGCAATGGCAATTTTCAACTTGGAAGAAGGTAGTTTTACGTATTCTTTTTTAGCAGATTGACCATTTCTTATTCTGGTCAACATATCCGCTATTGGGTCTGTCATACTCATATATTTAACTCCGATTTCATTCCAAAAGATTTCTACCAGCTTGCCTTTGATAAGCCTGGGACATCACCACGCATGGTTGCTTCTCGTAACTTATTTCTGGATAAGCCAAACTTTCTGTAAAAACCATGCGGCCTACCAGTGATGTTACAACGGTTACGTTGTCTTGATGCACTGGAATCTCTTGGTAATTTTTGCAGCTGAATATGAGCTAACTCTTTTTGCTCATCAGTCGTTTTTGGATCTCTGATGATTTCTTTTAATAATTCTCTTTTTTGGGAATATTTCTTTACAAGCTTGGTACGCTTGTCTTCCCTTGCAATCATTGATTTTTTAGCCATTTTAGGGTGCCCTTAGTTCTTAAATGGAAAGTTAAATAACTTTAACAAAGCCAAACCTTCATCATTGGTTTTTGCAGTTGTAGTTATTGTTATATCTAACCCACGTAAAGCGTCAATTTTGTCATAATCAATTTCTGGAAAAATGATTTGTTCCTTGACGCCCATGGAATAGTTTCCTCTTCCATCAAAGCTTTTTGAGCTCATACCTCTAAAATCTCTTATTCTTGGAATAGAGATACTGATTAATCTGTCCAAAAACTCATACATTCTTGCACTTCTTAATGTAACTTTACAACCAATCGGCATATCGTCTCGGATCTTAAATCCGGCAATTGATTTTCTAGCTAAAGTTATTACAGGTTTTTGACCTGATATTTTTTGCATATCACCAATAGCTGATTGTAATATCTTCTTATCAGCAACTGCTTCACCGACACCCATATTTAGAGTTATTTTTGTAATACGGGGAGCTTCCATAACGGACTTATATTTATATTGCTCCATTAATGCAGGCAATACTTTTTCTTTATAAATTGTTTCTAGTCTAGCCATTTTTATGCTCCTTATGCGTCAACAACTTCTTTTGTTGATTTAAAAAACCTGACTTTTTTTCCATCTTCTAGAAACTTTAAGCCGATACGATCTGCTTTATGTGTTGCAGGATTATACAAACCAATATTGGAAATATGGATTGGCATATCTTTTTCCACGATACCACCGGAAATCCCTGCATTGGGATTACCTTTTTGATGTTTTTTTACTTGATTTACGCCTTCTACCAGAACTTTGTCATTTGAAAGCACTTTTATAACTTTTCCACGCTTTCCTTTATCTTTTCCGGTACGGACTAAAACTTCATCACCTTGTTTAATCTTTTGCATTTTGACCCTCTCTTACAAAACTTCAGGAGCTAGTGAAATAATTTTCATAAATTTTTCACCCCTAAGTTCACGAGTTACTGGGCCAAAAATACGGGTACCCAATGGTTGTAATTGGTTATTAAGTATGACGGCAGCGTTACCATCAAAACGAATAACAGATCCATCTGCTCTTCTAACACCCTTGCGAGTGCGAACTACCAAAGCATTATAAACTTCTCCTTTTTTTACTCTTCCTCTCGGAATTGCATCCTTGACACTGACTTTTATAATGTCTCCAATGTTTGCGTAGCGTCTATGTGAACCGCCCAGCACTTTGATACACATGACCTTTTTTGCGCCGCTATTATCGGCAACGTCAAGGTTAGTTTGCATCTGAATCATGATTAATTCCCAATTATTTCAGTTATTTCAATTGTATTTATTTGTTAGCACTTTCTAGAATATCAACAAGCGTAAATGTCTTTCTTTTAGATATAGGTCTAGAAGGAGTAATTGAGACTATATCGCCTTCCTGACACTTGTTAGATTCATCATGGGCTAACAACTTTGTTGATCGCTTAATATATTTTCCATATACAGGATGTTTTACAATCCGCTCGACCAGAACAGTAATTGTCTTATCCATTTTATTACTGACTACTTTTCCACTGAGCGTGCGTACTTTTGAATTTTGCTCTGTCATACTGCTGCACTCGCGCTTTCGTTGATAATTGTTTGAACACGAGCAATTTCGCGTCTTACTCTTTTTATTTCATTAGGTTTAGCTAACTGACCAGTACCTTTTTGCATTCTTAAATTAAACTGTTCTTTAGACAGTTCTATTAAAACAGCAATCAGATCGTCTTTTGTTTTTTGACGCAATTCACTAGCTTTCATTACATTATCGTCCGAGCGGTAAAAGTTGTAGTTATAGGCAATTTTGCAGAAGCAAGCGCGAACGCTTCTCTGGCTAATTCTTCAGGCACGCCTTGTATTTCATACAGCATCGTTCCTGGTCTAATTTGTGCAACCCAATATTCTACACTACCTTTCCCTTTACCCATACGAACTTCTAATGGTTTTTTTGTAATTGGCTTATCAGGGAAGATTCTTATCCATATTTTACCGCCGCGTTTTACGTGACGAGTTATTGCTCTTCTAGCGGCTTCAATTTGACGGGCTGTTAATCTGCCCCTTGAAGTCGCTTTTAATCCAAATTCACCAAAGCTAACAGATGAGCCGCGAACAGCTATACCGTTGTTGCGGCCTTTATGTTGCTTACGAAATTTTGTTCTTTTAGGCTGAAGCATGACTAATTCCCTTCACCTATTTCTTAGGTTCTTGATTAATGGTTGCCTTATGGCTTTCGATATCAAATACTTCACCTTTGAATATCCAGACTTTTATTCCGATTATTCCATAGGTTGTATTGGCTTCCGCCGTGCCATAGTCTATATCTGCACGCAATGTGTGCAGTGGTACACGACCTTCTCTATACCATTCGCTACGCGCAATTTCAGCACCGTTCAAACGACCGGCAACGTTTATTTTGATACCTTCTGCACCTAAGCGCATCGTATTTGTAACGGCTCTTTTCATAGCCCGTCTATACATAATCCTTTTTTCCAGTTGCTGAGCAATGCTTTCCGCAACCAACTGAGCATCTAGCTCTGGCTTTCTTATTTCTTCAACATTCAGCTGAACAGGCACACCGATCATTGCCGATATTTCCTGTCTCAATTTATCGATATCCTCTCCCTTCTTGCCGATAACTATCCCTGGGCGTGCTGTATGGACAGTTATGTGAGCATTACTAGCGGGTCTATTAATTTGAATTCTACTAATAGATGCATGAGCAAGTTTTTTTCTTAGAAATTCTCTTACCGTCAAATCCTGATGCAGAAATAAAGGGTAATCATGACTATTCGCGTACCATCTGGAATTCCAATCTTTTACAATTCCTAAACGGATACCTGTTGGATGTACCTTTTGTCCCATTTTCGCCTCTATTGGTGTTCTGCAACTTTGATTGTTATATGACAAGTTCTTTTCAGTATATGATTAGCTCTTCCTTTAGCTCTGGCTTTGAACCGTTTCATGGTTCGCCCTTCATTAACAAATACTGTTGTCACACGTAGCTCATCTATATCCGCACTATCGTTGTGCTCAGCATTTGCGATTGCAGACTCTAGGATTTTTTTAATTATCGCGGCTGCCTTTTTCGTACTGAAAGTTAAAGTCGACAATGCCTTTTCTACGGGTAAACCACGTATCTGATCACCGACTAGCCTGGCTTTTTGGGCAGATAAAGGCGCATTTTTTAATTTCGCTGAAATTTCCATAATTCGCCCCTACCTTGATTTCTTATCGGCAACATGGCCTTTATATGTTCTTGTCGGAGCGAATTCGCCCAACTTATGACCTATCATATTCTCAGATATCAAGACAGGTACGTGCTGACGACCGTTATGAATGGCAATTGTTAAGCCAAGCATTTCAGGGACGATCATTGATCTTCTAGACCAAGTTTTAATCGGTTTCCTATTATTTGTCTTTACGGCATCTTCAATTTTATTATGAAGATGATGATCTATAAAAGGACCTTTTTTAATTGAACGTGGCACGCTAATTCCTCTCTATTTCTGCTTACGGCGTCTGACAATCATATTGTCTGTACGTTTGTTTTTTCTTGTTTTGTAACCTTTAGTCGGGGTTCCCCATGGTGAAACAGGATGCCTACCGCCAGATGTTCTTCCTTCACCACCACCATGCGGGTGATCTACAGGGTTCATTGCAACACCTCGAACTGTTGGCCTTACCCCTCTCCAACGTTTAGCACCGGCTTTACCCAGCGATGTGAGGTTATGCTCTGAATTTGAAACTTCACCAACAACAGCTCTGCAATCAGCCATTATTTTGCGCATTTCACCGGATCTTAATCTAACCGTTACATGAGCACCGTCCCTAGCTACCAATTGTGCAGAGGCACCTGCACTTCTGGCTATCTGAGCTCCTTTTCCAGGCTTAAGCTCCAAGCAATGAATAGTTGTACCTAAAGGCATATTCCGTAACGGCATACAGTTACCCGGCTTCACTGCTGTTGTTTCAGCGGAAAGCACTTCTTGCCCTACTACCAACCCTTTAGGCGCGATAATATATCTTCTTTCACCATCCTTAAAAAGGATTAAAGCGATATTTGCCGTTCTGTTGGGATCATATTCAAGACGCTCGACAATACCAGGTATATCAGATTTATTTCTTTTGAAATCAATAATTCGGTAGTGGTGTTTATGCCCTCCACCGACATGACGTGTTGTTATACGCCCCTGATTATTACGTCCACCGTTCTTGCTGTTTTTATCAAGCAATGGAGCGAATGGCTTACCTTTATGTAATTCATCGTTCTTGACACGTACTACAAACCTAGATCCAGCTGATGTAGGTTTTGATTTTACAATAGCCATGTTTTCTACCGTTTCCTATTGATCTTTAATTCTTAACTTTATTAAGCAGCAGAGAAATCTATATCATGACCTTCTTTAAGCTTAACGTAAGCTTTTTTCCAGTCTGAGCGCTTTCCTAATATCTGGCCAAATCTTTTACTTTTACCTTTAACATTCAAGACTTTGACAGAATCAACCTGAACCTGGAACATTAATTCGACAGCTTTCTTGATTTGTGTCTTTGTCGCATTTTTTTGAACTTTAAACGCAAACTGTTTATTTGACTCAGCCGCTACCGTACTTTTTTCTGAAATAATCGGTGCCTGCAGCACGCTTGCTAGAGTGTAATTCAACATACTCATGCTAATCTCTCTTCTAATTGTTGTAAGGCTTTAGAAGTAATAATTACTTTATCTGCAGCTATCAAAGAAACAGGATTAATATTCTCAGACGAAATCACATCAACGTTGGGAATATTTCTTGCTGACAAAGCCAAATTGAAATCTATCTCATCGGTAACGATCAAAATTTTTCTGCAATCCAAGTCTTTAAGTTTTGCGACTAGTTCTTTAGTTTTTGGTGTTGAAGGTAAAATATCATTACTCACAACCAAGCGATTTTGTCTTATAAGTTCTGACAAAATACTTCTTACGCCGACCCGAAACATTTTTCTATTGAGTTTCTGATCAAAAGAACGTGGTTTTGCTGCAAAGGTAACACCACCAGTTCTCCATATCGGGCTTCTTGTCGTACCCGATCTTGCTCTGCCTGTTCCTTTTTGACGCCAAGGCTTAGCACCACCACCACTTACTTCCGCACGTGTTTTTTGTGCTTTTGTGCCTTGTCTAGCCCCGGCCAGATATTTTGTTATTAACTGATGAACTAATGTTTCGTTATATTCCTGCCCGAAAATAGCTTCAGTTACTTCCACTGAACCCGCTGAATCTTGATTATTTAATGCTGGTATATTTAAAGCCATGTTTTAAACCTTATTACGCTTTTTGACAGCGGGAGTAATAATTACATCCCCACCTTTTGCGCCAGGAACCGCACCCTTGACCAAGATAAGATTTCTTTCTTTGTCAATTTTATGAATCTTTAGATTATCAACGGTCCGCGTGACAGCTCCCATTTGACCCGCCATTTTTTTCCCTTTGAATACTCGTCCGGGCGTCTGGTTTTGGCCAATAGATCCTAATACTCTGTGCGATAAGGAGTTACCGTGTGTTGCATCCTGCATACTGAAGTTATAACGCTTGACACCCCCGGCAAACCCTTTACCAATACTGGTTCCTTGAACATTGATAAACTGTCCTTCAGAAAAAATATCAACCGGTAATTCAGCACCAACAGAGAAATCTTCGCCTTCTCCGTCATCCAGCCTAAATTCCCATAGTCCTCTGCCTGCTACCATATTCGCAGCAGCATAGTGACCTGAAAGGGGCTTTGATACTCTAGATGATTTTTTTTCACCAGCAGTTACCTGTATTGCACGGTACCCGTCTCTTTCTACATTTTTTATTTGGGCAATGCGGTTAGAATCTATTTGAAGGACAGTTACCGGAACTGAAGTACCGTCTTCACAAAATATTCTGGTCATACCACATTTACGACCAACAAGACCTATTGACATTTGCCAATTCCTCTACTTTCTAATTCAATTTAATCTGAACGTCTACACCGGCTGCTAAATCCAGCTTCATCAGAGCGTCAACGGTTTTTTCTGTTGGTTCAACTATGTCTAATAACCGTTTATAGGTTCTTAACTCATACTGATCCCGGGCATCTTTATTGACATGGGGAGATATCAAAATTGTAAAACGTTCTTTTTTAGTAGGCAACGGAATCGGACCCTTAACTTGAGCTCCAGTTCTTTTTGCTGTTTCTACTATCTCACCAGCAGATTGATCAATTAATTTATGATCGAATGCCTTTAGTCGGATTCTGATTGTTTGGCTCGACATTCTGTTTACTCAATGATTGAAGCAACGACACCCGCACCCACTGTGCGTCCACCTTCACGAATTGCAAATCGCAATCCATCTTCCATAGCGATCGGTGCTATTAGTTTGATTTCTACGGTTATGTTATCGCCGGGCATTACCATTTC
>NZ_JAUSBX010000123.1 GCF_030651835.1 Methylicorpusculum sp. | reverse complement strand
CAACGCCGCGCTGATTGACGTACTGGAATGGCCGACCCCGAACGCATCGTATTCACTTTCGGCACGATTAGGGAAGGCGCATATACCGTCCCGGGTCCGGATCGTCGTCATGCGGTCTTTACGGCCGGTCAGGATTTTATGAGGATAAGCCTGATGTCCCACATCCCAGACCAGCTGGTCAGACGGGGTATCAAACACGTAATGCAACGCCACCGTCAGTTCCACCGTGCCCAGACCCGCCGAGAAATGGCCGCCCGAAATACTCACTGTGTGCGTCAGAAACTCACGCAGTTCTGCGGCCAGCGGTTTGAGTTTGTTTTTGGGTAGGTGCCGAATATCCGCAGGAGATTCGATGGTGTCCAGTATCGGATAGTGACCAGTGATTTTCATGAATTAATCCATTCTTGTGTGTGCGCCGAATCTTGATATACCGTTTTCATTATTTAGTGGGTTCAGTGTCTTAAGCCCGATAATACCGGCTATCCCTGTCTGATTGCTTAGGTCAGGCAGGTTGTTCAAAACCCATTGCCCATTGGCAAGCTAGGTGCGCAATGAGAATAAAGCGGACGATTATGCAGATTAATAACCAAGTGTTCAAGTCGGAATTAATCCGGAAAGATTTATACAGTGAAATAAGCTCCTCGTCGTTCTGAAGCAGTTTAGGAGGAGGGTGGAATATGCAAAGGCTTGGCTGTTCGTGTCCGTCTGAATGGCTCAGTTCGAACAGCCTGATTTAAGCCGCATTTTTGGGTTTAATGATCCCTTTGGATAATATACAAAGACAGGTCGCGCAATAAATCCGCTTCACTGCCAAACACGCTCAAACTGTCAATCGCCAGTTCGTGTAATTCCTGGGCTTTTTGTTTGGCACCTGCCATACCCAATAAAGCCGGGTATGTGGGTTTGTCGTTGTCTTTGTCTTTGCCCTGGGTTTTGCCTAGCGTGGCTGTATCGCTTTCTTCATCCAGAATGTCGTCTTTGACTTGAAATGACAGGCCGATACATTTGGCATAATGATCCAGGCTGTCGGCTGTTTTAGCATCCAGACCTTGTTTCGCGAGAGTGGCCATATTGACGCTCGCGCGAATCAGCGCGCCGGTTTTGTGAATGTGCATATTTTCCAATTCGGGTACGGTCAGCTTTTTGCCCACCGATTCCAGATCGATGGCTTGACCGCCCACCATGCCTTGTGAACCGCTGGCTTTGGCCAGGCATTGAATCATTTTAAGCCGGCCTTCCGCATCGGTTTTCAATGTAGGATCATCGGCCAGTAATTTAAAGGCCAACGCTTGCAGGGCATCCCCGGTCAGAATCGCGGTGGCTTCATCAAATGCTATGTGGCAGGTTGCTTTGCCACGCCTTAAGTCATCATCGTCCATGGCAGGCAGATCGTCGTGGATTAATGAATACACATGAATCAATTCGACTGCACAAGCTGCGCCGTCCAGTCCCTCGGGTGCCAGACCCAGGGTTTTACCGGTACAGTAAGTCAGCATCGGTCGCATGCGTTTGCCGCCATCGAGAACGCAATAACGCATGGCTTCATGCAATTTTTTGGGCAAGACGTTTTCACTGGGTAAACGGTTTTCCAAGGCACGCTCTACGTGATTTTGACAAAAAATAAGGTATTCTTTTAGTGCATTACTCATCGGTAAAGGGCTCCAGGGTTTGCTTGCCGTTTTTTTCTAATAAAATCTGAACTTTTTGTTCGGCTTCCTGTAAGGCTTTTTGGCAGGTGCGGGTCAGATTGACGCCGCGTTCGAACGATTGTAAAGCCTCTTCCAAAGGCAGATCACCTTTCTCCATTTGCTCGACCAGTTTTTCCAGTTCGGCTAAGGATTCTTCAAAGAGGCTTGCGGATTTTTTTTTCGGCATGTAGATAAAAATGAATTGATGATACGATGTTCCAATTAAACAACGCATTATATATGAATTTGGACAGCGAGTGATTAGGAAGTATGAGTAATGATTATAATGCCGCCGCAATTGAGGTTCTTAGCGGTTTGGAGCCGGTTCGTAAACGTCCCGGCATGTACACGGATACCACAAGACCGAATCATTTGGTCCAGGAAGTGGTCGATAACAGCGTAGATGAGGCCATTGCCGGTTTTGCCAATAGTATCGAGGTGGTTTTAGCCAAGGATGGAGGCATCCTGGTTAGCGACAACGGCCGCGGTATGCCGGTAGATATTCATCCCGAACAGGGTATGCCCGGCGTTGAAGTCATTTTGACTCAGCTTCATGCGGGCGGTAAGTTCTCCAATAAAAATTATCAGTTTTCCGGTGGTTTGCATGGCGTTGGGGTGTCTGTGGTCAATGCGCTTTCTGCCCGGCTGGACATTGAAGTCAAGCGAAACGGCAAGCTGTATCACATGGCTTTTGCTGATGGTGAAAAGCAAAGCAATCTGGTTGAAATCGGAACCGTGCCTAAAAATGCCACAGGTACCTCAGTCAAGTTCTGGCCGAATGCTAAATATTTTGATTCCAATAAGGTTTCGGTCAATCGTTTAAAACATGTCCTGCGTGCTAAAGCCGTGCTTTGTCCGGGGTTAGCCATTACCTTGAGGTCCGAGGCAACTGAAGAATACTGGGAGTGGTGTTTTCAGGACGGTTTGAAAGAATATTTGCTGGACAGTCTCGGCAATGTCGACTTCTGTCCTGATCCGCCGTTTATGGGCAAAATGAGTGCCGATCATGAGGCGGTGGAATGGGGGATCGTCTGGACGGCCGAGAGTCTCGCTGAATCTTTGAACGAAAGTTATGTCAATCTGGTGCCTACCGCTCAGGGGGGTACCCATGTCAACGGTTTGAGAGCCGGGTTGACCGAAGCGATGCGCGAATTTTGCGATATCCGCAATCTGCTGCCGCGCGGTGTGAAATTGGCGCCCGAAGATGTCTGGGAAAATTGCCATTTCATCTTATCGGTCAAGCTGGAAGATCCCCAGTTTTCCGGGCAAACCAAAGAACGGTTGAGTTCACGAGAATGCGTTGCCTTTGTTTCCGGTGTGGCTAAAGACGGCTTCAGTCTTTGGTTGAATCAGCACCCTACGGAAGGCGAAAAAATTGCCGAAGTGATCATCAATAATGCCCAAAAGCGTTTAAAAGCCAGTAAAAAGATTATCCGTAAAAAAATTTCCGCGGGTCCTGCTTTGCCCGGGAAATTAGCCGATTGTTCGGGGCAGGATATTACCCGGTCCGAATTGTTTTTAGTGGAAGGTGATTCGGCTGGCGGCTCCGCCAAGCAAGCCAGAGACAAGGAGTTTCAGGCCATTTTGCCGCTGCGAGGCAAAATTTTAAATACATGGGAAGTTGAGAACAATCAGGTTATGGCATCTCAGGAGGTCCATGATATCGCCGTTGCGATTGGCATGGATCCAGGGTCGGATGATTTACAGAATTTGCGTTACGGCAAAATTTGTATTCTAGCTGACGCTGATTCGGACGGAAACCATATTGCGACATTGATTTGCGCTTTGTTTTATCAGCATTTCAGTGCGTTGGTCAATGCCGGGCATGTGTTTGTTGCGATGCCGCCTCTGTACCGGATTGATATTGGCAAAAGAGTCTTTTATGCGCTGGATGAGTCTGAGCGGCAGGGCGTTTTTGATCGTATCAAAGCTGAAAAACTCAAAGGTCAAATCAACGTTCAGCGCTTTAAAGGTTTGGGCGAGATGAATCCCAGTCAATTGCGCGAAACAACGATGAATCCGGATACGCGCAGGCTGGTGCAGTTAACGGTTGAAGAGGGCGATGAGACTCGGGCGCAACTGGATTTACTGCTAGCGAAAAAACGTGCTCCGGACAGAAAACTGTGGCTGGAAACCAAAGGCAATCTGGCCGATCTTTGATCCGGAAAAATTGAACTGATTTTGCAACTAATCTCCCGCTTTGAATTGAGGGTGTAGGGACTGATTGCAAAGGACGCGTGAAACCATCCCTGTTGCAGAAGCCTTTTCAAACAAGCACCTAACCCAATAAAATTGGAGGGGTGAACAAATATCTGATTTTTACAGTGTCCGGTTTCCATATCCAAACGCATCAATAAAAGGCTGAAGCTGTTCCGCAACGGCTTCAAATTCTTTTTCATAGGGCTGCCAGCGGGCAAGCGATGAAGTATAGAGCGGCTGAGCAACTTGGCTGAAACTCGGGCTATTAATCTGTTTGCCTATCGCTCGGCGATGGAAGTCAATTACCGAGGGGTCCCAGGTTAGATCAAGAAATTCGAATACTGTTTTAAACGTGGTTTCAAAATCAGTTACTGCATCTTCGTAACGGAATTCAAGAAAAGGGGCGGGCATAAAGGCTTTGATATGCTGCCACCACGCCATTACCTGCGCATAAAAATTCGCCGTGCCTTCCCAAGTCAGCAATTGTACAGTGGAAGGCGCCGGTGTCATGGTTTGCATAAAACAGCTTAAGCAGATATCCCTGGGGTCTCGTATCACAAAAACAACTTTGGCATCGGGGAACAAACAATTGATCAGTCCCAGGTCCAGGGTGTTCATCGTAGTTTTATCCAGCAGTCTTTGATGACTTAATTTGTCACCAAATAGTTTATGAGCACTGTCCCAATAAAATTGCCGTAAATGTTTTATGCCGGCTAGATCCAGTTGACGAAGTCTTTCCGGCTGGGATTTGGCGGAGGGAACCATGCGTTCCAGTTCTTGGGAGACTGAATAAATCAGATCTGTTTCATCGGCAATAAAAATGTCAGGGTGTCCACCCAAAACCTCTTGGGTCAGCGTGGTGCCTGAGCGCATAAAGCCGATTAAAAAAATGGGGGCCCGATTCTCTTGATCATCCTGATTAAGTGAAGCTGGCGGCCAACGATTAAGCAATGCCTGATCGAATGCCACTATATTGGCTTCAATCATGTTGGGAACCCGCTTGGGATCCTGCTTTTGCACCTCCGGTAATTGGGCTGACAATTCACCCGCCGTATTCAGATGGCTGAATACCTGATGATATTCCCCCATTTTATCGAGCAAGCGTGCCAGTTCTTTGTGGGTGCGAAATTTTTCTTCGGTAGTAAGAGGGTGTTGCAGCACTTTTTCCAAACGTTGTTTTGCCGACTGATTTAATCCTTCTGCCATTTCCAGCGTAGCCACCAAAATAGTGAGCATCGCGTTGTTGGGCGCGAGTTTAAGAGCTTGTTTTCCGGCGCTTAATGCGAGGGCTTTTTGATTAAGGCGCGAATAACTGAGCGCCAGTAATTGAAATCCCCGTACATCGGAATTGTTGATTTGCACTGCCTGCCGACCCAGTTCCAATGCCCCCTGGTAATCGTTCCAAAACTGCAGTTGTTCGATAAGACCCAGTGCCTGGCTGATATCCCGGGTTTTGCGGACATTTTTAAGCAGAATTTGGCCTGCTTTATGTAACTGCCTCACGCCTTCATCGCGTCGGCCCAGCCAGCATAAAGTCTGACCCAGGCAAGCATGGGCTTGAGCATCTTTAGCATTTTCGGCCACTGCTTTTTCAAACCAGATTAACGCTTCGGGCATGTTTTGAGTTTGAACGGCGGCTGCACCGCGTTGCAGAAAGGAAGTCATTTTGGTCGTTATGGTTGGGTTTATAAAAAGTGTAGTTAAGCCGAACAGGTGTTTATTTTACTTTTAGGCATGAGGATTAAACGGCTTTAATTTTTTTTGCTTTTTACCCGGCTGCGCTTCTTTCAGGCGTTTATTGGTCAGCTCTATCAGTCTGACTTGGACGCCTGGTTCACTTTCATTATCGGTAGGTTGCCGCTGCACATAGGTTCCATCGGCTTGCATTTCCCACACGCTGCGTTGATTACTGAGTTGAACGTTCAGAATTTGGCGTAGCTGTGCCTGTAATTCCGGTTTGTTGATCGGTGCGACAACTTCAACCCGGCTTTCGAGGTTTCGTTTCATGCAATCAGCCGAGCCGATAAAATATTCTTCATCGCCGCCGTTTTGAAAATAAAAAATGCGCGAGTGTTCAAGGAATCGTCCGACTATGCTAAGCACCTGAACGGTTTCCGACATGCCCGGAATGCCGGGGCGTAATCGGCAGGTATCCCGGACAATTAAATCAATTTTAACGCCCGCCTGCGAAGCCCTGTAAAGTGCAGCAGTAATATCCACGTCCTCCAGTGCATTCATTTTGAATTGAATCAGGCCGGGCTTTTTATCAGAATGTTTTTTGATTTCCCGCTCTATTTTAGCGAGAAGACTCGATTTGAGGACCTTGGGTGCGGGCAGTAAATGTTGATAGTTACGCTTGACAACCAGGCCGGTCGTTAAGAAGTTGAATAATTCGGTCAGTTCTTCGCCGATGTTTTTATCACAGGTCAAAATGCCAAGATCCGTGTATAGCCGGGCGGTGCCTGCATGATAATTCCCAGTACCGATATGCGCGTAGCGGCGTAACCCGTTGTAATCCTGACGGACGACATAAATGACTTTGCTGTGGGTTTTAAGCCCAACGACGCCATAAGTGACATGAATGCCGACTTGTTCCATGCGATGCGCCCAGCGAATATTGGCTTGCTCATCAAAGCGGGCCTTAAGTTCAATTACGACGGTTACCTGCTTGCCGTTTAATGCCGCATCCATCAGGTATTGCACGATTTTTGTGCCTGCCGATGTGCGGTAGAGCGTCATTTTTATCGCTTGAACATTGGGGTCTCGACTGGCTTCTTTAACGAATCGTTCCACCGTAGTGACAAAAGATTCGTAGGGATGATGCAGTAATATGGTTCCTTGTTCACGAATCGCATGGAAGATATTTGTCGCATTGATCAGTTTTGCATGATCGCAGGGATGATGGGGAGGATCTTGCAGATCGGGTCTTGGAATGCCTGCAATCTGAAACAGGTCTGACAATCCCATGCGTCCCTCTACAACGAAAACATCTTGTTTTTCATTAAGACCGAGTTCGGCGGCGAGCATGCCGCTTTGCAGGGTTCCCATTGTTGCGGCAATTTCCAGGCGGACTACCGGTGCAAATTTTCGTTCCCGCAGTTCTGACTCGATCATTTGTAATAAATCATCGGCCTGCTCTTCATCTTTTTCGGTGACCGCATTTCGCGTCACACGAAAGAGTTCGCAGAACGCGATTTTCATTCCGGGAAAGAGTAAGTCCAGGTTGTTGGCAATTAAATCGCCAAGTGCCACAAACAAATGCCGGTCAGAATTGACCTGAATAAAACGCGGAATTTTGATTCCTACAGGCACTTTGATGCGCACCAAGGTCATATCTTCAGGTTCGCTGGCGTAAACGCCAGCAAGTAAATTGAGCGACAAGTTGGATATGAAGGGAAATGGGTGAGCCGGATCAATTGCCTGGGGTGTCACCAGAGGAAAAATATTAGTGATGTAAAAGTTGCGCATCGCCTGCTGATCTTCTTCAGACAGGTTTTTATAGTCTTCTATGATGATGCCTTCCTGGAGCAAATCTTTTAATATCAGGTTGTAAAGCGTTTGTTTTTTAGTCTCAAGTTCTCGGACCACCTCGAAACATTCGGTTATTTGCTGTTGCGGTGACCGGCCATCGACACTTAATTCGCTGAGACCCGCGCCGACTTGCTGTTTAAGTCCGCCAATCCGCTTCATAAAAAATTCGTCTAAATTGGAGCTAACGATGGCGATGAATTTGACGCGTTCCAACAGCGGTGTTCGAGGGTCTTCTGCCTCATGAAGCACACGTTTGTTGAATTCAAGCCAAGTCACCTCTCTATTGAGATACCATTCCGGAGCATTCAAGTCGAAGAGAGGTGCTTTGTCAGAATTGAGTGATTCATCGTTTGTGTTATCCGTGACAAGTTTCATGGGGCTCTATCTCTGTGTTTAAGCTGATTGGTTAGGTATTTTAAAACAATCTGACAAATAGGTGTCACGTTAACTTTGAAGTTTGAATGTCCTTAATAATTGTGCTTGGCTATTATTACGGTATTACGAACGTGATGTTGACAACTTAAGTTCAAGTATCCAAATAGGAACATGCCGTCAAGCCCCATGGATGGGTTTACGGCCTTCCTCGCAAGGCTTACGGCTAACCTCAAAGCTACATTAAAAACTCAAACTCGAAATTGCCGGGAACATGCATTGGGTTTACCCCTTTATAGGGGTGAGGCTATAATCGCGTTTTAATCTCATTATCATAGCTATGATTTCAATCCTTCCGGATTCAGCGTCCGAAAAACAAGAAAAAACGCTGACCATGAGTGTGCTCATGACGCCTGATATGGCGAACTTTTCCGGTGTTGTGCATGGCGGATCATTGCTTAAGTTACTCGATCAGGTTGCCTATGCCTGCGCGGCTCGTTACAGCAAGAATTATGTTGTGACCGCGTCATTGGACCAGGTGTTCTTTAAAGAGAAAATTCATGTCGGTGAATTGCTGACTTTATTCGCGCATGTCAATTATGTCGGGCGCTCGTCCATGGAGATCGGGATCAAGGTCGTGGCGGAAAATCTACGAACCAATGTCAAGCGGCATACCAATTCTTCGCACTTTACCATGGTGGCAGTTGATGAAGAAGGGCGGCCGGTTGAAGTGCCACAATTGATATTAGAATCCGATTTGGAAGTTAAATTGTTCGAGGCGGCAAAAATGCGCAAACAATTGCGCCGGGAAGTTATGGAAAAGACGCAATCACTCCACGTAGATTTACCAAAGGACTCACTTTAATTCATGGGTATTCAGGAAAATTTTGAACAACTCCCTCTAAAGGAATTTACTGAGAAAGCGTATCTGGATTATTCCATGTACGTTATTTTGGATAGAGCATTGCCTAATATTGGTGATGGCCTAAAACCGGTTCAGCGGCGCATCGTTTATGCCATGTCGGAACTGGGCCTTAATGCTGCGGCAAAATACAAAAAATCAGCACGTACTGTCGGTGATGTGTTGGGTAAATTTCATCCCCACGGCGATTCTGCCTGCTATGAAGCCATGGTCTTGATGGCTCAGAACTTTTCTTACCGGTATCCGCTGATCGATGGGCAGGGTAACTGGGGTTCTCCTGATGATCCCAAGTCGTTTGCGGCTATGCGCTATACCGAATCCCGTTTAACGGCCTATGCTCAATCTTTATTAAGTGAATTGGGACAAGGAACGGTCAACTGGGTCGATAATTTTGATGGCTCGCTAAAAGAACCGGTAGTTTTACCCGCCAGATTGCCTAATGTTCTATTGAATGGCACAACAGGGATTGCTGTCGGCATGGCCACCGATATTCCTCCGCATAACCTGAGAGAGATAGCTGCAGCCTGTATTTTATTGTTAGAGGCGCCTGAAACGTCGCTTGAGGAATTACTTACCCATGTCAAAGGGCCTGATTATCCAACCGAAGCCGAAATAATCACGCCTTATGAAGAAATTCAGTCGATGTATGCAACGGGTAACGGCTCAATCAAAATGCGGGCGAAATATGAAGTTGAAGAAAATAATATCGTCATAACGGCGCTGCCTTATCAAGTGTCCGGATCTAAACTGATGGAACAGATCGCTGCGCAAATGAATGCCAAGAAACTCCCTATGATCGATGATTTGAGAGATGAGTCTGATCATGAAAATCCAACCCGCCTTGTTGTCATTCCTAAATTAAAACGAATTGATGTCGACGCTTTGATGTCGCATTTGTTTGCTACGACCGACCTGGAAAAAAATTACCGGGTCAATATGAATATGATTGGTCTGGACGGCAAGCCGCAGGTTAAAAATTTGCGGAAAATTTTGTCGGAATGGCTGGTTTTCCGCACAGAAACTGTCAGGCGCCGATTGCAATATCGTCTGGATAAAGTTCTCGCTCGGTTGCATATTCTTGATGGTCTTTTAATTGCCTACCTGAATATTGATGAAGTCATTGCCATCATACGCAGTGAAGACAAGCCTAAGCCGGTGCTGATGGAGCGTTTCGGGCTCACTGATTTGCAGGCCGAAGCCATATTGGAGCTGAAATTAAGGCATTTAGCCAAATTGGAAGAAATGAAAATTCGGGGTGAACAGGCTGATCTTGAAAAGGAACGGCAAGCCCTGGAAAAAACGTTAGGTTCACCTGCGCTGCTCAACCGGTTAATCAAAAAAGAACTCGAGGCTGATACTGAGCAATACGGGGATGCACGGCGCTCGCCTATCGTCGCTCGTGATATCGCAAAACCACTGGATACGATTGCTCTGATTCCTAATGAGCCTGTTACTGTGATTCTTTCGCAGAAAGGTTGGATACGTGCGGCGAAAGGGCATGATATCGATGTTGAAACCCTGAGTTACCGGGCCGGTGACGGGTTTCTTCAAGCGGTTAAAACCAGGACGACGCAGCCGGTTTTTGTACTTGATTCCACGGGAAGAATTTACAGTACATCAACGCATGATCTTCCCTCGGCGCGAAGTCAGGGGGAACCTTTGACGGGGCGCTTTAATCCGCCTTCCGGAGCCATATTTACGCACCTGATTACCGGTAATCCGGAGGATTGGTATGTTTTTGGTTGCGACACCGGTTATGGATTTAAAATCCAGATTAAAGATTTGGCCGGAAAAAATAGAGCGGGTAAAGCCGTGATCATGATGTCCGAAAAGGCAAAAGTGCTTCACCCTTCACCTATCATGAATGAATCGGATTTATTGGCTGTTGCTACCTTGCAAGGCCGGTTGTTGATTTTTCCGGTCAGTGAGCTGCCTGCATTGGCCAAAGGAAAAGGTAATAAATTAATACATATACTACCTGCAGACTTTATTTCAGGTAAGGATCAAGTTGTTTCTATGGTAGTCATTCCCACCATGGCATCTATTCGGGTGGTTTCAGGAAAGCGACATGTCACTTTAAAGGCAATGGACATTGATCATTACTCAGGTGCGCGTGCTAATAGAGGTTATGTATTGCCGAGAGGATTTCAGCGGGTGGATCAGTTATTGGCTGAGAGCGAAACTTAACTTGATTTTCTGTGCGTAAGCTTTTATGCACTAAGCTTTGACGATGAGGGTGGATGCCTCAGTAAAAACATAAAATATGTAAAATTTGATTGACAGTTTGTTTCTTAATGGGAAACGGTTGTTTTTTAAAGGAAATGTTTGGATCGATGACTGACCGATATTGAGGAATTGATCGGATTATGATCTAATGCCCTGTATTTCTTCTTATTGTGCCTCGTGTTTTATTTTTATAAACATTGAGGATTTTATGCCGCAACCTGTTTGGAGAGTAGGCTTATTCACTATGCAATTTACTATTAAAAAAGGTTTGGATCTTCCTATTACCGGGGGGCCTGAACAGAAAATTGAGGATGGTAATCAGGTCAGTGCCGTTGCGGTTCTGGGTGCCGATTTTGTGGGGATGAAACCTACCATGATGGTGAGTGAGGGCGATCAGGTTAAATTAGGTCAAATCATCTTCACGGACAAAAAAAATCCCGGTGTTAATTACACTGCTCCGGGTGCAGGCGTGATCAAGGCAGTTAATCGCGGCGCCAAAAGAGTTTTGCAGTCGGTCGTTATAGAGCTTAAAGGTAACGAAGAAGTAACCTTCAAGAAGTATCCGGAAAGTGAGTTAGACAGTCTTACTGCGGATCAAGTTAAAGAAAACCTGGTTCTTTCCGGATTGTGGGCTTCTTTGCGCGCTCGTCCCTATGACAAAATTCCATTGATTGACAGTACGCCGCATTCAATTTTTGTCACTGCGATTGATACCCGTCCATTAGCGGCGGACCCATCAATAGTCATCAAGCCAAGAGTCAATGATTTCACGAATGGCTTAAAGATCATCTCTAGATTAACAGAAGGTAAGACTTTTGTTTGTAAAGCAAAAGGTGCTGATATTCCGGTGTCTGGATCGGTGCAGGTTGCTGAGTTTTCAGGCCCGCATCCGGCCGGTCTTCCGGGTACCCATATCCATTTGATTGACCCGGTCAATATAGAAAAATTTGTTTGGTATTTGGATTATCAAGCGGTAATGGCTATCGGTGCGTTGTTTACTACCGGACATTTAAATGTTGAACGAGTCGTGTCTTTGGCGGGACCTACCGTAAAAAGACCGAGACTGCTTAAAACAAGAGTCGGAGCGAATCTCAGTGAATTGGTTGCCGGTGAATTGGAAGATCTTGAAAACCGGGTGATATCTGGCTCAGTTTTGTTCGGTCACAAAGGCGCAGACTGGTCTGATTATTTAGGTTTCTACAGTAATCAGGTTTCAGCTTTGAAAGAAGGGCGTCAGCGAGAGTTGTTTGGCTGGATCGTTCCCGGCAAAGATAAATATTCTGCTTTGAATGTTTATACGTCCAGCAAAGATCGCAAACTGGGTCGTAAATTCCCTTTGACGACTGATAAAAACGGCAGTAATCGGGCGATTGTTCCTGTCGGGGTTTATGAATCCTTGATGCCGCTGGATATTTTGCCTACACCGTTACTGAAATCATTAGTGGTGGGTGATTCCGATCAAGCTCAATTGTTAGGCTGTTTGGAGCTTAATGAAGAAGATCTTTCCCTCATAACATTTGCAGATCCGGGCAAACACGACTTCGGTCCTGTGTTAAGAGAAAATTTAACCAAAATCGAGAAGGAAGGGTAATTAATGTCGGCTAGAGATTTATTAGATAGCATAGAGCCGCATTTTACAAAAGGCGGAAAGTTAGAAAAGTATTATGGCCTCTACGAGATGGTCGATACTTTTATCTACACACCGGCTGATGTAACACGCGGCACAACTCATGTACGTGATGGTATTGATCTGAAAAGAACCATGACTTTCGTAGTGATTGCGACTTTTTTCTGCATCATGATGGCCTTTTACAATACCGGCTATCAGGCGAATTTGGCAATCGAAGCCATGGGGTTGGAGAAAGTCGACAATTGGCGCAGTATTCCGATGATGATTTTCGGATACAGCCCAATGAACCCGATATCCTGTTTTGTCCACGGGGCTTTGTATTTTCTACCTATTTACATCGTGACTTTGGCAGTGGGTGGTGTTTGGGAAGTATTATTTGCTACGGTACGCGGACATGAGGTCAACGAAGGCTTTTTGGTCTCATCCATGCTTTATACCCTGATCATGCCGCCTGACATGCCATTATGGCAGGTGGCACTGGGTATTTCGTTCGGTATCGTGATAGGCAAGGAAGTGTTTGGCGGAACAGGAAAAAATTTCCTGAATCCTGCTCTGACTGGACGCGCATTTCTTTACTTCGCTTACCCGGCTTCTATTTCAGGCGATTCCGTTTGGGTGGCCGTCGATGGTTTTACCAAAGCAACGCCATTGGGTTTGGCTGCAACAGGAGGTCTCGATGCGGTTCATGAGGCCGGTTTCGGATGGTTTCAATCATTCTTCGGATTTATTCCTGGTTGTTTAGGTGAAACCTCTACTGTAGCCATCTTTATAGGTGCAGCATTTTTACTGTACACCCGTGTGGCTTCCTACCGCATCATGGCCGGTGTCTTTATTGGTATGGTTCTAATGTCGTCAGTATTTAACTTTATAGGCAGTGAAACCAATCCTATGTTTGCTATGCCGTGGTATTGGCATTTGGTTGTGGGTGGTTTTGCTTTTGGTATGGTTTATATGGCTACAGACCCAGTCAGTGCAGCTATGACGGATACCGGTCGATGGCTGTTTGGCGGTTTAATTGGAGTGATGACTGTTTTGATTAGAGTTGTTAATCCTGCTTTTCCTGAAGGAATCATGTTAGCAATTCTATTTTCCAACATGTTTGCACCACTCATTGATTACTTCGTCATTCAGGCAAACATCAGAAGAAGGGTAAAGCGCCATGCCTAACGAAAACAAAATAACTCAGTACGAACGATTTAGAGTTTATGCCGACAAAGTGCTGGCTCTAAATAATGATAGTCTTGAAAAAACGCTGGCTGTTGCTTTATCAGTCTGTTTTGTCTGCGCTATTTTAGTGTCTTTGGCAACTGTCGCATTAAGACCGTTGCAAATAGATAATAAAATGCTGGATATGAAGAAAAACATTCTGGATGTAGCAGGCTTGTTACAAGAAGGTGTTGATATTAATCAGGCGTTTGACGAACAGATCGAAGCAAAGCTGGTTGATCTGGAAACGGGCGATTATGTCGAAAACATGGACGTAGTTAACTACGATCAGCGTAAAGCGGCAAAGGATCCTGCGTTGAGTGTTGCGATACCGACTAAGGATGATATTGCAAGCATTCGCTTTAAAGCCAAAGTTGCCAAAGTCTATCTGGTAAAGAAAGGTGACGATATTCAGTCAATTATCTTACCTATCAATGGTTATGGTTTGTGGTCAACCCTTTATGGTTTTCTTGCTTTGGAAGCAGACGGTCAGACAGTGCAAAGTATCAATTTTTACGATCAGGCTGAAACACCGGGATTAGGCGGGGAGGTAGTCAACCCTAACTGGCGCGCCTTATGGAAAGGAAAGAAAGTCTATAACGAAGCCAATGAACCAGCCTTGGCGTTGGTTAACGGTGTAGTTGATAACGCTAAGCCTGGATCAGAATATCAGGTGGACGGATTGGCAGGTGCTACATTAACGAGTAGAGGCGTTTCAAATCTCATCAAATATTGGATGAGCAAAGAAGGCTTCGCGTTGTACCTTGATAAAGTAAAAGCTAAAGGGTAGGGCGAATATTATGAGTGCTATATTAACAACTGAAACAAAGAAAGTATTAACCAGTCCGCTGATCAACGATAATCCAATTACGCTTCAAGTACTTGGCATTTGTTCAGCGCTGGCGGTTACCTCTCAGATGTCAACGTCATTGATTATGGCTGTTGCTTTAACATCGGTCACAGCCTGTTCAAGTGCAGCTATAAGTGCGATCCGTAACCATATTCCCGGTAGTATTCGAATCATTGTGCAAATGACGATTATTGCTTCATTGGTTATCGTCGTCGACCAAATCCTGAAAGCATTTGCTTACGATGTGAGTAAACAATTGTCAGTATTTGTTGGCTTGATTATCACCAACTGTATTGTAATGGGTAGAGCTGAAGCTTATGCGATGAAAAATCCGCCATTGGAGAGTTTCTTTGACGGTATAGGCAATGGTCTTGGCTACAGTCTGATTTTGATAATTGTCGCCTTTTTCAGAGAATTATTGGGATCAGGGAAATTACTCGGGATTGAAATATTGAAGTTGACTAAAGATGGTGGCTGGTATGACCCAAATGGTCTGATGTTATTACCGCCTAGCGCTTTTTTTATCATCGGTCTTATTATCTGGGCAATTCGTCAGTACAAACCCGCACAATCTGAAAAGCCGGATTTTGCAATACTGTCTATTGCGCACGGTGAGGGAGGACATCACTGATGGAAGCTTATATCAGCTTATTTATTAAAGCCGTATTCATAGAAAATCTGGCATTGTCGTTTTTCTTGGGTATGTGTACTTTTATCGCAGTATCCAAAAAAGTGTCCACGGCTATCGGCTTAGGTACAGCCGTAATGATCGTTCAGACCATCACTGTGCCTGCTAATAACTTTGTCTATCACAGCCTCTTGAAAGAAGATGCGTTGTCATGGTTAGGCATTACCGGCGTTGATTTGAGCTTTTTAGCGCTATTAAGCTGTATCGGAATGATTGCGGCCTTGGTACAGATTCTGGAAATGATTTTAGATAAATTTTTTCCGGCTCTCTATCATGCGCTGGGCATTTTCTTGCCTTTGATCACGGTAAATTGCGCTATTTTGGCAGGCAGTTTATTCATGATTGAACGTGACTATAACTTTGGAGAAAGTGTTACTTACGGTATAGGTAGCGGTTTTGGTTGGGCGCTTGCTATTACGGTGATGGCGGGTACCCGTGAAAAACTCAAATACAGCGATATACCAAAAGGGCTGCAAGGTCTGGGTATCACCTTTATCACTGCGGGTCTGATGTCACTCGGCTTCATGGCTTTTTCTGGAATCCAACTTTAAGAAGGTATCGTAATGCTGGAAATTGCATTAGGGATTATTATTTTCACGGGAATCGTGATAGCGCTGGTATTTGTTATCCTTGGCGCAAAAAGTAAGCTGGTAGCCGAAGGGGATGTTGAAATTCTCATTAATGATGAGAAAAAAATTCACGTACCCATTGGTTCAAAATTACTGAGTGCCTTGGCAGAGAATAAATTATTTGTGTCGTCCGCTTGTGGCGGAGGTGGCACCTGTGCTCAGTGTAAAGTAAAGATATTTGAAGGCGGCGGAGAAATTCTTCCTACCGAACGCTCTCATATAACTAAAAGAGAAGCTGCCGAAGGCGAAAGATTAGCCTGCCAGGTTACTGTCAAACACAACATGAAAATTGAAGTGGAAGATAGTGTATTCGGTGTAAAAAAATGGGAATGTACCGTTAAATCCAATAATAACGTTGCAACATTCATTAAAGAGCTGGTTTTGGAATTGCCTGAAGGTGAAGCTATCAATTACAAAGCGGGCGGCTATATTCAAATTGAATGCCCTCCTCACATCGCTGAATACAAAAATTTTGATGTTCAGGATCAATACCGTGAGGATTGGGATAAATACAATCTGTGGCGTTATGTTTCTAACGTAAAAGAACCGGCGCTGCGGGCCTATTCAATGGCCAGTTATCCTGAAGAGAGAGAAATCATGCTTAACGTGCGTATTGCGACACCACCACCTGGTGCTCCCGATACCATCCCGCCAGGCATCATGTCTTCATACATTTTTGATCTGAAGCCGGGAGACAAATGTATTATTTCAGGTCCGTATGGTGAGTTTTATGCAAAAGACACTGATAAGGAGATGGTTTTTGTCGGTGGTGGAGCCGGTATGGCGCCAATGCGATCACATATTTTCGATCAATTGCGGAGACTGAAATCCAAACGGAAAATGACTTTCTGGTACGGTGCGCGTAGCCGAAGAGAAATGTTCTACGTGGAAGATTTCGACATGCTGGATAAAGAAAACGATAATTTCGAATGGCATGTTGCGCTTTCAGATCCGTTGCCGGATGATAATTGGGATGGCTATACAGGATTCATTCACAATGTCTTGTTTGAAAACTTTATCAAAAAACATCCGGCGCCTGAAGATTGTGAATACTACATGTGTGGACCGCCTATCATGAACTCTTCAGTGATCAACATGTTATTGGAAAACGGTGTTGAGCCTGAAAACATCATGCTTGATGACTTTGGTGGCTAAAAAGCAATACTTTGCAAAGCTGATTCAGCAGGCAACGATTTTTTAAGTGCATCAATAATGATAAAGCGGAATCAGAACCTTAAAACTGATTCCGCTTTTTTTTGACTCAGATTTTTTATATAAGGTAAATTGAATCATTACAAATACATTTAGGTCTTATGTCGTACTAGGTTGAATGATTCAATGCTACTTTTTTCATGATTGCAGTAAGTGCAAATCAAATATCACACTTTATTTGCATTCAATATATGCACTTTAACAAAACGATTTTTAACTATTCAGTTTAGTAACAACGAAGGTGATGCGAAGGTTACGATAGATGAGCTTAAGAATTCAACTTCCGAGAGACTATCTCTTGGGTCGCGGCTATCAATGTACACCAAATAATTACAAAAACTTTTATTCAAATACCTGACAGGACAAAACAATGACTTATTTTCTAGTGACTTTTTTCTTCATGTTAATTGTTATTGGTCTAATGGCTATAGGCGTAATATTTGGCCGTAAAGCAATTAAAGGCTCTTGTGGCGGCGCAAATAAAGGCGATTGCGTCTGTGTCAAAAAGTGTGATAAAAGAAAACAGCTTGATGCTGAAGCAGCATTAAACAGTTCAAATTCATAAAATATAAAAATAGAGTTGATCGTTGTTTTCAGTTACATTGAAGTTTAATTGGGTATTCATTTTATGCCCGACTTTGTTATCAAGAGTATTTGTTGATAGAGGAAAATTTGGTTCAATGGCTTAAGACTAGACAAGTGGAGCTATTTTAAATAGAAGTATTAAACGTATGACCGGAAGGTCTTTGATAGAAATAGAAATAGAACTATAAATAGAAGGAGTTTGTTATGCTTGCAAAAATAACTGTATCCGATTACATGGCCAAACATTTGCTCACAGTCAAGGAAGACACAGATGTGATTGAAGCAATAAGTAAATTGTTAGACCATAAAATTACCTGTGCTCCAGTATTAAACGATCAAGGAAAGCTAGTAGGGATGTTTTCTGAAAAAGATTGTATGAAAGTGGTTTTGGAAACAGCCTACAATCAGGGCCAATCAGGAAGAGTGGGTGAATTTATGACGCGCGATCTGATTACTGTTGATGCAGATTCAAGTATTTTGGATTTAGCCCAAAAATTTAGAGAAACACCATTAAGAAGTTTTCCAGTTTATAAACAAGGTGAATTAGTGGGTGTTGTCAGCAGAACTGATGTGTTAAAAGCCTTGATTTCAATAAAATAATTCAAGTGCGTTAATGGCTGGTCCTACTTTATATTGGCACGACTACGAAACCTTTGGTATAGATCCACAATGGGATCGGCCAGTTCAGTTCGCGGGCGTTAGAACAGATTATGATTTTAATGCGATAGATGATCCGCTCGTTATTTACTGTAAACCTTCCGATGACTACCTTCCTGATCCTGAATCCTGTGCAATTACAGGGATAACGCCCCAGTTAGCTCTTGAAAAAGGTGCAAGCGAAGCAGAATTCATAGCACGGATACTGGAAAAATTGCTTGTTTCAAATACCTGTGTATTAGGCTATAACAGCATCCGGTTTGATGATGAGGTCACCAGAAATACGCTTTACCGAAATTTGTATGATCCTTATCAACGCGAATGGCAGAATGGTAATTCCCGCTGGGATTTGATTGATGTGGTTAGATCGTGCTACGCACTGCGGCCGGAAGGAATTGAGTGGCCGCTTGATGACGCAGGTTCTCCGGTGTTTCGATTGGAAGTCTTGACTCAAGCCAACGGGATTCAACATCAAGCCGCTCATGATGCGCTGTCAGATGTTTATGCCACGATTGCCTTGGCAAAGCTGATCAGACAGGCTCAGCCAAAATTGTATCAGTTTCTTTTTGATAACCGATCCAAAAAGGCCGTATCGAATTTGATCAATCTCGGTTCCAACGAGCCATTGATTCATATCTCAGGCCGCTATTCGGCAGCTAAAAAGTGTGCGGCGGTTATTTTGCCCATCTGTGAGCACCCTGCAAATCCCAATGGTGTTCTGGTTTATGATCTATCCATTGATCCCGAACCGTTGTTGGCGCTTACTCCTGAAGAAATAAAACAGCGTATTTTTGTGGCAAATGATCAACTTGCTGCCGGTGTTGCACGAATCCCCCTTAAGACCATTCACTTAAATAAATGCCCTGTTTTGGCCCCTATCAAAGCCCTAAGACCCAGCGATGCAACGCGGCTATCCATTGATCTTGGCGTCTGCCTAAAAAATGCGGAACGTTTATCAACGGATAAAGGCCTGGCCGGCAAGTTAAGCCAGGTTTTTTCAAAATATGCAGATGATAACGTTCTTACTGACCCTGATTTGATGATATACAGCGGCGGGTTCTTTAGTCCTGGCGATAGACAGTTGATGCAGAGAATTCATGACTTGCCGCCTCAAGATCTGGGCTCTACAACTTTCCCGTTCAAAGACAGCCGATTAAAGGAAATGCTGTTCAGGTTTAGAGCTAGAAACTACCCGGAAACACTGAGCCATTCAGAAATGGATTATTGGCGAAAATTCTGTTATCAAAAATTGATGCAACCAAACGACAATCATCGAATCGGATTAGATGCTTATTTCGAAAAAATATTGAAATTAATCAGTGATGGGCGATTAGACCAGCGAACAGGTGATGAATTAACCCGTTATGGATTAAACAAAAGGGATGCTTTACAGATAGATAATTAGATAATCGGTGGTTGTAATCCTTTGGTTAGCGTAATGGTTATTGCCATTTGCAACTGTACATAGTGTGGTAATCTTCAATACATGTTTATTTTATGCAATTAATGAAACAGATCCTTGATGATCATACTGATATTACTTTCTTGAAGGCGAGGTACATATGTTTGGATTAAGTTCAAATCATGCCGCAACCGGAACAGCAAGCATTGTTGTCAACAAACCTATTGACCATGTTTTCAAGTTTATCGGCATTGATTTTTTTGAGAATTATCCTCGGTGGTCACCGGAGGTGCGTGAATGTGAGCTGTTAAGTGATCCGCCATTACAGTTAAACAGCTTCGTTCGGCAAGTCCGTGTAGATCAAGGTCAAAGAAGTGAATCAACATTCAAGGTCACCGTTTTTAAGCCGGAACGACAGCTCGTATTTGAAGGTGTTTCTAATGCTTATCGATGCAGCTATGATTTACTGGCCCTTCAGACATCGACTGAGCTGATTTTTACATTTGAGCTACTTAAGCTCGAGTTGTTTATGCTGCCATTTGAAAAACTTATTGGGATCGCGGTTCAAGATGGCGCCAAAAGAACAGTAAGAAATCTAAAAACGCTTCTGGAAGCCGGTTAAATGTAGGTGTTGACTTTACAAGTCATGATCTCTTCAGGGTGTTTAAAACAACAAAACGGAGGAAGTTTTATGCAATTTCAAGTAGATAAACAAGACGGCATAATTCCTCAAATTTTGACTCAGATTTTGGATGGCTGTATCAACGGTGTTACTTTGTCAGATCCTGACATTGAGGATAACCCAATTGTATTTGCCAATCAGGTATTTGAAAAAATCACAGGCTATACAAAAGAGGAAATTATCGGTAAAAACTGCCGCTTTCTTCAGGGCGATCTTCGTGATCAACCTGAAATTGCTCAAATTAAAGAGGCCGTAAAAAATAGAACACCCATTGAAGTTACGCTGAAGAATTTTCGTAAAAATGGCGAGCTTTTTTATAACCGCTTATCGATCAAACCTTTATTCGATGGTGAAGGACGGCTGATTTACTTCTTAGGCGTCCAATACGATGTTACTGAGAAAAAGCTTGCGAAAATGGAAATTGATCAATTAAACAAATGCTTAGCGGCTTTTTGAATAATGCGTCATGACACGTTTTAGCCGACAAGTCACACTGAAATATTCGCCTGATCAGATGTACGACCTTGTTAATGATGTCAGCGCTTATGCCAGTTTTATACCTTTATGCAGTCGATCTGAAGTCCATGAAAAGTCAGATAATAAACTGACTGCAACCATTGCTATTGCAAAAGGCCGTGTCGGATTTTCTTTTACAACGCTTAATCGGATGGAAAAAGGGCAGCAGATAAGGATGCAACTTGTCAGCGGTCCTTTTAAATCTTTGACGGGACTCTGGACTTTTAATCCTTTGGAGTCTGATGGCTGTCTGGTCTCTGTGGAATTTGATTTTGAATTTGCTAATAAGTTATTAGCCGTTGCGTTTAGTCAAATATTTATACAGGTTTGTGAATCAATGATCGAGGCGTTTAAAAAACAGGCTAAGGTTCGTTATGATCATCTTTAGTCAAACAGCGTTAATTCAAGCCAGTTCCTTTACGGCATCTTCAGTTCTAAAAAATAATTTTCCCGGTTTAAGCTGTTTAAAGAAATCGGTTTTTTCAAGCTTGTCAATGACCGGTCCTTTGGCCTCCGCAAGATTCAATGTAATATTTGAATTTTGAAGTACATGATTCAGGTTTTCCAGGGCTTCTAGCGCTGTTGCATCAATATCGTTGACTGAAGTGAAAATCAGCACAATCTGTTTGATAGCGGGTTGTTTACGTAACTCAGTGGTAATGAAGTCGTCGATAAAATTAACATTGGCGAATGTGATGCTTTCATCTACCCGTAGCAGCAGCAGATGATTCCATGTTTCAACCTGGTGCCGTTTGACATTCCGATAATGTTCAGTATCAGGAATGCGGCCCACAATAGCGATATGCGGATGACTGGTTTTTCGTAAATGGCTTACCACGGTCAGAATAATGCCTAAAGTGATACCTTCCTCTATGCCCAGCGTTAACACGCCAATCAGCGTAACCAGTTCGGCAATACCATCACCTCTGTCATAGCGCCACGTGTGAATAATAGACTTGATTTTTACCAAGGGCACAATGGCAACCAGAATGATCGCGGCCAAAGCGGCTTTGGGTATGTTATGAAACAAGGGACTGAAATAAATAACAGCTAAACCCAAAAGACCCGCTGCAATTAATGTAGCCATTTGAGTTTTGGCGCCGGCAGAATAATTCACCATTGTTCGGCTGAAGCCACCGGCAACGGCCATGCCTCCGGAAAGAGAGGTAACAAGATTGGCGGCACCCAATGCGATCAACTCCTGATTGGCAGAAATCTTTTCATTACGCAGATTAGCCGTCACCTTGGCAATCGCCACACTTTCGACATAGGCAATCAGCGCAATAAAAGCCGCGTAAGGCAATAGTGGGCGCCAGTGTTCAACCGACAGAAAGCCCAGTCCTAATGATGGAAATCCAGATGGCACCGCGCCAACAACGGCAACCTGCTGGTCTAGTAAATGCCATTTAGTCACAATAAATGTGGTGAGCATGATGGTTAAAAGCGGTCCGCATTTACTGATCGCAATGATTATTTGGGTGGGTACCCGCATTTTTTTTAACAACACGGTCAATGGTTTTCCAAACGAAATGAGCAGGGCCAACGCAGACAAGCCAATGGCGATGGTTATCGTATTTGGCGTATTAAACAGGTTACTGAAACAGTGTCTATCGATACCGCATTCAACCGGTTTGAATCCTAACAGCGGAGGCAATTGGCTGAATATGATCAAAATCGAAGCCCCGCTGGTAAAGCCGGTCAGTACCGGATGGCTAATAAAGTTGACCAGATTGCCCATGCGAAGGATGGACATAAATAACAAAATGACCCCGACCATGGCAGATAAAACTAACGCGTTTTCTTCACTGTTTCCAAGAAGTTTTATCTCGGGTGAATTGAGAGCGCTGGCAATCATGATTGCCGCTATTGAAACCGGACCGACAGAAAGCGTCCGGCTGGTTCCCAATATGGCATAACAAATTGGTGGCAGAATGCTGGCGTAAAGCCCTAATTGCGGCGGCAAACCGGCCAGTAACGCATAAGCTATGCCTTGAGGTACCAGTAAAATCGCAGTGATTATTCCCGCGAATAAGTCATCCCCAAAGTCTTTGCGGGTATACGTTCTAAGCCAACTCAGTATAGGGACGAACCGGTAAAAACTCGGTTCTGTTGATTCAGGGTATGACATAGAAATAAAGTTATAATAGTTTCTGTTACTGAAATCAGGACCGAGGACTCAGGGCATTTTTGAATTTTCTGCGGATTCCGGTGTGGCAGGTATTCAGCGTCTTCGCTAACCGGTAATGCTGTTGAATCAAGCTGTTCATTGCGGAGTTGTCCGGGCAGGTGGAGACTTATCCGCACTGAGCAAATAGATTTCCACCTACATGAGTAAGCTATCTTTGGCTAAAAATAAAAAACAGAAGATGAGCCGGATCTTAGTCTTTTTATTCAGAGTGGATCGGGCTGGACCATGCTGAGTGTCCTTTTAATTATCGTCTAAAAATTGTTTCACATAGGTGTCTTTATGTGGAATATCAATGCGATAACCTTTGAGCATCATGTGCCAGTACATCCATGGAAAACCGGTCGTTTTGCCCCACCACCAGATAAAGCGGTTTTGTCTTGGATCTAAAATGGGAAATGAAGGCGTCACTTTACCGCTATAAGAAAATTCTGCGAGCATGACCGTACTAAGCGAGGTTGCTAAAGGGCAAGAACCGTAACCGTCATATTTATCGGATAAGGCTTTACCGCTGATTAAATTCAGTATGTTGTCAACGACAACAGGAACTTGTTTACGAATTGCAGCCGCAGTTTTTGCGTTAGGTGTCGACCCCGCGTCTCCCAGGCCGAAAATATTGCTGTATCGATTGTGTTGCAGTGTTTTTTCATGAAGGTCTACCCATCCTGCCGGATTAGCCAGCGGACTGTTTTTAATAAAATCAGGGGCACTTTGGGGGGGGGTGACATGGATCATGTCAAACTGCTTGGATACACGTGTCTTATTGCCGTCTGCATCGGTTTTTTCGAAGAAAGCGGTTTTCGCAGGCCCGTCAATAGCGACTAGATTATGCTGAAAATGGGTTTTAATGCCGTAGTCTGCAACCACTTTATCCAAAGCTTTTGCAAAAAATGGAATTCCGAACATAGCCGGTCCTGCATTGCAGAACTCAACAGATATTTTATCGAGGATGCCTTTTTTGCGAAAACGATCGGAAGCCAGATACATGATTTTTTGCGGGGCACCGGCGCATTTGATGGGCATGACGGGCTGGGTAAATAAAGCCGTGCCGGATTGCAGATTCCGGATGCACTCCCAAGTATACTCTACAGTTTCAGCCGAATAGTTACTGCATACGCCATTGTGGTTCAGTGTTTCCTTGAGTCCTTCTATTTTTTGCCAATCCAGCTGAAGGCCGGGGCAGACAACCAGATAATCATAACTGAGTGACGTGCCGGAACGTAAAGTGACTGTATTGGCATCCGGTTGAAACGTTTCGGCATAGTCTTTGATCCAAGTAACACTAGGGTGAATCAGATCGGCCTCTTTGCGCGAGGTTTTGGCCATGGTATACGCGCCGCCGCCGATTATGGTAAATCCCGGTTGATAATAATGAATTTCGGAAGGCTCAATCAAAGCGATATCGATTGAACTGTTTTGCCTTCTCATGTTGTTTGCGACAGAGACGCCCGCTGCGCCTCCGCCTATGATCAAGACGGTATGGTGTTGAGTTGACATGAATTCCTCCAAACTTTTGTGGTGAGTTATGACGTGGCTTTATCTCTGCAAGCCTTATAGTTTTGTAAGCCGGATTGCCTTTGGCCAATTGGGGCCTATCGGGTATGTCCGGCTTTTATTGCCGGCGACAGAGATTAAAATCCTAAGCGCATTTTTGCCAGGCTTCATAACCTCCGGCCATGGATAATACGTTTTTATAGCCCAGGTTTTGCAGTGTTAATGCGGCAAGTGCCGAACGGTTTCCGCTGCGACAATAGACTAAAACTGGTTTAGACTTATCAGCAAGATCAGGCTGGTTTCCAATTTTAAATTCCAGTAGGCCACGCGGTATCGGTAAGGCATTATCCAGATGGCCGGCGGCATATTCGCTTTCTTCGCGCGTGTCTATAATGACGACATTACCTTCGGCAATCAACTGTTTGGATTTTTCAACATTGATTTCAGTAATCTGCTGTTTGGCGAAATCCACCATATCCTGCGTCGATGATTCACTTCTGACCGGACGCGTAGCTTCTCTTTGTGAAATGGCGTCTTGCCGTTCATTTTCTTCCAATCCGCAATACCGGTTAGCGGGAACCGCTTCATCAATAAGGCGTGGTTTGGGTAAGTTGAGATTATTCATGATCTCAATGAATTCCTCGCGCGATTTTCCGGCCAATCGAGGGTTGGTAGTACGTTCCTGCATGATGTTGCTGACCCAGCGTCCCTGATAATCATGGCCCGGATACACCAGCGTGTCGTCGGGTAAGGTAAATAAACGTTGCGTGATGCAGTCATACAGGGCACCGGCGTCTCCTCCTTGAAAATCGGTGCGCCCGCATCCGCCTATGAATAAAGAATCGCCGGTGAACACGCGGTCACGCCATAAAAATGAAATACTGCCTTTGGTATGTCCAGGGGTCGCAATGACCTTGATTTTTTCATTTTTTCCGAATTCAAAGACATCGCCATCCTGGATTTGAATATCGGCTGTTTCCGCGCCGCATAATTGGCTGACGGCGGTTTCAGTTCCGAGCTTTTGACGGAGTAAACCGCTTGCAGTGATGTGGTCGGCATGCACATGCGTTTCCAGCGTATATTTCAACTTTAAGCCATGTTCATCCAGCAATGCGAGGTATTCGTCGATGCAGGTGTTGACCGGGTCTATGATCACGGCTTCCTTGGCTTCGGTATCAGCAATTAAATAAGTGTAAGTCCAGGTTTCAGGGTCGAATAATTGTTTAAAAAGCATGGTGTGTCTCCTGTAGTTATTCTTCTAATTTCAAAGCGCTATACTGCTTTTATATAATCTAGCAATAGTAATGCCATAAGACTTAATTTGTGTAAATTATTGAATTCAAACATTATATTATAATGATAGCTAGGACTATAAAATCAATCGTGTGAATGATGTTTCATTGAAACATCATTCACTTAATGCTGCGATTTATTTCAAAACAATTATCGTTATGGCTTTGAAAAGTTGGGTAGGCTATCGCCTGCCGCAACACTGTTCATCATCTTTTTTGTTGCTCAACTGAATAGTTACTAATTTTTTTTGAGAGGCCATTTTTCAACTTTATTTTTAGATCTGTCAATATTACGCCTTCTATTTTTTTAAAAATAGTAATAGAAACTCGAGCTTAAGTTGCTACTGCCCATTGACATTGATTTATTGGTGTTTCATCTGAAACGTTGTTGTTTCAGATGAAACATCAAGCGGCTGAATGTATCCCAGCAATTTTGTTACATCTTTGATTTATAGGTGTTCATTCAATAGCGTGAAAGTAAAAAGATTAAAATTGAACGTAATTTCAGTTATTCTGATCTTACCGATTATGATAGAAATCAATCCATCCAGTCGCGCGTCTCATTGTATGCCGGTGCGATGGCTCAACATGAATCAGCTTTAACTTGGAGAAATCTTCATGAATAAACAACAACGTTTTAACTCTGCAAACCGCTTGATTGGTCTCTCGGCGGCCATTTTTATATTAGGATTAAGCCCTGCTGAGGCAAAGGAAAAGCCTCAGTTTGAAAGAAAGGTTCTCTCGGCACATAAAGTTGAATTGCCTTCTAATCACGTTAATGCCAAAACCATTAAAGTGACTTTTCCTCCTGCTTTTAAAACACCTGATCATGTGCATGAAGGTCCTGGTCCACGTTATGTCGTCAAAGGTAAATTAAAAGTAATTGAGGGTGATCATGTGGGTGTTTATTCGGCAGGTGATACGTTTTGGGAAACCGGCAGCCTCATGTCGGTTGAAAATGTCGGTAATGGCCCGGCCGAGCTGATTATTTTTGAACTGGCGCCGGTAAAATAATCACCCGTGGGATATCTTTTAAGTCAAAATCCAACAGAGTAAATTACCGGTAGGCTGCAACTGCTTTCCGGTAGCTTCAACTATGAAATCTAAGTCTGATCATCCCATTTGTGAATTGACAGAGTTACAGGGCCGTCCGTCTTTATCGTTTACATTAAACGTTAAAGATGACGTTATAGCCGGATTTTTGGTTGTTACAGCGCAAGGGTTTAGAGCCTATAAGAATTCATGCCCGCATTGGGGCGTTGAATTGAATTGGAAGCCGGATGAATTCTTTAATGTAGATTTGACGCATTTAATGTGTTCAGTGCATGGCGCATTATTCAAACCCGATGATGGCGAATGTATTGTTGGGCCTTGCGTCAGACAGCGTTTGGTACCGATTCCTATCACTGTAATGGATGGTATCGTTTATTATTCCGGAAAATAGTCTGGATGGGGGGAATGGCAGGGCAAACGCATTAAAACACTATAGAAAATCAGATAGTTAACATATTCCTTTTTCCGGATTAACTATAAGATTTGGTTTATTTGAAACCTAAAAAAGGCTTTGTGTCGCTATCGCGACACTTAAGTGGAGTCGGTTAGCGGATCTACAACCGCGATACAGCTACGAAACCCATCCCTGGGTTTCGCCCTTCGGGCCAGCTAAAGCTGTTCAAAATCGTTCCCGCCGATTTTGTCTTTGCTTGTCCAAAGAAAAGTATCCAAAAGAAAAGACACCCGGAGGCCGCTGCATCCTGCGCGCTG
>NZ_JAUSBX010000113.1 GCF_030651835.1 Methylicorpusculum sp. | reverse complement strand
AAGGTATGGGGTGTGGCTAGCGAGGATGTCGGCAGCAGGGATTGCTGCCGTCAAGCCCCCATGGAGGGGTTCACGGCGGTCCTCGATAGACACATCCCATACCTTCTATTCTTAGACGGTTTTTCAATCAAAAGGGAGTAGATTACTGCCTATCCATTCATTGCTTAGCGGCATTGAGGCATGAGTTACTGGTTTTGGATAAGTAGTTACCCTGATTACTTTTATTGGCGGAAGGCGCAATAATCAGCCCTGATTCGTTTTGTTGTCCAGGGGCTTTAAATCCCCGAAAAATCAATATCATTGCGAGGTGAAAAATGGCATCGATTGAAGAAAAAGTTAAATCAGAAATGGGTTCAGATCCTGAACAGCCCCTTAATACGGTAGATTTTCCAAATCGTGAGGCAAGGATTGCTGAACTTGCCTATTACAAGGCAGAGCACAGAGGCTTTGATCCAGGCTCTGAACTTGATGATTGGTTGGAAGCCGAAAGGGAACTTTTCGAGGAATAGTTTTGTTCAAAGTGGCGAGGTTAAGCGTAGTTAAAATTACGCTGTAAACCTGATTAATACGTGTCAACCTCGCCATCAAGATGTTCAAGCGCTATGAATGATTAAAAGGGAACCAGTGAATCGACCGCAATGCTTGTTTCGGTTACGCCATTCCATTTCATTAGAAGTGAGCCTTGCATCAGATGTATCAGGCTATCTGATGAGATTTTTAGTCTTTTTAGAAATCTTCCAGTAACTGGTTAGTTAACCTTTGATGAAAAAATGAGTATTCGTACCTTATGTGCCGACCCTGAGTGGTTAGGCCGATCTGACTGTAAACAGTGCGGTATTCGTCGTACGATGTTGTTTTCAGGCTTGGAAGATGAGGACTTTGATCAACTACTTGAGCCCATTGATAATTTTCGTTATCCAAAAAAAACCTTGTTTTACAATCAGGACGAACGGGGCAACAAGGTCTATTCAATTCGCAGCGGCTTCGTAAAACTGATTCAGTCACAATTCGATGGTTCCCAGCGTATCTTGCGTGTGCTGGGTCCAGGCGCCATTGTTGGGCTTGAAGCCCTGTTGCAAAAACCATATCGCCATACCGCTATAGCCTTACAGGAGGTTGATGCGTGTCGTATATACACGGCTACGCTTAAACACCTTGAAGCGGAAAAACCATGGCTTAACGAAAAAGTGATGGACCATTGGGAACAGCACTTGACGATTGCAGACCGCTGGATAAATGAATTGTCATCGGGCTCTGTTCGAACAAGAGCATTGAACCTGATTAAATATCTGATGGAAATAAACGGAGGCAACAGTGATACCGTCCGTTTTTTTGGTTATGAAGACATGGCTTCTATGCTGGGCACTTCAAGAGAAACATTTTCTCGTATCATCAGCGAGTTGAAAGACGAGGGGGTAATCTCTAAAGTAGGGCGCGGCCAGGTTTATCGGTTCACAGGTCTTGTTGGAGGGCCCTTTTGTCAGGATAGGGCCTGACGGCAACATCCCTGCTGCCAATCTTTAAGAATGGCAATGCCCACTTCTTCGCCCAGCAACAGGCCTTCTGTACCGTCACTGCGATAATGAACGCCTGCCCAGTCACGCCCCAAAGAAATATTTGAAGCCAGTTTGTTGATTTCCCCTCCGATGGTCAATACCTCCAGGATTGGCTTCAAGGAAACACCATTAGCGCCAGGCTGCACAAGCGAAGGTATTACGATAACTGTATTCATATAAGAGTGAGTATTGGCGTCGCCCGTTTCCCGGCTTACGGTGCGGATATTGATACATTGACCAAAAACGCCGATGCCGCGATGTATTCATTTCTATTGCTGAGCATACCGGACTTATCATTGAACAGGGGGAATTTGTCAAATCGAAGGGCGTGCGCTGATCATAGAGATTACCGAAAGCATGGTCATCGGTAATTTGGAAAACGCTATTAATGTGCTTAATAAGTTGAAACGTTATGGCATTTATACGGCAAGTGACGACTTTGGAACCGGATATTCTTCGTTGATTTATCTGCGACGTCTGCCTGTTGAGTTTATCAAAATTGATAAATCCTTTGTTGCAGATGCCGACGTTGTTTCGGAAAGTGAAACGATCATTCGTGCTATTTCGGCGATGGCCAAAAGTTTGGGTTTTAAACCCATAGCGGAAAGAGTGGAGACCTAGGCGCAAGAAGCGATGTTGAAAATGATTGATTGCGAATCGGCCAAGGTTATTTGTATGCCAAACCCCTTCCTTTTGATGATTTGCTGGTATTTTTGAAGGCTCATCAATCAGAGTGATTGATTAAAATACCCCTCTTGAGGTTTCATAAACAAGCTTGAGCAGCAGGTTTGTAATTAATGTTCAACACAAAGCCCGGTTTGTCTGGGTTTTCCTGAATCACCTTTTTCATCAACATGGCCATGTTGAAATAATCAAATAATGATGAAACAGATTGTCTTAATCTTGCTTTTGCTCGCTTTATTGGGGTGTGGTGCTAAAACCGTTGCCTCACATACACCTGAGCCGGACAGCATAGAGATTTATGTGGTTGATCATGGTATGCATGCCGGTATTGTTATCGATGCCAAGTCGGTCGCTAACGTAATTGACGGATTGGCTTTCGACGACAAAGCTATCCGCTTTATAGAATTCGGATGGGGCGATCAGGCTTTTTATCAGGCAGAATCGTTTTCATTATTTTTGGCTATCAAAGCCTTGTTGTTCCCGACCGACTCAGTCATGCATGTTGCGGGTCTTCATTACGATCCCTGGGTATATTTTCGAAGAAGTGAGGTCCTGCGAATCGGGATTTCCCCTCTCCGTCTTAATGCGCTATTAAGTCACATAGACCGTTCGTTCGTCAGAGATAAGCGGGGCCAATTGATCGACCTGGGGCGTGGCCTTTATGGCAAAAGCCGGTTTTATGCCGCAAAAGGCGAATACCATCTGTTTAATAACTGTAATACCTGGGCTATGTCGGTATTAATTCAAGCAGGCATTCCGGAGCCAATGATGGTAACGCTGGGTGCAAGCAGTGTCATGCGGCAGGTCAGGTCCTATCAAGATCAGGCTGCAGATCCGGTAAAGTAAGGGCGTCAACGTTCTAGTAACTACACATTTGTGTCTTGGTCGACTCTTGAGTTAATTCTTTTTTCTTACAAATTTTTATCGGTAACCCTAAAATAGGCCAACTCAAATTAAGGACATCATGATGAAAAATTTAACGTGTTTTAAAGCTTACGATATTAGAGGGCGCTTGGGCGATGAGTTGAATGAAGACATTGCCTATCGGATTGGCCGTGCAAGCGGTGAGTATTTACAAGCTAAAACGATGGTTGTAGGTGGCGATGTTAGGTTAACCTCCGAATCTTTAAAAATCGCGCTTGCTGAAGGGCTGATGGATGCCGGTGTGGATGTTATTGATATCGGCATGACCGGAACTGAAGAAATTTATTTTGCCGCGCAATCAATGGCTGTTGACGGCGGAGTTGAAGTGACCGCCAGTCATAATCCCATGGATTATAACGGTATGAAACTGGTCAGGGATCAGGCTAAGCCGATCAGCGGCGATACGGGTCTACGAGAAATTCAGCGGCTTGCTGAACAAAACCAGTTTGGGCCGGTGATTAAAAAAGGAACCCTGTCTCACGTTTCTCATCTGGAAGCCTATATTGATCATTTGATGACCTATATCAATATAGGCAATTTAAAACCGTTAAAGTTGGTGGTTAATGCCGGAAATGGGGCGGCAGGGCACGTAATTGATGCTTTGGAGAAAAAGTTTGCTGAACAGCATGCGCCTGTGGAATTTATCAAAGTCCACCATGAAGCTGATGGCACTTTTCCTAACGGTATCCCCAATCCATTACTTCCTGAATGTCGCGCCGATACGACACGAGCTGTACTGGAGCATCATGCGGATATGGGGATTGCCTGGGACGGTGATTTCGATCGGTGCTTTTTATTTGATGAGAAAGGGCAGTTTATTGAAGGTTACTACATCGTTGGATTACTGGCCGAAGCATTTTTACAGAAAACACCAGGTGCCAAGATTATCCATGATCCGCGTTTAACCTGGAACACCATTGATGTGGTGTCCAAAACGGGGGGTATTCCTGTGCAATCAAAAACCGGTCATGCCTTCATCAAAGAACGGATGCGGCATGAAGATGCGGTTTACGGCGGGGAAATGAGCGCACATCATTATTTCAGGGATTTTGCTTATTGCGATAGCGGAATGATTCCCTGGTTGCTGGTGGCTGAATTGTTGTGTGTGAAAGGTCTTCGTTTGTCAGAGACTGTCGCTGAGAGAATTACGGCCTATCCTTCATCCGGTGAAATTAATTCCAAGCTGGCCGATCCCGAAGCGGCTATTCAAAAAGTGAGAGATTTTTACCAAAAGGGTGCGTTAATTGTCGATGAAACCGATGGTGTCAGTATGGAATTTGCCGATTGGCGTTTCAATCTCAGATCATCAAATACCGAACCTGTGGTCAGGTTAAATGTGGAATCACGCCACAATACTGTTTTGATGGAAGAAAAAACCGAGGAATTATTAGCTCTGTTGCGCAGTTAAGATAAGTTAGTCCGTTAGATATGTTAAGTAGAATACCTTGATTTTTAATGATTAATTTTGCATTAGAGTTTCTTGATAGCAAGTGCTTCTATAAAAATACCATTTTTTTTAAGTTAAATTTTGCGCAAAAATCTTGTGTTGTGTATACTGCATGCAACAAAAGTATGCTTATAGCCACATTTGCTTTTGAGCTAATCCGCTTACTTTACATTCAGTTTTGCAAAACATTAAGAATGACAGACGTTACAACATTGCCGTCTGGGTTTAGTTGCTTAAAACCGTTAGTGAGCAATTTGGTTTTTACGTGTTTAATTTCTCGTCTTAGGAGTTTTTTATGAAAAAGAAACAGATATTGGCCTTGGCCTTGTTGTCTGCTATCGGTTTAACGTCGGTGGCGCAGGCAGATGATCACAATACCGATGACCGCTGGTACGTGGCTCCATTTGGAACCTTCATTAAATCAGGCGGTGATCGCGGTGCCAAAGATGATTGGGGCGGTGGTATGGGCTTCGGTAAGATGCTCAATGAATATTTCAACGTCGAGCTGAAAGGTTTTTACCAAGGTTTTAACAGCGAGACAGGTGGTCGCTGGGACTTGACCGGTGGTACAGCTGATCTTCAATATTATTTCTTCCGCGACAAATTCTCACCTTATGCTGTAATTGGTGCAGGTGGCATGAATACTTCATTCCGTGGCGAGAGCGGAGCCACTATCATCGGTGAAGCTGGTGCAGGTTTCACTTACGAACTGCATGATAACTTTTTGTTACGCAGTGACGTTCGTTACCGTTACAACAACAACTTGAATGCTCATTTACAGTCAGGAACTGAAGAGTTTCATGATATGACTGTCAACGTCGGTTTTGTTGTTCCTTTTGGTGAAAAACCACAAGCAGTTGCCAGCAATTACGAAGCTCCAGCTCCGATTCCTGCTGTAGATGATTGCTCTACTCGCGACTCTGATGCAGACGGCGTTAACGATTGTTTAGACAAATGCCCTGGCACAATGGCCGGTAGCAAAGTTGATTATCAAGGTTGCCCGGTTCAAATTGAATTGAAAGGCGTTAACTTCAAATATGATTCTGCTGAATTGACACCTAATGCTAAAGCAATTCTGGATGGCGTGGCTTCACAATTGAAAGCCTATCCACAAGGCAAAGAAATTGAAGTTCAAGGACACACCAGTAGTGAAGGTGGTTATAAATATAACGTGAGATTATCTCAACATCGCTCACAATCAGTAGTGGATTATTTAAGATCTAAAGGCGTTACCGACAGCATGCATGCTAAAGGTTACGGCCCTGATCGCCCAGTTGCTGAAAACCAAACAGAAGCAGGACGTTCTCTGAATCGTCGTGTTGAATTGGTCTGGATTGAATAATTCTTTTCAAGCCTGAGAATAAAAAAACCCGCTTTATGCGGGTTTTTTTTTGCCTTGTCAGGGCTGATACAGTAATTTTTCAAGTGGATAATAATTCCATTTTTATGTGATATCCTCACTATTTTATCTAACCGATCGAGGTTGATATGACAGAAACCGCTATAACCGAGTCCGTTCAAAATTATTATGGACAGGTTCTTACCTCTTCAAAAGACTTAAAAACCAGCGCTTGTTGTACTTTGGATGCAGTTCCGCAGTATCTGCGGCCTTATCTAAAAGATATTCACCCTGAAGTGCTTGCTCGTTTCTACGGGTGCGGATCACCGCTTCCTTCCGGTCTCGATGGTTGCACGGTATTGGATTTGGGCTGCGGTACTGGGCGCGACTGTTATTTGTTGTCGCGCTTGGTCGGTGAAACCGGCAAGGTCATCGGCGTGGATATGACGGAGGCCCAATTGGTTGTTGCTAGGCAACATTGCGACTGGCATGCCCAACAATACGGTTACGCTCAATCGAATGTGACCTTTCTTGAGGGGCAAATCGAGGACTTACAGGCATTGGGCATCGCTGATAATTCTATCGATGTGGTTGTGTCCAATTGTGTGATTAATTTATCTCCGGACAAAAAGCGCGTGCTGGCCGAAATCTTTCGGGTATTAAAACCTGGGGGAGAGCTTTATTTTTCTGACGTATATTCTGACAGACGCATTCCTGCTGCGCTAAAAACGGATCCGGTTTTACTGGGTGAGTGCCTTGCAGGGGCCTTATATTGGGAAGATTTCAGACGGACGCTTTTAGATCTGGGCTGTCCTGATGTCAGGGTTGTTAAAGAAAGCCCGATCACATTAGATGATGAAGAAGTAGCCGAAAAGATTGGAATGGTTAATTTTCGATCAGTTACGGTCAGGGCATTTAAAGTCGCGCTTGAAGATCGCTGCGAAGATTATGGTCAGGTTGCCTGCTATAAAGGCAGCATACTTAATCATCCCCATGCTTTCGATCTGGACGATCATCATCATTTTGAAACCGGCCGTCCTTTAAGAGTGTGCGGCAATACGGCTGATATGCTCAGCGCCAGCCGCTATGCCGGTCATTTTGATGTATTGGGCGAGAAAACGGTTCACTTTGGGCTGTTTGATTGCGCGCCGCCGAATAAAAGCCTTTCTTTGGAGTCGGGCGCATCCTGTTGCTGATGCTATAAAAACGCATAAAATTTTTCCGCGGTTCTCTTCGATCAGAAAGGAGAGAGCCGGGGACTAAAAAAGCCTACCATCCGTTTTAAGCAACCTCAATCAGCATTGAGTTTGATCTTGAACAGGCATGAACAGTCATTGTTAGCCATACAGCCTGTTTGTTCAATGGGTTGTTCCAGAAGGGCCATCATCAAGGTTCGATCGAACTCGCACAGTTCTGGATGTTGTTGAGCCAGGTCATGATAAACGCAGTTAAACGCTTCGATTGCCGGTTCAGCATTAACAGGACCTGAGCTCAAATCAGCGTGGTAACCCAAAGATTGCATGATTTCTACCAGAAGTTCGGCTCTTTCTGCCAAGCTTTTCCCTATAAATTGCGGCTTTAGCGTCTTTGCCAATTTTTCCGCAATTCTTCGCATGAAGGCCCTGAACAGGTCGTCGTTCATTTCATCTTTCAGTTCCGCCAATAACAAACTGCAGAACCAGGCATATTGTTTAGGGAAATGATTAATGCCTTTTTCAGTTAATACATAATTACGGGAAGGCCGTCCACCGGTGTTGTTCAGTGTATCTTTTTTTACCAGCAGGCTATTTTCAAGGCCGGTCAGGTGTTGTTTAACAGCGTTTCTGGATATTTCGAGCCGGGTTGCAATTTCCTCGATACTGAGACCTTTTCTTGAATTCAGCAGCAATTCTAATAGTTGATCTTGTCTTGATAACATTTCCTGTGACATTGAATGCTCCTGTTTTCGTTACGGTGTTGATTGTAAATGATTGTTTCAGTCAACTTCTAAAGTTAATATGAGGCGGCTTTTTTGGCTCGAACCTGGAATTTTTCAGATTAGCTTTACGAGTACGCTTGCATACTATAAACAAAAATAAGTACTTTTATAATATAAATATTGCATAAGTATAGTATCGAAGCTAAACTATTTTTCGAGCAGCAAAGCTTAAACTAACAAAATTAATTATAACGAGAAGGAAGTGACCCATGAGTGAAGCAAAACCAACACTTTATGAACAACTCGGTGGCGAAGCAGCAGTCAATGCGGCAGTCGATATTTTTTATCGCAAAGTGTTAAGCGATTTTCGCATTAACCGGTTTTTTGATAATTCCGATATAGAAAAACAAGCGGCTAAACAAAAAGCGTTTCTTACCATGGCTTTTGGTGGTCCCAATAATTACACAGGAACCGACATGCGGACTGCGCATGCGCGTTTTGTCAAAATGGGCTTAAACGATTCCCACTTTGATGCCGTTATGGAGCATTTATCAGGCACTTTAAGAGAACTGAAAGTACCTGAGGAACTGGTAGCCCAAGTGGCGGCAATCGCTGAAAGCACTCGTTCTGACGTTTTAGGTAAATAATTCGGATAATCAGACATGACTTCAAGACACATAACGCTGGATGAACAGGTTACCGTTTGCCATGAAGGTGAAACAGTGTTGGACGCTCTGTTACGTGAAGGCAGGGATGTGCCTTACAGTTGCCGTCAAGGGGCTTGTCAGTCTTGCATGATGCGTAGCCTCGAAGGAATGCCTACTGAAGACTCACAAAAAGGATTGAAAAATGTTTTGTGTAAACAGAATTATTTTTTAGCGTGTCTGTGTTTTCCCAGTCAGGACATGGTTGTCGCTTTAAGTCATCAAGCTGATTTTTTTACCGAAGCAACTGTGGTCAGTAAAGTGTTACTTAATCAGGAAACGCTTTTACTGACCATTCAGTGCAAGGACGCACTGGATTATTATGCGGGACAATTTGTTAATCTCAAGCGTTCAGACGGCCTGATGCGCAGCTATTCGATTGCCAATAGCAAAGTTCACACGCATAAACTGACTTTTCATATTCGCCGTTTGGCCGGTGGCCGTTTCAGTGAGTGGGTGCATCAAGAACTTAACATAGGTGACAATATCTCTGTATCGGACCCACAGGGTCTGTGTTTTTATTTACCCGATAATCAGGAGCAAAATATGCTGCTGATAGGCACAGGAAGTGGCTTGGCTCCTTTGGCAGGCATCATAGAAGAGGCTCTGGAACAAGGACATACCGGACAAATACATTTATATCACGGTAGCCGGGAAATGGATGGATTGTATTGGCTTGATGAAATGCAGGCATTGCAGCAGAACTATGAAAATTTCCATTACACGCCCTGCGTATCGCGTGGTGATTCGCCGGAAGGCGTTGCAACAGGCCGCGCCAACGATGTTGCGATGGCCGCATTACCCGATTTGAAAGGCTGGCGAGTATTTCTGTGCGGTCACCCGGATATGGTTAATCAGACTAAAACCCAAGCTTATCTTAACGGAGCCTCACTGAAGGACATTTACTCCGACGCATTTCATGTGGCCTCATCCTCCCTAGAGTAAAATTCGTGTATCTGCTCAGGTAAGTAAAAAATGACCAGCACAGTAAACAAAATCAGGTTTGGCATGGATGATAGCTTGCGCTAAGTCGACAATCCAAACAGCATCTTGAAAATCCCTATTGCCAGTGCGATCAAATAAGGCTTGATATCGCCAATCCCATTCCTTTAAAAATTGACGGCCACTTTTCCTGTTGTTCACGCACGGCAAGCCGGGTCTTTTAATCTTACCTGCCTCGACATCCTCGTTTATTAGCCCGAATACATTGAGTGTCATTCACTGTTATCCAGACGCCATTGTAATTATCAATCTTCCTGTCCTTGGCTTACACGTGATATGTACCCTGATCAAGTGGAATTTGCAGAATATTGGCGGTTCATTGGTTTTTACGGATAAAACAAGTCATTTTCAAGTAATATAGAGATGGGTTTTTTGAATGAATTGAGCATCACTCCTTAATCAATATGACGCCGCTTATTTCATTTAAACGATTAAAGATTCCATCTGAATTATCCAGCTTACTTAGCCTTAACTATTCACTATTTCACCTTTAAGTCTATGACCAAAATTATCGCTTCGCCTCTCAAGAAACACCGTCTTGCCGATTGTTTAAACTTTTTCTTGATTGGTTTGTTCGCGTTGCTGATCGAGGGTTGTGCTACACCGGTAGGTATTGATCCGGTAAATATTCAGACCGGCTATCAGTTGAATACACAAAACGTATTGTCGGCAGGGCAGGCGTCGGAACCGACAAAAAGGGTGCTGAGGCGTAATGGACTTATGGACCGATTTGAAAACGAGCCGGAGAAAGTGCTTGCGGAACTTCACGCAGAACTTCAACCGGCGGCTGATGAGGATAAACTGTTTGCTCTGGCGGAGTTGTCCTTGTTACATGCCCAAAATACGGACGATCATGCCTACTTTCTGGCGTCTGCGGTTTATGCCTGGTCGCTGCTGTTTCCAGATGATGGCCATGGAGTCCAGCTCAAAGCATCTGACCCGCGTTACCGACTGACTTATGATCTTTATAATCATGCGCTTGCCCAAGGCTTAGCGGATCCGGATGACAGCGACGAAGACGAGGTTGAGGTTTTACTGAAACCGGGCACCTATCAACTCCCATTCGGAACCTTGAATTTAAGCTTTGACGACAGAGAACTGTCCTGGGGCGGTTATCAATTAGAGCACTTCATTTCGACCGCGTTCCTGAATGTTCGCGGCTTCAGAAATCGTTATCGGATGCCCGGTATTGGCTCCACCCTGGCGGCCAGTATTTCCAGCGGACCCTCGTCGAATAAAGTGATCGGTTGGCAGCGATTAGGGCCACGCACCAAAGTGCCGGTTACTGCAATCGCTCGCTTAGAACATGCGCGTTCCAGTTTGGCAGGCGGGCAAATCAAAGGGCACCTCGAACTCTACACGAATGATCAAGTAACCTCCGTTAAAATTGATGATCAATTACTGCCTCTCGAATTCGACCCGACTGCGGCCTATGCTTATCAACTCGACAATAACCCTATCTATTCACTGGAGCTGCTTAATTTTATAAAGGGCGGCCTGTTCAGTGGTGCCATCCCTAAAGATCGGGCCAATGATGGTCTGATAACACTATATCCCTATCGCAAAGGCAAGATTCCCTTGGTGCTGGTGCACGGAACTGCCTCAAGCCCGCTACGCTGGGCTGAAATGATCAATGAACTGGAAGGCGATCAAAGAATCCGCGAAAACTATCAAATCTGGGTGTTCATCTATGATTCGGCAAATCCCATAGCGTATTCGGCTGGCGTATTGAGATCTGCATTGGAAAATGCGCTCAATGAATTCGATCCCGATCACAAAGACTCTGCCTTGCAGCAAATGGTCGTCATAGGCCATAGCCAAGGTGGCTTACTGACCAAGATGACGGCTATCGATACCGGCAACCGCCTTTGGGAGCTGGTAAGCGATAAACCGTTCGATCAAATTAAAGTATCACCTGATGTGGAAGCGATGTTAAAACGCTCGTTGTTCTTTAAACCCCTGCCATTTGTAAAACGGGTTGTCTTCATTTCGACACCGCATCACGGTGCAATGGCAGCCGCATCTGCGTGGGTGACTGGATTGGTCGCCAAACTGGTCACTCTACCTCAGAACATGTTGCGTGGGTTTGCTCAAGCTGCCGCCTCATCCGGTGACGAGAAATTGCTGTCAAAACTGCGCAGGCCACCGACAGCTGCTGATAACATGAACCCTAATAATCCGGGATTAAAAACACTGGCATCCATTCCTGTAGCGTCGCATATTCCGGCTCACTCTATCATTGCCGTGGGCGGAGACGGGCCTAAGGAGGAAGGGGATGACGGCGTGGTGGCTTACCAAAGTGCACATATTGACGAGGCGATTTCGGAGAAAGTGGTTAACTGGAACCATTCTTGCCAGGGTCAGCCTGAAGTTATTGAGGAAGTTCGGCGTATTCTGCTTGAACACACGGGCGCACTGAGTACGCAATAAATTTACCCTCGGCTATGCCGATAATTTAAACGTTTTTGTAGGAGCGGGCCATGCCCCGCTCCTACAATGGTACCTATCCATTCTTGCTATGACCTTAATTTAAAAGCAGTAACGCCGGTGGAATCTGTCAAGATGCTAAACAAATCTCCCTTTTGCAAAGGAAAGCTTATTCTTGGCGACATCTTTAGTAAGAAGGCGGTAAAAGCGGTTCGATGCCCTCAAACTTAGCGTCTGGATGATGTTTGACAATCACTTGACTGATTGCGTCTATGCGATCTTTTGGAATATCCACCATGACCAGCAATTGGCCCGCTTCAATAGCTTCCTCATAGTTTTTAACTTTTGAATTACCCACCTGAAGACCTGCCAGTCCGCTCATGATGGCGCCGATGGTCGCGCCATAAAATAAAATGCCCAAAAGCGGCCCTCCTGCAATCGCAAAACCGGCAAATCGTAAAGCCACCATGCCGGCCAAAACACCGGTTACACCACCCAGTGCGGCACCCCGTTCCAACGCGGGGATGAAATCGGTTTTCTGAAATACCGATGCTTCGGGTATATCTTCCAAGGGCGTGTCCCGTTTTGCCAAAATGTGCAGGTACCGGTCTTCGATGCCTTCTCCACGTAACTCATCAATAATTTTATGTGTTGTGAAAATGTCCGGGGCTAAAAAATAAATTCTTCTCATAGTGATCTCCATGTAGTTTGGTTCTTCGAGCGCAAGACTAAAAATTGCGGCTAATAATTTTCTAAATACGGTATCTGGAAAAGTCTCAATGCTATTTGGTTATGATGCGCTCTATTATCGATTCTTGTAGGTGCGGTATCGAACTGACTTTGCCTGATTTTGAGTTTAACGTGTTTAGCAGGTTTTTTAGCAGGGTCAGACTCTAAAAAGTCATTGACCTCAAACCAGGGATTCCCCCTAAGAAACGGCATTGCACGATTCCTGACACCCTCTATTTCGTTCTGGATTTATGTACGTGTAACTTGAATAAAAACGAGCATAAATAATGAACAACAAAAATGTAACGCAGCAAGTATTGTCAAACAAACTACTTGCCAACATCGATGCCTACTGGCGCGCAGCCAACTATCTGTCAGTCGGTCAGATTTACCTTTACGATAATCCGCTGCTGAAACGGCCACTCAAGCTTTCGGATATTAAACGTATGCTGCTCGGACATTGGGGAACGACACCAGGTCAGAACTTTATTTACGTGCATTTAAACCGGATCATCAAACAATACGACCTTAATATGATTTACGTGTCCGGCCCCGGCCACGGAGGCCCTGCGCTGGTCGGCAACACTTATCTGGAAGGCACTTACAGCGAAATCTATCCCGACATCAGTCAAGACGAAGCGGGGCTGCAAAAGCTGTTCAAGCAGTTTTCGTTTCCCGGCGGCATCCCCAGTCATGTCTCTCCGGAATGTCCTGGCTCCATCCACGAAGGCGGCGAGCTGGGCTATTCGCTCAGTCATTCATTCGGAGCCGTGTTCGATAATCCCGATCTCATTGTGGCTTGCGTGGTCGGCGATGGCGAAGCAGAGACAGGGCCCCTGGCCACATCCTGGCATTCCAACAAGTTTCTTAATCCGCTCACCGATGGCGTGGTGTTGCCCATACTGCACCTCAACGGCTACAAGATCGCCACGCCGACTGTTTTTGCCCGGATTGAGCCTGAAGAATTGGATCAGTTTCTGCGCGGCTGCGGCTGGACACCTTACTACGTCGAAGGTGATGAGCCGTCGCTGATGCATGAAGCGATGGCCGCCGTCCTCGACACAGTGATGGAACAGATACAAACCATTCAGCACAATGCCCGCATCCGTGGTGATTTGACCCGGCCGCGCTGGCCGATGATCGTGCTGAAATCGCCTAAAGGCTGGACCGGCCCTAAATGGGTGGATGGCCAGCAAATCGAAGGCAGTTTCCGCTCGCATCAGGTGCCGCTGTCTGATCCAGCCAGCCAACCGGAGCATCTGCAGATGCTTGAAGACTGGCTCAAGAGCTACCGTCCTGAAGAACTGTTTGATGAATCGGGCCGCTTACTTTCGGAGCTGGCCGAATTGGCGCCTAAGGGCGAGCGCCGCATGGGCGCTAACCCTCATGCCAACGGCGGTCTTCTGCTGCGCGATTTGATAATGCCGGATTTTCGACAATACGCAGTTGATGTGCCGTCACCCGGTTCCGTTAACGCCGCTGATACCCATGAACTGGGCGTGTTCTTACGCAATGTGGTCAAGTTCAATCAGCCGCAACGCAATTTCCGTATCTTCGGCCCCGATGAAACGCTATCCAACCGATTGAACGCTGTGTTCGAAGTGACCCATCGGCAGTGGGATGCACGAACGCAGGACAGTGATGAGTTTCTGGCTGAAGACGGGCGGGTTATGGAAATGTTGAGCGAGCATCAGTGCGAGGGCTGGCTGGAAGGCTATCTACTCACCGGACGGCATGGGCTATTCAATTGCTACGAAGCGTTCATTCACATCATTGATTCGATGTTCAACCAGCACGCTAAATGGTTAAAAATCACTGCGGAGCTGCCTTGGCGAAAACCCATTGCCTCGCTCAACTACTTGCTGGCCTCGCACGTCTGGAACCAAATCCACAATGGCTTTACCCATCAGGATCCTGGTTTCATTGACCATGTGGTCAACAAAAAAGCGGCAATCGTGCGCGTTTATCTGCCGCCGGATGCAAATTGTCTGCTTTCGGTGTGGGATCATTGCTTACGCAGCCGTCATTACGTTAATGTCGTGATCGCCGGCAAGTATCAAGCGCCGCAGTGGCTAAGCATGGACGCGGCGGTCAAGCACTGCAAAGAAGGCGTCGGCATCTGGCAGTGGGCCAGCAATGATCATACTAATGCGCCCGATGTGGTCTTGGCCTGTTGCGGCGATGTGCCGACACTTGAAACGCTGGCTGCAGTCTCTATCCTGAATGAGCACTTACCAGAACTGAAAATCCGGGTGGTCAACGTCGTCGACCTGATGAAGTTGCAACCCCAGATCGAGCACCCTCACGGTTTGAGTGATACGAATTTCGATGCACTTTTCACTCAGGACAAACCGGTCATTTTTGCTTTCCATGGTTATCCCTGGTTAATCCACCGGCTCACCTACCGCCGGACCAATCATGAGAATATTCATGTGCGTGGCTACAAGGAAGAAGGCACCATCACCACGCCTTTCGATATGACAGTACTGAATGATCTGGACCGCTTTCATCTGGTAATGGACACCATCGACCGATTGCCTCAGATCGGCGAAAAAGGCATTCAGCTAAGGGATGATGCGTTTCTCAAAATACCATTTTTGGCGAGATGGTAATGTCCCACCATTTCAAAGCCGTTGACCGCTGCAGTCTTGCCTCAAGTTCACGGACCTGATCAGCGGCTAATTTAACGCCCTTTTCATAGACGCC
>NZ_JAUSBX010000109.1 GCF_030651835.1 Methylicorpusculum sp. | reverse complement strand
AGGCGTCTATGAAAAGGGCGTTAAATTAGCCGCTGATCAGGTCCGTGAACTTGAGGCAAGACTGCAGCGGTCAACGGCTTTGAAATGGTGGGACATTACCATCTCGCCAAAAATGGTATTTTGAGAAACGCATCATCCCTAACCCCGATTCCGTCAGCAATTCCAAATTTAAAACCTTACGCTTTCCTAGGTATTTGATTTTCATCATATAGCATGAACCGCATCAGATGCCTGCGCGGGGCAGGTTATTTAACCCGCCCAAACGTTTGAGGTTGCCGTCTAACATCGTCGAAACGTTCAAGCCGGGATTGTGAATCCCGTCCTGCTATAAATCCCGACAGTCTAACTGACCCGGTCTTCTCGAAGCCCGCGAACTGCCAAAAGACCCAAGGCCGGCAGCATGAACCACGCAGAGGCCAGTAACGGTACCACAGACGTGCGTATCAACATTGGTCACACTTTTAAGACCTTATTGACTGCTCCAAAACCTGACACATTTAAAGCATTATCAAAAGCATCCTGCTGGAACTGAAGGATTTGCGCCTGGGAAATACCGATGCGTTCAAAACCCGACGGAACGGTTATGGGAAGCTTCCCATAACCGTTCCGGTGTTTGCAAAACCCCCGGATCAAAATCTATAGCGGGCAATGGACAGGTACTCGCAATAACGGTGTAGTTGATGCTGCCTATTGTCCCCTTTTCTATGCGCTCTGACGGTTGCTGAAAGGCCCATAACCCTAGGTTGTCATCTTTTAGGTTTTGGCTGCTATTGAAGAATGCACGAACTGTAATGGGGCCCGACATGGGGCCTGCAGTCGAGTTTATCGTGATTCTGTAGCTCGGTGTATTCCCGTTGGGCTGTCCGACATCATCGGTATGAAGCGAGTCGAATCTCAAGGTTTCTGGATGCAGCGAACTGGGTGTAACGGGAAGCAGTGTATTCGACAAGGCAGAGTCATAATCTACTGTTACGACGCCACCCGAGTTGCGAAAGCGAAACGCGTCAACATCGTGCCGTAAATTGTCAATAAACATGGTGGAAATTTGCAATAGCCGCATCGAATCAGCCTCGGCTGTCTGCATCGGATCAGGAATAACACCTTCCGTAAACTCAAACGTTCCCGCTACATTGAGCATGGTTTCTTGGTCGCTCGGCTCATTCAGAGTCAGTGTCCAGGCGAGATTCATAATTCGATTGGTTTTTGTGCTGTCATGCGAAAGCTTCGAGTTCGAGGCCGTAATCTTGATCAAGAGACTGTTCGTGCCATCCTGGTTAATTTGAGACGTATTAATAGCTACGCGTTGGATCTGGGGATGAAAAAATAGCGTTTTATTTGAGAACGAAGTTGAAGTGCCGGAGATGGCTGGGCCGAGGACAAGGCTCTGACCGAACGGTAATGGAGGTAGGGGATCGGCTCCCGCCTTCAACCGCAGATAACCGGAAGAATAAAGGGCTAGGACCTGCGGAAATCGGTCAGTATTGGGCACATGCCTCGCAAAGGTTAAAAGCTTGGTTGTCCCCATTGGTTTGCCATCAATCAAGACCTCGAAGGGGGCTTCTGGGATACGCTTCCGCAGTCTTTTTATGACCCACACGCAGCTACAGTTCATAATCGTCATAAGTCTTTAACACTTCTTCCTGGGTAATCCCCAAATAACGCAGTGTTGACGTGGTATTCGAATGATTTAGAACCTTAGCAATTTTTTCAACAGGCACCCCATCCTTATACATATCCATACCGCTTGATTTGCGCATACTTTGGGTGTTGATGGTTAGCCCTAACAGTTCCCCCGCGTCTTTAAAGACGCGACTGACTGAAACCCAACTCACGGGTTTGTCTTTGGCTCGGTTGCTATGGACTTGAAACAACCAAGTATCGGCAGGGTTTTCCTGTTGCCTTCTGACAATGACCAGGATAGCGGCAAAATTCAGTCGAATCGTCTTCAGTTTTCCGGTTTTTGCTTCGGTCAGCTTTAACGAGCGCTCCCCCAGATTCAGGTCTGCGTACTTGAGGGTGAGCAGGTCACTGATGCGCAGCGACAAGTTGACGCACACTTTCCAAATATCCGCATAGAGTTGGCCAAAATTGTCAGCCAGAACGGCGTTCATCATGGCAATTTCAGCTTTATTGGCGGCGTCGACAGCGTTCATTCTCTGTGCTCTTTTTTTATTAACTTGAATATATGTTACATAAAGTAGCAGTGGAGTTTAACAAAGTAAAATAAATCAGATACATACTAAGTAACACAATACAATTATGTTACTTACTGATGTTACGCAGTCCTTAATTTCTGCAACTCTGCATAAGCTATCTGGTTAGCTTTTATGAAAAGTTTAGCCCGCATGGCGAAATGGTTGGTTTTATGTTTGATCTTCAAACATTCCAGCTTGAACACGGCATAGATGGTCATGAATAGGTGGTTGTTTTGGGTGGTGACGGTGCGGGTGGGCGACTTTGCCAGCCCCGCGTTGGATTTTAATGATTTATGGAACTCCTCGACTTTCCACCGTTTTTGGTAGAGGGTTGAGGCTTGCCCGCCGTCGCACGCCAAATCGCTGCACACCAGATTCAACAAACCGGTGCTGCCGTCTTTGTTTGTTGTCTTGTGCCCTGCGGGTAAAAGACCCGCCGGACGAACAGCACTTCCTGGGGGAATCCCTTCATCCAGCCGCGCACCGCCTGTTGATCTATCAATTCCAGCTGACTGATCCGCACAAAGCGCCCTTCGTTCTTGTCTGTCTCGGTCAACGCCACCCAGCGGTTGTCCTTCAAGGCGCTGATGAAGTGTTTGCCATTCTTGAGAATGAACTCGAAGTTCTCTTTCGACGCAAACCAGCTGTCGGTCAGGACATAGCGGAACTTGATGCTGTTCGCCACGCAGGTGGCGACCATTGACCGCATCAGTTCGTTCTTGGTGAACTCCGCTGCCCGCTTGACCTTACGGGTTTTAACGTCACTGAACCGATAAGGCTTGCGCACCACTTCGAAGGCAACCGGGATCGACACGTCCCCGCTGTGGTACAACGCGTTCAGCAGGTTGATGCCTTTCACCGAGCGGCCTTTGCAGTGGTCATAGTGCCAGCACATAATCTCGTTCTCGTCAGTAAACTCCTTCTCCTGGACGGTGTCGTCGAAGATCAGGCAGCCGTCGTCCCGCTCGATCTGACGCACGGTGGGTTTGACATCAACCTATAGGTCTTTTGAGGTGTATAGCCTTGCGGACAGGTGGTGGGTTATTGGGTCATGGCTGACTTCACCATCAAGCATCGCCGACAGGCTTGTCGCCGTTGCCAAGCCTTGGTTGCAGATCAGGTAGTCTGTATAGAGCTCTGTTCTTTCTTTATCCATCCTGAAATGATACGTTTTTGGGATGGGGCCGCGTAACATCAGTTATAGATTCATCTTCATTTTTACTCATCAGGACAAACCGTCGAGTTTTGCCGACAAATGCAGTATTCACAGTAATGAACGGATATCAGCGAGGCTTACCATGAGTGTCATCGGCTCTTCGGGGGAGGGATCGAAGCCGAGGGCCAGGTAGAATGAGCGGGCTTGTTCTGAGAGAGCATGGACGATAATTCCGCGAATGCCGATAGCATCGGCAGCATAGGAAACTCTTTGCGCGGCATCCCGAAAAAGGGCACGGCCCAGACCGCGGCCTTGGAAAGACAAGTCCACGGCTAGACGGCCAAGTACGACGACTGGTATGGGGTCAGGCATATTGCGGCGGAAGCGGCCAGAAGAACTGTTGCTATTGATCGCACCCGAAGCAAGCGCATAATAAGCGACAACGCGATTGTTGTTGCAGACAACGAAAGTACGTGAGGCACCGCTAACTTGGTTAGCTAAGGCTCGGCGGTGTAACCATTCATTTAGCGACGGGACGCCAGAGTCGAAACCGATGGTTTGATGGTGTTCCGAAATCGGGCTCGGCGATTCTAAAGACAACCCTCACTCCCAAGGTGCTTGGGTTTGCATGGTTTTCTGCAACCGCTCATTCGGTTGGGGCGGAGCATCAAGGCGTATAAGGAATTCTTGATAGGCATCCTGGCTAACAGACATCATGGTCTGATCCAATAACGCTTCTTCGGCGGCTCGGCGGGCGGCTTCGAGCATGAAATCAGTCCGGTTTTTCCCCAGTAGCTGGGCGGCACGGTCGATCAGTCCGCGTTCTTCTGGCTTGATGCGAAGATTAAGCGTTTCGCGTTTTGTAATTTCTGGTGTGGCTGCTGTCATGTCTTTACCTCCATAATCGACATAGTAGTATAATGTAATGACATTGTCATCTCAGCTGTCGAAAGATAAAACTTCTGGTTGATGCCGGGATAGCTTTTTTATAATCGAATGAGTAAACTAAATATAGTTATATTATCAACGAGATAGGCAAATTGTTATTCGATAGTGGCTTACTCCTTAGCCGACTGACTGTGGCTCGTATCAACCATTTTTGAAAGATCGGCCAAAACCCACCAATGAAACTTGATGATTAACTTATGTTCTGACATTATCCTGAAACCTTTTAGGCGCATTGCTTAGTTCTTCAGTTTAGATAAACTATCGTTAAAATTGCGGTTGTAATCCAAAATCATACAATAATTTGTTCAGAATCGGAGAATGTGGGAACAACTTCAGTGCGAGTATTCTTAACTGGTGTAGGGTGCGTCGGAAAGACGACGGTCGGCAGGATGTTGTCCGAGCTTCTTGATGTTCCTTTTTTCGACCTGGATGAAGAAATTGAGGGCTTCTTTGGAACGAGCATTGAGCAACTCCAAAGCAGGTTCAAAACGATACATTCATACCGCGACGAGGCAGCAAAGGCACTCGTGCATCTGCTGAAGCGCCCGGAGAGTCGGCACAGCGTTATAGCCTTGCCGCCGAGCGGCCTTATGGGAGGTTATCTACGGGCAGTCAAGATCTCTTTTGGTGTAATCGTGGCACTGAGCGACAAGCCGGAAAACATTCTGGAACGGATCGTTTTCTACGATATCGATTCGAAGCTGATCGAGAAATGCCTGACATCCAGTGAGAAACGCTGGTACTTGAGAGAAATCAAGAAGGACATCACTTACTTTCGCAAAACATACGACCGAGCGCATTTACGAATGGACATCTCGGGCCTCGATCCCAACCAGGCCGCACTCTGCGTAAAGCAGGCCATAGAATTGTTTGAAAGCCAAAGAAAAGAGCATGGGAAATCCGAACAAAAGGATGGGCAGAAACGTTAAAGACTGCTGACACATGAGTTTCCCTATAGCTGACGCTGATTTTGATACAGTGAAACGGGCGACTCCGGCCATAAGTGGTCTATGAAAAATACAAAAAATCAGTTTTCCGAATGGCTGGTTTATAGTGATCATTTGATAACTGTACTGTGCTCATTTTCTAAACGCTTGAACTTCGCTAAACAGCATTGGCCTGACGGGTTCCTGATTTCGCAGGCACATTCCCCAGTTTGAGTTCGTTGCATGACGAAAGCTTTAATCGGTCCTGCACGGTGATCTTTTAACGCCGATAAATACTGCTCGGCGCCAATATCAAAACAGTAGCAAAGGGCATCGTTTTGAATCGCCTGATAGCTTCGTAAATGCTCTTTGGGAATAATGTTGTCCGCGCTCGAGAAGTAAGCAATTGAGCATGTTTTTGCCGGACAAAAATAGTAGTTGTCAATGATGAGTGCCTGATTCTCGGGAAACCGTACCTGATGATACAGTGTCGGCATGCCGACGCTTTTGAACGTGGAGCCACATTCAGGACAAATCTGTTTGGTTTGGGTGGAAGTATTTGGGCAGCAGCAATCAGCCATAGACTGTATCCTGGACTTTATCGAGCAACAGGTGTGGCGAGCGAACCCGGATAACCAGCATCCGTCGTGGCTTTGATCAAGGCTGTACTATCGGTTTTTTGGCTATCGAAGAGGAT
>NZ_JAUSBX010000135.1 GCF_030651835.1 Methylicorpusculum sp. | reverse complement strand
ACGGACACCGCGCCGAACTCACCCATCGCCCGGGCATTACATAATAAGACCCCATAGAGCAGGCCCCATTTGATATTCGGCAAAGTGATCCGAAAAAAGGTTTGCAGGCCGCTGGCACCCAGCGATAACGCCGCTTCCTCTTCTTCATGACCGATTTCCTGCATCAACGGAATCAACTCACGCGCCACGAACGGAAACGTGACGAACAAAGTCGCCAGGATAATGCCCGGTACAGCAAAGATGATTTTAATATCATGGTCGGACAGCCACGGCCCAAACCAGCCTTGAGCGCCGAAAATCAGCACATAAATCAAACCGGCGATGACCGGCGATACCGAAAAGGGCAGGTCGATCAAGGTCACTAACAGACTTTTTCCACGAAACTGAAAACGGGCGATAGCCCAGGCGGCCGAAACCCCGAACACCGTGGTCAACGGGACCGTAACCAACGCCGTCAACAGCGTCAGGCGGATCGCCGCCAGCGTATCCGGGTGCGACAAACTGCTGCTGTAGGCCGTCCAGCCTTTGGCAAAGGCAGAAATCAGGACCGTCGCTAAGGGCAAAATGAGAAACAGCCCGATAATGGCCAGCGTCGCGCTGATTAGGGTGTAGCGCACCCAATCCGGATCCGCCAGATTGTGGGTTGGGGCAGCGATGGCCTTTTGACTGACACGTACGGTAGACATGATAAACCCTCTTACAGTTGACCGCTGCGGCGGCGAACCCACCACTGCAGTCCGTTAATGATTAACAGTAATACAAACGAGACGATCAGCATCGTCAAACCGATGGCCGTTGCCCCGGCATAATCGTATTGTTCCAGTTTGGTAATAATCAACAGCGGCACGACTTCAGAGACATAAGGCATGTTGCCGGCAATAAAGATCACCGAGCCATATTCGCCGACCCCGCGCGCGAAGGCCAGAGCAAAGCCGGTAATCGTCGCCGGTAGAATATTGGGCAGGATTACCTTCATAAACGCCTGCAATCGGGTCGCCCCCAAACTGGCGGCCGCTTCCTCCATCGCCGAATCAAACTCCTGCAAGACCGGCTCAATGGTGCGCACGACAAACGGCAGTCCGATAAAAATCAACGCCACCACGATACCTAACGGCTTGTAAGCGACCTGAACACCGAAGGCTTCCATCAACAGTTGGCCGATAAAGCCATTGGGTTGATAAATCGTCGCCAGAACAATGCCCGCCACCGCCGTGGGCAAGGCAAACGGCAGATCGATCAAGGCATCGAAGACGCGCTTACCGGGAAACGGATAGCGCACCAGCGTCCAGGCAATGACAAAACCTAACAGGCAGGCCACGACGGCCGCTATCAGTGCCGAGACAAAACTGACATAAAAAGACGCCAGAACGCGCTTGTTCGTCAAAATCGCCCAGTATTCGTCGAGGCTGAGTTCCAGTGTTTTCAGCAGCATCGCGCTGAGTGGAATCAGTACAATCAAAGCCAGATAGAACAGCGTGAAACCCAGGGCCGGGCGAAATCCCGGCATGATATTACTTTGCGTCATGGTTTTATAAGTCGTGTAAAAGGCTGGGGATGCATAGGTTAGAACAGGCGATAGCCTTAACCTGACGGTCCGGCTGGATTAAGGTCATCGCCGCCAATAGCGTCACGGCACATAGATTTGATCGAACGTGCCACCGTCATCGAAATGGTCTTTCTGAGCTTTATGCCAGCCGCCAAAGTGCTTATCAACAGTAAAGAATTCCAGTTTGGGAAAACGTTTTAAATCTTCAGGATCGGCCTGTTCCGGTTGATAAGGGCGGTAATAATGTTTGGCGGCCAATTTTTGTCCGGCCGGTGAAAACAGGTACTGCAAATAAGCCTCCGCCAAATCCTGTGTGCCGTTCTTTTTAACGATTTTGTCGACCACGGCCACCGGCGTTTCCGCGAGGATGCTGGCCGGAGGCACGATAATTTCAAATTGCCCCTCGCCAAATTCCTTTAAGGCCAGAAACGCCTCATTCTCCCAAGTCAGCAGCACATCGCCGAGACCGCGTTGCACAAAGGTGGTGGTCGATCCGCGTGCCCCGGAATCCAATACCGGTACGTTTTTATAGAGTTGCTTGACGAACTCTTTCGCGGCCTCGGCGCTGCCCAATTTTTGTTCGGCAAAAGCCCAGGCGGCCAAATAGTTATAGCGTGCTCCACCGGAAGTTTTTGGGTTGGGCGTAATGACCGACAGGCCTTCCTTGATCAAGTCATCCCAGTTTTTAATGCCTTTGGGATTGCCTTTACGCACCAGAAAGACAATCGTCGAGGTATAGGGCAGGCTGTTATTGGGTAAGCGCGATTGCCAGTTGTCCGGCAACAAGCGCGCCTGCTTGGCGATTTGATCGATGTCGTAAGACAAGGCCAAGGTCAGCACATCGGCTTCCAGGCCGTCGATCACCGCGCGGGTCTGCTTACCGGCGCCGCCGTGGGATTGCTGGACACTGACCGTCTCACCGGTCTTGTCTTTCCAGTAGGCAATAAACGACTGATTGAAT
>NZ_JAUSBX010000078.1 GCF_030651835.1 Methylicorpusculum sp. | reverse complement strand
CTGCGGAGCAGTTGACAGCGATCCAGCGCTGGTACCGAATCTTGAGTTTAGCGCTGGTTAAGTATCTCAAGGGGCGTCAATTGCAGTCGCCGGAATGCCTGTCAGCGCCTGCTTAGTGGATTCAACCGCTCTTTTTAGGATGATGGGTTAGTATTCCCAGAGAGAGTGCGGTCAATTTTTTTCTTTAAAAAAAATTACGACATAAAAATGAGGAAAAGCCTTCCTTGGCAGTCATCCTTGACAACCCAATCATGGATCCCATGTACAGTTATTCACAAACGATTTTCAGCGACTTTGATGCGCAAAGGTTCCAGAACAAAGCGTCGGCAACATCCTATGCCGCTGCAACAAACACTTTGCGACGGCCAAAGCCAATCATGCCTGCCATGGCACTCCCGAATAGCCAAACTGCAGCGGGTACAGGAACAGCTGACACAGTAATGGTGTCGCCGGAAAGACTGAAGCGAAGGGAGTCGGAACTGAAAGTAACTCGGTAGTCGGCATGATCCAGGATAGGGTCTATAAAACCGCCGGATGGCGGTGAAAAACTATCACCTCCGTTTATGCCAGCCGCTGCCTCTGCGGGGTCAAGCCTGAAATCAGCTATTAAGAACAGATAGTTACCTGCCGCGTTGACGGAGACATCATACCAAGGGTCGCGACGGAAATGCACAGAACCATCTACAGGCGCTTCCTCCTGCAAGCGAGTCGTCCTGCTAACCGGACTGGTTTCCTGGGTATAGCCATTAAAATAATTGCTGCCGCCGCAATTGTTACTTACATCGTCGCAACGAAATATGGCGTCAGTAGCCAGTATACTGCCGGTGCCGTTATCGTGATAGAAATACGTATCGGGATCCAGCCAAGTCAGTTTGCCATCTCCATTGATGTCATGAGTGTAATAGCCTGCTGTGTTGACGTTGCTTTGGGAGGCCTCATAAGCCGCCACGTCCACTGTAAAGCTACCGGTGGTTAGCATGACGATTTTCCAGGTATCAAAGGTAGTACCGCCTTCGACTTTATGAAGTGTTCCGTTTACAACCAGCGAACTGGCTGCTTGAACCGGTGCGGACATGACGCCGCATGCCAGCACTGCCGCGCTAAGCGTTTTAATGAGTTTACTCATGATGTTGGCCTCTTTAAAGAATAAAAAGACCAAAAGCAAAACCTAAGTGTATCTGCTCACCCCTTCCTATTTTATTGGGTGTAGGTGCTTGATTTCAAAGGACGCATGAATACATCCTTGTAGCTCTCTGCAACATCCCTGTTGCAGAAGCCTTTTCAATCAATCACCTACACCTTCTATTTCAAGCGG
>NZ_JAUSBX010000076.1 GCF_030651835.1 Methylicorpusculum sp. | reverse complement strand
GTAGGCTTTGAAGGTGCCTCCACGCAAATCCGCCATGACTTTCGTCAATGCCGCTGTTAAGGTCGTTTTACCATGATCAACGTGACCAATGGTGCCTACGTTTACATGGGGTTTTTTACGTTCAAATTTTTCTTTGGACATTTTTCATTCCTGAGCAATATTAAACTCTTAATTCAAAACCTACTGGAGCCCATAACCGGATTTGAACCGGTGACCTCTTCCTTACCAAGGAAGTGCTCTACCTGCTGAGCTATATGGGCCTCAAATCGGGTTGCATATGGAGCGGGTGATGGGAATCGAACCCACGCGACCAGCTTGGAAGGCTGGAGTTCTACCATTGAACTACACCCGCGTACCTTTCTTGCTTTAATGATGGTGGAGGGGGGAGGATTCGAACCTCCGAAGGCAGAGCCGGCAGATTTACAGTCTGATCCCTTTGGCCGCTCGGGAACCCCTCCATAACCGGAAAGTCGGCAATTATTTCAATTTATTAACTAATTGTCAACGTTTATTAAAAACTTTATTACCTATCTTAAGCATTACCAGCGTCAGATACCGTTGGCGGTATAATGGTCACAACCGATACGTCGGAATCATGATCCCCAGCATGAGAAAGAGCCACAAATTCTACGCCTTTGGGAGCAGTAATTTGCGATATATGTAATGACTCGCCCAAATTAAGGTCTTTCAAATCAACCTCAATGAACTCAGGCAGGTTTTCAGGTAAACACATTACCTCAAGATCAACCATGCTATGCATAACTACGCCGCCTTGCTTCGCGCCTATAGATTTATCTTCATTGATAAAATGAATAGGAACGTGCATTTTAATCTTTTCGTTTGCACTGACTCTTAAAAAATCCAGGTGAAGTATTTTTGGTTTTGCAGGATGTCTTTGCACCGCTTTCAACACTGCTTTTTCTTTTTTACCACCTACAGACACATCTAACACGTGAGAATAAACCGCCTCATGTTCCAGATGCTTTCTCACTTCGTTATGGCTCAACGTAATCATTAAAGGAGCCTCTGTTCCACCGTATAGAATCGCAGGAACCCTATCTTTTCTCCGCACCGATCTGGCAGCTGATGTTCCCGATAACTCACGGGGCTCTGCAACGAATTCAAATACGCTAGACATTTTATTCTCCAAACTTGCGCTCAAAACGCATTGATATCTAAAAATTAATTAATCAACATAGAGCGAACTGACCGACTCACCTACAGCAATGCGCCGAATTGTCTCTGCCAGCATCTCTGCAACACTCAATTGACGAATCTTACCAGTTTCCTCTGCTTCACGACTCAAAGGAATAGTATCGGTTACGACCAATTCATCAAGCACTGAATTTCTTATATTACTTACTGCCGGCCCTGACAACACAGCATGGGTACAATAAGCCACCACTTTTACCGCACCATTTTTTTTCAGGGCATCAGCGGCATGACACAATGTGCCGGCCGTATCCACCAAATCATCAATCAGAACACAGGTCCGACCATCCACATCACCAATGATATGCATAATCTCCGATACGTTCGCCTTTGGCCGACGTTTATCGATAATTGCCAAATCAGCATCATCCAGACGCTTAGCCAGCGCCCTTGCCCTGACAACTCCACCAACATCAGGCGATACAACAATTAAATCTTTATACTTTTGACGCCACACATCCCCTAAAAGCAAGGGTGACGAATAAACATTATCGACCGGAATATCAAAAAATCCCTGTATTTGATCTGCGTGCAAGTCTACGGTTAACACTCTATCAGCACCAGCCTCACCAATCATTTTTGCAACAAGCTTTGCACTGATTGGTACTCGCGCAGATCGAGACCGCCTATCTTGCCTGGCATAACCGTAATAAGGCATAACAGCTGTAATTCTGAATGCTGACGCCCTCTTAAAAGCATCAATCATTACCAGTAGCTCCATCAAATTTTCATTTGTCGGCGAGCATGTTGGCTGGATAACAAAAACATCCTTGCCTCTTACATTTTCCTCTACCTCGACCGCAACTTCTCCATCACTAAACCTGCCTACCGTAGCCATTCCTAGACGCATACTGAGCTTTTTAACGATACCTTCCGCTAACGCTCTATTGGCATTCCCGGAAAACACCATTAACGATGCATCACTCATTCCGGCACTCCCAACTTTGATAATTGATGATAGACAATATGGCTGGGCCGCAAGGATTCGAACCTTGGTATGCGGAGATCAAAACCCCGTGCCTTACCGCTTGGCGACGGCCCATTAATATTTTGATAATACTTGCTGTCTTTAATCGTAAAGACTCAAGTACAATGGAGAACTGTTCAATCCTTTTGCAAGATGTACTCGCCATTTATCTTTTAACGCTAAATACGCATCCGTTGCCTTATCTTTAGTTTCAAATTGAGCAAAAACACATGCCCCCGTCCCTGTCAACCTGCCTACTGAAAACCTAGACAAGTCCTGCAAAGACATACCTACCGAAGGATAGAGCCTACGAACTGTTTCCAGACAATCATTGTTATATTGCCCAGCAAGAAAGTCGCTTATATTGATAGATTTACTGTCTCTTGTCAAATCTTTTGATAAAAATATTTCTCTTGTGTTGACATGGCAATCCGGCTTGATAATGACAAACCAGGATTCTGGGATAGTTATTTCAGAGAGCACTTCTCCCACACCTTCAGCCCAGGCACTTTTTCCGAACACAAAAACCGGCACATCCGCACCAAGCTGCAAGCCCATCTGCATCATCCTTTCCTGGCTCAATCCCAATTCCCAAAGATGATTCAACACAATCAATGTGGTTGCCGCATCGGAACTACCGCCCCCTAAGCCGCCGCCCATAGGCAGATTTTTTTCTATATCAATGGTTACCCCACCGGCATAACCTGTTTCATTTTTAAGTAATTTTGCAGCCCTGACTGTCAGATCATCGTCTTCAGCAACATTGGGTAGTGTGTTTTTTAACCTGACCTCGCCATCGGGTCTGGGAGTGAAAACAATCCAGTCACATAGTTCTACAAAATGAAAAACGGTTTGCAACAAGTGATATCCATCTTCCCTACGGCCAGTAATTCGCAACATCAAATTCAACTTGGCCGGAGCCGGCCAGCGCCTTTCCCACTTACTAGCTAATTTAGCGGTCTCACTCATTTATAACCCACTGATCCACAATTAACTTAAGCCTAACAGCCTGATTGGTTAAATATACCTTATGGGGCATCAACCCAACCTCCGTTCTCTGCATGGCTTTAAACAGAACCTGCCAACCACTTTGCATAAAACCTTGATCAGTCTCAATGTAATCAATATCCGGATCCGCCAAACCTCGAACCCAATAAACCAAAGACCTTATCGGCACATAAAAGCCAAGTTCATTAACAAGCGACGCCTCATCTTGATCAGAATAATCAATGACGTTCTCGCCGTCATTAATACTCAGATAGCCCTCCTTGATCTTGATTTCCACCCCCCCTTGCCCCAGAGGTCCTGAGATTTTAATAACTCCCTGCTCGCCACTCTGAGCCCAACTCATCGATCCGGACCACGAGTCATCTTTTAAAATTACTGCGATACGCCCTTCAAAGTCCCAATAATTCAACTTTTCTAAAGCACTTCTGTCAGAAAGTACATAATCAGTCGTATCCTTTACAGTACTCAGCGTGCAACCAGCCGACTGAATAAGTGAGCATAAAATTATGACCCTCCCAACATGACCTGAAGTCGACTTCAGATACTCACCGAACATCTAACACTCTTTTCTTAAAATCAAGCAGATACTCATCATCCGGAGCATTTTTAATCGCTTGGTCAAATAAACGGATTGCCTCTTTTTTTCTTCCTAATTCCCATAGAACTTCAATCAAATGAGCGGCAATCTCATTTTCCGGCTGCAACGCATAAGCCCTTTCCAAATACTCTAAGGCTTTAGTCAAATTATTCAGCTTAAACTGCAGCCATCCGTAACTATCAAGAATAACCGCCTCGTCAGGCTGCAAACTAAGAGCCCTTTCAAGGTATTGCTGAGCCTCAACGTAGCGAGTAGTTTGATCTGCAAGCGTATATCCCAGAGCATTTAAGGCGCTCACATCATCAGGATGATTCACTAAAATTCTTTTCAAATCCAGCTCAAGAATATCCAGCTTGCCCATCCGCTCAGCAACCAAGGCCCGGGTATATAGCAACTCCTTTTGCTCTGGCATTTCCTGTATGGCGTCATTCAGCATCTGAAATGCTTCTTCGTAACGTTTCTGCTCATTGTAGAGCTCAGACCTTACCAAGATGCCACGCACCTTCTGCTCGGTAGTTTTTTTCGGCAAATCATCCAGCCGCTTACTTGCTGAATCAAATTCTCCTTGCTTTATCAAAAGGGATATGGCTGCTATTCGAGCATCAAAACTAAAAGGGCCGCTGGTTACCTTATCAAACCAAACCAAACCCTCTTCATTGCGCTCTGCTCTGACCGCTATTCGGCCCAGGTAAAAACCGGCCTGATCCTGGAATTCAGGAATCAAAACCAATTCTTTGAACACGCTCGAAGCCTTATCGTCTTGTTCCAACTGCAAATAAACCAAAGCCAAAGAAAACTTTGATTCAACATCGTCAGGGCTGATGTCGATAATTTCACGATAAATCTGCCCAGCCCCTTCGTAATCTGAAGATTTAATCAGCAACTGCGCCAGTAATTTTCTTACTTTAACGTTTTCAGAGTCTTTCTTACTCAATTTTGCGAGCAGCTTTTTAGCTTTCTCAACGTCATTAGACACGACTGCAATTTGAGCTTCCAATAATAAAGCCTTGTCCCATTCAGGATTAATATCCAAGGCTTTTTTTATCTTTTGCCCTGCCAGCACATGACTGTTCAACTGCATAGCCAGCATAGACTGAACAAAATAAACAGATGCCTGATCCGGCTGCTGAATGGCGACTTCCTCCATGACATCGTAGATAAATGCTGCATTTGCTTTAGGACCTAAAGCCTTAAACAACTCCATGAGCGTGCCATCGAACCCTTCAGGGTCTTTTTCGAGTATTTCAAGCGCATCAGTGACACCCATTTTTTTATCTTCCTTTCTAAGCGCCGCAAGCAAAGATATCTTCCTGGCCGTTAAATTATTAGGCTCTTGCTTTAGCCATAATCCAACTGCCTCCTCTGCTTTCTCTGTATTCTTTGTGTACAGTGCAATTTTTGCCGCACGCTCAGCCAGTCTAACGTCTTTGACACGCTTTGCCGCCTCAAGATAGCCTTCCAGAGCCACATCAAATTGCTCTCGTTGTCCGGCTATTTCGGCCGCAAGCAGCATATACATAACATCAGGATCAATCGCAGTTTTTGAAGCATCGACCTCGGGAGTTATTCCATCTCCCCCAACCGCCGCTTCCAAATCAGTGCCATTTTTTTCTGACAATGACGAACAGCCATTTAAATAAACAAGCATCAGCACTGCAAGCAACTTATTGATCAACACACAAATATCCTATGATTTTTCATGACAACATCTACATAATAGATTAACAGAAAACGCGATCAAACTTGACAGTTGATTTATAACGTTTGGATAAACGCGCAACATTTCTTTAAAATACCTCTCTAAGCCCATATGTTCAGAATTACCCGGCCAATGGGCTTATGCTTGTAACCGCTGAGACGCATCTGATAAAGCTAAGTTCAGTCCGTAACCATTAATCATTAAGCCCCTGATACTTTTGACTCATGACACTGCTAGCCGTTGGAATCAATTACAATACAGCGCCGGTTTCAATTCGCGAGCGATTGGCTTTTCCTGCCGATATACTGGAAACATCATTACAAGATTTATGGCGATTAAATGGCATTTCCGAAGCCGCCATATTATCAACCTGCAACCGCACGGAATTTTATTGCGAATCACCCACAGAAAACAAACAATTATTAATCGACTGGGTTGCTGATAATCGGAACATTAAATCAGCCGAGTTCGCCCCCTACTTATACATACACCAAGACAGCCAACTGATTCGTCATATGTTTCGCGTCGCATGCGGACTCGATTCTATGATATTAGGTGAACCTCAAATTTTGGGACAAATGAAAACGGCTTACCAGGCGGCTTCAGAAGCCGGCACGCTTGGCAAATACCTAGGCAAGTTATTCCAGTACACTTTTTCAGCCGCCAAAAAAGTAAGAACAGACACAGCTATCGGCTCAAGCCCGGTATCAATTGCATTTGCAGCGGTTCAACTTGCGCAGCAGATTTTTGACAAGCTAAGTGAACAAACCGCTATTTTAATAGGCGCCGGGGAAACCATAGAATTAACAGCGCGACATCTCAGCCAACACGGTATTGGTAGAATCATTATCGCAAACCGTACTTTTGACAAAGCCCACGCACTGGCAAGCCGATATAACGGCTATGCCATTTCGTTGACGGAACTCCCTACGCATTTGGCCGAAGCCGATATTGTTGTATCGTCCACCGCCAGTCAACTGCCTATCCTAGGCAAAGGGAGTGTAGAAAGCGCCATCAAAAAGCGTAAACACAAGCCCATGTTCATGGTTGATCTTGCCGTCCCAAGAGATATCGAAGCAGAAGTGGAACAACTGAAAGATGTTTACCTTTACACCGTCGATGATCTCCAGAATACTATTGACCAAAATATGGACAACCGCCGCCGAGCAGCGCTTCAAGCCGAAGAAATCATCGATACGGAAGTCGAACATTTTTTATCCTGGCTTCGAGCTCAAGGCGCCCAAAACACGATCCGAGATTATCGCCTGCAGGCAGAATCGATCCGCGACGAAGCCCTGTTTAAAACCCTAAAAATGCTGAATAACGGCCTGTCTGCCGAAGAAGCACTCAATCGTCTGGCTCATAGCCTGACCAATAAACTCATTCACACGCCAAGCGCTCAAATAAGAGAAGCAGGGGCAAACGAAAGGCACGATCTGATCGCGGCCGCGCGTGAAATTTTTAAATTATCATCAACTCAATGAAACCATCCATAGCAAACCGACTTGACAGTCTCAGCGAACGCTTTGACGAAATTACCGCCCTACTTGCTCAACCTGAAACCCAAAGCAACCAGAATAAATTTCGCTCGCTAAGTCAGGAATATGCGCAGATCAAACCTATTGTTGATTGTTATAAGCATTTCGAAGAAACATTGGCAAACCTCGAATCTGCTCATGAAATGGCCAAAGACAGTGACCCTGAGCTAAGGGAAATGGCTAAAGAAGAAATATCAACCCTTGATAAACAACAAGCCGCCATAGAACAAGAGCTGCAAATTCTGTTGTTGCCCAAAGATCCCAATGACAATCGCAACATCTACCTCGAAATAAGGGCCGGGACGGGGGGCGATGAAGCCGCCATTTTTTCAGGCGATCTGGCCCGGATGTATCAACGTTTTGCAGAAAAAAAAGGCTGGAAAACCGAATCGATCAGCGAAAGCCCCGGAGATCACGGTGGTTACAAAGAAATCGTGCTGCGCGTTTCAGGACAGGACGTCTACTCACAATTAAAATTCGAATCCGGTGCACATCGCGTTCAACGGGTTCCTGAAACCGAATCGCAAGGCCGGGTGCATACCTCCGCGTGTACTGTTGCGGTGATGCCTGAAGCAGAAGAAGTTGATGCTATCGACATCAATCCCGCGGATTTGCGCGTAGACACCTACCGTTCTTCCGGTGCAGGCGGTCAGCACATCAATAAAACCGAATCGGCCATACGGATTACCCATATCCCCAGCGGCGTAGTGGTCGAATGCCAGGACGAACGTTCACAACATAAAAACCGCGCCCGAGCCATGTCGCTGCTGCAATCACGACTACTGGCCGCCGAGCAGGAAAAACAGCAATCAGAGCAGGCACAAAACCGAAAACTGCAGGTAGGTAGCGGCGACCGTTCAGAACGCATACGCACCTACAACTTTCCTCAAGGCCGCATGACCGACCATAGGATCAATTTGACGCTTTATAAACTCGATGAAATCATGCAAGGCTCGATGGAACAAGTCATTGAACCTTTGATTAACGAACATCAGGCCAAGCTATTGACACAACTGGGCGAAGAATAAGTCGCGCATGCTTACAATAAAAAACCTGCTAATCAAGGGCATACAAACACTGCTACCAGAAGTAGATTCTCCTCAGCTTGAGGCGGAAATCCTGTTAAGTTTGACCCTAGGTAAAAATCGCTCCTATCTTAAAGCCTGGCCGGAACGGGAAGTTAGCGGCGAGCAAGCCGACTGCTTTGATCATCTGGTTGGTAAGCGTAGCGAAGGGATACCGATCGCTTATCTGACAGGTCAACGTGAGTTCTGGTCACGAGATTTCGCGGTCAACCCTGATGTCTTGATACCCAGACCCGAAACCGAGTTATTGATTGAAGTGGCATTAACTTTGATCCCGCAAATCCAACCATTCAATGTCATTGACCTGGGCACCGGCTCCGGCATTATCGCGATTACGCTTGCTGCTGAAAGACCTTTGATTGAGGTCACGGCAGTCGATGCCAGCTGCGGCGCATTGAAAGTAGCCCAAAGCAATGCACGGACCCACCAAACTGAAAATATTACTTTCATCCAGAGCCATTGGTTCGATCAGATAAAAGACCGCGCATTTGATCTTGTTGTCAGCAATCCGCCTTACATTGCACCGGAAGACCCGCATCTTTTGACGGGAGACGTCAGATTCGAGCCTCAAAATGCATTGATTGCCGCTAACCGCGGGCTTGGTGATATCGAACAGATTGCCGGCAATGCACGAAAACATCTGCAACCACAAGGCCATTTACTGATCGAGCATGGCTATAATCAGCACAATGAAGTTCAGACTATTTTTCGTGAATTTCATTTCCAAAATATTCAAACTTTCCGGGATTTATCGGGCCACCCACGGTTGACTTATGGACAATGGCAGTCTTGATCACCGATCACTCTTCACTTAATTAGGTTTTGAAACTATGCAACCCCCAGAAATTGCTATTCCACGTAAAATTACCAACCAGTTGCTGCATTTGGCGCAACTCTCGCCAGATGCCGAGATATGCGGTCTTATCAGCAGCTACCAGGGCATGGCCCATCAATGTTATCCCATTGCGAATGCGGCCGAACACCCTGCCGATAAATTTCTTATGGAACCGGGGCAGCAAATTAATGCGATGCAGAACATACGAGAAAAAGGCGAGGAATTGTTTGCGATTTATCATTCTCATCCTAAAGCGCCAGCGCAACCTTCTGCAACTGATCTGGCGATGGCGGCTTATCCCGATACCCTCAATTTGATCATTTCACTGAACACCAAAGGCGTTCTCGAAATGCGCGGCTACAGGATCATTGAACAACAAGCCCGCGAAGTGCCGTTGATACTGTCATAATTGATTAACCGTAACTACTCGCCCGCTTTGAATTAAGGGTGTAGGTGCTTGATTTCAAAGGACGCATCAATACGTCCCTGTAGCTCGCTGCAACATCCCTGTTGCAGAAGCCTTTTCAATCAACCACCTACACCCAATAAAATGGGAAGGGGTGAGCAGATACGATAAACCAGACTTTTCAAAACCCAAACAGCCTTGACCAGACCAGTATTTCCCAGTTTGATATTTTCAGCTCATTTTGGGCTGGGAAAGCCTTTCGAGGAACGCCGTAAACCCTTTCATGGGGGCTTCACAGCGGCATCTGACCGCCAAGGACGGTGGAAATGCAGATTTTGTCCGGAATAAAAATCTGCCCTGTAGCCGACATCCTCAAAAAGCTTCCACCAGCCCGTTTCTCCTTCAAATTGAGAATTGCTGTGACCAGACAATGCTTTGCAACATCGACGGTAATTATTGTTTAATGGTTACCCGCACCGGATCACCTTGCCTGATATTCCAACGCGCGGCATAACCGGCATTAACCTCCAGCATGTAACGCGCGGGAAGACCGGAATCATAGACATCACAGTCTTCATTGATACACGGGGATACATGAGGCAGCAGCGAGACGACCCTGCCCTCTTTTGAAATAAACAGAATATCCAGCGGCAACAAGGTGTTTTTCATCCAAACACCGCGTAGCTGGTCGTCAGAAAACACAAACAACATGCCTTTATCAGCCTCCAAATCTTCCCTGAACATCAATCCCCTGGCCCTGGCTTCTTCACTGGCTGCCACTTCCACTTCCAGCAAACGCCCCTGAGTTTCAAAAGTTACAATTCCCTCACCAAGAAGGGCTGGTTTATAGTCATCTGCGCCAACGCTTTTAAAAACCAAAACCAAAGTCGCAAGCGACATAAGGCTAGCTAAACAACGCAAGGGTACTACTTGTCTGAAATTAAGGCTTATCATAACCATTGCCTAAAGTTGATGGTAACGTGCTGCTTGTTATGAACTAGCGAACAACAAACCTGTTGATCTTCCAAATCAACAGCTGCAATCTGCCATTGAAGAACGGATCCGTATGGGTCAGGTAAACGCAACCACTGAAACGGCTGCTGCGTATCAATAACACAACGATCAAGACCTAACGCAATGCCCCGACCTACCGCCTTGACAAACGCCTCCTTGCCCGTCCATAACCGGTAAAACTCAAGCAATTGTTGATCTTGACTCAGGGCCTGCCAATAAGCTTGCTCTTCTGATGCAAAACATCGACTGACCAAACCCTGCAGATTATTTCTGGATTTGATCACTTCGACGTCCACGCCTACATCACAATCCCGAGATACTGCGACGACAAAACAGTTAGCCGAATGCGATACATTAAACGCCAGCTCCGGATCGTTTTCCAAAAAAGGTTTACCGTATTGTCCTTTTCCGAATTTAAGAGCATCAGGAGCTTCATCCAAATACTGCGCCAAAATTTGCCGCCGAATGGCCTGCATTTGTGCATAGTTTGCCCTGAGGCACGGCTGCTTAAAATTCAGCAGATTGGCGCGCTGAGCCTCATCCAGAATCGACAAATAATAAGGATCGACAACTTCAGTTGACTGTAAGGTCACCTGCCACAGATCCACTGCGGAATCTGTCAAAACCAGACTCATTCGTTACGGGTCAACGCCAAACCCTCGCCGCGCGGATCGCTGGCCGCATCAAATTGCCGGGTACCTTTATCAAATTGTACGACCTGCATATCACCATACTGATAAGGTGTTTGCTTTACAGCATGCCCTAGCCGAGTCAAGCCTTCAATTTCAGTCGAACTCAAGCCACCGGCTTCGTATTGAATGACATCCGGCAGATATTGGTGATGAAAGCGAGGTACACTGACCCAGGACATGGGCCTTTTACCCTCCGCAATATCCAGCACCGCCAGCAACACCATGGAAATGATACGGCTCCCGCCCGGCGTGCCTATCACAGCCACTCGCTGCTCGTCTTCGACAAATGAAGGCGCCATACTCGACAACATGCGTTTGCCGGGTTCAATGGCATTAGCTGCGCCGCCCACCAGACCATAAACATTCATGGCGCCCGGCAAACTGACAAAATCATCCATTTCATCATTCAGTAAAACGCCGGTTCCGTTCGCCACAAAAGCAGCACCGAAAGGATAATTTATGCTGAGCGTCGCCGCCACCCGATTGCCTTCCGCATCAATAATTGAGAAATGTGTCGTATTGTCGCCGCCTGATTGACCGGTCATTTCACCGGCAAGGAAGCTGCTAGCCAAGGCTTTATCCGGTCTGAGCGAAACCCTAAGTCCCGCGGCATAGTCCGGATTGATCAAACGAGCGACCGGCGCATCGACAAAGTCAGGATCACCCAAATACATGGCCCTATCCCTGTAACTGCGACGCATCGCTTCAACAATCAAATGTTTTCTTGTCGCTGAATCGACCTTGGCCAAATCGTATTCACTTAAAATATTTAACGACTCAATGAGCCCTATTCCGCCCGATGACGGCAGTGATGCGCTGGTAATGCGTAGACCATGAAAACTGCCTCGCACGGGCGCCCGTTCAATGACCCGGTAATTATTCAGATCGTCTTGCTGCCAAATACCGCCACTGGATTTTACCGAATCAAGTAATTTTTCTGCAATTACGCCTGAATAAAAGCCATCTCTCCCAAATTGCGCCAATCTTTCCAATGTAGCCGCCAATTCCAGCTGTCTTAAAATCCAGCCTTTTTCAGGCAATTGCCCCCGGTCCAGAAAAATTTCCGCTGCCGTTTCCGATTTTTGTAATTCCTTAAGCCTAAACGACACCAACTTACGGTATTTATCGCCGACCGGAAACCCTTCCCGGGCATACCGAATAGCAGGTTTTAAAGATTCAGACAAAGGCAGTTGACCATAATGTTCCGCCAAATGAGCCAATGCAGCGGGCACCCCCGGAATACCTGCCGAGAGGGGGCCCGTGATGGACAAGCCTGGAATTATTTTGCCGCCTTTATCCAGAAACATCGCTTTATGCGCAGCCATAGGCGCTTTTTCACGTCCGTCCAGCATCGTTTCAAAGCCGTCACGGGCTCTATGTAACAACCAGAAACCGCCGCCGCCCAAGCCTGAACCCGAAGGCTCAACGACGGCCAATGCAGCACTGACGGCAACCGCTGCATCAAACGCATTACCTCCCTGATCGATCACTTCCATTCCGGCCTGGGTTGCCAAAGGATGAGCGCTGGCTATCGCCAAATTTGAAGTCTTGGCGTAAACAACTGGCTGCCAGCCTAAAACGATAAACCCAAACAGGGCAAAAACAAGCACACCTATTTTTCCAGTAAACCGTTTTTTTATCGTCCGGCTTTGCGAAACAGCAGACTTAACCCAGGTAATGTCTAGTATTATCTTTTTTTCGAACATGTCGCATCGGCTCCTGAAACCGGACCTTTTATCAGCCATACAGTTGATAAAATGAATGATATGATTTGTTTATTATACCCATCGTAGATCGAAATTCGGCACCGGGGTGCCCTTCAAAGGACGCCGTAAATACATCCATGCAGGCAAAGCATTTGCCGAACAACCCGTTGCCTCCTTAAGCACTGCCGAAATTTGAAGTGCGAAAGGTATACATCAAAGAGAACTGACTCACGTAGCTCAAATTTTTAAGACTTTCGTATTCATCAGGATAGATAGTTATGCCCCAACAAAAATATACACTGGGTTTTATCGGCATAGGACTCATGGGCAAACCGCTCACTTTACGTTTATTAAATGCCGGTTTTAAAGTCAATGTCTGGAATCGCACTCCGGAGAAACTGACCCCTGTCGTCGACGCTGGCGCGGTTGCCTTTGCTGACAGCGGCGTGTTAATCGAGGCATCCGATATCATGATCCTATGTCTTGCTGATACTGCGGCTGTAGAAACAGTTGTAAACCAACACATTCTTCCTTGCGGCCGACAAGGTCAGCTGATTATTGATTTGTCCAGCATACATCCTGAAACAACACGCGAACTCGCTTCCCGGGTTGAACAATACTGCGGCATACAATGGGTCGATGCGCCGGTGTCCGGCGGCGTTGCAGGCGCCGAGCAAGGCAGTCTGGCGATTATGGCAGGCGGCAGTAACGACGCGGTAGCAATAGCTCGTGAAGTCTTGAAACCTCTGTATCAGCAACTCACCCACATGGGCGAAACCGGCAGCGGTCAAGTGACCAAAATTTGTAATCAAATGATCGTCAGCTGCAATGTACTGGTCATCGCTGAGATGATGGCTTTGGCGAAATCGGCTGGCGTTGATGCGGCCCGGATTCCGGAAGCGTTGGCCGGTGGTTTTGCCGACTCAAAACCTTTGCAGATCGTCGGACCCGAGATGGCGAACGAAACCTTCGAGCCGGTCAAATGGCGGGTTAAAACCCTGTTAAAAGACCTTAATATGGCAATTGATATTGCATCCAGGCAAGGTCATGCCACACCGATGTCCGGGCTGGCAGCGCAATTGATGCAACTGCACGGCAGCCATGGCTTCCTGGATCAAGATCCATCAACTCTGATAAAGCTTTACAGCCAACGCTAATGCAATTTGCCGCCAATTTAAGCCTGCTTTTTACAGAACTGCCTTTACTTGAACGCTTCAAAGCGGCGAAAAACAGCGGTTTTTCAGCCGTAGAAATCCAGTTTCCTTACGAAGAAACACCGGAAACTATTCAAGCCGAACTGGTCAATAATGGCTTAAAACTGATTCTGTTCAATGTTGCGACCGACGATTTACTGCAAGGCGGAGAAGGCTTGGCTGCCGTTCCGGAAAAAGCGCAGGCATTCAGGCAGGCTTTAGCTCAAACAGCCGAGTACATCAACGTTTTAAAGCCGGAAGCCATCAATGTCTTACCCGGCTGTTGCCATGATGTCAGCCGTATCGACGCTTACCTGACCGTCTTCAAAATCAACTTGTCACTCGCCGTAACGACTTTTGCACCGTTGGGCGTTAAAACCGTCTTTGAAGCCATCAACACCTTCGACATGCCCGGATTTATCATTCACAGCGGCAAACAGATGTTGGAGATTATGGCAGAACTCGACCACCCTGATCTGTTCATGCAATACGACATTTATCATATGCAACGTATGGGGGAAAATGTGGCAAGGTTCATTCATCTGAACGGTCACAAAATCGGTCATATTCAATTTGCCGATTGCCCGGGCAGGAGACAGCCCGGCACCGGAGAAATCGATTTTAACGAGGTATTTTCCGCCATTACAGAATCAGGGTATTCCGGTTGGGTTGGCGCCGAATACAGACCCACCTCATCGACATTCGACAGTCTGGATTGGCTTGCTCACTGTAACAATTTCTAATAATCCGTCTTCATTAGGTCTGAACGATCGTTTTCTGGCAGCATCAAGCTACTGGGTGAGCTTTAGATATTTTTGATACAAACTATCGTGACTCTCGACATGCATAGGATCTTTGTCGATGCAATCCACCGGACACACCTCGATACACTGAGGCAGACCATGATGACCGACGCACTCCGTACACAGAGCAGGATCGATTACATAAATATCTTCGCCCTGAGAAATAGCACCGTTGGGGCACTCGGGCTCACACACATCGCAATTAATGCATTCGTCTTGAATAATCAGCGCCACAAAGACTCCTAGCTAAATTTTTTGATTAGACCGTTTAAAACCACATCAGGAACAAAACTAGAGACATTGCCCTTCAATCTGGCAATTTCTCTGATCATGCTGGATGAAATAAATTCATATTGTTCGGCGGGCGTCAGAAAAACAGTTTCCAGATCGGGAGAAAGCCTCCGATTCATACCGGCCAGCTGAAATTCGTACTCAAAATCAGATACCGCCCGCAGGCCTCGTAAAATAACGTGAGCACCTTGTTCCTTGGCACAATCCACCAGCAGATTATCAAATCCGATAACATTCACATTGGCAAAATCACTCGTGACCGCACGCGCCAGTGCAACACGCTCTTCAATGGAAAACAAAGGTGATTTGTTATTGTTTTCGGCCACAGCAACGATGACCTGATCGTAAAGCTTAGCGGCTCTGGCAATCAAATCCAGATGACCATTGGTAACCGGGTCAAATGTTCCGGGATAGATTGCGTTGATTTTCATAGTGTTGTAAGCGTAGCAAAAAGGCGCAAAGTATAAATGCTTATGGTCTTACAGCAAAGTTTTTAAATGTTTCTCTATAGGCATCGACTCACCCCTTCCCATTTTATTGGGTGTAGGTGGTTGATTGAAAAGGCTTCTGCAACAGGGATGTTGCAGGGAGCTACAGGGTCGTGTTAATGCGTCCTTTGAAATCAAGCACCTACACCCAGTGGTCTTTTGTTTTTAGAATCCCGAACTGACTCCCAATCCTGATTTAATCCGCCCCGTTAAAAACATCGTTAATTTTGAATCGTAAATATCTGTCTGCGCGCAAACCATTGCATAACATAGCCTCTGGGAAGGATTTGACCACTTTGCACAAAGGCCAGGGTGTACTCATTATTGAGTGTTGCATTCAATAGCCTTACAGCTGACTGCGTGCCGCACAGAAGCAGTTGATCGCCTGATTTAAGCTGATAATCATCTGAAGGCAGTGGAATGAGTGTATCACCGGATTTGATTATCAAAACAACAATAGGTAACTGTTTAGTTAAGTCATCAGGATGCCTGATTAAATGGCCCAATCTCAGCGAATTTCCGTCTGCCAAATACTTTAAAGCTGCATGACTGGAATTCTCGTTAATGAAGATGGTTTGCAGATGCGGTTGCCTGACCCCAATTTTGTCATTTAACCGCTGGATAACGGCCAGTAACTCTTGCTGACGATCGGGTTCATCGGCCACAAGATAAGCAAAAAAAGGTTTCAACAAAGGAGCGATCAGCAAAAAAAGTATACGTCTGGACGTTACCATTGTCGGCTGCATGATCAAATCAATATTGGCCGCGGCAAAAGCAAGCCGGTTCTCATGACGATTTTGCCGGACCAATGAAAACAAACCGGGATTAAGATTTCTGGCATTTAACAAGATACCCAGATTATGCCCATCATCATCAGTACCGGCCAGAATGCCAACGGCTTGATCGACTCTTGCTTTGACAAGGGTTTTTGCCGTCGTCCTACCCACAATATATTGAGCAGGTGATTCGGAACCGGTTGCTTCATGAGGGTCGATAACGGTCGTATCAATCCCATGCAGCGTCAGCACACGATTGACTTCATGCCCCATTCTGCCGTACCCGCAAATGATCCAATGCCCCATTGGAGGTGCGCAAAATTTATTCAGGGTTGCACCCGGCTCTTTGGCCAGCCATTGGCTCAGTCCTGTATATTCCGGGTGTTTTAGTGCAGAACCCAGGACTTTGGCAAAGGTTTTAAACGGATCGACCACATGCACCTCACCGCCCAAAGTTGCCAAGGTTTCTTCAAATACTTCAACCTTTGACATGGCGATAATACCAATTCCTGGATTCAGCAACCGCGCCAGCGCTGCAATTTTTAAATTGGTCTCCTCACAATTCGTAATAGCCACTACGGCTTTACAATTGGGATGCTGAACACCGGCCTCCAACAGATGTTTCGGCACACTGGCATCGGCGCAAAATCCGGACATGGCCACGCGGTAATCACGTAGTTTCAGTGTCTTAATCCGCTCTTCATTATCATCTATGATGACGGCTGGAAAGCCATGATCACTGAGCCCACGAGCCAACAGGCTGCCTGTATCACCAAATCCGCAGACTATAAAAAACGGCCCGGAAATGCGCTTGACCGCTTTTGTAAATTGCCGCTCTTCCAGCGCCCTGACAAAAAAAGGGTTTTGAAATAACCGGACTATGCTGCCTATTGCATAAAACCAGGTAATAACACTGACATACAGACAAGCCATTGCCCAAAACCGTTGGGCATTATTAAACTCATAGGGGATTTCACCAAATCCGGTCGTCGTCGCGGTATATGTCATGAAGTAAAGCGCATGAAATATGCTCATGTTATGCGTTTTACCCTCTATGACCGGTCCGGGAATAGAAACCATGACCAGAATAGAGATCGCATAAACCACAATTAAGGCGATGATCGGACTGCGCATTTCACGCATGACAATGAAGCTTACCCGATTGAGATCGATTGATTCAGCCATGACAACCTCAGTGAAACAGTAATTTAAAGCCGAGACATCAGCGTCTCTGAGACCAGGATTACAACAGAAATGACATTGGCCAACAACGCGCCGCCACTTAACGAAATAATGGTGACCATCACATCGGGGGTCATTCCTGTTTCGGTGACATGAACGGCGACCGTCCAATAAGTGGCAGCTGCAATCAGCTCGAGATCAGCAACCAGACTTGTTGACAACAATACCGCTCCAATTTGCGATCGATCACCCAGCTTTAAAACCGTTGCAATGAAGTTAACAACAATCACAATAAACAACTCTAAAACGTTGTGATGGTCAGGATTATTGATCTCCCCAAGAAAAAAGCCAAAATTCAACGTTAAAGACAAAACGATGAAGAAACCGAAAATAACTTTCTCTAAATTCACAGTAGCCGTCCTATCGTTAAACCAAAAATAGGATTCTACCCGATTGTAACCCGACTTGATGGGCAAATTTTTGATAGCTCGGCCTCCATTTTAAAGCCGCTCAGTCCAAAAAACCCTGGTCTACAAACAATGATTATTGCTAACATTGTTAGAATTTGAACGGAGACTTATTGATGAAATTGACCGCTATAGACCTAGTTGCCGCCGCTAAACAAAACATCACTGAAATTGATGTAGCCACCGCCAAAAAGGTATTATCCAAATTCATTGTGTTAGATGTCAGAACGCCGGCTGAATTTATTAATGGCGCCTTGCCTGATGCCATCAATATTTCTAGAGGCATTCTGGAATTTAGAATTGAAAATCACCCGGATTTCAAAAACAAACAGGATGCAGATATCCTGGTTTATTGCCAGACGGGCGGACGTGCTGCGCTGGCCACTGAAAATCTGCTGAAGATGGGCTATGAAAAAGCCGTGAGTCTTGCCGGCGGCTACCAGGCCTGGCAAGCATCCCAGTAAATGGAAGCCCTCACCTCAATCCGGCTAGATAAATGGCTTTGGGCTGCTCGTTTTTTTAAAACCCGCAAACTGGCTGCAGAAGCCATAGCCGGCGGAAAAGTGCACCTGAATAATCAACGGGCAAAACCTGGCAAGGAGATTGGCGTGGGGGTTCGGCTGGAAATAATGAAAGATCAATACCGTTGGGATATTGTCGTAAAAAGCCTTAACAACCAAAGACGTCCTGCGCCGGAAGCTGCATTACTCTATGAGGAATCAGAAGAAAGTAAAAGCCGCCGTCAGGCTCTAATTATTCAACAAAAAGAAGAGCAATCGCTGTTTCCCCATTACGATAGACCGCATAAACCCAACAAAAAGGAGCGGCGTCTCATTCATAAATTTAAGGAAGGCTGATGCTACAAACAGGTTGGCGGTTTAGGCAAACCCGCCAGTTTGCAAGCAGTTTTCAGTGGACCATCCGGGAATAACCGGTGTAAATAACGGCTATTTCCCTTTTGTTCACCTAACTGCTTAGCAATTGCCTTTGTAAACATGCGCGCGTTGGGCAAATGCTTGTAACGGTTATAATAATCCCTGATAAACCCTAAAATTTCCCAATGCTCGGACGTTAATTCAATATTGTCCAGTTGTGCCAGTTGGTTCGCGACATCCTCGTTCCACTGGGTCATATCCACTAAAAAACCTTGATCCGTGGTCTCAAGGGACACCCCATGAACAATCAAGACCATGAATGAATCACCTCATTGACGGTCGTTAAACGGATCAAATCGAGGTAGCCGATAACTTCGATATTATCGGGAAATTCAGATGGTTGAATGCCGTGTATCAGCAACGCGTCTTGTAAGGCATACCATTTAATTTCCTTACTCAAACCTCTGATTTTTTCCTTAAAAGCCTGACTTATCAACCTTTGTACCGACATCCCGATAAAAACAACGTCATCCCCTTTATCGATTCTTTCCAGAACTATTGGCTCTGGCGAAGATTCAAAAACCAGATGCAGCATAATTAGTGAGAAATATCCGTTAATTTAAGACCCACAATACCTGCGAGCACCAGCACCAGTGAAATGAGCCTGGGGACATCCGCAGATTCTTTGAAAATGACAATACCAAGGATGGCGACACCGACGAGTCCCATGCCGGTCCAAACGGCATAGGCAGTTCCCAGGGGTAACGTTTTAATAGCAACCGTCAACAAATAAAAACTTCCCGCACCAAAAACGAGCGTCATTAAACTGGGTATCAGCTTGGTAAAACCCATGCTGAATTTTAAGCTTAATACGAAGATGATTTCGGCAAAACCGGCCGCAAATAGAAAAAACCAGGCTGTCAATTTGAATTTCCTTGTTAGAATAAAATGAAGATTATCTTATAAAACCAATAATTAAAATAAAGTATAACGTTTCCATGGAAAATGAAATTGCGTATCTTCTTAAGGGCAAACAGCAGATCATTAGTAATCTGACGCTTTTGCTCAAACAGAAAACATTGATCACTGTTCAATTCGGAAATAATGAATCGTTTTTAACCACCTTGATCGAAATAGATACCGAAAAAGGGATTTTATTTTTTGATTACGGGCCTAAGGATTATTTGAATAAACAGCTGCCGCTTTCTTCTGACATTGAATTTAAATGCAATTTTTCGGGTATTCGTGTCAGATTCGAAGGAAAAAAAATCAAACCAGTCAAACTAAAAGGGGAAGTGGTCTTCGCAATGCCGTTACCGGAAAAGCTTTTCTGGTTCCAACGGAGGCGATTTTATCGCGTCAAGTCGCCGCTATCTAAACAAAGCTTTATTAATTTAAGCCTGGAAACTGAAGAAATCATACAATTACGCATTTTCGATCTCAGCATATCCGGCGTTTCATTTTTAGACGACACCTGTGAATATAATCATTTGTGGACTCCGGGAACTCAGTACGACAACGTAACGCTTGTTCTGGAAAACATAGGGGAAATTAAGGTCTCTTTGGAAATATCCAGCTGCAATCCGGTAAACAATGATAAACCCGATAAAATTCAAAAGATTGGTTGCAAGTTACTAGGGGTTTCAAACGCCATGGAATCAACCATTCAAAAGTACATGCAACTCATAGAGCGGGAAAATAAGCTTAAAAGCTAATAAAACGTTAACTTCACGCTGACAATGTGAAACTATTTCATTTTGAAACCTTCCAACATCGGCGGTGGATTTATTCCTCTATAAGGCTCATTCCTGGCAGGAACAGTCACTGTATCTCCGCTGGTCTCTGCAAATGAACGGGGTTTTACCGCTTGGTAAGACGAATAATACCGGTAAGTAGTGAGTTTTTGATTCAGCATATCGAGTTTATTGGATAGAACGTGTTTTTCCTTCAGGCTCAACTGGCCATCCGCTTTAAATCGCTGCTCCAATTGTGCCAGTTTGGCTTGGCCTCGCGATAAATCCCTCAAGTCCTGGCGCGTGATCAAACCCTTTTTGTACGCTTTTTCAATTTTCTTTTGTTGCAGTTGTTTTCTGGCAGCAAACTGATTTAGAAAATTATCGTCTTTTTGAGAGGGGGGCAGGGTTCCACCGTAATCCGCAAAACTGGATATAGCCCATAAACTGCAGAAAAGAAAAGCAATCAATCTGACTCGTTTCATAAATATTCCTTATTGATATCAACGTGGCGCATATAATGCCCATCGCAAAATTAATAGTGACTTAACAAAAAAAAGATAATCCTCACTAATGATTAAAGATACTACCGACTTCGATCAGGAAATATTAACTGTTTCACAGTTAAACAGTGAAAGTAAACGCTTACTTAATGAGCATTTTTTAAGTGTTCGCGTTGAGGGTGAAATATCGAACCTGACGACGCCCTCTTCAGGCCATATTTATTTCACGCTAAAAGATAGCCAGGCTCAGGTTCGTTGCGCGATGTTCCGTTCTCAGCATCGCCGGACCCATTTTAAACCGGGCAACGGGATGCAGGTTATTGCCCGGGCACAAGTCACTTTATACGAACCCCGGGGCGATTATCAGCTGGTTGTTGACGAACTTGAAGAGATAGGCGACGGCGCGCTGCGAAGAGCCTTTGAAGCACTTAAATTCAAACTGGGACAAGAGGGATTATTTGACACCCGCTATAAAAAATCAATCCCTTTGCTCCCCTCAACTATTGGCGTAATCACATCGCCCACAGGCGCTGCAATCAGAGATGTGCTGACCGTTCTTAAAAGGCGATTCCGGGCGGTACCTGTCGTTATCTATCCGACAGCCGTACAAGGAGACAACGCAAAATACGAGATCACCAAAGCCCTGAATACGGCAGCTGCGAGTGGCGATTGTGATGTCATCATCTTAGCTAGAGGCGGGGGCTCGCTTGAAGATTTATGGGCTTTCAATGAAGAAATAGTGGCCAGAGCCATTTTCGCCTGTCCCATTCCCGTCATTTCCGGAATAGGGCATGAGATCGATTTTACCATCGCCGACTTTGTATCAGATTTAAGAGCGGCTACTCCCTCCGCTGCCGCAGAACACGCCGTTCCCGATCAGCGCGAATGGCAAACGATGTTCCAGTCGTACGCATTGAAATTACAGCAGCAACTGTCTCGTCAATTAGCGCAAAAACAGCAAAAAATGGATTGGTTAGTCAAACGTCTGGAGCAACAACACCCTGGACAAAAGCTGGTCCGCAATGCTCAACGAGTTGACGAAATGGAACTCAGAATGGTCCGAGCCATAGGCCGCCTGATCAATCATCACAAAAGTTCATTGGCCGTTCAATCGGCAAAACTCAATCAACAACTGCCCTCCAATCGCGTCAATACACTAAAAATGAGACTGGCTCATTCAGATCAGCGCCTGTCAGCGGCTTTAAGCGTTAAATTGGAACGGCTGACCCAGCGTCTTATTCAGGCAGGCCAAAACTTGCATGCGTATAGCCCTTTGGCAACGCTGAGCCGAGGTTACGCTCTGGTAACAGAAATCAAAACGGGAAAAGTAATCAGCAGCTCAACTCAACTTAATGAAGGAGACCGGATACATACCCGTTTAGCGGAAGGTAGCCTCATCAGCGAAGTCAAACAGCTATCAGTCAAGACTTAACCGACTGAAGTCGGAGCAGGCCAGCACTTAAGCACCCGGTACTCAACGCCAGACTCAGTCGAGCAGGATTGAACCAGACAAAATGAATGGCTAACCCATACAATCGGGTCAAAGCCTATTTCCACTTTATCTTTCACCCCTCTGGCTAAAGTCACATGCGGCAAATAAGGTCTTTCATCCAGCCTAATCCCCAAGCTGCGAGCCAAAGCGGAGATTTCGTCCGCTAAACTAGACGCCCCCGAATCGCTCTGGGAACTGGTTAAACAAAGGACTTTGGGCGCCTTCCAAAAACTCAGTTGATCAAAGGTCAGACTGGCCGGTTGCATGACAATATCTGATGCTGAAGCCATTAAAGCTACCTCGCAATTGCTATTGACCGAACCTAAAAAGCAGACAGTAACGTGCAAATTTCCAGCGTTTACAAACTTCATTGATGATGAATCCAGCTTGTTGATCAGGCCCGTACACTGTTCGCGTACTGATTCATCCGGCCATAGCGCAAAAAACAAGCGTTTCACGGCAGTATTCAGATTAAAAACACTGAAAATAGTCCATCAATAATTCTTCACAATTGAAAAAAAGCCGCGGTAGCGCCTTGCTGATATAAAACCGCATCACGTATTCAATATAAGCGGACACGACCATCAACCTTGCCAACGCAATCCAAAGCCTTGAATTCGAATGAGAAGAACCTCTCCAGACACCCAGAGTCCACCATAAAACCGGGCCCAGCATCATGACATGAATATTTGACCAACTGGAAACACTGATCATTCCCGACTGAACCAGTGCATCAGCCCCGTAAAGACCCGCATTAAAAACAATGAAAAAAGGCCAGAACAGCTTATTCAAGCCTAGCGCGCCATTCCAGATAGCGAGCAGATATTGATACAGGCTAAAGGATTTAACGTCCGGCATCTCCCAATCCGGTTCGGAAAACGGAGCACTGATAAAAATGATCCCGAATAAAGTACTAAAGATGATAAAAAACTCCAACGGGCCTATCAGCTGGCTGGATGAAAATATAATCGGTAAGGTATTGGTAAACATGAATTGATTAGACCCGAAGCAAGTTTTATCTGTGTCAGGTTACCACAAAGTTTTGATATTAAAACAAACAGAGGAAGACTCCAGCAATTATCAATATGAAGGGAAAAAGCGCTGGGGGAAGCTTTTTGAGGATGTCGGCATCAGGAATGCTGCTGCCAAGCCCCCTCTGAGGGTTTACGGCGTTCCTAGAAAGGTTTTTCCCAGCCCAAAATGACGCTGAAAATATCAAACTGGGAAATACAGGGAAGACTTAGCTTAAAAAGTCGTAACTACTCGCCCGCTTTGAATTAAAGGTGTAGGTACTTGATTTCAAAGGACGCATCAATACGTCCCTGTAGCTCTCTGCAACATCCCTGTTGCAGAAGCCTTTTCAATCAACCACCTACACCCACTAAAATTGGAGGCGGTGAGCAGATACAAAAAGTCAATAGAAAGACATACCCATCGTAGATCGAAATTCGGCACCGGGGTGCCCGTCAAAGGACGCCGTAAAACCATCCATGTAGGCTCTATGCCAGCATCCATGCTTGCATAGCCTTTGCCGAACAACCCGCTGCCGCCTTAGGCGCTGCCGAAATTTGAAGTGCGAAAGGTATAACTATTCAGCGGAGCCATAAATCAAAGGTGATGCATCGTTTAGGTTGCGGTTGGTCCCAACAAATTCTAAATGATGAAATTTTCTATAGGCAGCAACTCTATTCCCCTACGTCCTGCGTCATCTCTATCCTGCTCAGTGTTATAACCCCAGGTAGCCAGCAATAACTTAACGTTTTTCAATTGCGGATTTTTCTGGACATTCAGTAACGCGATTAATCTGTCTTCTATGAAGTGCATAGACGCATCAGGGAAATAATTGACCAGATCAATCAGAATATCTTCTTTGATTTTATTGCGGTCCAGGCCAAAAATTCGGTCGCCGGGAATAAAAATATGATTGGCCGTTAAAATGTGCGACACAAACCGTTCCTGTTTAGTCGTGACAATAAACCAATGCCCCTGATTCTCAAGATTCCTCAATTTTTCAGTAATACCCGGAAACAAAGGATTATAGGTTAGCCATTCGGGCAAATTATCATGAATCCAGGCGTCTCTGATTTCGCCAAACAGCTGCTTTAAACCGTCTATCGATTGGCCGGATTTTTCGATAAGCGCCGGTCTGAATTCAGCAAAATGTTCAAAAATGTAGTCGCTGGACCCACCTTCATAAAGCAGGCGCATGACCAGGATAGCCTCAAAACCGGTTTCAATAATGGGTCTGACTCTACGAAACTCATCAATCAAGCGCTGCTCAGGAAACGCAGGCGACATATCCGGCCACAACTGCAAGGCAGCTTTCCATCCGGTTATTGCAGTCTCGACGGCACTGTCACAGAGCACACCATCAAAATCAAGTGCATAGATAACGGGTTTATTCATGAGTGTATAAACATACGGGAAGGCTGTAGTTAATCTATCTTAACTCGTTGACTGACATTTTCAGTCGTTCCGGCAATGATTTGTAGAAAAACCATTGACGGAACGAAAACAGAATAACTTACGTGGCTAAAGTGGGCGATAAATTTAAAGCCTCTGGGTTTTACGATTTTGCCAAAATTGCGGCAACGGTTTCACCCATCGCTGAAGGCGTAGGTGCAATAATCACACCCAAGTCTCTTAGCATAGCGACTTTTTCGGCCGCACTCTCACCTGCAGAAGAAATAATGGCACCCGCATGCCCCATCCGGCGTCCTTCAGGTGCGGTCAATCCGGCAATATAAGCTACCACGGGTTTACTCATGAATTCTTTAGCAAAATGCCCGGCGTCTACTTCTTGCGGGCCGCCGATTTCACCAATCATCAAAACCACTTTGGTTTCAGGATCCTGTTCAAATTTTTCAAGAATGTCCCGGTGTGAACTGCCGTTAATAGGGTCACCGCCAATGCCTACCGAAGTCGAAATACCGATACCCAACCGCTTCATCTGATCCGCCGCTTCATAGCCCAGCGTTCCTGAGCGTCCGACAATGCCGACATTGCCCTGCATGTAAATATGTCCAGGCATTATGCCGAGCATCGCACGACCCGGGCTAATCGTGCCCGCACAATTCGGTCCGGTCAAAACCATGCGTTCCTCGACAGGAAATCTGCGCAAAAAGTTTTTAACCTTCATCATATCCTGCGTGGGAATACCGTCAGTAATCGCCACACAATATTTGATCCCGGCTTCAGCGGCTTCCATTATCGAATCGGCAGCAAATGCCGGCGGCACGAAAACGATACTGGCCTCGGCCCCCAATTGCTCTACTGATTCTTTAACCGTGTTAAATACAGGCAAACCCAAATGAGTCTGGCCGCCTTTGCCGGGCGTAATGCCGCCCACGACTTTTGAGCCGTAATTGATCATGTCCTGTGCATGAAAGCTGCCGATTTTACCGGTAAATCCCTGAACAATAATGCGTGTGTTTTCGTCAATCAAAATAGCCATTACTTTTCCTCTTAACCGGCAGCATTAGCGACAACTTCATTACGAGCCTGAACAGCTTTTTCAGCCGCTTCAGCCAGAGTTTCCGCCATAATGATGGGCAAACCGCTTTCGGCAATAATTCGTCTTCCTTCATCAACATTGGTTCCGGACAACCGGACAATCAGAGGCACTTTCATATCGATTTTCTTGACGGCATGAACGACACCCTCCGCAATCCAATCACACCGATTGATACCTGCAAAAATATTGACCAGCATGGCTTTGACATTTTTATCCGCCAACACCAGTCGGAAGGCTTTTTCAGTCCGCTCCGGCGAAGCGCCGCCACCCACATCCAGAAAATTGGCCGGCTCACCACCCGCCAGCTTAATCATATCCATAGTAGCCATCGCAAGGCCTGCGCCATTGATCATGCAACCAATATCACCATCCAGTCCGACATAGCTCAAACCGCGGTCAGCAGCGGCCATTTCACGTGGATCTTCTTGGGTTTTATCGCGCAGTTCGGCGATTCTGTGCCGACGGAACAAGGCGTTATCATCAAAGCCCATTTTGGCATCGAGTGCGATCAAGTCTTCTTTTGCCGTAATAACTAAGGGGTTAACTTCGACCATGCTGGCGTCATTGGCTCGCATTGCCCGGTAAATACCCTTGATGGTTTTTACCGCAGCATTCAACATTGACACCGGAATACCCAGCGCAAAAGCCATCTCTCTTGCCTGAAAGTCCTGCAAACCTACCGAGGGTTCGATATAAATTTTAGTGATGGCTTCCGGCTGAGTTGCTGCCAGGGTCTCGATATCCATACCACCTTGTGCGGACCCGACCATGACAATGCGCTCTGCACAGCGATCCACCAGAAGGCAAAAGTACAATTCTTTGGCAATATCGGTACCGGCCTCTACATATAAACGGTAACAGACTTTACCGGCAGGCCCGGTCTGATGGGTCACCAGCCGCTTGCCCAATAATTTACCGGCAGCCGCTTCAACTTCATCATGACTTTTACAAATAATGACACCGCCTGCTTTACCTCGCGCACCGGAATGAATCTGGGCTTTAACCACCCAAACTGAGCCCCCGATTTCTCTGGTACGCTGGACAGCTTCTTCAGGACTGTAGGCTAAACCGCCGTCAGCGATCTTCACGCCGTATTCCGCTAAAATTTCCTTCGCCTGATACTCGTGGATATCCAATGCATCACCCTCAACTATTTCAGAAAATCATCAACGAAGGGGAAACCACCCCCTCGACATTTTTATTTATTAGCTTTTAGCGGCAATCGCTTCTGCAGCTTTAACGACATTGTTAGCCATCTTTTCGGACGCCGCATCTATTAACCGGCCATCCAGTGCTGCAGCACCTTTCCCTTGCGCGGCCGCTTCTTTTAATGCCGCCAAAATCCGTTTGGCTTTGTCTATTTCAGCCGCCGGTGGGGTGAAGACTTCATTCGCCAATGCAACCTGGGAAGGATGTATCGCCCATTTACCCTCACAACCCAGCGCGGCAGCGCGTCTAGCCGCAGCCTTATAGCCGTCAGGATCTTTGATATCGCCAAATGGACCGTCTATCGGACGCAAGCCGAAAGCACGGCAAGCCACAGTCATACGGCTGATGGCGGCATGCCATTGATCGCCCGGATAATCAGGATTCAACCCGCCGATATTGGTCGTTCTTGCCCGATTGCTCGCGGCATAATCGGCAACACCAAAGTGCAGAGCCTCAAGTCGCCCTGATGCGCCTTGACGCGCAATATCCTCTACATTGGCCATACCCAGCGCAGTCTCAATTAACGCTTCTATACCTATTCTGTTTTTTAGGCGCTGCTGCATTTCCAACTGATTGACCATGGCTTCCACCATGTAAACATCCGAATAAACACCGACTTTAGGGATCAGGATGGTTTCCAATTTATGCCCGGCCTGCTCGACCAGATCGACCACGTCGCGCGTCATAAATTGTGTATCCAAACCGTTAATACGCACAGAAACGGTGATCCCGTTACCTTTCCAGTCCAGATCGTTGATCGCCTCGATCACGTTTTTTCGCGCTTGAATTTTGTCATCCGGCGCTACTGCATCTTCAAGATCCAGAAACACAAAATCAACGCCACTTTTTAACGCTTTCTCAAACATATCGGGACTAGAGCCGGGAACAGCGAGTTCGCAGCGTTGCACGCGTTGAACAGACGCTTCATATAAGGTATGACTCATTTTTTGTACGTTCCTAAACAGGCAAGTTAAAAAATCAAAAATTAAGGCCTTTTAAAAAGGCACTTGGCTAACCTCGGCTATCAAGGAACTGACCCGAGCGCAAAACAATCGGACATTTTACTTTTGAGGATAATAATGTCAATTTTTTAACTTGACGTTTCTTCACAATCGGACTACTTCTTATGCCATTCGGACAGTGGATTTATACAACCGCTTTCAGATATATTTTTGACTCGCCATTAAATGTTGATACTCGATTATCGAAAACTTTAGGAGAAAAAATATGAATTGGTACGTTGAGGTTCTCAAAAAATATGCCGATTTTAACGGCAGAGCCAGACGCTGCGAGTATTGGTATTTCGTCCTTTTTAACATGCTGATTGGAATTGGCATGGCGTTTATAGACGGGCTGACCGGCACGTTTAACGCTGAAACAGGGGTTGGTCTATTCGGCGGCATTTACTCATTGGCGGTGCTTATTCCCGGTATCGCCGTTTCCATAAGAAGACTTCACGACACCGATAGAAGCGGATGGTGGCTGCTTATCGCATTCATTCCTATCGTGGGTGTCATTGCGCTTATCGTGTTCATGGTGCAAGACAGCAAACCCGGAGTTAACCGGTTTGGCCCTAACCCTAAAACATGAACACCTGATTTGCAACGTGTGCTGACGCCTTGGTGATAGAGCGACTGATGCGCTGCATCATGAACAAGCCGACCAATGTTTTCACCATTCTTACAGCAATTCCCGGTTTGAACTGTTAATGGGGCTTTGAGGGTTGACGTAAGCCTTCCCTTTTTTATCATTAAACAGGGAATTGATGACAAAGCCGTGAAAAATCAGCTGGTTTTAGCCCTGCTTGTAATCACGTTATTCGTTAGCTGGCCTGACATAAACCGGGCTTGCTGATTCAAATCAACTATGGGATCATTGCTGGCTTTTGGCATCAACGCCAATTCCATTTTTTAATCCCATTTTAAACTGATTTAAAGAGGCAACCCACAATGGCAGGTCGTAATCATTTATACGTTCCAGGTCCCACCAACATTCCCATAGAAGTACTGAGTGCGATGAATGTTAACGGCGAAGACCATCGCTCACCCAAATTCCCTGACCTGTTCAAACCGCTGCTCGCTGATCTGAAAAAAATATTCAGAACCGAGGACGGTCATGCCTTTATATTTCCAGCAACCGGAACCGCCGGTTGGGAAATTGCATTGACCAATACGTTAAGCCCTGGCGATAAAGTACTGATTTACCGCTTCGGGCAATTCAGCCATTTATGGGCAGCCATGGCCAATCGCCTGGGATTTGATGTGACCGTGGTTGAACGCCCCTGGGGTGAAGGCATTCCTTTGGATGACCTTGAAGCCAGACTGAAAGCCGACACCAAACATGAAATCAAGGCCTTTCTGGCGACTCACAACGAAACCGCGACCGGCGTTACCAGTGATATAGGCGGCGTTCGTAAAGCAATGGATGCGGCTAATCATCCCGCCTTACTGTTTGTCGATGGCGTCAGCTCAATAGCGAGCCTTGATTTCAGAATGGATGAATGGGGTGTAGACGGCGCAATTTCCGGATCGCAAAAAGGTTTCATGCTGCCTGCCGGAGGCGCTTTTGTTGCGTTCAGTCAAAAAGCGATCAAAGCCTGCGATACGGCCCGTTGCCCAAGAGCGTTTCTTGACCTTAAAGATCAACTGACCGCCAACAAAGACGGTTACACGCCTTACACACCGTCCATTCCCATGCTTTATGGTTTACGTAAATCGTTAGACCTGTTACTTGAAGAAGGCCTGGAAAATGTTTACGCCCGTCACCACAGACTGGCGGAAGGCACTCGCAAGGCAGTCGCCGCCTGGGGCTTGGAACAATGCGCCAAACCCGGATTTGAATCCAATACCGTGACTGCGGTTGTTGTACCGGCTGATAAAGATGCCCGCGCAGTGATCAGCACCGCTTACAGCAAATACAATTTGTCATTGGGCGCAGGACTGTCGGAAGTGGCAGGCAAAGTGTTCCGTATCGGCCATGTTGGCGACATGAATGATGTTTCCATGTTAGGCGCGTTTGCCGGTGTGGAAATGGCCTTGCTTGATAATGGGTTTGACATCAAACCCGGCAGCGGCGTTGGCGCCGCAGTTGAATACTACCGCGCAACTGCGTAAAGTTTTTTCCTGCTGTTAGCGTAAAACAGATCATCTCGTGAGGGCGATCTCCGGGTCACGGCCCGGAGATCGCCCTCATTTTGATCAAGCTTTTTCTGTATATAAATATTTCGATCCGCCCACCCAGACCAACTCTATTAGGTATAGGCAGTTGATTACAAAGGCTTCTGCAACAGGGATATTGCAGAGAATTATAGGGACCTAGTTATGCGTCTTTTCAAATCAATCATCTACACACTCAATTCAAGGCGGGCGATTAGTTACACCATTTTATTCGTTTGTTACGACACCAACCTACAGCATTTTCTGTCGCACCACCCTTCGAGATTAGCCCATGAGTAAACCCAAAGTCTTTGTTACGCGTAAATGGCCTTCCTCAGTCGAAGAAAAACTCAAAGCACTTTACGATGTCACGCTCAATACCGATGACCGCCCCCTGACGGCCGATGAGTTTAAATCTGCACTGAAAAACTTCGACGCTGTCTGCCCTTCGGTCTGCGACGCGTTTCCAGCTGATGTCATCAATACAGCGGACAAACGCTGTAAAATTCTGGGTAATTTTGGCGTGGGCTTCAATCATATCGATATCCAGGCCGCCAAAGCCAACAACATCGTAGTCACCAATACACCGGGCGTTCTAACTGAAAGCACCGCCGATCTGGCCATGACCTTATTGTTAATGTCCGCAAGGCGAGGCGCCGAGGGAGACCGTCAGGTCAGAGCAGGACAATGGACCGGCTGGTGCCCAACCCATATGCTGAGCAGCGATGTCACCGGCGCCACACTGGGTTTGATTGGCTTCGGACGTATCGCGATAGCGATGGCACGTAAGGCGCACCATGGCTTTGGCATGAAAATCATTTATTTCAGCCCTCGCACCGCCGATCAATCGGTAGCCGATGAATTAAAAGCTGAACGCTGCCCAACGTTACCGGAATTGCTTGCAGCAGCCGATTATGTATCCTTGCACTGCCCCGGCAGTCCGGAAACCAGGCATCTTATCAATGCCGACTCGCTGAAATTGATGAAACCTTCGGCACATCTGATTAACACCGCCCGTGGCGATGTCGTTGACAGCCAGGCGCTAATTGATGCATTACAACATCGCCAAATTGCCGGAGCAGGGCTGGATGTTTACGAAGGGGAACCCAATATCAATCCTGGGTTTTTAACGCTGGATAACGTGACCCTGCTACCTCATCTGGGCAGCGCAACCTTAAGCACAAGAACAGCAATGGGCAATCGCGTCCTAGCCAATCTAGCCGATTTTTTTGGCGGCAAGGAGCCACAGGACAGGGTTGTTTAAAGCAATAGCGCGCAAACGCCGTTTATATCGCTCACCGCTCAAGCCAGCAACTCCCAGTTTGATGATCAAGAGGAAGAGAAGTGCGCTTTGCGGCCTTGACGGCAGCAGGGATGCTGCCCTTTAAGCAGGATTAATCACCAGAGCAACCTCACCTGCATTGTTCTCCGCTTTTTTATTTCACCAGACTTTTTAAAATATCGATTGGCAAAGGAAAGACTATGGTCGATGATTTTTCGCCCGCAATTTCAGTCAGTGTTTGCAGATAACGTAGCTGAATAGCCTCAGGTTGCTGGGTAAGAATTCTGGCGGCCTGCAATAATTTTTCAGAAGCCTGCATTTCACCCTCTGCGTGGATAATTTTCGCACGGCGCGTCCGCTCAGCCTCCGCCTGCTTGGCAATCGCCCTGACCATGCTCTCATCAAGATCGACATGTTTAATTTCAACATTGGCGACTTTGATGCCCCAGGCATCGGTCTGTTGATCCAGTATCGTCTGTATATCGATATTGAGCTTGTCCCGTTCCGCCAACATTTCATCCAATTCATGCTGGCCCAGCACGGAACGTAAGGTAGTCTGAGCCAATTGGCTGGTCGCTTCGTAAAAGTTTTCCACTTGAATAATGGCTTTATCGGGGTCGATAACCCGGAAATAGACCACGGCATTGACTTTAACCGACACATTGTCACGCGAAATCACATCTTGTGACGGCACATCCATCACAATCGTCCGCAGGTCGACTCTGACCATTTGTTGAATCAGCGGGATAACCAGAATAAATCCGGGGCCTTTGACCTTATAAAAACGCCCGAGCATAAAAACGACCCCACGTTCGTATTCGCGTAAAACTCTGAACGCGCTGATCAATAAAAGAAAGACAAAACTGCCGAACACATAAATGAAATATTCAAACATGGGGATTCTCCTGATTAGGAATGGAACTCACCTCAAGAATTAAACCATCCCTGTTATTGACCTGAATTTTTTGGTTTTTATGCAATGATTCGCGAGTACGGGCTCGCCAGATTTCGCTGTGGACGCGAACCAAGCCCGTACCGCTAAAATCATCCAAAGCAATACCGATTGAACCGGACAATTCTTCCGAGCCGGTGACGACCGACTTATGTCGGGCCTTTAGCAAAAGACCCAGGGCGATGATTAAAAATGCGGCGCTGCTGAGCGCGAATGCGCCGATCAACGCGATATTGATACCGAATCCCGGAGCATCGGTGTCCATCAGAATAACCGAACCGATAACAAATGCGGTCAATCCGCCGAATCCGAGTATGCCGATGCTGGGCACGAACGCTTCGGCGATCATTAAAGCGATGCCTAACAAGATCAGCGCCATGCCGGCATAATTAACCGGCAACACCTGAAAAGCAAACAAAGCCAGCAGCAAACAAATACCGCCGATCGTTCCAGGGATAATACTGCCGGGATTTGAAAATTCGAAAATCAGACCGTAAATACCGGCCAGCAGCAGAATATAGGCAATGTTGGGATTCGTTATGACGGCCAGAAGCTCACTGCGCCAATCCGGTTCGATCAACCTGATTTCAGCATCTTTCGTTTGCAGCGTGAGATTTTGACCCAAAACAGGGATTACCCGGTTATCGAGTTGTTTCAGTAAATCTGTCCTATCGATAGCCACGATGTCGATCACCTTTAGCTTTAAGGCTTGCTCAGCGGACAAACTGGCAGCATCCCTAACCGCGCGCTCCGCCCAATCGGCGTTTCTGCCGCGCATCTCGGCCAGACTTCTGATATAGGCGACAGCATCGTTAAGCGCTTTTTGCATCATCGGATTTTTTACAGTTTCCCCCTTAGATTTATCGCCGGAAGGTTTGGATTTATCCAGCTCATCACCGGACGGCTCGTCCGGATTGCCTGCAGGAATCAGTTGAACCGGTGTCGCGGCCCCCAGATTAGTGCCGGGTGTCATCGCGGCAACATGACTGGCATAGAGCAGGTAGGTTCCGGCGCTGGCAGCTCTTGCGCCTCCCGGAGAGACATAAGTAATGACAGGTATCGGAGAAGCAATGATCTTTTTGATGATCTGCCGCATCGAAGTATCAAGCCCGCCTGGCGTATCAAGCAAAATTAAAACAGCTTTTGCTCCGGATTCAACCGCTTTGTCCATGCTTCGTTCGATATAATCGCTGGTAGCCGGGCCTATTGCATCCTGTATCTGCAATTGAACGATGCTGCTGCTTTGAGGTGTCGCTTGCATTTGAGCCGTCACCGGCGCTACCTTTAAGCCAGCGAGTAACAGAAAAATTAAGCTATAACGAATGACATTTATAGGCGGCATAGATGCGTCCTCTGGAAATCAGGCGACTAGGAAGAAGTCTACGCCTCCAATCGAGATAGGGCAAACTTAACGATTTTCTATGTCCTTAGCGGGCAATAAAGAGATTTCAACGTCAATGAAGTTTTTGGGGAGAGGATGATGAGCATCGTTTTTATTTCATATCGCCGTAGCGATAGCGCCGGATATACAGGGCGTTTAGCGGACAGATTGGCGAAGGAATGGGGTGAAGATCTGGTTTTTCGGGATTATGACGACATCTCACCCGGCCAGAACTTTTTTATGACCATCAATGACAATCTGAACAGCGCACACGTCATGCTGGTTATGATGGGTAAAGAATGGCTTACGTGTCTTGACGAGGCAGGCCACCGCAGAATTGATGATCCAGAAGATTTTGTTCGCCTGGAAATTGAAACAGCACTGCAACGCAACATACTCATTATCCCTGTTTTAGTGAAAGGCGCCCGAATGCCCGCGCCCAGCGATTTACCCGCGAGTATTTCTGCATTGGCTTTTCGGCAAGCGATAGAATTGACCGATAGCCGGTGGGCAGCCGATGTAGAAAAACTGATTGAATCGGTCAATCCTCTTCTTGACCAGGGCCTTGATAAACAAAGGCAAGTCGATGGCAAAAGTTTTACCTGGAAAAAAGCAGCCGGACTTATCGCCTTAGGCCTGCTGGTGTCCGCCATCATTGGGACAGTATGGCTGCCTGCCGATTTTTCCGGACATTGGTATTTTGATGGCGGCAACTATCTGAGAATCGTTCAACAAGGCGATCAGGTCAACATTGAACACATCGACCCTGCCATGCAAAAAGTGTATGAAACAGGCGAAGGTCGCATTAACGGACGATGGCTGGAATTCACCCTAAAACCCATTTATACCGATCGCTTCAGCTACAGCGGCCGCCTCAACAAGTCATGGAATAGTCAGGAGCTACAGGGCGAATTAATAGAAATATTGTCCGGTGAAAAAAGCGTTTTAAGGCTGAACAGTACTGATCCTAAGGCAATACGATAAAGTTTAATTTAATCAACTCATCACAACCCATTTAAAAAATAACACTTTAGTGTTCTCTTGCAGGAAACTGCCAGAGAAAGAAGATACATCTTTTTTCGCCGGCATTCGCTATGGCACTGTTTTCTTGACGGCTTGACGGCAAACACTGACGTTTTTATCGTCTATTCCCAAAGCAAACTCACCTTGATGCTCCCAAAAAGATCGATGACGATCCGGAGTTTCGAATTTCGCGCCGCTGGCCGCAATCGCAGGGATCATTTCCACGTCCTCTGTTTTACCATCCCGGCTGATTTTTAAAGAGAGTTTGGACAATCGGCCCTCTGAATCAGGCGCATAGTAGATGGCGCTTATGTCATAACCATTGTCGCAAACCAGCACTAATCTGTTTTCAGTGATCCTTGTTTCCGATCGAACAACTGAGCGCTCCCGATCTTTACAGGAAAGTAATGCAAGGCTGAATAGTAAATAGAGCAAGATACTTTTATGCATAGATATTCCTGACCGTCAAGAAACCAAGATTAATTTTAGACCCATTTGGGGTATCTGCTCACCCCCTCCAATTTTAGTGGGTGTAGGTGGTTGATTGAAAAGGCTTCTGCAACACGGATGTTGCAGAGAGCTACAGGGACGTATTGATGCGTCCTTTGAAATCAAGCACCTACACCCTTACTCCAAAGCGGGCGAGTAGTTACCATTAATCTTTCAAACGCACCGACAGCACATCGCAGTGTGCATGATGTAACACAGCATTGGCGGTAGAACCCAGCAATAAGGCGAGGCCATGGCGGCCATGTGAACCGACGACAATCAAATCCACATCTTTGCGGTCAGCAAACAGCGTGATTTCCCGCTTGGGCATGCCCCAAACCAGTTGGCAATTATCTTTACTGATACCCAAATCTTTACCCAGTTCTATCAGCTTGGTTTTTTCAGCTTCCAATAACGCGTTATCGGACAGCTCATCCAGAGGTATTATCGTGCCGTACTGCATTTGCGGCATGGGGATATTATCCAGCACATGCAAAAGGCTGAGTTGTGCCTGATGCAGGCTTGCCAGTTGCCGGGCTTTTTCTGCAACGATGCGGCAATGATGCGAGTAATCCACTGCAACCAAAATATGGCCATAATTATCCATGTAATGCTCCTTAATTTAATGTCTTTCCCGAAATCAGTCCGGTCTTAACGACTGCTTCCGGATCTTGTTATCATGACGTTTTTTGCATTCTAATGATTATCAAGGTAACCGTCTTCTGTTTTGTCCTTCAGGACCTGATTTGCACAAGCGCGGGTTCAAGATAAATTGTGTGCATCACTGATCAACAAACAGGCGTAAAGTAACTTATTACCGCTTACCGGCGTGAACCTGATAGCCATTATCCAGGCCCTTTTTCTCACTACTGAATCCGTAAAAACCATGACTTCTGCTGAAACAGCCATCACACTCCAACAAGTGACCAAAAGTTATTGGGAATCAGGACTTGAACAAACCATTCTGGATAATGTAACGGTGAATATCCGTCAAGGCGAGTTGATCGTGCTACTGGGCAGAAGCGGCTCGGGAAAATCAACCTTGCTGAACCTGCTGAGCGGTATCGACCAGCCCAACAGTGGACGAGTTAACCTGATGGGCACTGACTTAACCGCGTTGCCTGAAAACGAACGTACACTCTTCAGACGCCGGCATATAGGGTTTGTATTTCAGGCTTACAATCTGATTCCAACACTCACCGTGCTGGAAAATTTATTATTGCCTTTGGAATTACTGCATCGCATGACCGATACCGATGTCGACAAGGCCTTGAACCTGCTTGATCAACTGGACTTAAAGCCGCGTCAGGACAGTTATCCGGACCGTCTTTCGGGAGGCGAGCAGCAACGTATCGCAATAGCCCGGTCACTGATCCATGAACCGGCCATCGTTTTAGCCGACGAACCCACGGGCAACCTGGACCTGGAAACCGGCAAACAGGTCTTGGCATTATTGGATACGCTGGTACGACAAACCGGTAAAACCATGATCATGGCAACCCACAGTCAGGAAGTTATGGGGCTGGCCGATAGAGTCTTTACTATCCGGGACAAAACGCTGGTTACCGTTGAAAAGACCTTATGACTTCATTAGTTAACCGCGCCAGCCGCAACTTTTTATTGAAACATCCCTGGCAACTGGCCTTGGCATTGTTAGGCATTACACTGGGCGTTGCTGTCGTCATTGCTATCGATATCGCGCTGGAAAGCTCGCTGCAATCATTCACTCAGGCTGGACGCGCTATTTCCGGTACGGCAACGCACAGAATCATAGGCGGCGATGGCGGCCTTGATGAGCGTATTTATCGTCAACTCAAAGTCGATAAGGGACTGCGCACATTATCCCCGGTACTTCAATCAACGGTAATACTCAACCAATTTCCCGAGTCGCGCTTTACTTTACTGGGTATCGATCCATTTGCTGAAAAAGGCCTTCAGGCTAGCTGGCAAAATGCATTGACCGAGGATCAATCGGCACTCGCCGGCCGATTAATCACAGAACCGAATACCCTCTTGATCAGCGAGCATACCGCCCAAAAACTCGAATTGAAGGTTGATGACTGGCTGACAATCAGCACAGGCCAGGGTGAGCGGAAGATGCAAATCATCGGTTTGATCGCACTCAGCGACTCGCTAAGCCGACACGCGCTGGATAACATGCTGATCACCGACATTGCCACCGCTCAGGAAGTCACCGGTTTATCCGGTAAACTGAGCTTCATTGATTGGGTGCTGGATGACAGTGATCACCAACCTTCCTTGATCGATGCTATCCGAGACAGCCTTCCGAATACCGCTGAGTTGATTGCCATGGAAACGCACAATCAGGCCATGCGGCAAATGACCGAAGCATTTTCCATTAATCTGAATGCATTGGGCTTGCTGTCGCTACTGGTGGGCATGTTTCTCATCTATAACACCATGACCTTTCTGGTGATTCAACGGTGGCGCTTGATAGGCAGTTTGCGTTTACTGGGCGTCAGCCGGAAACAGGTGTTTACGATGATTGTGCAGGAAGCGTTGCTACTGGCCCTGGCGGGCACCGGTACCGGCATTTTGCTGGGTATTGTTTTAGCCCAAGGCCTGTTGCATCTGGTCTCGGCAACGGTGAACAGTATATTTTTCAGAATTGAAGGCGGCGATTGGTTTGTCTCTTACTGGCAAATCGGCAAAGCCATAGGGCTGGGTGTTTGCGCAACGCTATTGGCCGTGCTGCCGCCCGCTTTGGAAGCGGCCCGATTGGCGCCATCTACGGTAATTATTCGCTCGCAACTGGAATCGGGCATCAGACGCATCATCAAAATCGCGACCAGTTTAAGCCTGATATTCATACTTTTTGGCTTAAGCCTGGCCTATTTTTCAGAAACCAGCATTCGACTGGGCCTGGCGTGCATCTTTATGCTGTTGTTCGGGTTTGCATTAATGACTCCGGGCATCACCTTAGTCATTATGAAAGGCGTCGAATGGGTAACAGGGCGCCTATTCGGCGTGCTGGGCAAACTGCCACCCCGACTGGTAACGGCTGAAATAAGCCGGACCGGCATCGCTATTGCCGCGCTGATGATTGCCGTATCGGCGACCATCGGTATGGATTTGATGATTTCCAGCTTCCGTCAAACCGTATCGGACTGGCTGAAAATCAGCTTGCAGGCAGATTTATATGTGGCCTTGCCCGGTGAAAAACTGGCTGACAACAAAGCTGCGGCCGATCAGCAACTGAAAGCAGCAATTGCTGAAATTCCGGGAGTCGCCAGGCTAAGCAGTGTGCTGCATACGCGTATCCGAGGCGAAGACGGTCTGATTGATGCGTCTGTTTTCGAACTCAACGATCAAGCCCAACACGGTTTCCTTTTTACTCATACGCCACAAGCTGATATTTGGCAGACCTTTGAACAACAAGGCGTTTTTATCACCGAACCTTACGCTTATCATCACCAGCTAAACCCCGGGCAAGACCTTTTACTGCATACCGCACAAGGTCAACAGGCTTTCAAAATACTGGCCATTTACAAGGATTACAGCGGCGACCGGGGGCATATCGCCATGAGCCGAAAACTCTATTTACGTTACTGGCCTGATTTAGGCTTCACCGGCATCGGCATTTATGCCCAGCCGGATACCGATCTGAATGCATTGGAACCTCGCATTGCAGGATTAATGAAAGGCGCGCAATCAGTCAGGTCCAACAAAGCTATTTATGAGGCCTCGATGGAAGTGTTCGGGCAAACATTTGCAGTGACCGAGGCCTTACGCTGGCTGGCGGCAGGAATTGCCTTTGTCGGCGTATTTGGCGCGCTGATGGCTTTGCAATATGAACGAACCCGGCAGTTGGGAATTCTCAGAGCGATAGGCGTAACGCCCAGGCAATTATCGATCATGATCACATCAGAAACCGGATTGATGGGACTGGTTGCCGGCATATTTTCGATTCCAGTTGGTTTTATCGTCGCCTATGTGCTGATATTTGTGGTCTATCAACGGTCATTCGGCTGGACAATGGAATTTCATGTGAATACCGCCTCACTGTTTCAAGGCTTGCTGCTGGCATTGACCGCGGCCTTACTGGCCGGCATTCTGCCCTCCTTAAAAATGGCCAAAACCAGCCCTGCTATCGCCTTGCGTAACGAATGATGAAAAAATCTGCCTTTTTATTCAGTCTTTTGCTCATCAGTGTATTACTGGCGTTCGCAGGCGTTCGCTTTTTTCAGGCGCATGACCCGTTAGCAACGCAAAGACAGGATGCCCCAGCTAACGTATTGATGGCTGATGATAAAGGCTTTGCCAAAGCCTATTCCCCCAGACCGTTCGAATTTCCTGCCGACCATGGCGCTCATCCTGATTACCGTACCGAATGGTGGTATTTCACAGGCAATCTAAAAGATGCGTCGGGGCGGCCATTCGGCTATCAATTGACATTTTTCCGTTTTGCCTTGGCGGCACAGACAACCTCTTCTGAATCGGCCTGGCGAAACCGACAGATGTATATGGCTCACTTCACTGTTACCGATATTCAGGGCAACGCTTTTTATCATGACGAACGTTTCAGCCGTGCCGGATTGGATTTGGCAGGCGCTGAAGCTGAGCCCTTTCGGGTCTGGCTTAACGATTGGTCGGCTGAAGGCAGCGGTCAAACTATTTTCCCGCTCAAACTCACCGCAAAAAACTCAACGGTGGCGATTGATTTACAGCTGACGATGGAAAAACCTGTCGTCTTGCAAGGCAATCAAGGCCTTAGCCAGAAAAGCGAACAAGCGGGCAATGCCTCTTATTATTATTCCTTTACTCGCTTGGCGACGGCGGGTTCCATCCGCATAAAGAATCAACCTTTTTCGGTCTCCGGCACCAGCTGGATGGACAGGGAGTGGAGTACCAGCGCGCTGTCAGTCGAACAAGCCGGTTGGGACTGGTTTTCACTGCAATTGTCCGATCACAGTGAAATCATGTTTTACCGGCTTAGGCGCAAGGACGGCAAGGCCGACACTTTCAGTTCCGGCATCATCGTCGAAGCAGATAACTCACAGATTCGTCTCAGTGCCGCCAGTGTCACTATTGACGTTTCCAAACAATGGACAAGCCCGCATTCCCAAAGTACCTATCCGGCTAAATGGCGTCTGACGATTCCGGAACAGGCCATCAGTCTTGACATTACGCCTTTCATCAACGATCAGGAGTTGAACGGGCGATACCGTTATTGGGAAGGCGCGGTCAAACTGACCGGAGAAAAAAACGGCCGCCCTATTTCCGGGCAAGGGTATGTTGAATTAACCGGGTATTGAGGCGTTTTGTCTACCGTAACGATTCAGCGGAGCAACAAAATTAAGGTAATGTACCGAGTAGGTTTCGGTTGGCGATAGCCAACCCAACATTTCAAGGCAAGTGCGATAATTGTTGGGTTGCGAAAAGCACGCCGCCCAACCTACGCTTAATAATTAATATCCGCCCTTGCTATTTAAGGCATGACACATCCGCTGATCACGCTACTGTAAGAATAAACCTATACTTACACCCCACGCCGTTTCAAGTCCTGACTTGCCCGACACTGTCTTTCACCGTACTATGTGCGCCTTCACGAGCTCAATTCTGCATTCAAGCCCAACCAATGAATTTGTATCTAAAACATACGCATTTTTTAAGTCTTTTCCGGGTCTGGATAAAAAAACCAAAAACACACTGACTGTACCCGGTTGATCTTGCTTCATCATTAAGCCGCATTATTTTTTACATTTTTACGGAGAGTTTATGGCTTTGTCCATCGTTATGATTGTCTTGGGACTTGCGTTGCTGGTCTGGAGTGCAGATCGTTTTGTAGAGGGCGCGGCGTCCGTTGCCCGGCATTTAGGCATGCCACCCTTGTTGATAGGCATGGTCATCGTCGGCTTTGGTACTTCTGCGCCTGAAATGACGGTTTCCGCGCTTGCCGCCATGCAAGGTAACCCCGGCTTGGCCTTAGGTAATGGATACGGCTCCAACATCGCCAATATTGCCATGATTCTAGGTATAACGGCACTGATCAGCCCGATTACGGTTCACTCTCAAATCATCAAAAAAGAACTGCCGATTCTTGCTGCAGTTACGCTGTTTGCATTATTTCAAATATATGATGGAGAGTTTAGCCGAATGGATGCAATCGGCTTGCTCGGTGTCTTCTTCTTAATTATAGGCTGGTCGATTTACCAAGGCATAAAAAACCGCGGCGATGCTCTGGCCCAAGAAGTTGATTCAGAATTGGACAAACACCCCATGCCTTTCAAAAAAGGGATCATCTGGGTTGTCGCCGGTTTGGTTTTACTGATTGTCAGTTCCAGAATGCTGGTCTGGGGCGCGGTTAATATTGCGCATAGCCTCGGTGTCAGCGACCTGATCATCGGTTTGACGATCGTTGCGATCGGCACCTCCTTACCCGAACTGGCCTCGTCAATTATTGCCGCACGTAAAGGCGAAGACGATATCGCAATAGGCAATGTCATTGGCTCGAATCTCTTTAATACAACCGCTGTGATCGGTATTGCCGGTGCGATTCAACCGATGTCAATTCCTTCGGAAATTCTGACCCGCGATTGGCCTGTGATGGCCTTACTGACCCTTGGCATCTTTATCCTGGGCTATTCCAGGGATGGCAAAGGGAGCATCAACCGAATAGAGGGTGGTGTTCTGTTATCGGTATTTATGGCTTATACCGGTTATCTGGCCATCTCGGCCTTGTGAGGTATGCATTGAAAACGCTCAACCCCCTTTTTGTCAGCTTGTTTTTAATACTCACGGCCTGTTCAGGACCTTCCATCCAAAAGTTCCAGGGCATGACGCAAGGTACCAGCTATCACATCAGTTACTGGTCCGAGTCACCGGTTGATGCAGCCGCAATAAAAAAAGCAGTTGAAGCCGAACTGGAACGTATTGATCAGCTCTTATCCAACTACCGTGATGATTCTGTCATAGAGCAATTCAACAAAAATCGTACGACAGAAGCCCAGGAAACAGACAGCGAAATTATCGACTTAATCCGCATCGCTCAGTCGGTTCATAAAGAAAGCCAGGGTTGCTATGATTTAACAATCAAGCCTTTTTTTGAATTGTGGGGATTTAGAGAGGACGTATTGGCAATTCCTAGCGATGAACAAATTCAGCTTACATTGGCGCGCTCGGGTCTGGATAAATTGAAAGTCATCGATGATACCCATTTACAAAAACTGCATCCGGAACTGACCGTTGATGTTTCATCCATCGCCCAAGGCTATACGGTTGAAACCGTCAGCCACATTTTCGAAGCGCAAGGCATTAAACACTATCTGGTCGAAATCGGCGGCGAACTAAAAACCAATGGTCACAAGCCGGATCAACAGGCCTGGCGAATCGCGGTTGAAAGACCGGTGCCCGGCAAACAAACCGTGCAGAAAATCATCACCACACCCAAGGATTTACCGACGGCCATCATGACGTCCGGCACTTACCGGCATTATTTCGATGCTGATGGAAAACGCTATAGCCACATTCTGGATGCCCGCACCGGACGCCCGGTGACTCACGATCTGGTTTCAGTAACGGTGATACACCCCAACCCGACGATTGCAGACGCCTGGTCTACCGCCTTATTGTGCATGGGCCGGGAAGAAGGTTTGAAAGCCGCTAATGCACAAAAACTTTCCGCTTTGTTTATTGAACAAAAAGACGACAAATTGATTGAAACTCAGAGCGAGTTTCTGGATGGTTCCATTTTTTCATCAGCGCCCAAGTAACGTGTTTCGTAGCCTGGATGACGCGGAGCGGAATCCAGGCTCTAAGCTTAATCAAGAGGCGGATCCTCATCCTGCGTATCAATGTCCATCGGGGCATGTTCTTTAAGCGCACTCTGAGGATTAGTCAAGACCCTGAAAAAACAGAATATCATCAACACCGCTACCAATAGATAGCTGGCTATCATCACAATCAAACCGGATAAGGTCACACATCCCCCTCTTCATGAATGGCCTTCCTGCGCCAATTTTCACCCGCCAATGACACCATCAACACTAGAAAAATCAGACTGATCACCAAATATAAAACAATCAGTAATACTTCAGGCTGAGCTCGAACCGCCTCGATTTTTGCCGGAAGCGACTGGACCAGCCAACTGCCCAGGATGACTAATAAAAAGGCCGGGGTAATGAATTTAAAAACAAAACGAAAAGCTTTGGGTATCAATAAATCGGACCCTCTGTTGGCCTCGTCCATACCCTTATCAACCCCCAAAACCCAAGCAAAGACAATCACTTCTATCGTCGCTAACAGAAATATACCGACCGTTCCTATCCAGTCATCCATCGTCGATAACGCAACTGCATTACCGGAAAAATAAACAACCAGCAAGGCACCGCTGAGCGTCATTAAACCTAACGCGGCAACACTACTGCGCCGTTTCAGGCCGAAGCCTTCCTCAAGAAAAGCAATCGCCGGCTGCAGCATGCTTAATGAACTGGTTATGGCCGCTAAAAATAAAAGCATAAACCACAAAGCCCCATACCAGCGACCATCCGGCATACCGGCAAACACGGTAGGTAGTGTGTTAAACCCGAGGCCAAACGTCGAACCGGCGACCGCTTCCATGGTCAACGCGGTTCCGAGAAAAATAAAGGTCGCAGGAATAGCGACCAACCCGCCTAAACAGACTTCACAAAACTCATTGGTCACTGATGCGGTTAAACCGGACAATACGACATCGTCGTCTCTTTTAAGATAACTGGCATACGTCAAAATAACGCCGAATCCTACCGATAACGAGAAAAAGATTTGTCCTGCCGCAGCCAGCCAGACGGCTGGATCCTTGAGCCTTTCAAAATCGGGATTCCACATGTAACCCAAGCCATTGCTCACATTTCTTGGTAATTCGGCCACTTCAAGTGCCGCTGAACGTAAAACCAGCGCCTTAAAATGACCGAAGCGTTCAGCACCGTTGACCAACGCTAAATTAGCTGCAAGTTGATCTACAGAATCTAAAGTCAGTTTAGAAAAATAGACTAATCGTTGCCGATGAATCATTTCTTGATGTTCAACTGAATTACTTTTATCCGCTTGAAGCGCTTCTTTCTCCAAGGCCCTTAATGCCAATTTAGTTTCTTGATCCAGTTCGTCTTTTGCCTTTTCCAGCCAGATTCTATAAGCATTGCTTTGTTGACCGGACCTGATTTCAACCATCGCCAAAGCATAAGCCGCCTCTGTTTTGGCAAAACCGGCCGGAGGAACCAGCACATTTTCCTGGGTAATTTGAGTGTCAGCTGATTTCAACTGATGAGCCAGATAATCGGCAATACTATTTTCAACCTGTTGTTTTAGTTCAGCCGGGCGGGTTTGTGGATTCATTGCCAATTGTTGGATGGCTTGCCACTGATCCTGATTGATCACTGTCGGTAAAACCGTCTGCCACGGCTTGGGTATCGGCTGTTCCGGCAAGGTTAAAACCCGGAATGCAACCACTACCGCAGCAATAATCAACAGCGGAATTGCATATTTACAAAAGGTTTCAATACCGCGCGTCAAGCCCCGGTAGATGAAATAGAAATTAATCAGAAAGGTGATGCAAAAAAACCAGAACACCGGCTTTATGCCGTCTTTAAATACGCTTCCATGCGCCTCCATGCCGGTAAATTGACTGAAAAATGCACCGTAAACAGCCGGATTTCTGCCCAGGTCAAGTTCACCGCTCAGATAGTACCAGGCATACGCCAAACACCACGATTCGATGTAAACGTAATACATGTAGATTACGATGGGTATCAGCAAACCTAACGCACCAAAGTATTTACTGAGCGGATGCCGCCATAAAACTGAAAAGATACCCGGTACCGAATTAAAGCCATGCCTTCCGCCATAGCGCCCCATTGTCCATTCCGCCCAGCAAATAGGAATGCCGACCAGAATGAAGCAGATGAAGTAAGGCACCATAAATGCGCCACCGCCGTTGGCAGCCACTTGTCCCGGAAAGCGCAAAAAATTACCCAATCCCACAGCAGAACCGGCGACCGCTAAAATCACCCCAAAACGCGAACCCCAGGCTTCACCTTGGTTACATTTGTCATTTGCGCTCATATAGACTCAAGCCTCACGTTCAATAATCTTAATAATCAGCATCTGCTCACCTTGTTTAAATTTATTGGGTGTGGTTGATTGTAAAGGCTTCTGCAACAGGAATGTTGCAGAGAGCTACAGGGACCTATTCACGCGTCCTTTGAAATCAATCGCCTACACCCTTAATTCAAAGCGGGCAAGTAGTTACAAAAATTATCTGTCCAGAAAAGCATGAAAATATTTAACGAAATAACGAATCGTAGCTTGCCGTCCCAAAAATTAAGGCTATGTTCTCGTTAGTAGTTGAAAGTAAATCAACACCGTCATTCCGGCATGGATTGCCGGAGCCGTTAGACCGCGTAAGCGAATCCAGGTCACAAGGATGTGAAAGCCCAACGCCATCCATGGCTTCTGGACCCCGGCAATCCCTACCGGGGCGACGCCTACTATTAACGCGAACATAGCCAAAATTAAAGAGTGCGCAATACGGACATAATGCTTTTTGTTTTTTGCGTTTTTCGTGCTTTCCATGGACTAACTTGCGAATTTAAGGATAGTCGTTTGATATAAAGCCTATCATTAATGCTTGAAATACACCAACGGGCAGCGATAGCTCGAGCAATTCTCAATTTGAAGGAAAAAGGGCTTTTCCCAGACCAAAATGACACTGAAAATATCACTCTGGGAATGGCGGCTGGATTAGGCGATAGCCGTAACTCAACAATTAGACTTTTCGGAATCTGGATACTTCGATTGTTGGGCTAGCTCTCCGAGCTAACCCAACCTGCCCGGTCCATCACATTCGTTTTGTTGTTCCGCTGAACAATTACGAAAACAGAGGCAATCCGGAACAGCTTGCTTACTCGTCAATGAGTACAAATAAAACAGGGGAATGGTCAAAACGGACCATCAGAGAGGTAATGTAATTCTTCCGCAGACAAAGCTACGAACAAAGTCTTTTATAAAATCCTTGTCAGAGCGGTTTTGCTTTGAATAGCTCGTGAATAACTGAGCGGCATCATAGGCACTTAAAAATGCGAACGCGCCATAACCTTTCGATGAAAGAAACTCTTGGCATAATAATTCTGTAAAGTCGGCTTGTGTGGCGGTTGCGGATAATAGTTGCGTCATTAGGGCTCTCCTTAAAAAAACAAAGGTTACCGTATCATTTTCAAAAAAAATTACCGTGAAAACCTTTGCAAATTTGGAATAAGCTGATGCTCAGCCGTTCATTCAGCGTATCTGCTCACCCCCTCCAATTTTAGTGGGTGTAGGTGGTTGATTGAAAAGGCTTCTGCAACAGGGATGTTGCAGAGAGCTACAGGGACGTATTGATGCGTCCTTTGAAATCAAGCACCTACACCCTTAATTCAAAGCGG
>NZ_JAUSBX010000074.1 GCF_030651835.1 Methylicorpusculum sp. | reverse complement strand
GAGTCGTAACACCCGAAACTGGGATTGGCAGCCAGAAGTCTGTTTAAATCCTGATAAACCAAACAATAATGCGGCGAAAAAAACCGACACTACTGTCCACTAATTTTTAACTGATGCGACAACTACGTTGACATTTACCGAGGCCGATGCCCATTATAGTTTCAATCCACGCGCCCACGCGGGGCGCGACCGTTGTAGCCGATGGCGCTAATTATCCCGATGCTGTTTCAATCCACGCGCCCACGCGGGGCGCGACAACCATTGCCAGAAAGGATTTATATAAGTTGGCGTTTCAATCCACGCGCCCACGCGGGGCGCGACGCCGTTGGCGGGCTTGGTACAAACGGGCTTAGGTTTCAATCCACGCGCCCACGCGGGGCGCGACAGGGGCAGAGCATTACATAATCCAAACATCAGGTTTCAATCCACGCGCCCACGCGGGGCGCGACGCCGGGTAAGAGCGGTGGCCCTTGCATCATGGTTTCAATCCACGCGCCCACGCGGGGCGCGACACGCCCTTTTTTGGGTGTTTCTAATGATGACGAGTTTCAATCCACGCGCCCACGCGGGGCGCGACGGCCTGGAGGCCAAGGCGACAATACGATGAGAGGTTTCAATCCACGCGCCCACGCGGGGCGCGACATCGTTAATCCGGACGGCAAATGCGTCGGTACTGTTTCAATCCACGCGCCCACGCGGGGCGCGACCCGCGCTTGCTGCTTGGTTGTTTTGGGTCGATTTGTTTCAATCCACGCGCCCACGCGGGGCGCGACGAGGTGGCCGTGCATTGGCATCCCTTCATGCCGGTTTCAATCCACGCGCCCACGCGGGGCGCGACCTCGACAAGATTCAGGCCGCGCGGTCTGATCGGTGGTTTCAATCCACGCGCCCACGCGGGGCGCGACTGCCGCCCGAGCTGCAACGCGCCGGATTAACCGAGTTTCAATCCACGCGCCCACGCGGGGCGCGACGTCCCATAGGCCTTTTGTAAAGTTGTCCAGGTCGTTTCAATCCACGCGCCCACGCGGGGCGCGACAAGCAACCACCGCCAAGGACGGCGCAACCGGAGTTTCAATCCACGCGCCCACGCGGGGCGCGACTCCCCTCTCCAGCTCCAACAACTTATAAACCTGTTTCAATCCACGCGCCCACGCGGGGCGCGACGATGTCGTAGCCCGCTACCCGGACGGCGCAACCGGTTTCAATCCACGCGCCCACGCGGGGCGCGACATTATTGAGCGCAATCAACTTGAAATTGATAAGTTTCAATCCACGCGCCCACGCGGGGCGCGACATGAAACACCAATCCGGCAGCGGCAGTACAGCAAGTTTCAATCCACGCGCCCACGCGGGGCGCGACAAGAAATCCACTACCCCCGCCCCGGCATGTCTGTTTCAATCCACGCGCCCACGCGGGGCGCGACATGATGCACCGCGAGGATATGCGGTTGTTGTTAGTTTCAATCCACGCGCCCACGCGGGGCGCGACTACCGGATATTTGTCAATAAAACGATTGACGGGTTTCAATCCACGCGCCCACGCGGGGCGCGACAAGAGCAACGAAGCGAGCGAGGAATTTCACGAGTTTCAATCCACGCGCCCACGCGGGGCGCGACTGCTCAGCTCATCAAAAAAACCGACGTAGATTTAGTTTCAATCCACGCGCCCACGCGGGGCGCGACACATATTCCATTTCAATGTAATACAACATATTGTTTCAATCCACGCGCCCACGCGGGGCGCGACGTTATCTATTGCCACGGTCCGGACGGTTTTTTGGTGTTTCAATCCACGCGCCCACGCGGGGCGCGACGCATCAAACCACAGGCCCGAATGCCGCACCTCGGTTTCAATCCACGCGCCCACGCGGGGCGCGACTTGCTCATAGTCTGATACCCAATTCAACACAGGGTTTCAATCCACGCGCCCACGCGGGGCGCGACCGTAGAACGCGAGAACGCCAGGACGCACAGCCAGTTTCAATCCACGCGCCCACGCGGGGCGCGACTTCCCGCTTTGGGTTTTGACTCGTGAATGAATGTTTCAATCCACGCGCCCACGCGGGGCGCGACGTTGAGCCACGGCCCGAATCAAGATCATCGTTGTTTCAATCCACGCGCCCACGCGGGGCGCGACCTCTATTATCGATTTTCCGAAGGCGATAGTAAATAGTTTCAATCCACGCGCCCACGCGGGGCGCGACAACACGCATTTTATTAATTGCATGAATGGAGAGTTTCAATCCACGCGCCCACGCGGGGCGCGACGAGCGCAACATCGACAAAAAAGGGACCAGGGCGTTTCAATCCACGCGCCCACGCGGGGCGCGACGTATTCGAGCGCAATACTCTACAGGGATTCGCTGTTTCAATCCACGCGCCCACGCGGGGCGCGACCTTGTTTGACCAGTAGGGCAAGCAGGGAAAGAGGTTTCAATCCACGCGCCCACGCGGGGCGCGACTTGATGTCCATCCTGATATTTTTAAGTTTTTATCGTTTCAATCCACGCGCCCACGCGGGGCGCGACTAAACGTTTTTTCTATTTCTAAACCAGGATTTTCGTTTCAATCCACGCGCCCACGCGGGGCGCGACAAGCGGTTATTTAGGTAGGGCGATTGTTTGAGCGCGTTTCAATCCACGCGCCCACGCGGGGCGCGACGCGGTTATTTAGGTAGGGCGATTGTTTGAGCGCGTTTCAATCCACGCGCCCACGCGGGGCGCGACCCGAGAGCCAAAATTTTAGGGTCTTGTAATATAGTTTCAATCCACGCGCCCACGCGGGGCGCGACACCAGGCGTAGGTTTCAGACTCTTGGTCCGACTGTTTCAATCCACGCGCCCACGCGGGGCGCGACCTGCAATCGTTGCCCGCCATGGGTCCGGCAAAGTGTTTCAATCCACGCGCCCACGCGGGGCGCGACGCGCGCACCGCTACGACGCGGCAGCGGAAGCCGTTTCAATCCACGCGCCCACGCGGGGCGCGACTACATAAGCTTAATTGATTGAAATCATTAGTCAAAAGACCAAGATATTGCGAACCAATCACAGCATAAGCAGAAAACATTCTAGGTTATTTATCAATTAAACAATAAATCATAAAAAACAATGATTTAACATTAACACGAAGACTGGTTATTTTATGTTCGCTTAGGGTTCGCATTACAGTAATAACAAGCCGTTCAAATCTAATACGGCTTTAGCGCCAATATGTTCAACACGCCGCTCCCAGTTATTGCCCAAGTAATAAAATCTGAGGCTATCAAACTCCTCGTCCATCACATTAATCAAGTCGTTTTTTAGTTGTGTCCACTGCGCCATATCCACTTCAATTTCAAAAACCGAGTATTGCACGCGCTGGCCGTAGATAAGACATAATCTGGCCATTTTTCGTAAACGTTTTGGCCCGGTTTCACTTTTAAAACTAACATCATAAGTCACTAAAATCATCATCTTTTGTACCGCCTTGGGTATAAAATTCCCGCTCTATTTCCATAAAAAGGGCACATAACTATCGCTGTCTCCCCGTAAAAAACGCGCCAAAATCTGAGCTTGCAGCCAAGGTAATAAACCGACCGGTACGGTTTCTTCAAACCATGGATGCAATAAAGTATCTTGTTTGCGATCTTGCCAAGCTGCTAACAAGGTCTTTCTAGGCTCGTCTTTGAGTGTCACCGATCCGTTCGGCCAAGTTTCAAAATCTTTAGGCACCAGTTGTCGTTTGTTAATCAGTGACAATACAAATCGGTCGATCATCGGCCTAAACTCTTCGGCCAAATCTAACGCCAATGACGGTCTGCCGCTACGCAGCTGATGCAAAAACCCACTAGCAGGATCGAGTCCGGTGGTTTCCAACGCAGAGCGGCAATCATGGGTGAGTAAGGTATAACAAAATGACAGCAAGGCATTCACGGGATCAGTTGGCGGCCTTCGTCTACGGGTATCGAACTCGAAATCAGCTTGTCGAATTAGGTGGTTAAACACACCAAAATAAACTTGCGCGGCCTCACCTTCGCGGCCCATCAAGGTGTCGATGGTTTTGCAATCGGTTAGTTGTGTTATGCAGCGAGTCAGGCGTTTCTCGGCAGTTTGCAAGTTGGTCAGTACGTTGTCGTCGGTGATTTTTTCGCTGTGGTCCCGAAGATACCGCCTAAGCACATAGCGCTGGTTGTAGATCTTGCCAGTCAGCATGGTCTGAGCAATCGCAACACTTTTTTCAACATTATGCCCGGTTAGATGTTGTGTTCTGCGTAATAATACATTGCCGCTGATAGGACCTTCTACCCGCGCCAAAAATTTACCGAACATGTTTAAAAAGGTAATGGTTATGCCGTTTTCCGCACAATGTGCCATCAGATAAGGCGAAATAGTGACCTGCCCAAAGCACACTAAACCCTGCAATTTATGAATGGGTATGCGCGCTTTGGTTTCCTTATCCACTTTTAATACCAAATTTTCATTGTCTTTATGTAACCAGGCATTTTGCGTTTGCACATAAATCACGTTGCGTAATGGGCGCATGTTTAATCCTTTTTTAGCTGTGCCGCCAGCCAGGCAGACGCTGATTTAGTAAAATCTTTGGGATGGCATTGGTCTATTAGCGAACAACCTTTGCATTTTTTGGTTTGGTAGACAGCATGAGGTGTGATGTTGGTTTGCACAATGTCCCGGCAAGCCAAGATGGTTTGTAGTGTTAAGTCGCGTAGTTCAGCATCAAAAGTTACCGGGTGCCGCCGTCGCACTTCTCCATAAAACAAGGCGCCCTCCGGTATCGCGACATCGTGCATTTCTTCCAGACAAAGCGCCTGAGCGCACAACTGCACCTCATCGGCGCGGTGCGCTTTGGGTTTGCCGCGTTTATATTCAATAGGGAAAGGAATTTCTGTACCATCTGCTTGCCGATGATATTCCACTAAATCGGCAACCCCTTCAATGCCCAGTTCACTATTAGCCAGCCGTAATGCCCATACCGTGCGCACATCACCACGCTTTTGCAGATCGGCCTGGTTGACTCGCTGATGCAATACCTGGCCTTCCGCCGTAAATTGGTTTTCGACCCATATATTTTCCAGTTCAATCAAGGCGAATTGACGCGGGCAATACAGGTAGTGCTGCAGGCGGGAAAGGTAGATGGGTTCTAATTGCATGATTCCTAATAAAGCCCCTTCCGCTCAAACTCAATGCCTTCTATTTGAGGTATGCTCATAATAAAGGTTTTGAAATCGGTATAGCTTGGCTGTTGATGACTTGCCGATGCCTCAGGATTAATTGATTTGTTAGCATGCTTTTTTTGAAGAAACTCATAGAAATCAAGTAACGCTTGCTGCGCATTAGCGGGCAGCGTGGATAAATTAAGCGTTGGCATAATAAATCCCTCAAAACTTCTCGTCTATGACGACATCCTTAATATCAGCTTTGTCGACGCTGATTTTATAGTCGTTAAAGCTTGATGCCGGCGTGTCTTTTTCGCCATTAATACGCTCAACTTTTACTCGGTCGAATAGCACATGCGCCGGCACATTGCCTAAAGCATCGTTATGTTTAAACACAACCAATTTACGCGCCGCCATTTCTCCGCGAGCGGCAGAGCGGTCATGCTCAAACATTAAACTCAGGGCTTGCCAGATTTTTTCCAGATCTGTATCCGAAAAGCCGGTTTTTTCCGCCAGTTTAGCGGAAATAAAACCATGGATTCGGTACAAGCCATATGGAACGATGTGCTTGCGCCCCATGGTACGATTTCCGCCCGATTGATCTTCGGCCTCTTTTTCAGTGGTTACCGCCATGCGGGTGATAGATATTTCAAGAGGGATGATCGGGTCTATTGATTTGGCAAATGCCAGTTGTAAGGGGCCGCGAACTTGGCCACAATTAACCTCAGTGGTCATAACCGCGCCAAAAGCGCGTATGTCAAAAAAGTGCTCGCACATCCATCTGGTTATCTCAGCCGCTTTATTTACATCTTTGGGTAACTTTTTCGATTCATGCTTAATTTCAAGCGCTTCATAAGCTTTGTTATTTTGCAGATTTAATATGCTTTTTTCTTTGACATAAATTTCATGGCCGGGCGTTTTTTCATCGGTCAATTCAATAAAATTACGGATTTTTCGCTTTAGGCATACATCGGTAACTAAGCCTTTACTCGATTCGGGGTCTAAACGCGGCATATTGCCCGCATCGGGATCGCCATTGGGATTGCCGTTGCTTACGTCAAATAAATAAACAAATTCGTAGCGGTTTTGAATGGTCATTATGGTTATCCTTTATTATTTGTTGATTCGTTAGATTCGTCGGCAACGGCATCGGCTTTTTTGTTGCTTTCAAAATAGCTTTGCTTTTGGTGGTAATAGCCAATGGCAAATCGCCCTTGCTCTTCGATGGATAAATGGCGAGGAAAACTGTTTTCTATCCCGGCAATAATTTCAGCTAAATCTTTTTTGAGATTGACTGCGTAACCGGGTTTGTCCTTACGCAGCCGCGTCAAGTGATTCTGACTGCCCGCCAATAAGCGGGGAAATACCGAAAAAGGAACGGTCGAGGCCGTGCCGTAATATTTATCGGTTACTGTGCTATTTAAGTCGCGTCCTAAAGCGGCTTCCTGAATTCGTTCTATGACGGCAAAAAGCCTTCCCAAACGGTAGGCGGTATGAGTGCTGCTTAAATTTAAACTCATGGGTACTTCCTCCTGTATCAATCCTTTACGAAAATCGCGTTGAATAATGGCTTTTATCATAGCTACTCGAATGCCGTTGATATCGCCATCCGAACGGATTCTTTGAATCAGTTGCGCCAGTAACATACGCGGATAGGACTGCCCGGTAAGAATGGCACGCATTACTTCGCCTGCTAATTGAGGTGGTATGTTTTCACTCTTGCCTTGCGTCGCTGTTTGGATCAGCAAACGCCAAACCGAAGGCGGTTCGCGCCAGGGCAATGGATTCAAGGATAAATCCTGAAAGTGTTCACTGATATGGCTAGCCAATTGTCCAAAGGTGGTGTCTAGCCAATAGCGAATCGACATTCTTGCGGCATTGGGCGCTAACCCCAGGACAAAAAAGCGGGTTTCGGGGTCAAGATTGGGCGCAAACTCTTTTAAAGGTCTGCCTTTTGCTATTTTGTCCAATACTGGTTTTATTTGTGCTGTTTGTTGCCCATCGTCTGCGGGCATGTTCAGCATAAACGAAAACAAGGATTCGGCTTGCTGCGCTGTTTGTCCATCACCGGCAACCGCCCAAAAAACCGTGCTGGTATCGCCGAGAGACATGCATTGGTTGTTTTCTCGTCTGAGCAGATAATTTAAAGCCGTGGTATACGCAAATGCAGCTATTTCCGAAACGGGTGCGTTCTCGCCCTGCGATTTTCCGTAGGAGGTATAGGCATCGGCATTAAAGGAAACAATCGAGCCGCCTGAACTTTGTCCTCCATAAACGCCTTTTATGGATGGATGCAAATTCATGAATGGCTCATGTTTTCCTGTATCAAGACAAATAGCCTTACTGGCATCAGCCTTAGGTGCGATAACTTTTAGCCAAACATTCGTAGCTTCTCGCCTTTCATGAATATATTCCGTGTCACCATCGAGCTTAAATACAAAATTAGCATCAAGCATTTCATTTTTAAAAAGTGGGGAGGCAAATTGTTCAGGTTTCCAAAAATCTCTTAAAAATAGGCAAACAGCGCGCAAACCTTCGTCTTCGGCATCAGCCAATAAATCCAGATGTAATTTTTTAAAGGCTTCAAATGTAAGCTGGGATATTTTCAAACCATTTTTACCGTCAGATTCAACACCAAGAAAATATGCCGTTTTATCCCAAAGAAAAAACGCATTATTTTTGCCTTCCTTAAAAGCTTTTTCAGTAAATTGCCCGCTTCGTTTAACAGACCAAGGCACAGTCAGATATCTGCCTTTTGGTTTTTTGTCATCCGATAAATTTGAATGCACATCCACAAGCTGTCCATTGCGTTTAAGGACCAAAATATAACTAATACGCTCTTCGCTAAATCCATAAGACGGCACACGCGCTAAACCGGTAATAGCATCAGGCGTATCCGCCAGCCGTTGATAATATTTCGCCAAGGAACTCAGTATCATGCTTTCACCTCGTCGCTATAAAAGTCTGGCACTGTGATTACTCCGCTTTTAAGTTCGGCTTTGAAAAAATGCGGCATCATTCCGTTGGCGAAATCAATATCATGAAGCATCCAGCCCAAATCGCGGTTAAGTTGTTCCGGCTTCAATGCTGATGCTGGCAAAGGTTTATCCGGTTCCAGCAAAGCAAAATAAGCGGGAAACTCGCGAACGCCCATGCAAGGTTGCTGGAAGCATTGGCCTTTTAGCGCCCTGCGATTGAATATATCCAGATGCTTGCCTTCGTTATCTTCGTCGGTAGCTAAGTCGGTTAATTCAAAATGAGCTTCGATAATATAAGCAACATTGCGCAATACGGTTGAAGCGCGTTGCTGACGTTCTCTGGAATCGTCCGCGACAAGATATAAACCCTGGGTGCTTTGATTACGCATGGCTGTTTTGATTTTAGCAGCGGAAATTTTGCTGCCGACTTCGTTACGCCGTATCGACTCAAAACGCACCGGTTGCAGAACGTGAATCTTGTCGATGATCCAGCGAATTGCCGGTTTCCAGTGAATTGCCTCAAGAATGCCCCGTGCCGCCGACGGCGTGATGACATCGTAAGACACGCGCTCTACCTTCATTTCCGGGCGGGTAAAACACGCGTAATCGCCCCAGATATGCAATTTTATGCCGTAAGCCATGATGATTAACCTTACTCCGATTTAAATTATTGTTTTCTCAGCTTCAATGAAAACTGGGTTGTCCCAACTAAGACCGGCCCCTCCATCGTAGAGATCGGGATCTGTTAAACGCCAAAACTGATCGCCGAACTTCTCGGGTTTTATAGGTTTGATAGCGCCAACTTGTAACAGCTCTTTAAAACCATGCTCAGGCATTTGCACCAAATAAACCTGCAACTGGCGGGCAATGCCGCTTTCATTTTCAGCAAACTCCAAATCTTGCAGCAGTCTTTCCGCTTTGTCGTCAAATTCAATGATTACAGGCTTGAGCATGGTTTCTATCATGCGGAAGTCGCGGGCAATATTCTGAAAAGGAAAACTCAATTGCCGACAGTGATTGTTATGCGTTTCCAGAATTTTCTTCTTGTCCAACTCTTCGCCTTTAGACCAGTAGACCGCATTAAAATAGCTCGTTAAAGCGCCGGGGGACAGAAAATTCCCGCTATGGTTGCGCATAACTTCGCGCATATTACCGGCTAATTGCTCCAGTTCGGGCGGCGCACGCCAATCGGGGCTTTGAAATATCAAGACTTCGCTGTCTTTAGGCTCACTCTTGCCTTCACGGTTACAACGCCCTGCGGCTTGGGCAATGGAATCCAATCCGGCTTCGGCACGAAGTACGCAGGGAAAATCAACGTCAACGCCCGCCTCAATTAAAGAAGTTGAAACCAAACGACAGAGTTTTCCCTGTAGCAAGTCTTCCCGCACTTTTTCTAAAATCTGTGAGCGATGTTTGGCGCACATCAAAGTAGTCAGATGAGTCGCGCCCTCCAGCTTCAATTTCTTCATGCTGTCATACAAACTACGAGCATGACGGCGGTTGTTGACGATGATGAGTACCTGTTCTTTTTCCTGTAAATGTCTCAGCAGTTGCTCGTCAGTTTGCTCACCGATGTTTTTTACCGTTACCCGCTCAAGTTCGGTAAACAACGCGAGCGGATCGGGCGAAATTTCCCGGACATTTTCAAAACCATTGATGAAACCCTCCGCTTTTTTTAACGCGGGCTGGGTAGCCGTGCACAAAACAATGCTGCACCGGTAGTTCAATGCCAATTCATCGATCGCCGCCATGATTGGCCGCAGCAATTTAAGCGGCAAGGTTTGAGCCTCGTCGAGAATAATCACACTACCGGCAATATTGTGCAGTTTGCGGCATTGCGAAGGCCGGTCGGCAAACAAGGATTCAAAAAACTGCACGGCGGTAGTAACAATAACGGGCGCATCCCAACTTTCCATTGCTCGTTTCAAGGTGTCGCGAGCGTCGTTATTCGGCAGCTTGGTATCGTCAAAAGCGCTGTGATGCTCTATGACCGCCTCAGCCAAGTCACCAAATGCTTCACGGAAGACGTTGGCGTTCTGTTCAATAATGCTGGTAAATGGAATCACGTAAATTATCCGCCGCAACTGGTGGGTAATGGCATGATCCAATGCAAAGGCCATTGAGGTATAAGTTTTTCCGCCTCCGGTCGGTACGGTGAGAGAAAACAAACCTGGAGGTAATTCCGCTTGTTTGCGGCTGTGGTTGAGTATGCGTTGCCGAAGTTGATTGATGCTTTTCGGCGGCTGGGTTGCCAGCTTCTGCTGGATTTCTGCTAATTTTGCATTGAACCGCTCTCGCAAAGCAGGCAGCGGCGGATAGATTGATTCAGCATTTTCTTTTTCTTCTAATCGTCGATAATAGTTGTTGGTGTCCTTTCTGTCTGCATCAATCAAGCATGAAAAAATCATGCGCGTAAAAAAAGCCAATTGAAAGCCGGGCCAAATTTTATGCGGCTTTATTGCTGGTAACTTTAAGTGCGTCGGCAGCATTATTTCCTGCTGCCATACCGGGTCAAGATGAGGAATGTCTATACCGGGTTTAAGCTTTAAACGATCATCCAGCGTTGAACGCTGCTGCCCTTTATCTATTCCATTTGCCAAACCGGCATGATGTCCAGCGATACAGTAGGCAATCAATTTTCCCATTAGCTGCCAGCGCTCAACAGCTATTCGTGCCCCGGCGGTGGCGTGGTCTACTCTGACTTTTCCACCTTTTAAGCGCTTCAGAAACTCAGGGCAATATTTGCCAAGGTCATGGAGTAAGCCGGTATATTTGGCTAATTGTTGAGCTCCAAACCATTGAGCGTTTTGCTCGGCAATTTCGCTTACCTTACTCAGGTGAGACAGCAAAGTTTGACCATCTGATAAATCTTCACGTTTACCTGAGTGGGCATAATATAAAGCTTGATTAGATTGTTTTGTTGGCATTATATGTCTTGGTCTAATCATGTACCGGATTGAATATAGTTTTGAAAAGTGACACTGTATTTACCAAAATCATGCAATAGTCCTATCAACTCGCCTGCTTCAGGCACATTGATTTTCGCTGCTAAGGTTTTGGCAATTTCAGCCACTTCCTGCAAATGGGTGGCGACACTTTGCTGTTCTTTATCCGTTTTACGTACATGGGCTATGTAAGATTGGTTTTTTATCATTGATGTTGATTTATAGAGTGATCTGAAAAAGGCATACAACTTTTACTAACCATGACTATCTTGCTTCCATACTCAGCCGCCAAGAGAAGTGATTGTAGTTCGATATTAGATAATGGCTGGAAAGTATCGGTAATGCTCTCCACTTGGTGTAAACTTTATACTAGTAGTTAATTGTCATGCAATCTTTATTTTCATATATTTATGACCGAAATTCCGCAAGATTTTTTCAAATGGGATGTTAAGCAGCGTTTAACGCTGCTGGAAGCCACTGTTTATTGGACTGGCGAGCTGATCACCAATTTTTTAACCGATACATTTTCGATCAGCCGGGTGCAGGCGACCAAGGATATTGCGCTGTATTTGTCGTTTCGACCGGATAATTTACGGTACGACCGTTCGTTGAAGCGTTATCTGATTACCGAACAATTTACGCCGCTGCTGATTACCGGCAGTCCGCAGGAGTGTTTGCAAGTGTTGCAGGCATCCAAATCCGCTGCGTCACCCGTAGTGACGTTGATGAGTAATCTGCCAACAATTGAAGTGCTGCCATCGCCGACGCGGCGCATTGATGTGGCTGTGTTACGGCCAGTGTTGCAGGCGGCGCGTTTCGGTTTGGTGTTAGAAATCGGTTATCAATCAATGACAACGTCCGAGCCTGCGGTTCGCAAAGTGCAGCCTCACACGCTGGTGTTTGACGGATGGCGCTGGCATATGCGGGCGTTTAGTTATTCGCATAATGAGTTCCGTGATTTTGTGTTGGCAAGGATTCATAAGGCTATGGTGGTAGGTAAGCTGGAAAAACCCAACCCTGTCGATACGTTATGGGAAACTCAATTGACGGTTGAAATCGGCCCGCATCCTGGTTTGAGCGATTCGCAAAAACTGGCGATTGAGCGCGATTTTGGCATGTTGGAGGGTAAATCCACGATTACAGTAAGAGCGGCTTTGTTGTCGTATTTATTATTATCTTTGCGGATCGGAAAAGACGATTATCAACGTGAAGCCATGGCCCAACAGACTGTTTTGCTTAATAGGGAAGAATTGCTATTTTACATAGCCTTTTAGGCAGGTCTTGATTCGACACTTGTAAAGATGGAGGGTGTTTCGAAAGTTACTCGACCAGCTACTAAACTGATGAATTGACGTTATTTGTGTAACTGGGTAGGCGTAATAATACGGGCTAAAATGAGGAATAGGCCTATAGGAATACTATCTCATCTTCGTTTCTTCCTAGATCAAGCCCTGCATCATTTTTCTATGCGAACAGTTCTATAGCCCTTTTTAGATTTGGCAGCGCACAATTTATTTCCGGCAATGATGGCTGCAAATGCTTGAGGGATTCAGTAGAAAAAAACTGGCATTCTTGTTGTTGGTGAAGTCGGTGGCTCTTAAGAATAACTTTCCGTTGCAATATCAGGCTACGCAATAATTTCCAGGGCTCGGCTGTTGTTGATGGAGTCAGTATGATTGCGTTAAAGCCCTGAAACAAAGATAGGTTGGCACTTGTTAAATTGGTTGACCTCATTTTTTGGGTCATGGCATTGGGCGTTAGCCTAATCCTTCCCAAAGAACATATAAGTCGAATCCAAGTGATGTGTTAACACACTCTATTTTTTTGCGACCTCAACATTGCCGAGGCGTTAAAAAATAGCCGCTTAGATTCAACTTTATCATCTGCTCTCTCGTCGCTTATAGCGGTTAATAATATGGGTTTCCTGATGGCAATGATGCCAATAGATTTTTTGGCAAACACGATATAACATCCTGCTGCACTCTTTCCGGAATATGGCTGAGAACCAATGACAAAGCCAGGGCATTAATATCTCGATCGGTAAATTTGGATTTAGCCATATTAAGGCCCCAGCAAACGATCCGGCAATTCGACTCAACGTAACCAATAGCATTATCGATTCGATCAATTGAGGGTGAATAGAATGAACGCTCCCCAACTTTACCGGCCTCATAGGTTTTAGTTTTAATTGGTAGTCCCGAAATTTCACAGAAACCCCTGGCTAATTTACTTTTGAACCAGGTTTCTGAAATATCAAACACTAAGTTTCGCTTTTTTGCTGAGGCTTTTGTCGATGCTAAAAATCTTTTGTGGGGAAATTTAATATAGTATTCAGTAATCAATCGTGATTTGATGAGTTTGTTATGCGTTAATTGTGCGTTATATTCAACGGCACATTTATGCGAACAGTATTTTCTGAAACTTCTGGTTCGAACATAGGTATGGGGTTTTCCACACTTTAGGCAAGCTATAGTAAGCGTTTCATAGGTCATGACAAGGTCTCCAATATTGTTATAATATCCCTAAAAGAATAAAACTTCCTGTGGAGAACATTCTACAATGATAATTGTTCCTGTCAAGAACATTTTGTGACTAAATAACTTATGCTTAGATTTAAATTGAAAGAACTTCTTGCTGAAAAGTCCTTTAGGGAAGGCCGAAAAATAACACTTGAGGAGGTTTCCAATGTGACGGGGGTGAATAGAACAACACTGTCAAAAATTAATAACCCATTAGGTCACAATACAACGACCAACAATCTTGATTCGCTTTGCAAATTTTTTGATTGCCAAATCTCTGATTTAGTCGAATATGTCGCTGATAAAAATTAAAGTTTGCGACTTTGTGGTTGAATTCGCCGGGTTATTCAGTTTTGGTAACCTCCGATTTAATTCCGAAAAATTCATCCAGGCGAGCTCGGTCCCAGCCGCATATTCCCTCTGAGATTTTTGTTGGCGGCGGCAGTTTGCCCTGCCGAACATAACGCCATGTGGTTGTTCGGGAGATTCCATAAATTTCCTGCACATCTCTTGAGCGAATAAATGTTAAATTTTGTTTCATCTTGAGTTCTCACAGAAAAATTAACCCGCCAGTCATTGTCTCGGCATTTAAGTCGGACTGGTCCGGTCCACCTACTCACTCGATTAAATCGATTGGTTTAGGTTTGTAACTCAATTTTATCATAATGATTTTTTATCCCAGATCACCGAAAAATCTTATATTGACTTTTGACAAGCACTTAAGCGCATGAAATCAAAAGACAATTATCTTAAGCGCACGCATTAAGTCAATTTATTGGATTTGATTGATAGAATATTTTGGAGGGGTATGCGGAACGGGTTCACAAAACCGAACATCGATAAACCGGACTACGAAGAATGCTCAAAAATAGTCATAAAGGGTAGACGTTGAAATTCATCAAGGCCCTCGCTTTCAATCAATATTTACAGGCGAACCGACGAGAGAGGTATTGCCATCCAGTGATGAGCCAATATTTAACGACTACAAAATAACCTTTAAACCTGATGGGCTGTTTTGTCATGTGATTTATGGGCAGGGAGTCAATTCTTAGTGGCTAGATTAGATCGATCAAAATTTCCTGAATAGCCCTTTCATTGTTTCAGAAAGTTTCAGTTAATTTGTTACCTATGTGTTACCTAGGAATAAAAAAAGGCCTTGGTAAAAAACCTAAGGCCTTGATTTTATTGGAGCTGGTGATGGGACTCGAACCCGCGACCGGCTGATTACAAATCAGCTGCTCTACCAACTGAGCTACACCAGCGAAGAAGCTGCGCATTATACAGAACTTTTTTATGACTGCAAACCCTTTTTTGAGTTAACTTTTGATGCATGTTTTCGGGGCCAATTCCCTGATTTTTCCTGAAAAATAATACCCGGCAAGGCCTAGCCATTCTCGTGTTCCGTAAACAAATTGCTCCAGATGCTCTGCAAAAGCAAAGTCAAGCTTCACCTGCTGCGATGGCGTTGTCCAATGATCCACCGGATAAGCTGTAACACGCCAATCAGCCTGACAAAACACACCAATCGCACGCGGCATATGAGAGGCGCTGGTGATTAATAACCAGAACTCGCCAGTCTTCGGCTTTACTAACTTCTTGGTTAATAGTGCGTTTTCGTAGGTATTTCTTGAATTGCGTTCGAATTGAATGTTGGAAATATCCAAGCCCTGTTCTTGAAACAGCTGGGCGGCGATATCGGCTTCTGAATTTGTTAACGTTGTCAGTCCGCCCGAGCCTCCTGCGAATACCCGTTTTGCATCCGGATATTGCCTGGCTAAGCGCATAAACGCCAAAGCACGTTCGGTATAGGCCTTGAGTTCAACCTGTTGCCATTTGATGCTGGCTTCGATTTTTTCATTGCCGCCTAACATGATGATGCCGTCAATATGATCAGGCAAAGGTGGATTAACCGGAAATTTTGATTCCAGCGGCGCCAAAAGCCAATGACCAATCGGCATTAGGGCGATGATCCAAAAAGTCAGAACACAAGCTGTCAGCAATCGCTTCGCCGATTGATAACGACCCAAGCCAAAAAGAACACAGGCCAGAGTTATGGCAAAAAGCAAAAGGTGATCGGGTGAAGCAATTGCCCAGATCAGCTTCGAACACCAGAAGAACAATGTGTCCATGAAGGCTGTATCAACGCACCCAATAATCGAGCACAATACCTATAAACACAACCAAACCGAACCAGTTGTTATTTAAAAAAGCCTTAAAACATTGGGATTTTTCACGCTTAAAAATCAACTGTTGTTGATAAATAAAAAATCCGGCCCCGGAACATAACCCCGCATAATAGAGCCATCCCATTCCTTGCAAATAGCCTACCGTCAGTAGCAAACTCATGATGAGCAACTGAAGCCCACCCATAATTTCCCGGTCTTTGTCACCGAATAAGATTGCGGTGGATTTTACGCCTATTTTAAGATCGTCCTCTTTGTCGACCATTGCATACATGGTGTCATACACCAGAGCCCATAAGATAACCGCGATGTATAGCACCCAGGCCGTTAGAGGAATCGCATCCGTTTCTGCTGCATAAGCCATGGGTACAGCCCAACCAAAGGCAATTCCCAAATAGGCTTGAGGTAAGTGCGTGTAGCGCTTCATAAAAGGGTAACTGGCTGCCAGAAACGCGCCGCCAAAAGAAAGCGCGATGGTCAGCGTATTTAGGAGTAACACCAACGCAAAGGCGCAAAGACTCAACACCACAAAAATAATCAGCGCTTCTTTGGTGGAAACCTTACCGGCGGCTATCGGACGCTGACGAGTCCGCTCCACATGAGGATCAAAATCGCGATCCGCATAATCGTTGATGACACAGCCTGCAGAACGCATCAGCACAACACCCGCGCAAAACACAAACAAGATGGTAAGGTTGGGACTTCCTTCACTGGCAAGCCATAACGCCCATAAAGCAGGCCAAAGCAGAATATAAATGCCAATCGGTCTGTCGAGCCTGGCTAACAACCAATACTGCTTCGCTCGCTCTTGAATCTGCTGACTGTTCACCGGTATGTCCTGTTTATTGATGCGCTGTTCGATTGAAAAGATGCCCTGCTATTGCTGGCACCAGGAATAAAAATGGTATTATAGCGTTTTAATATTCTGTTATGTTTGCCCTATGAACGTAAAAATCTATCACAACCCGCGCTGCAGTAAATCACGTCAAACCTTGCAGTTGTTGCAGGATAAAGGCCTGGATATTGAAATCATTGACTACTTGAAAACGCCGCCCACAGCTTCGGAGCTGGACATAATTTTACAAAAGTTAAACATGGAACCGCGCGAGCTCATGCGTAAAAGTGAAGCGGAATACAAAGAATCCGGCCTGGATAATTTGAACTTCGATCGCCAGGCTTTAATAGAAGGCATGGTCGCCAATCCAAAATTGATTGAAAGACCTATCGTACTGGCCAACGATAAAGCGGCAATTGGCCGACCCCCTGAAAATGTTTTGACTATTTTATAAGACGACAACCCTATTTACATTTTAACGACTTGCTCTTTTTTATTGCAGATAGCGTGTAAACTGTTTTAATTTCATTATTATGAAACCCTCTTTTTATCATTCGATCGCCATAACCGGTTTTTTTGGCTTATTTGCATTACTGATGCTTTGGCCTACCGTGTTGACTGAAAGCCGATTCCCGGTGGCAATGATTCTTTTATTAAGTGTTACGCCTTTACTTTTACCCATGCGAGGACTGCTGCACGGCCGGCGAAAAAGCTGCGCATGGGCTGCATATATCAGCTTGATCTATATCATTCACGGTACAGCAGAAGCCTATGTCAATCCAGCCGAACGCTCACTTGCTTTGCTTGAGATTCTGTTCAGCCTGATGCTCTTTATGGGCGCGACATTTTATGTTCGGGCACTGAAATCGTAAGCAAGAATAATGGTCGAGCAGATACCTTTAGCATTTGAACACAGGCTAAGACCTTCGTTTAATAGCTTTTACCCGGGTAAAAACCAGGAAGCGATTAATCATCTGATTCAATGCGTATCATTTGAAGGAGAACAGCAGCTTTTTATCTGGGGAAGTTCGGGCCTTGGAAAAACTCATTTACTGCAAGCCTGTTGCCTGCTGGCGGAAGAACAGAAAAAAACGGCTTTCTACTATGAGTTTATACATCCGGATTTACCGGATGCCGGTTTATTAAATGGTCTGGAAGACTATGAAGTGGTTTGTTTTGATAATATTGACGCTATTGCAGGCCACGCCGAATGGGAACAGCAATTTTTTAATTTTTACAACCGACACCGGGATAATGGTTTTCGATTAATCCTGTCCTCAACTTGCCCGCCTAATTGGCTGACCATTGAATTACCTGACCTTAAAACCCGCCTTAACTGGGGATTGACGCTTAAACTCCAAGCGCTTACCGATGAAGAGATTATATTGGCCTTGAGCTTCAGGGCGAAACAATTGGGTTTTGATCTTTCTCCGCAAGTCGGCCGATTTTTGTTCAACCGTTACGCAAGAGATACGGTTACTTTGTGGCAGTTACTGACTGAACTGGACCATGCCACACTGGCCGCTAAACGCAAGCTGACTCTACCGTTTCTGAAACAAATACTCGGCAAGCATGAAACCCCCTAAAATATTGATCATTGGTGCAGGTGCCATTGGCGGATTTTATGGTGCTTTACTGGCAAAATCCGGAGCGGATGTTGCAGTAGTCTGCCGTTCTGATTATGAAACGGTCAAACAGCAAGGGTTTAGCATCCATAGCCATAACCTGGGGAATTGGATATTTCGGCCCAGTCAAGTTCTTAAGCACGCAGGTGAATATTCAGGCTCTGCAGACTATGTCATTTTATGCACGAAAGCAGTGGAACACATCGACGGACCGGCATTGATAAAACCAGTTGTCGATAAGAATACGGCCATTGTCTTCATTCAAAATGGCGTCGAAACCGAACAGAAAATGCAAGATGCCTTTCCTCAACATGAAATTATCAGCGGGCTCGCATTTATCTGCTGCAACCGCCTTGAGCCTGGGGAAATTTTGCATCTGGCTTATGGCAAACTGGTTTTAGGTAATTTTCCGGACGGGATAAGCCCTAAAACAGACCTGTTAGGCAAGTTGATTAATCAAGCCGGTATGACATGCCTGACGACACCCGACATTGTTACAGCGCGCTGGCAAAAATGTATTTGGAACGCGCCGTTCAATCCCTTATCGGTCTTATCCGGTGGTTTGGCGACTCAGGAAATTTTGGGTACACAAGAAAAGCTGGTGCGCGCGATTATGCAGGAAATAGCCGATATAGCCCGCGCTTGTGGTCATGAGTTACCGGCCGATAGCATTGATACCAATATCAAAAATACCTACGCGATGCCGCCTTACAAAACCAGCATGCTGCTTGATTTTGAACGCGGCCAGCCGATGGAAATAGAAGCGATCATAGGCAATGCAGTTCGTGCGGGGCGCAGGAAAAATGTTGCCATTCCTCATTTGGAAACTGTTTACGGCTTATTAAAACTGCGCGAACTTCAGTTTAATCTCTCCCATAAAGCGTCACCAGGGCAACAGTGATCCGTCATATTTAATGAACTGACCAGACTGCTCGGCAGAAAAATTTTCGATTATATTTCGCATGCCAGTCACGCTTTGTTTTGCATCAATCAAACCCTGAGGTCCACCCATATCGGTTCTGACCCATCCGGGATGCAACACCAATACCCCGAAACCCCTGGCTTTTAGATCCAATGAAACGCTTTTCATCGCCGCATTTAAAGCCGCCTTGCTGGAACGATACAAAATACTGCCGCCGCTGGTGTTATCGGCAATGCTTCCCATCTGACTGGTGATAGAGACCAGCAGTTTTTTATCGCCAAGCTCCAATTGGGATACAAATGCTTCTGCCATTTTAACCGGGGCTAAGGTATTGATTAACAGCGTTTGCTGCCACATCTGATAATCCAAGTCGCCAAAACCATGACCTGACTTATCACCATAAACACCGGCATTATTGATCAGTACATCAATTGGCCTGTGTTGAAGTCGTGCCGAAAGCGCATCAATTTGGTCAAAAGACATGACATCCAAAGCTTCAATCGATAAGTTGGGAAACTTTTTGTCTAATTGATTCAACTCGGCTGCTGTTTCAGGATTTCTGCAACAAGCGATGGTATCCCAGCCTTCAGCTGCGAATTGGGCCGCAAATTCGATACCCAAGCCTCGATTGGCTCCGGTGATTAATACAGTTGACATAAATGGCCTCGCATAAAATCAATAAAGTACAGAGGACGTTTACCTGTTGCCCCTGATGGCGGACTGAAAATTAGGCAGTCAGTGTTCGATAAGCGGTACTGTAATAGAGTAAAGGATCACCCTCGCGGCAGATGACATTATTCACTTCACCGACAATAATCCAATGTGTTCCCGCTTTGACTTTCTGAAGAACACGGCATTCAAGTGAGGCAAGGCTATCATCTAAGAGAGGCATGCCCTCCTTACCCTGACTCCAGGATACATTTCGGAAGCGGTCTTCCTGGCTGGCTTTACCGGCAAATTCATTAGACACTTGCTCCTGCCCGGTCGTTAAAATATTCACCGCAAAATGCTGACTTTCTTCAATGCCCTCTCCGGTATCAGCCCTCTCATTGATACAAACCAGAACTTGCGGCGGATCCAGTGAAACACTGGAAAAAGAGGTTGCCGTCATGCCCTGCAATCCAAAACGGTCTGATTGTGTGGTAACGACTGTTACACCACTGGCCCAGAGTTGTAACGCATTTTTAAATTCACTTGCTTCAACAGTCATGTTATTTGTTTTTAAATGATGTGTTTAACAGAGCTTGGCAGTATTTGCCTTTCAACGGCAATACCGGCCAACTATCAGTAGCTGGAAGACCCTGACGATAATGGAGGATCAGGCGGTGCTGAGTTGAAGCGCCGCCTGAAGCCGCCGGAAAAGCTGATCATGATACTATAAATCGACGAAAGGGAAAAACTCGAGTCTCAGCGAGCAGCAATTCTCAATTTGAAGGGAAAAAGGGCAGGGGTAAGCTTTTTGAGGATGTCGGCAGCAGGGCAGATTTTTATTACGGACAAAATCTGCATTTCCACCCTCCTTGGCGGTCAGATGCTGCTGTAAAGCCCCTCATGGAAGGGTTTACGGCGTTCCTCAAAAGGCTTTTCCCAGCCCAAAATGATGCGGAAAAGATCAAACTGAGAATTGCTGCTCAGCGCTTCTCCTTGGCAAACCAACCCATGACAAATAAAGTCAACAATCCACACCAGAGCAGAATTGGGACCAAATAAAAATAGTTCTGATAAAAAGTAACCGGTGGAGTCTTTAAATAAGGTACATGATATAGTCCTGTCCATTCTTCATGGATAGGTGAGCGTTCCAGTATCTGCCCGGTTGCCAGAGAAACGGTCGATATTCCGGTATTGGTCACCCGCAAAATCGGCCGCCTGAATTCAACACCTCGTGCCAGCGTCATGTACATATGCTGATAAGGCTCCTGCCAGGTGCCGTACCAGGAATCATTGGTCACATTGACAATAAACTGTGCACCCAATTGCGCCAAACCAAGCGTGAATTTAGGAAAAAGGCTCTCATAACATATTTGTGGTCCGATTTTAAAATCGTCCAGTGTTAACAGTGCTGTAGGGCCGGCACCTCGAGCAAAATGACCGGTAGGTGGAAGCCATTTACGGATGTCCGGGAACCACTGCTCTCCCGGAATATACTCACCAAAGGCCAACAAAATGGTCTTGCTGTAATGAGGCGCAGTCAACTGACCGTTGCTATCCAGCGCAAACAAAGAATTCGTCATCAACCGCACGGACCTGTCTACACTGTAAGCCCCTGTAATCAAGGCTTGTTGACGTTCCTTCAAAAACTGGCTCAACGCCAATGGATAGTCATTAAATTTGAATTCATCGCCCAGCAAAACGGGAAAGGCCGTTTCAGGCCATAACACAAAATCTACTTTGTCTTTTGATTTTGCCAAAGCGTCATCTGTTAGGTGAAGATGACGTTTAAATATTTCCAGGGTATATCCCTCTCCCAATTCGGCCGCCATTTTTTCAGAATTGCCGATATTGGCCTGGACCAATACTGTGTTTAACGAAGCATCCGGAGCCGGTACCCGGCTTTTTAGCCATAAACCGCCGGCATTCAGTAACACAAACCCCCAAACCACGGCCATCAACGTCAATTTTCCGGTCCGGTTAGAACGATTAACCCAGGCCCGATAAAAAGCCAGGTTAGTCAGCAAAGTTAACGCGCTTAAACCGCTAAAGCCAATATATTCAGCCCATTGATAAAGCGGCACACCGGCACCAAACCAGCTGTATCCGAAATTCCAGTCAAATAGCGTCAAGGAATAAAATTCACTCAACGTAGTTAGCAGCGCCATCATAACTAGCGAAAGACGCTGAGAGGGGTTAAATCGGCGTTGCCATAAAAACCAGAATAACCCCGCTATGGGCACAAACAAATGCGCTATCAAGCCGTAGATGACCATGCCGACCAAAGACAAGGTCCAATTAAGGTGCGCAAACTCATGAAGCAGGTAGGTTACCCAGTTAAAGCCAATCAACGTAAATACAAACGAGGTGATCATGCCCCCCAATACCACATTTTTCAATGTTGATTGCTGCATCCAAAATAGCCATAAAGGCACAAAACCGAACAAGGACGCCCACGGCGGAAAAGGAATATAGCTGGTACCGATAAAAATTCCCGACAATATCGGAAGCCACCATTGGCAGCGCTGCATCGCTTTAAATTTCATAACCACACTTAAAAATGAAAAAAATCCCGCCGATTATCTTACATACGCATTGTTAACGCAGAATCTTTTAATGCTGCCGACAATAAGACCCCAAACCGTTTGGAGTCGCTTAAGGCCGGTTGTCGCCTTTTAGCGCTGCATCAAGCTGCTTTTCAGATAACTCATTTTCCCATTTGGAAATCACAATGGTCGCTACGCCGTTGCCGATCAAATTGGTTAAAGCCCGAGCTTCGGACATAAAACGATCAATACCTAAAATCAGCGCTAAGCCTGCCACCGGGATATCAGGTATGGCTGATAAAGTTGCGGTGAGTGTGATAAAACCGCTGCCTGTCACCCCCGATGCTCCTTTTGAAGTCAGCAGCAAGACACCCAGAATGGTTAACTCCTGCTCCCAACTGAGTGGCGTGTTCGTAGCCTGGGCCACAAAAATAGCCGCCATGGTCAGATAGATTGAAGTACCGTCCAGGTTAAACGAATAACCGGTAGGAATCACCAGACCGACGACGGGCTTGGAGCATCCCAACTGCTCCATCTTGATCAACATGCGAGGTAACACGGATTCTGAAGAAGAGGTTCCCAACACAATCAGCAATTCATCCCGAATGTAAGCAATAAATTTAATAATGCTGAATCCTGCAAACCTTGCAGCCAGGCCCAACACAATAAAAATAAACAAAAAGCAGGTCAGGTAGAAACTGCCCAACAACTTGGCAAGCGGAATCAGTGAAACAATGCCATATTTTCCAATGGTAAAAGCCATCGCCCCGAAAGCACCGATTGGCGCAAGTTTCATCAGCGTCGCCACCATGCCGAAAAAAGCCAGTGAAACCTGTTCCAGAAACATCACAACCGCTTTTCCGTTGTGCCCCATCGCCGCCAATGAAAAACCAAACAAAACAGAAAAAAGCAATACCTGCAGAATATCCCCTTTTGCAAACGCATCCATCACGGTGTTAGGAATGATATTAAGCAGAAAATCGACTACAGACTGTGATTTCGCAGCTGACGCATAAGCGCTAAGCGCAGTGGTATCCAGACTCGCAACATCGGCATTCATGCCCGCACCGGGTTTAAGAACATGCACAACAATCAGACCGATAATCAAGGCCAGTGTGCTGAGTATTTCAAAGTACACTAAGGCCTTGGCACCCACCCGGCCTATTTTTTTCATATCCTGCATTCCGGCAATCCCAATAACCACGGTGCAAAAAATGATGGGCGCAATAATCATTTTTATCAACTTGATGAAACCGTCACCCAAGGGTTTCATCTGGGCACCGGTATCAGGGTAAAAATGTCCCAATAAAATACCCGCAGCAATAGCAGCCAGAACTTGAAAATATAGATGGCGGTGGCTGTTTTGTTGGTTGTTTAGCGGGACTTGCATGGGCTGACACCGGAAGGGTAGGAGAGATGGACAACCGATTCTATCATGCCGCCAAGCGTTCTTTGGTTGAGTGACAATTACAGCAGCAATTCTCAATGTGAAGGGGAAAAAGCCTTTTGAAGATGTCGACGCTACCGACAAGCCCCATGGTTGCGTTTACAGCGTTCCTCGAAAGGCATTTCCCTGCCCAAAAGGCGTTGAAAATATCAAGCTGGGAATTGTTGCAATCAAAGGATGACCTACTCAAGAAACAAAAGCTCTTGGCCAAGGGGCGCAAATTAAGAATAAAACCAGGAATGGACTCGTGCCGTGAACTATTTTTACCTTGATGAGTCTTACTGATGGACCAAAAAACATGAACAGGAGGTCTATTATGAAAACTCAAATAATAAAAAAACCACGTGCTTTAGCGATAATCGTTTCAGGATTAATTTTCGGTTCGTTATCATTAAATGCCGGTGCGAACGACAGGATTAACATCCAAAGTAGCACGCCACTTACCTTTCAGTCCCATTCGATAAACCATAATATTTATAGTTACCCCAGTAATTTGCAAAGTAAGGCTTCTCTTCAAGCGGAGCTAGTTTATGTCAGCCAGGCTAATGGTCCGGCCATTTACAGCTATAGCCATTCAGGAACCGAAACAACAGTCCCCTTGAATGTCGGATATGTCGATACCGCCTACAACCCGGCTATTTACAGTTATGATTCGCCACTGATCAATGGCCAAGTGGAGATGCTGCCCACCGAAATTATCGACTAAACATCACTTAAAAATTTAAATCTAATAGACAGGCTCGATTGCAGGGTGGTCGAGTCTGTCTTCACATTAAGACATAGCGCAAAAGTCATTCAACATTTCCTCAAGCGAATTCGATAGGGTAAGTTTTGCCAATGTCGGCGAGAATATCAAACAGGTTTTCCTTGATAGGCAAAAATGAGATGTAAGCGGTAAATGGCATTCATTCATATTTTATTTTCCGCCAAAGAATTTCCATCAGTTTCAGTCAATGCCGCCAATTTTAGCTGGGATTGGGCGAGCCAGTCGGTCACGTTTGGATTTTAATGATTTTCTGACCCGTTTCCAAACCAGTCCCTTGTGCTTGCACAGCCGTTTAAGCGACGCGATGCTGACCGAGCTGTTCCCGTGTTCGGCCTGTTGCGCCAACACCGTCTTGAGGGTGCGGGGCGATTCCTACTCAGCCAAGTTGACGTGGTTTGTCGACATACCCCCAAAATAGCTGACAATTCCTTTAGGCTGAAGCCGGCCTCACTTAATAAAGAACTTGCGCGCCCGCCCGTGGAACATGACAGGGATGATACCGCTGCCTTTTTGCTACGCTATATCCCATAAGGACAGGGAGGAACAAAACGGCCTCCTACATCCGATTTCCTTCATAAAACTTGCGTTTGTCGCATTTGCTACACAACGTTTACTTTGAAGTACCACTAAAATCAACAAAATCAACGCTGGCACGGCGGTTGCTAAAGTCTTGTTAACTACTTTAGGAATCAAGCGATGAAATCTACCAAAGATATTGCCGAATTGTTGGATGAACCGGCTTGCGAGCATAACAAAAAGGAGAAATCCGGTTGTGCCAAGCCAAAGCCCGGTTCGGCAGCAGGGGGTTGTGCTTTTGATGGTGCTCAAATAGCGTTGTTGCCGATTGCCGATGTAGCGCATATCGTTCATGGCCCTATTGCATGTGCAGGAAGTTCTTGGGATAACCGGGGCACCCGTTCGTCAGGTTCCGATCTCTATAAAGTCGGCATGACCACTGATTTAACAGAGCAGGATGTCATCATGGGACGCAGCGAAAAACGCTTGTTCCATTCCATCAAGCAGGCCATTGATACGTATCATCCGCCTGCGGTTTTTGTTTATAACACCTGTGTACCTGCGTTAGTCGGTGACGATATTAATGCCGTCTGTAAGGAAGCGATCCAGCGCTGGGGTGTGCCAGTTGTGCCGGTCGATTGTGCCGGATTTTACGGTACCAAAAATTTGGGTAACCGGATCGCCGGTGATGCGATGGTCAAATATGTGGTGGGCACCCGTGATCCGGATCCGTTACCTAAATTGTCAGAAAGACCTGGGATCAGGGTGCACGATGTCAATCTGATCGGTGAATACAATATCGCCGGCGAGTTCTGGCATGTGCTGCCGCTTCTGGATGAACTGGGTTTACGCGTCTTGTGTACCTTGTCAGGTGATGCGCGGTTTCGCGAAGTACAAACCATGCACAAGGCTGAAGTTAACATGATGGTGTGTTCCAAGGCGATGGTTAATGTCGCGCGAAAATTACAACAGCAATACGGCACGCCCTGGTTTGAAGGTAGTTTTTACGGAATTACCGATACCAGTCAATCGTTACGGGATTTTGCCAAATCACTGAACGATGCCGATTTACTGGCCCGCACTGAAGCATTGATTGTTCGTGAAGAAACGCGCATCCGAAAGGAACTTGAACCGTGGCGGGAGAGATTGGCGGGCAAACGTGTGCTGTTATTTACGGGTGGGGTTAAAAGCTGGTCGGTGATTTCGGCCTTGCAGGATTTGGGTATGGTCGTCGTTGCAACCGGGACCAAAAAATCAACCGAAGAAGATAAAGCCCGTATCCGTGAATTGATGGGTGAAGATACAGTGATGATCGATGACGGCAGTCCTAGGGCGCTGCTGAAAATCGTCAAGGATTATCAAGCCGATATTTTGATTGCGGGCGGCAGAAATATGTATACCGCATTGAAAGCACGCGTTCCGTTTTTGGATATCAACCAGGAGCGCGAATTCGGCTATGAAGGCTATCAGGGCATGCTGGAACTGGTCCGCCAATTGGCGTTGACGATAGAAAGTCCGGTCTGGCCGGCAGTTCGTGCCCCTGCACCCTGGAAAGCAGGCTACGTATCGCCTACCTCTGCGGTCAGTCATGCACATCCTCATACCGGGTAACGACTATGGCTGAAATACACAAACGTAAAAAAGCATTATCGGTCAATCCACTGAAAGCCAGTCAACCGATTGGCGGTTCATTGGCGACACTCGGTTTCGATAAGGCCATCCCCATGCTTCATGGTTCGCAGGGGTGCACCGCCTTTGCCAAAGTGTTTTTCGTGCGTCATTTCAGGGAACCGATACCGTTGCAGTCAACCGCGATGGATCAGGGCAGTTCGGTAATGGGGGCTGACGAAAATGTGGTTGAGGGTTTAAAAGCGATTGCCGAAAAATCAAATCCGGCTTTGATTACGGTTTTGACGACGGGTTTGGCCGAAACACAGGGTGCCGATGTGCACCGAAATGTCCGCGAATTTCGCGCAAAATATCCGGAGTTTGATCATGTCGCCGTTGTTGCGGTTAATACGCCTGATTTTACCGGCTGTGTTGAAACCGGTTATGCCGCTACGCTGACTGAAATCATCCGGGTGCTGGTTCCGGATGCCGCTGTTGCCGGAACTGCGCCCGGTAAACGTAAACGGCAGGTCAACGTATTGGCCGGTCCTATGTTGACGCCAGGCGATCTGGAATCTTTACGGGAATTAATGGAGCAATTTCAACTGAGACCGGTATTTGTACCCGATATTTCCGATTCACTGGACGGGGTATTGACCGATCAGGATTTCTCGCCGGTGACTATCGGCGGAACTCCGGTTTCTGAAATGGCTACCTTGGGCTATGCCAAGGCAACACTGGTCATCGGCGCTTCTTTGCAAAAAGCCGGTGAATTGCTGCAGGAAAAAACCCAGGTACCCAGTTACTTTTTTAAGCATTGTTATGGTTTAGCTGCGAGCGATGCATTGATTTGCGCACTCAGCGAAATTGCCGGGCAGGATGTGCCGGAACGCATCGAGCGTCAACGCGCGCAGTTGCAGGATACGATGCTGGACACGCATTTTATGTTGGGTCAATTGCGTATTGCGATTGCTGCAGACCCCGATCAACTCAATGCCTTGATTGATCTGGTTAATGAAATGGGATCCGAGGTTGTTGCGGCAATCAGTGCTGCGAATGCGCCGGTATTGGCCGACGCGAAAACGGCGAGCATCAAAATTGGCGATCTGGAAGATCTGGAGTTAACGGCCAAAGCCCACAAAGCGCAATTACTGATCGGCAATTCACACGCTGTTGCGACAGCCGAACGATTGGGTATTCCGGTTTTGCGTGCCGGATTTCCTCTTTATGACATCATCGGTGGTTATCAGAAGACCTGGATAGGCTATCGTGGAACCCGACAGGCCTTGTTCGATTTGGCTAATCTGGTCATCAATTTTGCCCATGAGGAGATAGCGCCTTATCACTCGGTCTACGCGCAAAAACCTGAAAACGAAAGACAACAGGTCTCGCCGTCATGTCACTAACTCGGCGTATGCATATTGTCCAAACCAACGAGCAGAGTCTAGCCATGGATACCGCCATCAAAGTCGCTTTCGCCACCACCGACATGAAAACAGTCAATCAGCATTTCGGCTCCTCCAGGTCGTTCGCAGTCTATGCCGTGAATCCGGAGCGATATGAATTACTGGAAGCTGCCCAGTTCGGCGAACTGGATCAGGACGGAAATGAACAAAAATTGTCGGTCAAAATGCAGATGCTAGAAGGTTGTGCTGCGGTTTACTGTCAGGCTGTCGGTGCCTCAGCCATCAAACAGCTGGTGGCTCAGGGTATACAACCGGTCAAGGTACACGAAGGCAGCCGAATCGCCGATTTAATTGCCGATTTGCAAAACGAATTAAACACCGGCCCTTCAAGCTGGCTGGTTAAAGCACTGAATAAAGCCAAAAGTCCCGATGCTTCACGTTTCGATGAAATGGAAGAAGAGGGGTGGTCGGAATGATTCAGTCCTACAATTTTATCTAATTGATCTCTATCGAGGAAACACACTATGTCCCAAGCAGCACTCGTCATCGAAGAAAACGATCCGTACATGAGTTCGGATTTCGTTGTGGAAATGCTCAAACAATTACGTGCCGTCGACACTTATGACACTTTTGAAGGCTGGCCTGAGGAAAAGATCATCGATCCGCTGATTTTGACCAAAGAGCGTAAACGCGAGATTCCGATTGTCGGCGATCCTGATGAAATCACCATCACGCGGCTAAAGTCCTATTACAACGCCATTGCATCGTTGATAGAGAAGAAAACCGGTTTGATGGCGGTGCCGTTTGTCAATTTGACACATGAAGGTTTTGGTAGGGCATTGATCATGGTTGGTAAATTGATCGTAACCGATAAAACGTTGCGGGATGTTCATCGCTGGGGCTTTCCAAGCCTGGAAGCACTTTGTGTGGAAAGTGAAAAACAAATCGAAAAGGCGCTGGCTTTTATCGAGAAGCATAAAGAAGTGGCGGAAGCCTAGGGAGCGTGTCATGACACCCGAAGAAATCAAGGCATTGGAAAAGGAAGTCAAAAAAAACAAGCGGCTGGCCAGTGAACAAGCCATGGAATTGCATGATTTAATTGAAGACAAGTTGCCCGATGCTTACGGGGAACTGATGGGAATTGCCCAGGCAACCTTTGACGCCTGTAAAGCGTGGGACGAAGCCAACCAAAAACTGCTTGCAGCCCAATCTGAAACTGCGTAAGGAGCAAACATGGCTGATTTAGTAACTGGAGTAACCTTTGGCGGCGCCGTGTGGACGCCTGCTTATGTGACTGATTTAAATCAACGGACCTGCATCGGTTGCGGGCGCTGCTTTAAAGTGTGTCCCAGAGATGTGTTCGATCTGGTCGAAAAGGACGAGGTGCTGAATCCGGAAGATTTTGGCGATGATTACGGTGATTTCGAAGACGATGATGATAACAGCATGGTCATGAACATTAAAAATGCGAATGACTGTATAGGTTGCGAAGCCTGCTCGAAAGTCTGTCCGAAAGATTGCTTTACCCACGAGCATAAAGAAGCGGCTTGATGATGAGTCTTGACGAGACGCAAGATTTTGCGTCTCCAGCGCTATCCCATCCACTATAAGGGGTGTCAGATGTTTAAAGAAAAACCCGAACCTGTTCTTGCTGTCATTTCAGTGCTGATTTTTGCGGTATTGGCGGTGTATTTGATCGTTAGCGATACGGACCTGATCGGTCCATTTTAAACCCGAGGTTAACGTCATGAGCTTTACAGAAGAAATCGAAGAGTTGGAATCGGCAGAGGACTTTTTACAGTATTTCGAACTGGAATACGATCCGTCGGTCGTGCATGTTAACCGTCTGCATATTTTGCAGCGTTTTCACGATTATTTGCATCAGGCTGGAGACAAAATGCCGGAAGATGAAGACGCACGGCAGGCCATCTACAAACAATTGCTGCACCGGGCTTATTTCGATTTTGTGGAATCCGACGCGCAAACCGAAAAAGTATTCAAAGTATTCAAAATGGGCGAACCGCAAACCGTATTTGTCCCCTTGACCGACATCAAGTAATGATTGAGGAACGTTTCGACGAAGAGCGCTTCGATTTTGGTGAAGCCGTGCGCGTGACCCGCAATGTGCGTAATGATGGCACCTATCCCGGTAAGGCGGTTGGCGAACTGCTGATCCGGCGCGGCAGTGTTGGTCATGTCATTGAAGTGGGAACTTTTTTGCAGGATCAAGTGATTTACACCGTTCATTTTCTTGATTTAGGACGCATGGTCGGTTGCCGCGCGGAAGAGCTGATTTTGGCTGATGCGCCATGGAATCCCAGCCGTTTTGAATTTCGGGATAAAGTGGTCAGCACTATCGATTTAGGCATTCAAGGGCAGGTTGTGGCCGAAAAAGGGCAGGAAGGCGAAATTCTCAAGGTATTAAGAGAATATGAGCCGATTCAATACCATGTCCGATTTCCAGGCAGAACGCTCCAAGTACCGGAAAGCATTTTGGAACCGGCTAATCCGGACACCTTTTCAGAACCGGAAGAGTGATATGACTATGACGGCCGAAGTATCGATTGAGCCTTATACCTTATTAAGAGCGGCGTTGGCGTTATTTAAAAAACCCCCAACCGAATTGGAAAGCGAACAATTTACCAAAGCCTGGATTCACGCATCAAAAGCCTATGAAATCGAAACCCGGGTTTTAAATTCCAAAGAGGCGACCGGCGTTATCATTTCAGACGAAGAACTGGACCGGGCTTATGGTGAAATTCGTAGCCGGTTTGATGATGACGAAAGTTTTCTGGAGACGTTGAAGCTTAATAATCTTAATAGCGATGGATTGCGCGCGGCATTGAAAAGAGAATGTAAAGTCAATTCGGTGATGGATAAAGTCGCCAGCCGTTCACCCAGCGTGAGTGAGGTCGAAATAGGCATTTTTTATCATTGCCACCCTGAAAAGTTCAATGTCCCGGAACAACGTACCGTTCGTCATATTTTAATTACGATTAATCCTGATTATCCCGAAAACAGCCGGGAAAATGCCCGTCAGCGCTTGCTGGATATTCGCCTGAAGCTGAAAAACAAGCCGTATAAATTTCCTGATCTGGCGCTTAAATTTTCCGAATGTCCGACTTCTCTGCAAGGGGGCATGCTCGGCGTTTTTGCCCGCGGCATCTTATATCCCGAAATCGATGCCGTATTGTTTAATTTAAAACTGAATGAAATCAGTCAGATAATCGAAACTGAAGTCGGTTTTCATATCATTGAATGTATTGAGATAGTTAAAGCGGAAACCTTATCGCTGCAAAAGGCGACGCCTAAAATTCGGGAAATCATGCAGGAGCGTTACCGACGCAACTGTCAAAAAGCGTGGTTATCCGGTTTACCTAAGTGAAATAAGCGGGGCTTTTATGCAAAAACAAAATAAAAAGTGTTCATTTTGCGGGATAGAGGCCTCTATCGATGTGCCGTTGATTGCCGGAAATGATGGGCAAATTTGCGAGGCCTGCGTTGTTCTGGCCAATCAGGTCGTCTCCAGTTGGGGAAAAAAGAAAGAATTGGCTGAAATGCAGGGGCCTTTGCCGAAACCAGTCGAAATAAAAGCTTTACTGGATGAATATATTATTGGCCAGAATTTGGCCAAGGAAATATTGTCTGTTGCGGTATACAACCATTACAAGCGTTTGAAACATGAAAGCAGCCAAATTGGCGGGTTGGGATCGGCATCCGGCAACGTCGAAATAGGTAAATCCAATATTTTGCTGATAGGCCCTTCCGGAACCGGTAAAACTTTACTGGCCAGTACTTTGGCGAAAATTGTCGGTGTTCCGTTTGTGGTGGCCGATGCGACGACGCTGACGCAGGCCGGTTATGTCGGCGATGATGTGGAAAATATATTAGTCCGTTTGCTGGATGTCGCCGATGGCCATATCGGCAAGGCCGAATGGGGCATTGTGTATCTGGATGAAGTGGATAAAATTGCCCGTAGTCCTGAGCAGGCCTTCGGTACGCGTGATGTCTCCGGCGAAGGCGTTCAGCAGGCGTTGCTCAGGTTGGTCGAAGGATCGCAGGTTAAAGTGCCCTGTAAAGGCCGCCGGAAAGATGCCAATAACACCGATTCGGTCATGATTGACACCCGAAACATTTTATTTATTGCCGGCGGCGCATTTCCGGGGCTGGAAAAACATGTGGAAAAACGGCTGGTACCGGCCAACACTGCGATCGGCTTTCATTTGGATATCAGCCGCTCCAATCTGAAGCCGCCGTTGGAAGAACTGCTGAATGCGACTGAGCCTGACGATCTGAAACGGTTTGGCTTGATTCCTGAGTTTATCGGCCGGTTTCCGATACTCGCGCCGTTGGAACCTTTGGATATTGATGCGTTAATCCAAATACTGACCGAACCCAAAAATGCGCTGGTTAAACAGTATCAGCATTTGTTCGCCTATGACGGTGTCAATCTTGAGTTTACCAGCGAAGCCTTGGTTGAAATCGCTGAAAAAGCGATTATCAGAAATACCGGTGCGCGTGGATTGCGAAGCATCATTGAGAATATATTACGTAAGCCCATGTTCGAACTGCCGACCCGGGGCAATGTTGAAGCCTGCATTATCGACGCGTCTGCCGTCAAGGGTGAAACGACGATCAAATTGATCGAACGCGAAGAACCCGAGCCAGTTCAACAAAAAGCTCATTAGTTCAAAAAGATTGCCCATCAAAATTCGGATGCTGAACGTTTCTATCCCGGCCTTAGCCAGCGGATGCCAATTGATCACCCGGATTTTGAAACACTGTGAGACTTTTCAGTGTCATCCCGAATGTCCTTTTAAATAGAGAAAAAATCATGACCACCGAAGACAAAATCCGCAAGCAACTCGCCGATAATCCGATCATTTTGTATATGAAAGGTATTCCTTCCGACCCGCAATGCGGTTTTTCTGGCAAAACGGTCGGTATTCTTAATGCCTGCGCAATCCCTTTTGCCTTTGTCAATGTCCTGGAGGCGCCGTTTATTCGGGAAAAATTGCCCAAGTTATCGAAGTGGCCAACTTTTCCTCAGTTGTTTGTCAAGGGCGAATTGGTCGGCGGCTGTGATATTGTCGAAGCGATGGATAGCGAAGGCAGCTTATTGCCCTTGCTGAAAAGCGCTATCGTTGATGACCAGACACAAGCGGTTGATACTCACGTAATAACGCATGCTGAAGTTGAGCAGCTGATAAAAAACGGTTTTCCTGATGCGACTGTATTGATAGAAGGAGAAGGGTGTAATTTGTCGATTACGGTGATCAGTCAGCATTTTCAGGCCTTGCCGCTGGTAAAGAAGCAGCAAGGTGTGATGGCTGTGTTGACAGAAGCGTTGGCATCCGGACGTTTGCACGCGGTTACTTTAAAAACGTATACGCCTGAAGAATGGGGAAATTTACATAAGACGTCGGTTCCGGGTTTATTACAAATTCAACTTTAAGGGTCGGCACCATGGCGAAAGTAGGCGTGATTTTTGGAACTGATACAGGCTCGACGCGGCGTGTTGCCAAGTCGATTGCAAAAAGCATAGGCTCTCAAGCCGACAAGCCCGTCAATATTCGTAATGCCGGTGTTGAGGATTTGCTGATTTACGATGTGTTGATTTTAGGCACACCGACTTATGGCGAAGGCGAACTGCCGGGTAAATCGACCGGCAATCAAACGGAAAGCTGGGAAGAGTTTTTACCCAAATTGAAAGGCCATTCATTTGAGGGTAAAAAAGTAGCCTTGTATGGTTTGGGCAACCAAAAATCGTACAGCAGCAATTTCGCCAGCGCTTTACGGGATATTTATGATGCGTTTACTGAATGCGGGGCTGAAATTATCGGTGATGGCTGGGATGCCTCAGGTTACAAATTTAAATTTTCCAAGGCGATAATGGATGATCAATTTGTCGGTCTGGTTTTGGATGAAGAAAATCAAAAAGAACTGACAGAAGAACGCATAACCTTATGGTTGAAAAGGATAGATCAAGCCTGGAGTTGAAGGAAGCAAAAAAAGTCAGCAGGTGCGCATTGCTTCGTGCCTGCCAGCTTCATTGCTCTCATAATCAGAATTATCGGCGGAGGTAAGCACAAGAATCGAGTTTTTGTTGATGGAGGCGTTGAATTAGTGTGAAGCTGGTCGTTGGTATCCCAACGTTCGTCTTCCTGTAGTTCGTGTTATAAAAAGTTTACAATCTGAAGTTTCCCAATAATTTCAAAATTATGCCTGGGTTGCAGGAGTTATCGACAGGGTCTGCGTAAACGGTGGCAAAACAATTTAATTAGTGCCTGAACGGAAAAGCCGTTTTTTCAAAGTTTCCGCATCAAAGTGGGCGATTTATTTTTCAAAAAATTTTCCGGGCACATCAAAAACCAGTTATTTTCGGAATGCCTGTCATTTAATAAGAATTGTTCTCAATAAC
>NZ_JAUSBX010000071.1 GCF_030651835.1 Methylicorpusculum sp. | reverse complement strand
GAAACGCTCAATTTAAAGCTGTTTTTGTTGGCTGCGGTATGCGCTGTTTTCCCCGATATTGATATCATTGGCTTCAAATTCGGCATCCCTTATGGTTCGCAATGGGGACATCGGGGTTTTACGCATTCGTTGGTGTTTGCCCTATGCCTGGCGTGTTTATTTACTTATTTCCACAAGAAACTCCGCTCAAAGCCTTGGCCTGTGTTTTGGTTTTGCTTCGGGTCGTGCGCTTCCCATGCCTTCCTCGATGCCATGACTAATGGCGGTCTTGGCGTGGCCTTGTTTTGGCCCTTCAGTTTAGAACGGATATTTCTTCCGTTTAGACCCATCCAGGTTTCTCCCATTGGGGTTGGCCATTTTTTTACGGAATGGGGGCTTCGGGTAATCGCTTCTGAACTCATTTGGGTGTTGATTCCGGCTTTAGTAATTGGCACTATTGGCGCAGTAATTAGGGATAAGCACGTCAAACAGTGAGTGTGAACCTAATCTAATGCTCATTGTTCTGGAGGAAATACCGACTAAAGCCGCATAATATCCCCCATGAAAACACCTAAAAGACTCGAACCCTTAATCGACAATGGCCTTATCGACGAAGTCATACATTCCCTAAAAAGCGGCAAGGAAGCTGCTGTCTATGTAGTACGCTGTGGAACTGTCATCTGTTGTGCCAAGGTTTACAAAGAAGCCGACCAGCGCAGCTTTCGGCAAAGCGTGCTTTATCAGGAAGGCCGCAAGGTACGCAACAGCCGCCGCGCCCGTGCCATGGCGAAAGGGAGCAGTTATGGCCGCAAAGAACAGGAGTCGACATGGCAAAGCGCGGAAGTTACCGCTTTGTACCGTCTCTCCGAGGCGGGTGTCAGGGTACCTCGCCCCTATGACTTCATCGACGGTGTGCTGCTCATGGAATTGGTGACGGACAGTGACGGCAATCCGGCGCCCAGGCTCAATGACCTGGACTTGGAGCCGGAACTGGCCAGAACGTATCATCGCTTCCTCATTTCCCAAATCGTCCGTATGCTCTGCGATGGCCTTATCCACGGGGACTTATCAGAGTACAACGTACTGGTTGGCAGCGATGGGCCCGTCATCATAGATCTACCCCAAGCCGTCGATGCAGCCGGCAACAATAATGCCCGCATGATGCTGGAGCGGGATGTCGCTAACATGACCAACTATTTCGGCCGCTTCGCACCCGAATTATTGACAACTGCCTATGGAAAGGAAATGTGGAAATTTTACCAAAGCGGCGAACTTCGACTTGAAACGCAGCTAACCGGATATTTCGAAGAAGACACCAAAGCTCCAGACGTTGGAGGCGTTATGCGCGAGATAGACACGGCGCGCAAAGAAAATGAGGAAAAATAACTTTATAAAGACAGCGTCCGTCAATAGCCGGTAGCCATTTAAGGGTTACTTCTAGGCGTTCCTTGATTGCACCCGACTGACTTGCCGATTCATTTCTGTTACCGAATAAGGTTAAGTTATTATAGGGGGGTAAAGGTTCCTTCGTATCAGAGTCACATCTTAATAAGTTCTGCTTCAATTTAACAGAATGCAGACCGATATTTACACCGCCACCTTTTGAAGCGTGGAAACAGCCACTATGTTTATAAAAGTGATTTGATCAACACGTGTTATCAATGATTATCAGCAGATTGGCATACATAGTTCTAATATTTGAAGGAACTGCATAATTTCACTGCTAGCTGGATGTTACCCTTGCCATCCTCACCGCCCTAAAGAGACGGTGATTCCTGATTTCTCAGAAGTGACATTGCGTCGCCGCTTTTCACGGTGCCCGATGTTTCAATAGTGCCTTTTCTGACGTGCTCATATTTTCCGGATTGTGCTCTTAATTTTTCGAAGTTAATACGGTAATGACACTCATGATATGCCTGCAGTTAACTGTAGTTTCTTGATTTCATAAACACCCATTTCTTGACCTTATCCGCTAATTTTTTCTCGAAAAAGCTGCTAAAAATTATTTGAAAATGACGCTGATAAAAATAATCAAATGAGGCCAACTATCGACCTCAGATTCTTTATGAGAAACTTGCACTATGTTGTCATATTTGACTACAATAACATAAACAAAGTGGACGTATGATAGAAAAGACACGACCCATTTCATGGATCAAGGCGGCACGCAAGGATTTTGAAAGTTTTCCCATGCCGATACAGACAGAGGCCAACCGCGCACTGACTGTCGCGGCGGAAGGTCGCAAGGCCGATAATGTATACCCACCGCACTTCAAATTTCGGCACTCACCCCTGACCGATGATCTGGAATCGATCGGTCAATAGCGAGCGCAACGAGGCGTGGTATTGATTCAATCCGGCAAAGAACTGATCGCAGGCCGTTTTGAATTGAGGGAAG
>NZ_JAUSBX010000045.1 GCF_030651835.1 Methylicorpusculum sp. | reverse complement strand
CTGCGGAGCAGTTGACAGCGATCCAGCGCTGGTACCGAATCTTGAGTTTAGCGCTGGTTAAGTATCTCAAGGGGCGTCAATTGCAGTCGCCGGAATGCCTGTCAGCGCCTGCTTAGTGGATTCAACCGCTCTTTTTAGGTTTATCGATAATTTGTTGTGGCGAAAGCAAGCCGATATTGAGCATTGGCGTTAATACGGAGTGATGTAAATAATGTTCGTTGGCCACCATCGCATCTTCATAACGGCCAAATTTTTCAAACCGCGTTTCCAAAAACTCATCCAGCCAGATGGAAGCGCCGGCATGATCGGTTGGATAAATAAAATTTTCCGCGCTGGCATAGTTGTTGGGAAAATAACGCGCTACATATGCCTTGGCTTCCCTTACACAGCTATCGTCTTTTGCAACAGTTACTGCCGGCGGCTTGTCATTTTTTGGATACTTCAAGCGGTTGTCTGCATCAAAAGTCCATTGACCGCCAAGTGGATGGCCTCCTGCATCCACTAAAATTTCCCGTTGCTTGCGCTGGTCAATATAAAAGGCTGTTTGAAAATAGGTTTTCTTTTTATCGAAAAAGGGTTTTACGCCATCAAGCGTATTTAAAAAGTTGGGTGATACCGTTTCAGTAATTTTGATGTTGTGTTTGTTGCAACAGCTTTTGATTCGGGTCTTTAACCAGTTGTCGGCAACATCGGCAAACTGAATCCCGGTAATGTTTTGTTGAGCCAAGTGATGGATCAACTTTCTGACATCGCTTAAATCATTTTGGCTGTCAATATAGTTCACCTTGACATTGAGTCGGTCTAACAATTGGGCATATTTTTTCATGCTGGCCCGGTGTAATACCAGTTTCTGCTGATGAAAACGGTAGTGCTTGAAAAACAGGCATTCTTCAATGAGATAAACATCCTGGCCTCTTAGTATGCTGGGATGGTTGGAAAAAAGTTGGTGAGGAAAAATCAATGTCACAGCAGTCATGCCAGCAATTCTCAATTTGAAGGAAAAAAGGGTTTGGAGAAGCTTTTCGAGGATGTCGGCAACAGGGATGCTGTTTTCAAGCCCCCATGGGTTTACGGCGTTCCTCGAAAGGCTTTTCCCAGCCTAAAATAACGCTGAAAAAATCAAACTGAGAATTGCTGGCCTCTTGTCATGTTTCACCGGATCGATGCTGCTTTGCTATGGATTGCTCTCAAGTCGGTTCTGTGAACGACCTGAAAGAACACCATTTCCAGCATTCCTTCCATTCACATTCTGATCAATGCCGCCTGTATCGATATCATCAAAGCAAATGTTTCCCCTACGGCGTTATCCCTAACGACTGCCAGAGAAATTCATAGGAAACCGGTGTGCGGTGTTGAGCTTTGGCCTGCTGTGCTTCGCCATGTTCGTAGGTATGCAGCAAGAATTTTACCTGCTCCAGTCCTTCCTGCGTTTGGATAGCCTCTCGCGGCGTTCTGTCGTCCAATACCGGTAACGGCTCGTCAGCCCAGTTAGCATAAAGCTGTTGAATTCTCTTCTCGATGAGCTCAGTCATGACTTCGGGCGGCAGTGGTGCTGGTTCCGATGTATTCTTGATCTCATTGGGCGGCAAATTAGCGAGCATCCCCTTCGGGTCGGAGATTTCCCGACTGACAAAGACAATGGCCGAGCCTGCCAATGCTTCGAACCAAGACCGCCCTTCGTCCGCATATTTTTGGGTGCGATAAAACACTTTGAGCCGATCCTGGCGTTTGCCCACCTCAATGCTGAGATTTCTGCGTGTAAGACCATCATCCCCTTCAAAAATAAGGCTCCAGCCCTCATCACGGTTACCCTCGATATCCGCTTCAGCGGACAAGGCCTGGTCCAGTGCGTCCCAGTCCTGAACTCGGTAATGATCGGTCACAAACAGGAGCGGTTCGCCCGTCACATGATCGACCAGTTGCGGCATTTCAAAGGCCTCTAGAAATAACTCGAGCCAGTGATATGGGATGATGACGCTGGTGATTTCCTTGGCGAGAAGCGAATCAGGCTCGACGTCTTCCAGTTCGCTTTTGAGTTCTTTTAATAAGTCTAAGCTACGATGGCGGGGAAAAGAATACACGGCGCCGGACAGTTCGAAATGATCTTTAACCGGCAGGATGCGTGCCGCGATGAGGTCGTATCGGTTCGCGTGCTGAGAGCCCGATTTTTCCAGGACGAGGACAGGTTGGCGTTCGGGCAGCATAACGTCCCTCAATGTCATACATTCTCCCTGTCGCACATCGACGATTTCGTAAAGCCTGAGCGGCATAGTCGTTAGCTGTTCTAGCCATTGCCGTTGTTCGGCTGAGAAGAGCGGGCCGCCCCGGCCGAATAATAATTCCGCAACACGATGCACCTGTCCTTTGATGGTAATAACGCCATCCGCCAGCAGCCATTCCATGGCATTGATCATGATACCTTGATAGGAATCGCCAGGCAGGTCCTGGAGCAATGCATATTCATCGTCCTCCAGTCCGCCGAAAAACCCTTCATCAAGCGCTTCACGCGCAGTTTGGCCATACTTTGTGAAGAACCAATTTATTGCTTTTGGTACCGCTTCCGAGCGATCGCTTGCCATCTGGGTCTCCTCAGCCTTTAAGCAGCACTGCTTATATTTTTTGCCGCTGCCACAGTGACAGGGATCGTTACGCCCGAGCTTTTTCATACATTTAATCCGTTCATAAAGGCTATTTTTGCCCATCTTTCAATGGCAAACAGAATTGAGTCCAATTCCATTTAATGCCCCTTGCGCTATATACACTCTTAATTTCATTTGATCCTAACCCAAAGCCCAAGATCCTGATAACGCTGCCGCTTGGTTTCCAGCTCTGTTGATTCTCTAGTCACACGCAGAGCATGTCTTAAGTAACCGACAGAAGCAGAATAATCGCACATTTGCTAGCAAACTTGAATTAGTCGGATCAAAACCAGCAGTTTACTCGGAGACTTGCGATTGATTATCTCTAGCTTTTCACGTGCTTTCGGGAAGTTGGCTTCCAAGCCAAGCAATGTTGCCAACAAGAAATCCAGTTCCAACGATTCGCCATCCAACGCAATAGCTCGTGGATTCAAGATCAGTGCAATTATAGAATTCATGCGGCTTTACGTAATTAAACCTTGGGATTAAGCCGGTTATATGCCGTTTTTTTGTGCTTGTTTTTCGGCAAGTGTTGCGGGTGTTTTTTTAGAAGTGTGTCGTGAGTGCAACGTGAAGATTTTTTGATACACAATAAATCGTTCAACTCATTGTTTTTATTGGTGCCCCGGAGACGATTTGAACGTCCGACCTTCCCCTTAGGAGGGAGAGACAGGCTAAAACCCACAACAAAACACAATAAACAATAATAAATAAATCAATGGCTTATTAATTTTCATTGTTGTAATGTTTTGCTGAATATTGCCCTTTTTTACTAGCAAATGGGACAAAAATGGGAAAAGTATTTATACTGTAGGCCAGAAACAAAGCGGCCTTGCAGGTGTACCACCACCAAACAAGGCCTTACCAATAACTTAATTCTGGGTTAAGCAATGGCTGGATACATCATATCAAAAAGCCGGTTGCCATCCTATCGAGGTAACCATGGCACGCATCAAAGAACGCACCGATAAAAACGGCATTATCAAATACACGGCAGAAGTTAGACTAAAAGGCTTTCCACCGCAAACAGCTACATTCACCCGGTTGACCGATGCAAAAAAGTGGATACAAAATACCGAATCAGCTATTCGCGAAGGTCGACATTTCAAAACTAGCGAAGCAAAAAAACATACCTTGGCCGATGCAATCGACCGATATGAACGCGATATTTTACCGGTTAAGTTCACCCCAAAAGAGCAACTAAACCGTAAAAAGCATTTGCAGTTTTGGCGTGATGAAATCGGTTTTCATGTTATGGCCGATTTGACTACAGCGGTATTCGCTGATTGCCGGGACACCTTGCAAAAAACACCCAGCAGAAAAGGCGGCAATCTTTCCCCCGACAGCATTAGAAAATACTTTTTAACCATCGAAAGCATTTTAAAACGCTGCGTTAACGAATGGCATTGGATTGAAGAATCACCACTAAGGGATAACCGGTTAGAAATGCCAGCATTGCCACGCGGGCGGGTGCGCTTCCTGGATGATGACGAACGCGCCCGCTTATTGAAAGCTTGCCAAGAATCCAACAATAAACAGCTTTATCTGTGCGTCATTCTGGCCTTATCTACAGGAATGAGACAGGGCGAATTGATGGGGCTTAAATGGCCTGATGTTGACTTGAAGCGCGGCGTTATCGTTCTGCATAACACCAAAAATGGTGATCGGCGGCGCGTTCCTTTAACCGGTCTTGCATTGGATTTATTGCGCCAACATGCCAAAGTCAGAAGGCTTGAAAGTCAACTACTCTTTCCCGGCAAGGTTTCACCCGATAAGCCTATGGATTTAAGATCGCCCTGGGAAACAACCTTAAAACGCGCTGAGATAACCGATTTTCATTGGCATGACCTAAGACATTGCACCGCGTCTTATTTAGCCATGAATGGCGCGTCTATGGTCGATATTGCCGCAGTATTGGGACACCGAACGCTAGACATGGTGAAACGCTACGCCCACCTTTCAGACAGCCACATAGCCGGGGTAGTTGAGAGCATGAACAATCGGCTATTTGTTACCAATCAATAATACTTACCGAGAACCGCCCATGATGACTTTAGAGCTTGACGACGAAACTACCGGCGTATTGAACCAGCTTGCCGCACAACAACACCTAAGCCCCGCGCAACTGGTTAAAACCGCCTTGCTTCAATACCTGGAAGATTGCCAAGACGCCAAAAGCGCTGAAGCTGCCTATCAGCGTTACCTGGACAGCGGGAAAGCCTCACACAGCCTTGATGACGTGGTGAAAGCCTTTGGCCTGGACAGTTAAGTTTTCCAATGATGCCATGCGGGACTTGTCGAAACTGGATAAGCCCGTTCAAAAGAGAATCGCGGCCTTTCTGCAGGAGCGAATACAACCCGTAGATAATCCCCGTGCCAGTGGTAAAGCCTTACAGGGTAGTTTATCTGGGTTATGGCGTTACCGCGTGGGTGACTATCGGCTGTTATGCCGGATTGAGGATGATGAATTGCTGATTTTAGTGATTGAAATCGGCCACAGAAAAGAGGTTTACCGATGAACGCCAAAATATTTGAGTGTCCGAAATGGTTGACCTTACATCTTTTTTTTGGGTCATGCGCTTGATAGGAAAAAGTTTAACGTCATAATTGCCCCAAGCCGCAAGCACCAAACTTGGCGGCGATTCATATCAATTGAAATCAAAAGGTGATTTATGACAACAATAGCAGCGCAACCCTCAACACGTTTTATTCCCGTTCCAGAGTGGAATAAGCACCACGCATGGCCCCCACAAGGCGGACTCCGACACTTAATCTTCCATGAAAAAACAAATGGTTTTAAATCAGCGTTTAAGCGAGTAGGACGACGCGTGCTGATTGATGAGCGCGAATTTCTTGCTTGTATCGAAAGACAGAACCAAGGCGCTTGAATTGCGGGTTCCATTGCAAGAATGGCCGCTAGATGAAAACAATCACTTACTAAAAACAATCAACAAAAAAAAGCCTCATGTCTTTATCACAAAAAGATATGAGGCAGATCCGGTCACGGCTCGAGTTGCCAGACCGAGTATTCTAATCCAAGCGCCGCAGGAGTGGGCATGGAGTTAACAAAGGAAGTACTATTATGAACCATTCGAGTTCAAATATCGAACAAAATAAAATTGGAAACCTTGAGGCCATATTCGGCCCTGGCGGCTTTGATGCAAGCAAATATGCAAGTAACGATGATCAGCCTATATCATCAAGCGAAGCCTTAAGAGAAGCAACGCGCATTCTTGAGGATAACGGGTTATTGATCTCAGGCCTCATTGAAGCTGATGGCAATTTTCATAACTTAAACCATAGGGATGACAAGCCACGCAAAAAAAAAGGATTCTACAAGGCAACCGTAGGATCCAAAGGCCATGTGCACATGTATTTCGGCTCATGGACCAATAAAATCCCAAGACAAAACTGGTCATCATGGGACAAGCACTCCCACCTGATGACCGAAGCGGAAAGAGCCGAACACCAAAGGATTTACAAGGAGAGTCAGGAACAGTTTAAGGTAGAAGTAAAGCTGCGTCATGATGAGGCCGCAAAAAAGGCTAGCGCTAAGCTTTCCGTTCTGCCTCCAATTAACCCCGGCGATACCCATCCTTATATTGTAGCCAAGGGCATCAAGGCCTATGGCGATGTCCGCATAAACGGCGGCAAACTCATTATTCCAATGCACGATAGCCAGACAGGGGAGGTCGTCAGCCTTCAAGATATTGATGCCGACGGCAAAAAGAAATTCACATATGGAGGAAAACGCAAAGGAGCATACTTTTTTATTCAAGGTAAGCTTGATGAAATTGCAGTGTGCGAAGGCTACGCGACTGGATGCAGCATTCACGAAGCAACAGGCGCAAGTGTTTTTGTTGCCTTTACTTGTGACAACTTGGATTTAATTGCACAAGCTGCACGGCGTCATTATGAGGGCAGCAAGATTACCATTTGTGCTGACAACGATTGCTTTAATGAAAATATAACAAAAAGATTGCCGCAGGATAATCCAGGCATTAGGGATGGCATGAAGGCAGCAAGCTTAATTAATGGCCTGTGTGTTTGGCCGGATTTCATGGGTGAAGAGTTTGATCAAAACGGCAAGCGTAGAACGGATTTCAACGACCTACATCAATACAAGGGGTTATCGAGCGTCGCACAAAAGATAGCTACCGCACAGATCCCTAAAAGCGGAAAACAGGAGTATCGCCGCCCCTTCACACTTGTTTCCGCCAGCGAACTAACCCTTAATCCCGTTCGACAGGAGTGGTTGATCGACAACATCATTGAACGTGGAAGCCTCAATTTATTGTTTGGCGCACCGGGCGCGGGTAAGTCGCTCTTCGCTTTAGATTGGGCCTTTTGTATGGCGGCGGGTATTGCTTGGCACGGCTACAGCACGGAACCAGTTGATGTAGTCATTATTGCGGGAGAAGGCTTTGCAGGACTTGGAAGGCGATTAAAGGCGTTAGAGCTTAAATATCAGATGAAAGCACCAGCTCGATTATTCATTAGCGAACAGCCTGCAAATATGATTAGCGACGATAGTGTTGCAATGGTTGCTGAAGTCGTTGGGGCAATCTGCCCAAAGCCCGGCCTCATAATTATTGACACGATGCACCGCAACATGACGGGAGATGAGAACAGTAGTCAAGATATCGGTCGTTTTATCTCCAATGTAGATTTCTTCTTCAAGCCTATGGGGTCAGCCGTTCTGATCGTCCACCACAGTGGGCACGGCGCACAAGACCGTAGCCGGGGTAGTAGTTCGATTCGTGCTGCAATGGATGGTGAGTTCGCAGCAAATAAGGACGGTGATGCAATTATCCTAAGCTGCCAGAAGGCCAAAGACTTTGAAGCCTTAAAGCCTTTACAGTTCAGCCTTAAGCAGATTGATCTGGATTGGCTTGATGATGATGGAGAGCCGCTCACAAGCGTTTACCTGGATTGTGCGGGTGAAGTTAGTCCGAGCGCGCGGGCTAAAAAACGGCGATTATCGGCGCGGGATGATTCCATTCTAAACAGTCTTAATGATGCAATCGTAGCTCATGGCGTAGAGCCAACAGCGGAGATCAAGCTAATGTACGGTGGATTTGATTCCCTAAGTGGCAAGCATCAAAAGATAGTCAATATCGAGCATTGGCGGGAGGTGGCTTATAAGGCGATTGTGGTTGATGTTAATACCGATGATGCAAGGCGTAAAGCGTTCAAGCGGTGCAGAGACAAGTTATTCGATCAAAAGTATATCGTTGAACATGGCAGCTATGTTTGGCGTATTTATGAATAATTGCGATTCGGACACCGGACAAAACCGGACAAAACCGGACATTTGTCCGGAGGTGTCCGCCGGACGGACACGGACACACTTCTATAGAAGTGTCCGGTTGTCCGGCACCTTGTCCGCGACAAACCAATCAAGGACGAGGTAGCCGGAAGCCTTGATTTACCTGAGGACTAGGTGTGTTGAGCAGCGTTATACACGTAATCGCAGCTATAAAGAGCGGTTATTTAATAAAACCCAGGCCGGAAGTTCGGCTACAAACAAAAGGTCAAGTTATGTTTAAGTTTTCGGATGATGGAAAAACCGCTTCGATTGATCGCGAGACCTATGATCGATTAGCCCAAAGGACAGACAAGCAAAAATCAATGGACCTTGTAAATGAAATGCTGGCGATTGCTGGTGAGTTGAATGCAGATATCACTAAGGGGCTTAGCCTTGATCCAGGCAAGCCAAGTTTTATCTTCAAGAGGAAGCGTGAAGCTAAGAGGAAGCGCGAAACCAAGAGGATGCGCGAAGCCACAATTAATTTTTTGCGAGTAATGCCACCGGGCAGTTGGTTTGATCCAAGCGCATTAGATGATGTTCAGAACGAAGATTAAGGCACCTTAGCGGCACGAAATCAAAAAAGAGATACCTCAGGGTTGCTTTTTATCAAACCAGTATCTTTTCATAGTCCAATTTCGACTGAAAGCAATCCTGCCACATGAGCAAAGCTAAACTAACTTATCAATTTTTCAGGAGTCCAAACAATGTTTTTACCAGCAAAATTAGTGTCTGTAGACAAATTGGAGAAATCAGTAACCATTATTTTTGATGTAAGTGGAAGGCATATAGCTTTTTCCTGCTCAACCAATCAAAGGGACTGGGGGCCGGTTACGACGAAGCTACGCCGTTTTGGCTTGGACAATGGGTTATCGTCAGCATATCACATGGACTGGCCTATTAATTGTTGGGGCGAGATCAATCTAGTCGAAACGAAAACGGCATTTGGTCAGCAACCAACAATCACCGATTTCAGGTAACCACCAATAGGCTTGGTTATGCTAGACGTTGAAGCAGATTTAAAGGCGCTCAGTGACTTAGCGGAGTATGTATTGATGGTGTGGCTTGAGACTGAAACACCCAAGTGTAAGAGAAGGCAGCAAGCCTTATCATTACTGGCTGAGGCTGGGACGCTGTTAATCAATGCTCACAAAATGCTAACTATTCAAGGCAAATAGAGCTGGATCAAAAACTAAAGCCTATTAGGGATTGAAAAACCCGGAAGCGATGCTAACGAATTGCTTACCGGGTTTTTTTTGCCTCTTAGAGTCGACAGTTCGCAATAATCAATTACCGGCAATCAATACTGGGTTTTTGTTAGTCCAATGTCCGTAACCGTATGATTAAAAAGGGTGTGAATTACATTCACTTAAAATCAATGACAACTTGTTGCCGATGAACTTGAAGATTGAAGGATTTATTGATAATAGCCAAAGCAAAATAATGCAAGCAAAGCCCGATTTTATTGATCAACCAATATCTGAGAAGGAAAGATAGACATTTAGCCCCCTGATAGAATTAGGTAACTTTGTTGCTTAGAAATCGTTGATAAGGGATGATATACGGAAACTATTTAATCACTTGTTAGGGTTCTTAAACCAATCTGGGGAAACAAATGGAAATAACTACATGGCTTTTGCTTTCAATTTTCGTGGTGGGTATTGTTGCCATGGTTGGTTTTTTTGTTACTAAAACCAAAGGTTTTGGTAGGTTTGCAACTAGCTCATTTTTATTGCTTCTGATTGTTATCGTTTCTTCGCTTCTATTCGCAGCAGACAAACTTGATGTCCAAGTCCTAGCAAACATCTTCTTTGCTGTTATTGGTTTTGCTGGCGGGCTATTTACGGGTAAAGAGTCTGCCTTGTCCAATGGCACACCCTAACCCCTCGCTCAAGCTGACCCGCTACAACACCTGCCTACGCGGGCAGCTTAGCTAGAACGTTAACCATTCCAATACGGTATGCATGCACTCTGCACTGATTGCGCCAACTCGAAGTTGCTCAAAGACCTGATTTCCGCAGCAAAGGTTGATGGAGCATGCAGCGTGTGTGGCGCCACTTACACCTCGGTCATTCCGACAGACAACATACAGTTTATTAGGGCAATCAAAGCCCTCATTCGTTACTACTACTCCGAATGGGAATACCACAGTAAGCTCGGCGGTGAAAGCTTTGAGGCGCTGCTTTCGACTGAGAACCGCATCATTAGAGTCAATCCCAAGCTTGACGGAATCGAGTATGAAGAATTCCTACTCTCGTTCCTTGAGAATCTTGATTCAGATGAACAAGTAAGCGTGATAACTGCCTACGGGCGAGACATCTACAACTACGCCCCATTTACGCCTATCTCCAGAGGAGAAGCAGCCGCCATCCAGTTAATTCAGCGGAGTCTCACGGAGAGGAACTATTTTGTCGTTGAGTCTGAACATGCCAAAGACTTCCATGACCTACCGAAATACATCACGCGCACATTTCCTGCGGGTGGCGGCTGGTACCGTGCGCGAGTTGGCGCAACGAGGCGTGCCGCCAAATACCCCTTTCCACCCGGTGAAACACAGTACTACTTTGAGCCACATGTTGGTGCTGCAATCTCGGCACCGCCAATAGCACTTGCAAGTTCTGGTCGTCTTAATCGCCCTGGTGTTTCATTTCTCTATTTAGCCGCCGACGCTGACACCGCCATTGCCGAAATTCGACCCCATCCTGGTGATTTTGTCTCCGTAGCCGAATTCACCATCACCAAAGAACAGAGGATTGCCGACCTTACTCAGCATGACCTTCTAAGATTTTTCAACTCAGATCGTGAGCTGGAACTTTTGGAAATCGTCATCGCTGTTGAGAACGCATTAGCCACAGCCGCGCCCCCCAGTAACAGACAGCTATACAGCCTGACACAGTTCCTGGCTGACATCTTTCGAACAATGAACTTCGACGGCATTGCTTTCAGAAGCACAGTGGGTGTCGGAGCTAACCTCGTACTCTTTGAGCCTACGGCTGCCGTATGGCTTGAGGGATCAAGCAGAGTTGTTGAGATCAATCGTGTCTCATACCGACACTCTCCGAAAGCGCTCTTCGATGCCGCTTCCAAATACGATAGGGTCTTCGATGAACACAAGAAATAGACAAATGGCTAACCACTTGGTCAAGAGGGACGCTCCGCCGGCAAGCCGGATCCGCACCTCTTACCTCCAACGTTGTGTTTTTCAAAATGAGAACTAATGTCTGATCTTACAAAAAAAGAAATTTTAGAAATTTTAGATGAGCATCCTTGGGGTTCAGAAAATCTACGAATAGTTTATTTTCGTGATTTTCAAAATACACATTCAGTAATAAATGAACTGCCCGGTGGAATTATATATAGTGAACTGAAGTCATTGAGGTTATCTCTCAAAATTTTTCTTGATGCAGTAGATGACCTTATTTCTTCAATTAATAAATTTAAATATGATTCTGCACATACCGATTTTTGGACCATTGCTAATAAGCCATTCACTGACAAAATTGAAGTAACAATTCAACGTGGAATTATTTCATCATCAATGTGTGCTATGGCCTTGGTAGATCATTCACGAGAATTTAATAAAAAATATCCAGTAAATGGTTATGAAGACCAAATAAGAAAAAACTTTCAAGCAAATGAAGTTCATAAGTTTGTCCATGGGCTTAGAAGGTTTTTGTCACATATCAAGTTTACAAAAGCAAATTGGAATATTTTCCATTCTGAAACTAATATCAGGAATGTTGTTTTTATATTATCTAAAGATGATCTTATGCAATTCAATGATTGGAGTTCTTTAGCTAAATCATATATTCAGAGTCAAGAAGATGGGGTCGATGTTGAAAGTTTATTCAATGAATACTCAAATCAAGTAAAAAAATTCCATAATTGGTTATGGGCTGCATTGTTTAATGGTTACGGAGAAAAGATAACTCAACACCTTAATTATTTGAAGATAATTGAAGGTTTTAGTTTGGAAAGTAATTGGAATCTTTTACTTCAACAAGTGCTACCCCAACAAAAGATTGACCCTTACCAACATCTGGATAAATATCTAACGGATGAACAATTAGAAGACATTTATTCTTTTCCGTTTAGATCACAACAACAAGTAGATAGAATAATTCAATTAATTGATACACATCAAATATGTACAGGTTTAATGCGAAGTAAAGTTTATGACGCATTTAATATAAATAAAACATAACCCGACATTCAACCCGGTCCTCCGCGATACCGCAGTTATGCTAGAGTCAGCGCATCAGTAACCAAGTGCGACAACGTGACTGATAAGCCTGGCAGCGTCAAAACTGCCGGGCATTTTTGTTTATAATACAATCGCAATCGTTAACATTTTCGATGCAACGAAATGGCGTTAACACAAGCCGGCCACCTAAAAAATGGTCGGCTTTTTTATTGCCTGAAATTTAATCTATGCAAGGCAATTGCAATACTAATACGCCAATCACTTTCACAAACGTCCATAAGTGTTTTTTAATGCATCTATATAGCCATAAAAAAAATAACAACGGGCGTTAAAATAAATAACAAAAAACCTTGAACAAAACTCAAATCTCCGCACATTTCAACTCCTCATATTCTGCTAAAACGCCCAACTCTTTACCGAGTGTATCAATTTTAACGTGCTGGGCGCTTATGGTGTTGTTTGCATCAATAATGTAATAATCGCCTAATGTGCTGTAATATTTTGATTTATCAGTACATTTTTCAATGCTTCATCGTCTTTTTTCAACTTACGGTTAATCGTGGCGAGTAGTGCTCTTTCCATTATCTGTAATTTGACTGTAGTCATTGTCTTATCCTGTGCAAGTGTGTAAACAGGTTTCATTTATTAATTACCACGATTCCAGATAAACCATATCGCGGCTTCGATTCAAGCATCGAAAACAGCGATATTCAGCCCGTCAATTCCAGTTAAGCCAGCGCATTCATAGCCTTCTCTTTATCGGCGCTTAGATCGAGAATTTAGGGTGTTACCGTAGAATTTGAAATGATTAAAATCCTTTTTAATAAGGTCTCTGATTTATATACAAAACATCCGGAAATACCTAGTCTAAACTAATATTAATCCCTCCTTCATAAGTCCTAATTTGATCATTTGCTTCCTTATCCTTTTTGTCGCTCGGCTTCGCCTCTGTCTCGCTGTCTAATTTCCTCTTCTGAATACGAACTAAGGCCCGTCTCAGTGCTATCGCGCTTAGTTCTATTATCCGCTCTTTGCTCATTGATGATTTCATTTGAATTGCCTCCTGGTTATTTCGATGCTTGCGGAATCAGGCTAATACCATCATTCAATTGACACTAACGACAAAAGCCAGCAGTATTGAACCTTATTGGACAATAAAACACATTAAACCAGGAATTAACAAAATGTCATTCAATAAAAGGCTAATTACTACCGCAGGCCTACTACTGAGCTTGACCACCCTCAATGCCGAGGCTGTTTTAACGCCTTACATCGCCGTTGACGGGAGTGCTGTGGTCTACAGCAGCGTCAGCAACGTCACCTGGACGCAAGACGCCAACCTGTTCAAAACGATGTACGATGCCGACAATAGTCTTATCAGCCAGATTGCCAGTGTTAGACCCAGCTATAACGATCCATTTTTTGGTTTACAAACCATCGGCGCCGATGATTTCAATACCGGCAATGGCCAATTGACCTGGTGGGGCGGTCTTGCTTTCACCAACTACCTGAACAGCATCAACTACGGCGGCAGCAGTCAATGGGCCTTGCCCTCGGCAGACTACAACCAAACCAGTGGCCTCTTAGGCCAACTGTACTATAACGAGCTCAATGCCTTGGGCCATCATGAAACTAATGGTAGCGATTTTGGCATCCTGGGCGACGGCAGTTTCGGAACTTCTGGCAATGCCGGGCCATTTACCAACGCACAAACCTCTGCGTACTGGTTGGCTACGGAGGATGCGTATGATCCCCGTTACGCGTGGCTCTTCTATACCGACGGTGGCCTCCAGCTCGCCATCAGTAAGGACCGTCAGTTCTACGCATGGCCAGTCAGCCCCGGACAAGTGGCCGCCGTGCCGGTCCCTGGCGCTATGTGGTTGCTGGGTAGTGGCTTACTGGGCTTGTTATCATTCACTCGCATGAAAAAACAAAAAAGTTAGTTTCGACGCTGTTAAAGCAAAGCAATCAAACCGGTCATAGTGCCGGTTTTTTTATGTCTGAAATTCAGTTATTCAATACAAACGAAAAAAGTGGCCTGCTTCATTTTATAAACAATGACCATTGCAAATGTCATGCCGGGCTGTAAGCCTTGATATTCTTATCTTGCAAAGAGTTGGCATGAAATCTAGCTGAGGGATTGATTGCTTCCAAAATAAAGCACATCACTTTGATAGTGTTGCCGGGCAACAAGGCTGATTTGCTGGAAAATGGCTTAAAGGCCGATATGGATAACCGGCCTTTTTTTATGGCTGTTTTTCGGCAAGTGTTGCGGTTGTTTTTTTGAAAATGGGACAAAATTGGGAAAAATTTATTTCAGGCAATAAAAAAGAGCTTGGTTAATCGCCTAAGCCCTTGTTTTTATTGGTGCCCCGGAGACGATTTGAACGTCCGACCTTCCCCTTAGGAGGGGGATGCTCTATCCAGCTGAGCTACCGGGGCAATGTGCGGCGATTGTATCACAGGTTTAAATCGGGATTCTTTCGTTTTCTTATGATTTCGCGCTCCAGCGCTGCTATGTAGAAGTCCAGCTTGTTTTTGCCTTGAGGCGAGAGGTTTACAAAATAGCCACCTATATAAACAGTGTTTCGCTCGGTTTTGACTGAACGAATAACTAAAGTAAAGACCATCTCATAGCCAATCGGCAAGTTTAAGTGGCAGTTTCTTAAGGTGTCGCCTGCTTGAACACTATTCTCTTCTGCGGCCAGGCGGAATGACATGCCGCCTCTGGAAATATCGATTACCTCGCCATGAACTAAAAATTTGTTTTTCGCCGCGGGCCATGTGATGGTTAATGTATCTGTGACGAGTCTGGGTGAACTTCTGCGTTGCGGGTAATAGATACGATCAGGAAGGGGTGATGAGTAATAAAGACTATCAGTACCAAGTTTTTTGATTTCGGTCAACGTCAGGAGAAAGGCCAAGTGAACGCCGTTTAAATAAGTTGAAAGCTTGATTTTATGTGCGGATTGAAGAAAGGTGCTGATGTCTGCAGAATTGATTTCATCCAGAATTAGAAGGTTTTGTTCAATATTGACTTCAATGATTGAGGTTAATAGTCCTTTCTTTTGACCCAGCTGGGATAACGTGCACAGGCAGTTCTGAATTTGGATGGCGCACAGGATGCTGGTTATTTTATCCGGATGGGTTACGAATTTTGGGTTTTCATTAAAATTTGACACGGCATGATTCTTAACGGTCGATTTTGCTCATGCGTGGTAGGGAGTTGAAGTTGTCTAAGCTGTATAGAGTGTTTTTGAGCCTGCGTCGGCCTGGGTGGAGCCGTCGCGGCCATAGGTATGAACTGATTGCGGCTTGCCTTTCAGGATGTTGAGTGACAGGCGGGTATGACGCAACAAAAGCTCGATGCCGGCACCATTCTGATTGTTTAAATCGCGTGCTTTTTCTGAGAGTGTGATGAGTTCTTGCCAATCATGTTCGGCTTTTTGAGTATCCATACTGACTGCTTTGGCTCTTTCAAAATAGGTCGTCAAGCCGTTTTTATCCGCATTCAACTGCTCGGTTTGCAGAACCTGACCGATTTGTTGAGTAAATTGCGAAATCTCACTGATTAGATGCTGTTTGTGCTGTGTGATCGCATCCAGTTTTTTATCTTTATCCTGATTGATCAGTAATTGAGACTCGTCCTGAAGAGCTTGAAAAAGGGTGCGGCTTAAAGACAAGCCATTACTGATCAATTTTTCAGCAATAGGAAATGTTTTATTAATCATGATTAGGTGCTGTCCTGGCCAAATGCAGCCTCAAATTGAATGATTTTTTGAGCCAGTTTCTCGGCATCAACACGGTAACTGCCATCGGCTATCGACTGTTTGATCATGTTTACTTTATTTTCATCGACCGGTGGGGTTTTGTTGTTCAGCGCTTCACTGGCAGTAAGGCCAACCGAATTCGCTCTGATGCTTACGCTGTCGCTGCTACCTGTCTCAACTTTTGGTTTGTCTGATTTATTTTCGACCGTGCCCTTTGGTGTTGCTTTGGACTGAACGGTGACAAGTTGTCTGCCTGTGAGTGGGTCAATAGCCATGGTAGTGTCCTCCAATAATGTTCTGCTATAACCTGTATCGGCAGCATTCAAAAAAGATTTAGAAAAAATTATAGCGTAATAACTTTTTGTCAGTAGTTCTTATTGAATTATTGATATTAAGTTATGAGATTGTATCGTTTATTATTGATTGACTCAGCGTTGATGAATGCTGACAAAGCCGGTCTGCTCAACTTTAGCGGCAATGATGCGTCCTGACGATGCATTTTTGACACTGATTGATTGCCCTTTAACGCCGTCCATCATGGCGACGCCTAGCATGCGAATATCAAAGGCAGGATTCCCTGAGCGAATGACAATTTTTTCACCTCTTTTGATCAATACCGGTTCCATGATCAGGCCGTTATGCAAGACGGTGCCAGCTGCTAAATAGCGGTTGGCTTGCTTGTTAAATACTTGCTCCTGACTGATAAAGTAACCGGTTTTCACTTTTGAAATATCCTTTTTCTCTAATCTTACGTGGTTTGGCGTCAATAATTCTCCTCGTTGAACGGGTTGGCTTAGCACCATGACCTGGTCAAAAATACGAACGATGACCGAGGTATAAACAGACCAGGATTGAACTCCGTTGCAACGAATCCCAACTGTATTTCTGTCCGGACTCAATCCTTGAGGTTGGGAGGTAAAGGCTTCAATGGGTTGGCTGCATTTGGCCAGCCGGAGGCGCGTATCCAAAGGTGCTATTGTCAGTTCGTAATTTGACGCCGGATCAATATTGTTTTGGACAAAATCACTGACAACTTGATAAAGACTGCTATGCGCTTGATAGCTTGGCTCCGCATAGCTTCCTGATGCGAAGGTCAGTAATAAGGGAAGTAAGCGCAAAGTTTTAAGGAACATCAGAATGTGCCGGTTAAATGACGTTACCTTCAATCTCAGCATTTTTGATGCCAAACACCATCGCAGCAATTCATTAGAAACAAACTATAATTGCCTTGCTTGCTTCATTTTGAGCCGTTTCCGGCTATGGATATAAGCAATGGACCTGATTAGTGATTAGGTTTTAGTGGGAAGTTAAGAGCGATTGTCGGTTAAATGTTGTTTATGAGTCGCTCAATAAGCGGCGGCAAGCCAACATTTTTAGCAAAATCACAGCAGAATCATAAATCAATAAGGTGGTGTCATGGCCGGAATTTTGGAAGGCGTAGATCAAAGAACGCAGTTAGCAGGGCATAACCGTTTCGAATTATTGCTTTTCAGATTGGGTGGTCGGCAACGTTTTGGCATTAATGTATTCAAAGTACAGGAAGTGATTCAGTGTCCGTCTTTAACCCAAATTCCCAATTCCCATTCAGTCATTTGTGGTGTTGCTCATTTGCGGGGCAAGACAATACCGGTTTTGGATCTATCGATGGCTATCGGCTTACGGCCGCTTCCCAGGGATAGCGGTTGCTATGTCATTGTGACGGAATATAACCGAACGGTTCAAGGCTTTTTAGTGGGTTCGGTCGACAGAATCATCAATATTGGTTGGAGCTCAGTTAAAGCCCCCCCGACAGGTCTGGGTCGGGAAGGGTATCTGACGGCAGTGACTGAAGTCGATAATGAACTGGTGGAAGTGATTGACGTTGAAAAAGTCATGAAAGAAGTCATTGGCTTGCGCGATCAAGCTTCTGAAGAAGCCATTGACAGCACTGTTTCCGGGGCCGGAGATCGTGTGTTGATTGTTGATGACTCGACCGTGGCGAGAAACCAGGTGAAAAGAGTCTGCGATCAATTGGGTTTGGAATGTCATGTGCTTAAAGATGGTTTGGAAGCGTGGGAGCATCTCAATCAGTTAGTTGATGATAATGTTGAGCTTGAAAAGCACTATGCTTTGATCATTTCTGATGTGGAGATGCCCAGAATGGACGGCTATACACTGGCATCCCAAATCAAAAAAGACACTCGAATGAAGGGTGTTTACATTGTTTTGCACACCTCATTAAGCGGCGTGTTCAATACGTCAATGGTTCAAAAAGTCGGTGCGAATGAGTTTCTAGCCAAGTTTGAACCCGATGAATTGATAAAGACCATACAAAACAGGTTGAAGATTTATCATGCTCATCAATAAAACGGGCATTTCCGGTCGTAACTATTCAGGAACTGCTGAGCGTTCTTTGAGAAAAAAATAATGGAAATGAATAGTCAGGAATTTAAATTCTTCCAGCACTTCCTCTCGCAAAACTGCGGCATCATTCTCAGCGATACTAAGCATTATCTGGTTAAAAACAGATTATCGAGTCTTTTGGCCTCGTTTAACCTCAGCAGTTACCAAGATCTTATTTTATTACTCAAGCAAAATCCAGGCTCAAAAGTAGCGGTTGCGGTTATTGATGCCATGACGACCAATGAAACCTATTGGTTTAGAGATGAAAATCAATTTAAAGATTTATCCGATACTTTATTACCTTTGCTAGCTCAAAAGCGTTCGTCACTCAGAATCTGGTCGGCAGCTTGTTCGACGGGTCAGGAGCCTTACTCTATCAGCATGTGCATTGATGACTATGTCAATAGAACCGGCAAAAGTCTAAATGCCAGAATCGTTGGTACTGATATTTCCGATACGGTGCTTGCCCAAGCAAAAAATGCAGTTTACACGGAATCGGCATTGTTGCGCGGTATCGACTCGGAGAGGAAACAACGTTACTTCAATGCGGTTGAGGGTGGATACAAGCTTAAGTCACAAATAGGCTCCAGGGTTGATTTCCAGTGTTTGAATTTGCTGAGGTCTTTTAATTCAATGGGCCGTTTCGACATCATTTTTTGCAGAAACGTGCTTATTTACTTTTCCGATGAGGTTAAGCACGATATTTTGACCCGCATGTTGGCTCTCTTAGAGCCTGATGGCCTTTTGTATTTGAGCAGCACTGAACAAATGCCGGTAGGTGTCAACGGATTTGTTACGGTTAGGGACCAGCGTAGCCGGTATTATAAAAAAAACTCATCATAGCTGCGGCAATAAATTGACGCTTGGGATCAATCCAGCTGCTTGGTCCCAAATTACTTTTTAATTGCCACTTGCCGCCTTACTTCATTAAAAACGGCCATCAATTGCCGCCTCAAAGCCGATTTTTGCCGCACTTAACAGTGTCTTCCTGTCTTTTCCTGATCCAGTCAATTGCCTTTATCTCTTACTGTAACGCGTATTAACTTAATGAATTAACGATGTTATTTTATTGCGGCATATGATTTGCTAGATTCTTTATAAAAAGCGATCCTATGAGGCAATAATCATGGCTATTAATTTTGACAAGGCGTTGGGCGTGCATCCGCAGGCCTTGACCTTGCGTGAGAGACGCGGCGAAGTACTGGCTTCCAATCTTGCCAACGCAGACACCCCCGGCTTCAAGGCCAGAGACCTCAATTTTCAATCGGTTTTGCAAGGTGCAATGCCCGATGAGTTGCCCATCGAGAGAACTCGTAGCGGGCATGCAGCACCTTCCGATCTATTGTTAGGCGCCAATCTCATGTTCCGCAATCCGCATCAGGCGTCACTAGATGGCAATACGGTTGAATCCCATATAGAACAAGCCAAATTTTCAGAAAACGCGGTGCAATATCAGGCCAGCTTGCGATTTATCAACGGCAAGTTTTCCGGCTTGATGACTGCCATTAAAGGAGAATCCGCATGAGCTCTTTCAAAGTATTCGATATTTCCGGCAGCGGTATGAATGCCCAGTCCCTCAGGCTTAATTTAGTAGCCAGTAATATTTCCAATGCCAATACGGTGAGCAGCAGTATTGATCAAACCTATAAGTCCAGGCAGCCGGTTTTTGCTGCGGAATTGAAAAATATCCTGGACAAGCAAAATGCCTCAAGCAAAGTTAATGTCTTGGGTGTGGTGGAAAGCCAAGTGCCGCCATTAAAAGAATATTCCCCCAACCATCCTTTAGCCGATGAAGAGGGCTATATCTATAAGCCAAATGTCAATACGATTGAAGAGATGGCCAACATGATGTCGGCATCCCGCTCCTATCAGAACAATGTAGAGGTTTTAAATACCGCCAAGGAACTGGCATTGCAAACGTTAAGAATCGGACAATAACAGGAGCAAGATCATGGCAATAGGTTTGGATACATTCAAAGAATTAGGACTGGCAACCTTTGAGAAGGCCGCTGTTAAAAAACAGGAATTAGGCCAGGAGGCTTTCTTAAAAATCATGACCACACAGTTACAAAGCCAAAATCCATTGAAGCCAATGGAAAATGCCGATTTTATGGGACAGATGGCGCAGTTCTCTACCGTTTCAGGAATTCAGGATTTGCAGAAGTCATTCAAGGATTTTGCCAGCTCGTTATCTTCGGATCAGGCTTTGCAAGCGGCCGGATTAGTCGGAAGAAATGTTGTTGCGCCGGTAAATTATGGCTTGTTAGCCGCAGGTGGAGATGTCAGTGGTGAAGTTAACTTACCCAGCTCTGCCAGTAACGTGACGGTAAGAGTCACTAATGCATCGACCGGAGCTCCGGTTAAGACACTGGAATTAGGTCCTCAGGCGTCAGGTACTTTGCCTTTCAGTTGGAATGGCATTGGCATTGACGGCACATTTGCAAATCCTGGAGTCTATAAAGTTCAGGTAGAAGCCTCTATGGGCGGGCAGAATGTGTCCTTACAACCGTATATGAAATCGCGTGTCGAGAGTGTCGTGATGGGCAACGGTCAACGGGGGCTTGAAGTTAATTTAGCCGGTACAGGTCCGGTTTCCTTCAGTCGGCTAACCAAAATTATTTAACAACAGAGGCGTTCTTATGGCTTTTTCAACAGCACTCAGCGGCTTAAATGCCGCAGCCAATAATTTGGCAGTAACCGGCAACAATATTGCCAATGCGAATACCACCGGATTTAAAAAATCCCGGTCTGAATTTGTCGATGTTTATGCCTCTAGTCTGGCTGGCGTCAGTAAAACGACTCCGGGAGCAGGCGTCAGGGTGGCTAATGTCGCGCAGCAATTTATCCAGGGCAATATGCAGTTTACGGACAATAACCTGGATATGGGTATAAGCGGTGAAGGATTCTTTGTTTTAGCTAAGTCACCCACGGAGATTAATGATAGAGCCTACACCCGTTCAGGGGAATTTAAGCTTAATCAAGAAGGATTCGTTGTTAATAATCAAGGTCAGGCGTTGTTAGCGTTTAGACCGAATGGAGCAACGGTTGCTGATGGTTTCAGCACTGGCGTTATGCAGCCAATCCAGATAAATACTATCGCTGGTAAACCTCAAGCGACAGAGCAAGTCAAATTTACAGTCAATTTGGATGCCAGTGAAGATATTGTTGCTCTCCCTTTTGATAAAACAGACCCCAATACCTTTAGCAGTCAGACTTCGGCGACTATCTATGATTCATTTGGCAGCTCTCATATTTTAACGACTTATTTTGTCAATACAGGGGTTGGAGTTGATAGTCAGCCAACCTGGAATGTCTATCATTATCTCGATGACACTTTAGTTCCTGTGGTTGGCTCTGGAGGCACTCAAAGTGATTTCGGTGAGCTAAAGTTTAACCCCTCCGGTAACTTGAGCGCCCCGGTGAATGCAGACGGGGTAGTGGATGGTTTATTTACCTTGGCGGCTCATCCGGTTACTCCGGCAACAGGAGCCAATGACATTGCCATAGGCAGAATGAGTTATGCGAATTCCACGCAATTCAATCAGCGATTCAGTGTCAATGATTTAAAGCAAAACGGATTGCCTGCCGGTCAGTTAAGCGGCATCGATACCGATGACGAGGGAATTATCTTTGCGCGTTTCAGTAATGGCGGTTCCGAGCCAATTGGACAGGTAGCTTTGGTGCGCTTTGCCAATCCCCAAGGTTTGTCCAAACTGGGCGATACTTCCTGGGGGCAAAGCGCCAGTTCAGGTGAATCGATATCAGGAGCGCCAGGCTCGAATAATTTCGGTCTGATTCAGGCCGGCGCTATTGAAGCTTCAAACGTCGATTTATCCGCGCAGTTAGTCAATCTGATCGTGGCTCAGCAGGCTTATCAAGCCAATGCGCAGACAATCTCGACTGAAAATTCGATTATGCAGACTATTTTAAATATCAGGTAATCACGCTTCGGGAATAATGTCATGGACCGCAGTCTCTATATTGCAATGAACGGCGCTAAACAAACTCTGATGGCGCAAACCACTAATGCAAATAATCTGGCCAATAGTCAAACTACCGGATTTAAAGCTGATCTGGAGCAGTCCCGCAGTATGCCGGTATTCGGACCGGGTTATCCTACGCGTGTTTATGCGATGACCGAGAGTCCTGGGACTGATTTAACGTCAGGCCCTCTGGCCATGACAGGGAGGGATCTGGATGTCGCTATCAATGGAGAGGGCTGGTTAGTGATTGAGGGCGCTGATGGCAAGGAAGCTTATACTCGTGCTGGCGATTTGAGGCTGACAACCGAAGGGCTGCTGCAAACAGGGACGGGTTTGGCGGTGATTGGAAACAATGGGCCGATTGCCATTCCTCCGGCCGAAAAACTGACCATTGGCTCTGACGGCACCATCAGTATTATTCCTCAAGGCGCCAATGCCACAGCATTGGCGGTATTGGACCGGATCAAATTAGTAAAGCCCGATCTGGATCAGTTGGAAAAACAGAATGATGGTCTGCTGTATCTGAAAGACGGCGGGGTCAGTCCTGAAGATGCATCGGTCCGCTTGATTCAAGGCGCACTGGAAGGCAGCAATGTCAGCACCGTGGGCGCCATGGTGGAAATGATTGAGTTGGCAAAAAATTTCGAATTACAGACCAAAGTCATGAAACAAGCGGATGAAAATTCGGGTATCAGCGCTAAGTTAATGCAAATGGCATAAACCCTGCTGACAGCTATGTAAATGACAAATTAATGTCACTTTAGGAGATCATCATGACAGAACGAGCATTATGGGTGGCCAAGTCCGGACTGGATGCGCAGCAAACACGGATGGCAATCATCGCCAACAACCTGGCTAACGTTAATACCACCGGGTTCAAAAAATCACGCCCATTGTTCGAGGATTTGATTTATCAGAATATCCGCCAAGTCGGGGCGCAAAGTACTCAAGGTACAAGGCTGCCGACGGGATTGCAACTAGGTACTGGTGTTAGAACGGTTGCAACTGAGAAACTTCATACGCAAGGGAACATTCAACAAACTGAAAATTCTCTGGATGTGGCTATAAGCGGTAAAGGCTTTTTTCAAATCCTTAGCCCCAACGGCGATATCAATTATACCCGTGACGGCTCTTTTAAACTGGACGATACAGGTCAGGTCGTGACATCCGAAGGTATGCTGCTGGAACCGGCTATTACCGTGCCAAATGATTCGATGAGTCTAACGATTGGCCGTGACGGCACCGTCACTGTGGTTCAGCCGGGAAATCCTGCGGCAGTGCAAATCGGCCAAATTCAAACGGCTGACTTTATCAATACGGCAGGTTTGGAACCCATTGGCGAAAACTTGTTTCGCGAATCCACAGCCAGCGGGCCGCCGGTTCTGGGTATTCCCGGCGAAAATGAATTGGGCGCCCTTTATCAAGGTTCGCTGGAAACGTCCAATGTCAATGTGGTTGAAGAGCTGGTTAATATGATTGAAACCCAGAGAGCTTATGAGATGAACTCAAAAGCCATCTCTACAACAGATCAAATGCTCTCATTTGTCACCCAGCAACTCTAGTGATCTGATATGAAAAAGTTTAAATTCCGCCTGATTGCTATTTTGCCCGTCTTGTTGATTGGCTGTACGCCTTTGCCAAACAGGGATCCTGCTTTTGCCCCGGTTCAACCGGCAGATTTAAGACCTCCTGCTCAAACCAGCGGCTCTATCTATGTGGCTAATTATGATATGCGGTTGTTTGAAGACCATACCGCCAAACGGGTGGGTGATGTCTTGACGATTACCCTTGCAGAAAGAATGCAGGCTAAAAAACAAGCCGATATGGATGCCAATAAATCGACGTCGGTTAAAGTCTCAGCCCCCATGTTGATGGGCGTATCTCCGGGAACCATTTTAGGGCAGGATGTGCAAACTGAATTGCTGTCATCCAGTCAATTTACGGGAGAAGGTGAAGCGAATCAAAGCAACAGTTTGATCGGCAATATATCAGTTACCGTAGTTGAAGTTTTACCGAACGGCAATTTACGGGTTCGGGGTGAAAAGCGGATGGCGCTCAACCAGGGTAGTGAATATGTCCGTCTTTCCGGTATCGTCAGACCGGTAGATATTGACGCAGCTAATATGATTCCTTCTACAAAAGTTGCCGATGCCACGCTGATGTATACCGGAGATGGTGCGGTTGCCGATGCGTCTAAAATGGGCTGGTTGGCGCGCATCTTTATGAGCCCCTGGTTCCCGTTTTAAGGAGAGGGACATGAAAAATTTAATAAAACCCATAATCGCTATTTTGCTGGCAATGAGTGTTTTGATGCCGGCAAGAGCTGAGCGTATCAAGGATATAGCTTCGATAGCCGGGGTTCGCAGTAACCAGCTAGTGGGTTATGGTCTGGTCGTTGGCTTGGATAAATCCGGCGATAAAACCTTGTTTACCGGGCAAGGGCTTCGTAGCATGCTGGCTCGGTTAGGCATGACTTTGCCGCCTGGCGTCGATCCCAGGGCAAAGAATGTTGCCGCCGTTGCAATCCATGCTGAATTGCCGGCTTTTTCCAAACCCGGTCAAACGATAGATGTGACCGTATCATCGATAGGTGATGCTAAAAGTTTGCGCGGTGGCTCGCTGCTAATGAGCCCATTAAAAGGGGCGGACGGACAAGTGTATGCCGTTGCCCAAGGGAGTCTGGTCGTTGGCGGTTTAAGCGCTTCCGGACAGGATGGTTCCAATATCACCATCAATAATCCCAGTGTCGGCCGCATTCCAAACGGGGCGACAGTTGAGCGTGCAGTGGCTTCTCCTTTTGCTGAAGGAAACGACTTGATATTTAATCTGCACAACGCTGATTTTACGACGGCTAATCGTATGGCAGAGGCCATAAATCGTACCTTGGGACCGAACGCAGCCAAGGCTTTGGATGGTTCATCAGTCCAAGTCAGTGCGCCATCGGATACCTCTCAACGCGTTACCTTTGCGTCGATGATTGAGAACATGATGGTTTCACCTGATGATGCGCCCGCGCGGGTTATTATTAACTCTCGTAGTGGTACCGTAGTCATCAACAGCAAAGTCACGGTTCAACCTGCGGCAGTTTCTCACGGTAGCCTGACCGTTACCATCAGTGAAAATCCGCAAGTCAGTCAGCCGGAGCCTTTTTCTGAAGGTCAAACCGTTGTTACGCCTCAATCGGATATCAGTGTCGAACAGGAAAATAACCGGATGTTCGTATTTAATCCCGGTGTGTCATTGGATGAAATCGTCAAGGCCGTTAATGATGTTGGCGCGGCACCCAGTGATTTGGTCGCTATTCTTGAAGCACTTAAGTCAGCAGGCGCTCTTCGTGCAGAGTTAATCGTCATTTAATCGGAGGTTATCGTGTTAAATGCAACCCAAAGTCCGGCCTATACCGATTTTAACGGTCTAGCCCAATTAAAAAATGAAGCACGGAAAGAAACACCGGAAGCGATAAAGGAAACCGCCAAACAGTTTGAATCGCTGTTCGTTAATATGGTTATCAAGAGTATGCGTGAGGCGAAACTGGCCGATGGCATTTTTGACAGTGATCAAGGCAAGTTTTTTCAGGATATGTATGACCAGCAACTGTCCGTACATTTGTCAGGGGAGCAGGGCGTCGGTTTAGCTGATGTCATCTCCAAGCAATTGAGTAAACAGCAAGGGCAAGGGGAGGAGAGTAAAGAAAATGAAAAGACAGAGCTGGATGATTATCTGAATAATCCGGTTCGCAGTATTCCTGTTAACAGGGTCAAACACGCCTTAGGCACTACAAAAAGCGAACCGCTACCGGATAGTGAACTTTTTTCCGGTAAGGAAGTGGAAAAAATGTGGGAAAACTCATCGCTTAAACCCGGCAAAAATATGCCGCTAACTTCATCGAAACAATTTGTCAGTCAGTTGCACGCTTATGCTCAAAAAGCAGCTGAAGAATTGGGTATAGAGCCAAAAGTACTGCTGGCACAGGCCGCTTTGGAGACCGGTTGGGGACGATCAGTAATCAAGAGCAAGGACGGCTCCAGTAGTCATAACTTATTCAATATCAAGGCAGGCAGCCAGTGGCAAGGAAAACGGACAAATGTTTCCTCACTGGAGTTCGAAAACGGCATACCTCAAAAGAAAATGTCAGGATTTCGAGCCTATGAGTCCTATCAGGATAGTTTCGATGATTATGTGCGGTTGCTTAAAAACAATCCGCGTTATGCTCAAGCACTCAAACATGCAGAAAATCCTCAGCGCTATATGCTGGAGCTGCAAAAAGCCGGATATGCAACTGACCCTCATTACGCTGATAAAGTCATGAGAATCTACCATGGCGACAGTCTGTCCGGGGTTGGCTCCGGCCAGAAACTGGCCATGAATTGAGAACGCAAATTTTATAACCTCCAAGACTGACAGATCTAGCTGACCATTTTCACCTTGCCGTAAACAGTTACATAGCTCACTGTGTGCTGGTTTGCGCGCCTGCAGAAGGGACAAAAAATCTCACCTCGTTTGCTGCAGTTATTTTTCCTTGGGTTTCTGTTTTTTTGGCACTTGATTTGCTTTATTCGTTATAGAAAGCTTAACAGGACAAAATTATGGCGGGCGGAATTTTAGGTATTGCAACTTCGGGGCTCTTGGCCTTTCAGCGCTCGCTGGAAACTACCAGTCACAATATTGCCAATGTCAATACAGAAGGATACAGCCGCCAACGGACAGAGTTGTCGACAAAACCGGCAATTTTCGAGGGAAGTGGTTATCTGGGGCAAGGCGTCAAGGTCAGTAATATCACTCGCAGTTATGACCAGTTTATCAGCAGCCAACTTAGAACCAGCTCTACCGCTTCAGGGGAAGCGGAACAGTTTTACCGGCTATCTGTTCAAGTTGACGGCCTGTTAGCCGACAACAGTGTGGGTATCGCTCCTGCGATCAAGAGTTTTTTTAACACGGTGAATGAAGTGGCGGATGATCCGTCCTCCATTCCGGCGCGCCAGGTAATGTTGTCTGAAGCTGACTTGCTGAGGCAGCGTTTTAATACCATGAGCGCACGGTTCGAAGAACTGGGCTCACAAGTCAATACCGATATCAAAGTTCATCTCAACGAGATTAATGCGTTGGGAACCGCTTTGGCCGATTTGAATAACCGCATCGCCGCCGACGTAGGACGCGCTTCCGGGAAACAACTCCCCAATGATTTATTGGATGAGCGAGAGCGCTTATTGACCAAACTGGCCGAGCTGATCAGTGTGGCGGTCGTCCCGCAAGAAAACGGTATGACCAGCATCTTTATCGGGAAAGGAATGCCGTTGGTGTTGGATGGTGTCTCATCAAAGCTAACTACCATCAATGATGAATACGATCCTACTTTCTTGAGAATCGGTTACGAATCTGCATCGGGAACATCGGATATCAGTAATCAAATTTCCGGTGGAAAATTAGCCGGAAGCTTACGTTTTCGGGATGAAATTCTCGATCCCGCACAACAAAAACTGGGCCAGATTGCGGCCGGATTGGCAATGGAAATGAATGCCCTGCAAAAAAGCGGATTTGATCTTGACGGTAGACAAGGCGAAGCCTTATTCAGTTTTAAAGGAGATGAAGTGCCGGTGACGGCAAATCTGGCCAATACCGGTAATGCAGTGGTTACTGCGCGATTTCAGGATCTCAATGTTACACCGGATGCGGCTCAACATCTTGATTTCAGTGACTTCAGGCTGGAATTTGTCGGCGGTTCCGATTATACCTTGACGCGGCTTCGTGATAATCAGGTATTTTCTTTAACAGCTGTTGTTTCCAGTATTGATCCTAATGTTTCAAATCTGACCTTCGCCGGTTTTGAGATCAGTATTGACACCAGCGCAGGCAGCGCTGTTGCAGGTGACCGATTTTTGACGCGTCCTACCTACCAAGCCGCCAAGAAGATTGGAGTGAACATTGGTGATCCGCGCCAAATAGCAGCGGCTACCAATGTTGAGGTCGATCCGGTTACCGGCAAGCCGGTATTCGATAGTTCAGGCAATGCCATCATCATAAAAGGCCCCATGCCGGGTGATAACCGTAATGCCTTGCTCATGGCGCAATTGGAAAGCAAGATGGGGCTGTTGGGAGGTAAAGCCTCTTTTCATAATGCTTACAGCCAGTTGGTTGCGGGTGTGGGTTCGTTGACACGGTCAGGTGAGTTAAGTGCAACCGCTCAGAAAACCTTACTGACCCGCGCGCAAGAAGCAAAAGAAAATCTGACAGGTGTCAATCTGGATGAAGAAGCGGCTAATTTGGTTATTTTTCAGCAGTCTTATCAGGCTGCTGCACAAGTGATTTCAACGGCGAATAGTATGTTTGATACGTTAATCGGCGCTTTAAGATAAGGAGGGAATTATGAGAATATCAACCGCATGGGCGCAACAGCTTGGCGTTAACGCGATGCAGGCGCAACAGGCCAAAATGTCAAAAACCCAGATGCAATTGTCCAGCGGGCTTAAACAGTTGTCTCCGTCGGACGATCCCTCGGCGGCGGCCAGGGTGTTGGATCTGGAAAAGTCGATAGAAAAAACCAGTCAATATCAGGCCAATATTTTTGCTACCCGAGGTCGCTTGAATATTGAAGAGTCGGCACTGGAATCTTCCGAAAATGTGATCATTCGTGTCAAGGAACTCACTGTTCAGGCTTTGAACGGTACGTTGAATGCCAGTGACCGGCTTGCCATTAAGCAGGAAGTGGATCAGCTGATCCAGGAACTGGCCGGATTGGCCAATACCAAAAACGCCAATGGCGAATTTATTTTTTCCGGTGATTTATCCAATGAACCGACTTATGTAATGGATCCTGATACCGGAAAATACGTCTATCAGGGTGGCGTTCATCAGCGTGCATTACCTATTGGTCCGGAAAGACAAGTCGCCGACGGCGATTTAGGCTCCAATGTATTTGAAAATATTGCGTCTGTCAGTCGCTATAAAAATGAAGATGGGAAACGCAGTATTTTTAATACCTTACAGGCTCTATCCGATAGTTTGGCGGGTGACTTCAAACCGCAACAGGCGACGATTACCGGTGACCGGTTTTTGCGTTATGGTTTGGCAGGAGGTTCTTCGTTTGATCTGGTCAGTGATGGCGGTACAGCCTCAATCGCTCTGACTGCTGAATTTACTAATTTGGATGCGTTGGTCACTGAAATAAACAGTCAAATCGAAACTCAAGGGATGAAAAATAGTATGCAGGCTAGGACCAACGGAAACAAGGTTGAATTTGTTTCGTTGACAACCGGAATTAACTCAACAATAAAAATCCAAAATGCTAACGTTTTTTTCCTCGATAATGCCGGTTTTGAAGAAGGGCAAAGCAATGCCGCCGATAATGTTTTCCTTAATGAAGATGATTTGCGCCTTAATAAACCGGAAATCAGGAGATTCAGCACCGAAGAAGTCTATAACGCCAATCTGGGTAATGTATTGACTGACCTTGATTCGGCTTTAGACAGTTTGTTACAAGCCAGAACCAGCGTAGGCGCAAGGCTGCGGGCACTGGATGATCAGGAATCTCAAAACGATAAATTTATTATTGATACAAGGTCCACGTTATCAGCCACACAAGATTTGGATTACGCAGAAGCCATCAGTCGGTTTAACTTGCAGCAAATGTCGCTGCAAGCAGCTCAACAAGCATTTTCCCAGGTGCAGCGATTATCGTTGTTCAATTATCTTTAATCAGTCGTTCAAAACAAACGTCAATTTAACCGATCCCTAACCGTATTTTGATCAATTGCCGTTTATTGTGAGGCTGTTAGATCTTGGAGTCGGGTGTAGATTGCAACCGGTCTGCCGTCCCTTCTCTCAAGTGCACCTTTCAACGCCGCGCCGTTAATAACCGGCAGTTCCTGATTATTGGCTTTAATAATCAAATCGAGCGCCTGCTCAAGCTTGGTTTTGTAAGGTGCCGGTTCGTCTGTCAGCGTCTGATGGATTTCAACATAGAGCGTGTTTTTATACCAACCCACCTTGATGGGCTGGTTGACAATATAAACATCAGTCCCGACTGAAACCCGGGGAAACAGTTTTTCAATATCTTCCGGATACATGCGGATACAGCCATGTGTCACGCTCATCCCGACGCCAAACGGTTTATTGGTACTGTGTATCAGATAACCCGGAACACCCAGTCGCATGGCATAGAGACCCAGAGGATTGTCGGGTCCTGCCGGCACGACATTAGGCAGGAAATCTCCGCGTTCAGCATGTTCCCGTTTGATGGACTCGGGTGGCGTCCAGGTCGGGTTGCGCGTTTTAGTTGCAATCCTCGTTTTGCCTAACGGGGTTTTCCAATCCAGACGGCCGATACTAATAGGATGCGTCGTTACCGTATTACTGCCGTCACCGGAATAATAATACATCCGATATTCCGGCAGGTTAATCACCACGCCCTTGCGGGGCGCGTTGGGTAAAAGTCGGGCATTCGGTATTCTGACCCGGGTACCTTCTTTAGGTAACCACCGGTCCACCGTCGGATTAGCCAGTATGATCTCGGTTTGACCCAGATTAAACTGACGGGCGATATCCAGCAGGGTGTCCTCTTCTTTTGCAGTCGTATAGAAATGCTCGTCCGGGTGACTTTGTCCGCTGCTCATCTTGTCGCCAATTAAGCTATCGCCCGGATTTTCAGGTAAGCGAAAATCCGCCGCGACTATCGCCTGCGGGGCAATCAACGATAAAACGATTAAAAAGAAATTAATTCGCTTGCTGGCCATTTTGAAGTTCTCCACCGAATAATTCCATGAGACGGGGGATAAAGCGCGCAAGTTCCAAAGACATGATTGAAAAACTGGCATCAAAATGCTCGGCATCTGTCTGCGCATCCGTTTCGGACAGTTGATCCTGAATTAAATCCAGATACCGTAAACGCTTGATCGACAGATTTTCATCCACGACAAAGGACAAACGATCTTCCCAACTCACCGCTAATTTTATGACTTGTTTGCCTGTTTCCAGATGGTTCTTAATCTCGGGCAGGGTCAGGTCATGGCGTTTGCAGCGGATGGTGCCGCCTTCTTCTTTAGGTGACCGTAATTCGCATTCATCTTCAATCACAATGTCGCCAGGCAAGTCATTGGACGTTAACCATTCGGTCATGACCGCGGTCGGCTTTTGCTGCGTAAGTGGGGGTACAGCAGGTAACGAACCCAGGCATTTGCGCAATTGACTTAAGACATCTTCGGCTTTTTTTGTGGACGCACTGTCGACAATCAACCAGCGATTTTTAGGATCGATGTAGGCGTAAATTCTGCGAGAAAATGAAAATGCTTTGGGTAACAGCTCAAAACAAATTTCATCTTTGATGGCGGTGCGTTCCTTTTTTGATAACTTACGGCCTTGTTCGTCTTCGGCTTCCATTATTTTTTCGGCAACCAGTTCATTGATGACGGCAGCAGGCAGGACTTTTTCTTCAATTTTTGCACAAAAAATCATAAAGCCATTGGCGGAATGGACCAATTGTTCGGCGTGCCGTCCTAAGGGCGGCGTCCAGCCGAAACTCATCTCTTGCTGGGCAGAGCAAGGCCGAAATGGCATTTGTTGTAACTTTTCTTCAAATTCATCGGACGATAAGCCGAAATCTTCCGTGAGGCGATAGAGTGCAATATTTTTAAACCACATACGCGTTGTTCTCTCCAGATAAAACCGGGCATTATCGCAAATTTACCCATACATAAAAAACTATCTGTTGATAAGGACCATTAAACTTAAAAACAAGCCGCAGAAATTTTACCGGTTGAGTGGTTCAACGTAGCTTGATCGACAGGTTAAAGAGGATTTAATCCGAAACTAATGGTTTTAAGGATAGGCATATAGCAGACACCTTTATCAGCGCAGCCTTGGAACGTGATTTCCACAACCGGATCGTCGACTTTGACGGCATCATGAAGCAGAGGAAGTCTGAGTTGCAGACGATCCCGGTAAATTTCCATGGTGCCGGAAAATTCGTCATGATGTGTTATTCCGGAAGGGAATAAAGGTTCGCCCGCTTTCAAACCCGGTGTGAGCGAGACGAATTTTAATTTATGACGATAAAGATAGTGGCCATCGGCAATGGCCCAGGACAGGATAAGCAGGTCCTGATTTTTTAATTCGGCTTTAAATTCAAAAGCTTCATCGGGGGGCAAAAGATCCTCGGAATCAGCAGCATAAGCAGAACCTGCAAGCCACATTAGCAGGCAGTAAAGGAATAATAAGACTGAACGCTTAGGGGTGGGGCTATTCATTGGCTACTTTCAGGGAATGGTGCGGTGTTTTACAGGCAGCCGGAGAGGTAACAAACACCCCAGCTGCCGGGCAAAAAAAATCAATAATCAGGTGCGGCGCGAAATGTCCAGACGAGAGCCAGATTGCCGAAGAAGCCATCGCCCAGTTGAACCTGGGTAAAGGTTTGTCCGTTTATACGATTGATATCTCTGGAATTCAAATCTTCGTAGATCGGTAAACCGACCGAACCGCGCAATTTGAAATTACCGCCGAAAGCGTTCATAAACCGCCAGTCACTGACAAAGGCCAAATTCGTCACGGTACCGCCGCTGTTGCCGATTTTATACCCTCGATCTTCATTTTTCTCAATATAGCTGGCATCTATCTCCACACCCAGCATCAAGTCATAATTGGGTGTGTAGTGCAATCCCAGACCAATATTAGCCACATCGCCAAACGCAAAATTTTCGTCATTTTCTGGGTTGACCGTGTACAGCGCGGTAGTATGCAGCCATAGTGCTTTCCAGCGTTGCGAATAGAGTAGGCCGCCGGTAAACGTCGCCGTGTCCTTGCCTAATTGCAGCGCGGGACTGGTCGAAATAAGATTATCCCCTGTTTGCCTGGCAATAAACTGAGCTGGCGGTGTTTTTTGCGCCTGCTGACGATCCGCACTAAATTGGCCGGTTGGTAATGTCGTACCCAGCAAGACAGTGGCAAACTTGTCCCAACGGGTGCTGCGCCAGAAGTTATAACGGCCTTCAAGCGTGATGTCACCGATGCCGTTTTCTTCGCCCACTGATTCGGTAATGCCTCCTGCCGGTGTTTGTGCTTGATCGAGTGTTTTGGTTCTTCTTTCCAGCCAGGGCACATTGATAAACAGCGCGAGATCATCGGTAGGTGAATAGTTGGCTGTCAAAGCCTGTTGATGGGCTTCGAGCTGGCTTGGCGCACGAGGTTGTGCCCGGTTGCCCTTGATGAAATCGTAGGGCTCCTGGCTGCTGCCCGAGCCAATTTTAACCCGATCTTTTTGGGTGTAGCCGTAGACCATGCCGACACTGAAATTGCCTTTGCCCGGTGTGACGGCTGTGCGTAAGCGAAACGGCGCGGTCGTTCCCACCGGCGAGACATCTTCATAGGCGATATGAAAATCGATGACATCGCCGCCTTCTTTGGCGGCAAATGCTTCAGCTTCATCACGGTTGGCAAACGCGATGTAGTTGGGCACCATATCGGGAATGACTTTACTGCCAAGCACGTAGGTGGCGTCTTCAGCATCAACCAGATCTCCCGAAACCCAGTCATGAACTTTAGCCGATTCGAATGCGGACAGCCCGCCTGCATCATCAATTTCACGTAACATACAGGCTACGCCGCAAGTATATTGCTTGTGTCCGTCTTTATAGGTTAGTTCCGCGGCGCTCTTGATGTACTCGTCTATCCACATACCGCAGACGCGGCAGCTCTCGCGTTCATGTTTATCTTCAGCATTCAGCTGAGTTGACATGAGTAACAGCTGACACCCTATCATTACAAACGCTATCTTAATGAGCGTTTTCATAAAAGCCTCCTTTATTAAGGACTGTTGTAAATAGTTTTTCAAATTCTTCCGATTTCGCTTCACCGCTGAGCTTTTCGCGCAGAATGCCTTGCTCATCGAAGATGAATGTGGTGGGCAGGCCAATGACGCCAAATTGTCTGGCGGCTGAGTTATATTCATCGGCCAGCATCGGATAAGTCAGCTGCTCGAATGGCTTAAGCCGTTCGTCACCTTCTCTGATACGGCTCTCGTTAATGGCCACAGGAATAAATCCCTGGTCTTTGTATTTCTGATAAAGGCGATCAAGCGAAGCCAGCATCGCTTTATCGCAAAACCCGCATTCAAGAGACCAGAACCGGACCAGTACGACTTTGCCTTTAAAGTCATCCGGCAGTTTTACAGGATGGCCGTCATAACCTTTCAAAGTGACGCTAGGAATCGGATCACCGATCTGCAATCCTGGTTTTTTGTGGCAAGCAGTGAGGGTTAATAGGGCCGTCAAGCACAGCAGCGTTATACGGCGAAGGGTCATGAGCGTTTGTCCAGCGACTCAATGATGGACGGAGTGACTTCCTCATAGCGCAGGATGGTCTTGCCTTTGTGATCTTCCAGAAATTCCTGTGCGGATTCCTGGTCCTTGAACGGCAGCAATTCATGGCCCATGGGACCCAGTACGTCGGAGCCAATCACATAATAAGCCGGCTTCGCTTCGATGAGTTCAACTTCGTAGTAGTCGGTCACATAGATGTCCTTGATCGTATCCACCGATTTTCCAGGCGTATATTTCGCCGTATCGAAAATATGCTTGAACATATCTTTCGCGCCGTCATAAAAATAAGACGTGCCGTCCTGGAAAATGATCTGGGCCACCCATTTCGGGTATTTGTAAACGAACATGCCGCAAACCGGGCAGCGGTCAGACTTTTTGATGGTAATCTCAGGTTCGGCAGCGTAGCTGGCAGTCAGGTTGAACAAACAAATCAATAATACTGACCAAAGTGCAACTCCGGGTTTTGGTGTTGTAAATTGAGGTTTAATAGACGACTTCATAGTTGATAACCAGGCTTGAAAAGATAATTTCATAAGTTACAAAGGCGGTAAACACGGCGTATAAAAGCACAGAGGTCAGCGCGAGTTTGCGAATAAAGCTGTTTAACAGGCTCTCAAGACTGGGTATGCCTCGGAAAGGCATCAGCGCGCCGATGCCGATCCCCGATACTACCGCGCCAAAAAGCAGGATATAAAGCAGGTAGCCGATATAGTGATAATCCTCCATGATGATGCAGAACGGACAGTGATGCGTAGGCAGCTCGTAGATGTAAAGCGAGATAAACGATACGATTGAAACCAGTGAAATGACAAACATCACCAGGCTGAGACCTGCGTAAAGATAGCCCCCCTTATTTTTTAAATAGAAATAAAGGCCGTTTGCCAGCGTAAATACCATTCCACCATAAAAAATCCACATCATGGGCCGGGCGGGCAACGAAGCGATTTCAGAGCCCAGGCCGGTGACTTTTTCTTCGCTGAACATACTGCCGCAGCAGGAAGTAATGACATTCGCCTCCATCCCAAGAAAATAGGCGCTCTCCAGTAGGGCTTCCAGCACGATAAAAGGCGCGATAAGCGCCAGCAACACATATTTCTTTTTGATCAGCGGATAATCGTAACCCTGGTTATCGGCATGATTTAACACCAGCCATAATCCGGCCAGGATAAAGTTAAGAATTTTGAAAACCAGCGTCGGATAGCCGAAGCCGTTGACATTCAGCGTTCCGGCAGCGCACATTGCGCCGACGAATAACGGGCCCATGGCGTCCGCGGTGAAAATATAGAGAAAAAGCGAAAGTAATTGCAGGCCGAAGACATAGCTGAGTAAGGTCGAAATCAGATAGGTTTTGCGCTCAAGTGTCAGTTGTATTTCGTCTCCGCTTTCTATATTCCAGTGTTTGAGTATTTGTGCGCCGTAATAAGTCGCATAGGCCACCATGAAACTGGAGATATAGGCTGCAAGCAGATTGGCAATAACGGTAGGATGCAGAATCACGCTTATTCGTCCTCGATTTTACCGTCGCGTAAATTGACAACGTGATCGACCATGGCTGAATCGTAAACTAAAGGATCGTGACTGGTGATGATCACGGTTTTGCCTTCAGCCTTGAATTTTTCGACGATTTCCATAAAGCGGTACGATAATTTGGTATCAAGATGGGCAGTAGGTTCATCAGCAATAATGATCGAAGGATCGTTGATTAGTGCACGGACTATCGATACGCGTTGCGCTTCTCCTCCTGACAACCACTCTACTTGTGATGATGCTTTGCTGGATAAATTGAGCCCGGCCAGGCCATTAAGCGCTTTCATTTTTAAATGAGCGCGTTTTTCACCCAGCGGATAGGCCGGCAGCATCACATTCTCAAGTACCGAAATGCCTTTGATCAGATTGGGCTGCTGAAAAATGAAACCAAAGGTTGTGCGGCGTATATCCGTTAAAAAACGTTCCGGGAGGCTGGTAATTTCACGGCCGTTTAACTTGACGCGACCGGCAGAAGGCCTGCTCATACAGCCGACGATTGACAAGAGCGTCGTTTTGCCTGAACCGCTGGGGCCTTTGAGGACCGTTACCTTGTTTTGGGCAATTTCCAGATTCACACTGTTCAGCGCTGAAAATTCACTGGGATTGCCGGCATTAAATACTTTTTTTACATTAACTAATTCAATCATGACTTATTCTCCGGTTTGTCGCATGGCCGAATCGGGATCAATCGTAGCGGCTCTCCAGGTTGGAACGATAGTCGCGACGGTGTAAGGCACGACAGTCAGAAAAAACAGCGTGGTAATCTGTTCGGCATTGATAAACGGGGTCAATGCAAAATTAGGGTAAAGGCTGGACCAGCCTTTAAGAGCCGGTTCGAAAACCGGTGATCCTGCGAAGAACACATGGATGTAAGCCAGAATGACGCCGGTAAAAAAGGCGGTTAACGAAATCATCGCGCCTTCCCAAAATTTCATCTGGATGACGTCCGAGGTTTCCCAGCCCACTGCTTTTAAAATGCCGATTTCCCGGCGTTCGCCAGCGCTCAATCCGGAGGCTTTATCCCAGGCGAAAATGACAAACGCCAAAACGGCTGCCGAGAAAATGACAATCATCATGCCGCCGCGCCAGTTGAATATCGAATCGTAGGTTCTGAGAATTTCATCACGAATGATTGGCCGGGAGTCGAGCAGGCGTTTTTTGATTTTTCCAGCCACCATGCTGACTTCATTGGGGTTTTTGACGGTCACGATGGCATCGGTCACAAACTGGGGGGCAATGCCGAACAATTTTCTGAAATCTTCATCGGTGATCAATATCAAATCTGAAGACACCAGTTCCGATGATGAGGACAGCGTGCCGGAGACTTTCAAATTCATGATTTGCCCGTCAGCGGCCATGAAAGGCATGTAATCGCCTTTGCTGATATTACGCATTCTGGAAACGCCGTTACCGATGATTAAAGTGCCGGGTTCCAGTAAAGCGCCGTTGTATTCAAACAATGGCTTGGTAGCGGCTAACGCTTCCGCATCGTCAGGATCTGTCTCAACTGCCGTGGTTTTGCCCGAAAGTTGGGTTGTCCCGGAATTGTCGGGCGGAGATAGCAGTGTGTAATTGGCACCCACCAGGCTGTCATAGTAATACCCCCACAAGCGGGTTTCTACATTGGCTATGCCGCGTATAGACTTGATGGAGTCTATATAACTGATCGGAAACAGATCGTGTCGTCCGGCAATAATTTTTTGTACAACAATTTCCGGAGAACCCTGCAGAATAATCGCAGCCTCTTTTTTGATGGAATGGGTAAAAAACATCGTTGAAGCCAGGATGAAAACGATCAGTGTGTACAAAGTCAAAAGGCCGATGTTTTTGACTTTTCTACGCAATAACGAAGAAATAGTAAAATCAATAATATAGCGTTGTTTTTCTATCCAGGGGGTCATGGGGTTTCGTTTTTAACGTAGGGCTGGGTGAATGACCCGGAAGGAAAATGCTCCAGGGACAGGGGGTGATCCTGAAAGGCGGTATTTAAATCAGCTTGCGACAGATGCCGGGTGTAGCGCGCTTCGGTAAAAAGGCACAGATCAGTCAAGCGTAGTGTTTTTACCAGAGCTGATTTTTGCGCAAGAACGTCTTGTTGAAAGCTTTCACTCAGCGATGCATGGACCAGCAAAAAGCTAAACACGATGACTTCGGCGGTCAGGCCTAAAAAAAATAATGAAGACTTTCTCATAAACGATTTCCCCAAAATGGTTTCATACAAACGCGTTGCAAGGCATTGCGGGGTTGCTTCGCCCGTTAAGCACTGAAGTCAGGGGGTGATTTACTTGTCAGTTAAGTTTTGCGGTTTGTATTTAATCTGTATTTTCAACATTTAAGCTTAGGCTTTGCAAGGTAATTCTTTTAACGCGCTATGTGGCTTATCTGTCGAATTGAATCATCAGTACCTTTAAGCATAATTTAAACCATATATTATAATATATTGATATATATAGTTTTCTGGAAAATAGACAAATTAAACTATGTTATATGGAGCATAAAATCGGGTTAAGTGGCGTAATATTTTAAAAAATGGCTAACGTAATGCCTATGCTGACAGCGGTTCGTTATCTGAAAATAATTTAAAAAATGGGCAATGAGTGCTCACTCAAGTTATAAGCTCATTGACTCAATTTATCTTGATAATCCGCTAACCATTTAAGCCAGTACTCTTTGATTCTCAGAACCCAACTGCGCTGATCTGTCTTTTCTACAGTACCGTCAAGCACGGTGAGTGTGCCGTCTTCAGTAGGTTTCGGTTCGTCTTCAACGACAATAAATGTTCCGGGAATCATACCCATCCAGCAACTCCAGGGAATGACACCGCTTTCGGGAGGTGTGAATTCGATGGTTTGTTCTCCCTCATGCAGCTTGAATTCGAGTCCGTATTTAGGCACCACAATGGCGTTATTGCAGGAATTTAATTCTTTACCGTTAATGATCCATTTGACCGGGACACCTTTACGCAGGGTAAATTTGTTAGGAGAAAAACCGGACTTAATGACATCCATGTGAATCGTCTGTTCAGTTTCCCAGTTGGGTGATTCGGCAATAGCCGGTGATAAATATTGTGAGGCCCGGGCAATCAAGGTATTAAAGTCGACGCCGGTACCCGTGACGGCGAGCCCTCGATTCATCATGACCGTTCCTAAAATCATGACGATGACACCGGAAGCTTTCAATAATTTGGGTGTCAGATTTTTGGAGAGCAGACTGGTCAAAAAACCAAAACCCAAGAGCAAAGGCAGTGTGCCGATGCCGAAAAAAAACAAAATTCTGGCGCCTTCAGACCAACTGCCGGTTCCGGCTGCCATCACATACATGGCTTGTAATGGCCCACAAATAATCATCAGACCGTTCAGCAGACCGATATAAAACGGATTGCTGTGTTTTCGATACTCTTTACCGACAAAACGCATGACAAATCCAGGCGTTTTAAACTGGAAATGGTTAAGCGCCGGAAACACCTCGAGCATATGTAAACCGAATAGAATCAAAAAAAATCCTGCGGCAATCCCTACTGCGCCTTGAGTGTACGGGGTAAAAGCAACGATAGCGCCGAACGCGCCGAAGAGCGCACCGATGAGCGTATAGGAAAGGGTTTTGCCAATACCGTAGAGAAAATGTGTGGTATAGGACTTGTAACCGGTAGCGGCCTCTCTTGCGGTATAGCCCAAGATCAAAGGTCCGCACATGCCGACACAATGAAAACTGGTCAAAAAGCCGATCAGGATTAACAGTCCGTAGCCAATGTCACGACCGAGATCAGGCATGCTTGCGTGATCCATAAACCAACTGTCCAGCCAAAGAATGAAAGCTATGCCCGACAGTGCGAGTGTAATCATAAAGGTTCTTTTAAAGAACAATCGCACAGGGTGGCTAGTGGCTAAGTCTTGGTTTTCGACATTCATATTGGCGTGGCTTAAGTCGATTGAAATGAGGGTTTTAGGCTATGTCCGCTCAATTTTTGAGACGACATGCTAATGAGTTCGGGACAGTTTAATGCCTTGCGTAAATTGCGTTAGGCTATTGAAAACAAGGGTAATGGTCAAGCATTTATCAGATTTACATTTATCCAGCAAATCGTCTGGAGTCCGCTTTGTCTCAAATGAAGTTGATTGACAGCAAAATATTAAATGAATTATATATGCCCCTACAAAAACTAATGGTAACTACTCGCCCGCTTTGAATTAAGGGCGTAGGTGCTTTATTTCAAAGGACGCATCAATACGTCCCTGTAGCTCTCTGCAACATCCCTGTTGCAGAAGCCTTTTCAATCAACCACCTACACCCACTAAAATTGGAGGGGGTGAGCAGATACAATTAATGATTCAATAAATCCGGCATCTCAACAGCAAACGAATCGAGTTTACAATGAATCTATTAACCATCATGCGATAAAAGAGGATGAAGCCAAAACAATGGTTCATCCTTTCAAAGGTGATGTGTTAGCTAAAGGGATAACGACTGGCGTCGCTGTTTCAACCATCAATCATGCTGGACGTAGTGTGGTCAGCATCATTGCCAGGCATCCGCTTATCGTCTTCGGTTTTGGCATTGCCGCCGGTTATTTTATCGGCAAATACCGTAAAGAAATTATCGCGATGGCGGAGCGTTCTGTCGATAAGAGCAAAAGTTTTTTATTGCACCAAAAAGAAAATCTGATCGACTTGGTTGAGGAAAGCCGAGAAAACGCAGGCGAGCCGGACGAATCAAAGTAAGCAGTGATAAGAATCTCCTGCAAGGGATGATTGTTTTAATCAAACGGTCGGACAAAATCCAAAAAATGCCCTAGCCGGTTTAGGCTTGGGGGTCATACATAAAGCAGAATCAGACATCAAAATTAGCTGAATCTATTGATAAATAGCTCAATATGAGTATTACTACTACTTTAACTTATTATAATATTAAGGAGAAATAACCTATGGCTCACGTACATGGTGCAAAAATCACCCAGGGGACTGCTGAGGCTGCCAAAATGATGTCTTCATCCATGGCGGACATGGGCAAAATGGGTATGGCGGCCAAACAGCCTATGGCGCACGGTGTCAGTAAGACCATTGCCGCCGGTTCTGCTGCTGCAGGAAAAAGTACGCTGAAAAAAGTCCTGACACATCCCGTGACGCTGATCGGCCTTGGTTTTGCATTAGGGTATCTGGTCTATAAATACCGTAAAGATATCATTGCGGTTTCTGAACAAGAGTAAGCGTTAGAAAGGAAAGCGGCAGGAAACATTTTTTAGTAATTTTGTGAGATGCGACTTTTCCGAAAAAAAGTTTTGACGACATAGCCAAATGAAGGAAAGCAAAATGGATGCAACCCAAACCGGAACCCTAAGTCACGGCATAGTGGTTCATGAAGTCAAGCACAGGGTTCGGCTGATCTCGCCGGTATTGCTCAAGGATCCTGAGCGATCCTGTATTCTGGAAATCATGTTGAAAAAAAGGCAGGGGATTATCCAGGTGCGGTCGGTTCCGGACATCGCATCAATAGCGGTTCATTTTGATCCGCGGATACTGCCCAAGGAAAATTTGCTCAAAATTCTGGACGCTCTACTCGGCAATCTTGGATCCAAGACATCGACTGTCGGAGGCAAACAGTCTGCTTCTATCTCAGCCGATTGCGATAATAATCTGCCCGTTCAATCTTTCAGTATTTCTATCAATGGCATGACCTGCGTATCCTGCGCGTTGTTGATAGAAATGCTGTTAAAAAAAGATAAGCGTATCGTTTCCGCCAACGTCAATTTTGCGACTGAAACGGCAACGGTGACGGGCAGAATCAGTCAACAGCAGTTGTTTTCGTTGATTGATAAAATGGGCTATCAGGCCCATGCTTTTGATACGCTGACGCAGCGTAAATTTCTGATTGAACGAGAAAAACAACGACTGAACGATGCCCGGCTACGGGCGATTATCGCTGGCGCATTAAGCTTGCCTGTTATGGTAATAGGCATGGCTTCGCCATCGTCCAGATTTTGGCATTGGGCTCAACATCTTTTAGCCATGCCGATTGTTCTATGGGCGGGGAATCCATTCTTTGTCAAAGCGTACAAGCTTGCCAAATTGCGAAGAACCAACATGGACAGCCTGATAGCGATGGGGGTCGGTGCCTCTTACGGTTATAGCCTGGTATCGCTGCTGGCCGGCAAGCGGGGATTGTATTTTGATTCTGCGACCGGGATTATTACTTTTGTATTGATTGGCCGCTACTTGGAAGAAAAAGCCAAAGGCAAGGCCCATGAATCGATACGTTCCTTGGTTGATTTGCAGCCTCAAAACGCAACGCTGCTGAAAGGCGATAAAGAAGTCCTTATTCTGGTTGATCAGGTAGTTATTGGCGATATTCTGCTGATACGGCCCGGCGAGAAAATTCCGGCCGATGGCGTTCTGATTGAAGGACTCTCGACGGTGGACGAGTCAATGATTACCGGTGAAAGCCTGCCGGTTGTCAAAGAGCCGGGCCATCGTCTGGTGGGTGGTTGCATTAACGCAAATGGTGTTATGAAAATGCGAGTCACCGCTGTCGGCAAAGACACGGTGTTAGCCAATATTATCCATATGGTCGATCAGGCCCAGTCGTCCAAATTGCCGATTCAAAAAACAGTGGATCGTATTTCCTCTGTTTTCGTGCCTTCCGTGATTGCCGCATCAACCTTCACATTCCTGGCATGGATGGCAGTCGGTGCCGGATTTGGCCGAGCATTCAGCAATGCCATTGCCGTATTGCTGATCGCCTGTCCTTGTTCGCTGGGATTGGCCACGCCGATGGCGATTATGGTGGGCACAGGTCAATCGGCGCGCCGGGGCGTTTTCATCCGTAATGGTGAAAGCCTGGAAATGGCCTCGAAAATGACCACCATTGTCTTTGATAAAACCGGAACCATTACTGAAGGTAAGCCTCAAGTCACCGATTTTATAGTGCTTTCTAAAGATAACGAAGATGACCTGCTGACACTGGCGGCGGCTGCAGAATTTGGCTCTGAACATTTTTTGGGCAAAGCTATTGTCGCTTACGCAAAAGACCGCAATGTCAGTTCCAGCAATGCCGATGAATTTGAAAATATTCCGGGTCACGGCATTAACAGCCGGGTAGACGGTCATCGGGTACTGATGGGGACTCTTGCCTGGTTTAAAGAATCCGGTATTGACTCAAAGAGCTTGGCAAAACAGGTTTCAAGTTTAGCCCATCAAGGCAAGACCCCTGTTTGTATGAGCGTCGATGGCAAGGTGGTGGCTTTGTTCGGTATTGCTGATAAGCCGAGGGCCAATGCTGAAAAGGCGATTGCTCGCTTACTCAAGCTGGGTGTCAAGCCTGTCATGGTAACCGGCGATACTGAGCAAACGGCTAGATATGTGGCGGAGCAGGTCGGAATTGTCGATGTGATTGCTCATGCCGTGCCGGAACGAAAACTGGCTATCGTCAGAGAATTACAAGGCCGGGGTGAAAAAGTCGGCATGATAGGCGATGGTATCAATGATGCGCCGGCCATAGCGGCAGCTGATGTGAGTTTTGCGATAGGCACTGGCACCGATGTCGCTATTGAAACCGCCGATCTGACGCTGGTTAACGGCGATATCAGTAAAGTGGCCGATGTCATGGAATTGAGCGGAGCCACTTTGCGTATCATCAAACAAAACCTGTTTTGGGCGCTAGGCTACAATACCGTCGCAATTCCTGTCGCGGCTGTGGGTAAGCTGAATCCTATGATCGCCTCCGCCGCAATGGCCTTCAGTTCTATTTCAGTGGTATTGAATTCACTGCGCTTGCAGAAAAAATAAGTCAGTATTTGGTAATAATGACTCGCCCACTTTTAATTGACGGGATGATGCTTGATTTCAAAAGACACGTGAATTCGTCGTTGTAGCTCTTTGCAACATCCCCTAAATCCTTCCTCCAGCCCCTCAAAAAGCACAAAAGTCATAAAACATCAGCCTGTTGCAGTGCTCTGTCATTCACCCAAGATGACGGTTCAAAATTTGATTTATTGTTGAATATGATCGTCTTTTTCGTAGAACAAATGCTTTTCCGAGGTTTATGCAGGGTAATTTTTCACACCCTGTCCAGATAATTCTTCACAGATACTTCCGTTACAGATTTGTAGACTGATTGCCGAGTGAGAAGAGTTGCAGCACAGATGCTGCTAATGGAAAAACGGGTTGTTAAGCTCTTCTTATTCATTCTTGAGACCTTGTAAGGTCTTCATTCAATAGCAATTAGGAGAACAGTCATGAGCAATAAAATCAGAGGCTCTGAAAAATTAGATTTCACCTGCACAAAAAACGGCAAACGGAGTCTGGCAGAATTCACCAACGTAGAAGAAGCGTTAGAAGCCAGGGGCGGAATTTCTGTGAGCGGTTGGTGGATTTATGGGCAGCCGGCCTTTTTTAAAACCATCAATCAAAACCTGGTCAATCCTCAGTTAAATCAAAGCCAATTGAGTTCTACTCAGCTAAGAAGGTAGGAGAAGTTTATGAAGAAAGAATACAAAGTAGGTTCCAACGGAACAACGCGAGCTATACAAATACATCCAACCCGGTTGTGTAACCTGAGTTGCCTGCATTGCTATTCTTCTTCATCGCCAAAGCAGCGCGGCGCAATTGATGTCGCGCTGCTTATCCGGGCCTTGGCGGATGCCGCCGAGGAAGGCTACAACTATGTCAGTATTTCCGGTGGAGAACCCTTGCTTTATCCCTCTCTGGAGTTATTGCTGGAACAAGCCAAGTTCAAAGGTTTTGCCACAGCTATTGCTACCAACGGCATGTTTTTGGATAAAAAACGTGTGGCTCAACTCAAGAATGTCACCGATCTGGTCGCCGTCAGTCTGGACGGTGTGCCCGAATCTCATAATCGCATGCGCAATTCGACGCAGGCATTTAAAAAAATGGCCGCCAATTTAAAAATAGTGCAAGCCGCTGAAATTCCTTTCGGTTTTATTTTTACGCTGACGCAATACAACCTGAATGAATTGGACTGGGTAGTCAATTTTGCTTTGCAGGAGGGCGCTCAATTGCTGCAAATCCATCCTCTGGAAAATGCCGGATTTGCTTCGGCTCATTTGATGGGGGATTCGCCGGATCGCACAGAATCGGCCTATGCCTATTTATTATCGGAAACGCTGCAGCAGAATTTGGAAGGCAAGTTAAGAGTTCAGATGGATTTTGCCACACGGGTCGCTGTTCTCCAGCATCCCGAGTCAGTTTATGCCGCCGGTGAGCTCCCTGAATTTGATACCTCGCTTGCCGATTGTATTGCTTCGTTAGCGATAGAACCGGATGGCATGATCGTGCCGGTCCAATACGGCTTTTCCAGGGATTATGCAATTGGTAATCTTCATCAAAATAGTTTCAGACAACTGGCCGATGACTGGCGTAAAAACCATATGGTCCCATTTTATGGATTGTGTCATGAGCTTCATAAAACTGTTACCGATAAATCTCAGCCCTTTGTATTTAATTGGAATGAAATGATCACGGCGGCTTCGCATCAACCGTTAAAAAGGAATTGGAATACGCTGCGGCCTCAACAAAGCTCTGGATCACTCAATTATTCAATATGAGATCACGTCAGCGCTGATTTTTTTTTCCAGATGAATCAACCGGCTCTTGGCAGCAATTCCTGTTTCGAATAACAAGGATCTGACTATGCAAAAATTTCCTTTTCAAAGACAAATGGATGCCATGGATTGCGGGCCGACCTGTCTGCACATGATTGCGCGATTTTATGGTCGTATTTTGCCTTTGGATGACGTGCGCGAAAAATGCGCCATCACCCGCGGAGGCGTCACGCTGGGCGGTATTGCCGAGGCGGCCGAGCTTTATGCGTTCAAGACGGTTGCGATTAAGGCAAATTTAAGGACCTTGCAGGACGATGTCATCTTGCCCTGTATCGCGCATTGGCGTCAGCAGCATTTTATTGTTGTTTATGCCATTAAAGGAGGTCATGTCTATGTCGCTGACCCTGCGTTTGGTCTTATGAAATACAGTGTTCAGGAGTTTCTGTCGGGCTGGCTCGATGTTGTCAATGCCGATTCCGATGAAGAAGGCATTTTATTGTTGCTGGATACGACACCGGAATTTTATAGGGACGACGAATGTCCTGACGCACGCGGGTGCGGTATCGGATTTTTATGGCCATATTTCCGGCCGTATTACCGGTTAATAGGTCAGTTATTTATTGGTTTATTCGCGGGTAGTTTGATTCTGCTGGCCTTTCCGTTCATGACTCAAGCGCTGGTCGATTACGGCGTCAACCACAATAATCTGAATTTTGTTTATGTGTTGCTGGCCGCCCAGCTGATGCTGTTTTTGTCGCAGACTTCGGTGGAATTGATCCGTAGCTGGATATTGTTGCATATCGGTTCACGCATCAACATTGCGATCATTTCCGATTTTTTGTTGAAGCTGATGAAACTGCCCGTGGCTTTCTTCGACAGCAAGATGATCGGCGATTTTCTGCAGCGGGTGCAGGATCATCATCGGGTTGAGGAATTTTTATCTTCGGCCACGCTGACGACCTTGTTTTCGGCATTGAACCTAGTGTTATTCAGCTGTGTTTTAGCCTGGTACAGCCTGCAGATTCTGGCCGTGTTTGCTATCGGCACTGCACTTTATGCCGGGTGGGTGCTGATGTTCATGAGCCGGCGCGCGGTGCTCGATTACAAGCGCTTTGAACAAGCCGCACAAACCCAGAGCAGTATGGTTCAGATTATTAGCGGCATGCAGGAAATCAAGCTCAATAATTCGGAAAGACGCCGTCGCTGGGAGTGGGAAAAAATTCAGGTGCGTTTGTTTAAAGTGTCAGTGGACAGTCTGGCGCTTTATCAGTACCAAATGACCGGCGCGAATTTTATCAATGAGCTGAAAAATATTCTGATCACTTTCTTATGTGCCAAAGCGGTCATAGAAGGGCATATGACCGTGGGGATGATGCTGTCAACTCAATACATCATTGGTCAGTTAAATGTTCCGATTTCAAATTTCGTCAGTTTTGTTCAGTCGTTTCAGGATGCAAAAATCAGCCTTAACCGTCTCGCCGAAGTCCACGATAAAGCCGATGAAAACAAGTCACAGCATTTTATTCAGCTATCCGGTGCGGACAATACCATTATGTTGCAGGATAACCTGTGTTTTCGTTATGGAAGAGAAGCTTCGCCGTTAGTGCTTAACAATATCAATGCGGTGTTTCCCAAAGGCAAAGTCACCGCAATTGTTGGGGCCAGCGGCAGCGGTAAAACGACATTATTAAAAATCTTACTGAAATTCTACGAGCCGAATCAAGGTGCCGTAAGAGTTGGCGGAATTGATCTTCAGTCTTTATCGACAACGGCATGGCGGCAAAGCTGCGGCGTGGTGATGCAAAACGGCTTTATTTTTAATGACACGGTGTTGCGCAACATTACCGAATCCGAATCAGACGGATTGATCGACCAAAACCGGCTGCAACGTGCGATCGATATTGCAAATCTGGATGAATTGATCAGCGGATTACCGAATGGCTTGAATACTAAAATCGGTCCCGATGGCTTGAGTCTGAGCGGTGGTCAAAATCAGCGGATATTGATTGCCAGAGCGGTTTATAAAGATCCAGCCTTTTTATTTTTCGATGAGGCCACCAGTGCCTTGGATGCTAAAAATGAACGCATTATCCTCGAAAAAATGGAGCAGTTTTACCAGGGCCGAACCGTCATTGTCATTGCTCACCGCTTAAGCACTGTGAAAAACGCGGATCAAATTCTGGTGCTCGATAAAGGGTGTGTGGTTGAGAGCGGCAATCATCAGCAACTGACTGCAGCGCGTGGGGTTTATTTCAATCTGGTCAAAAATCAGCTTGAGCTGGGTAATTAATCAACGAGAAATGCTATGAGCGAGACTAATATTTTACCTAATTCCTTCAGCACGGCTACCCCCATAACAGTCGTTCAGGATTACAGTCTCTATACCCAGGAGCTATTGGGCAAACCGCCGGGTTGGCTGCTCCGCTGGGGTGGATTCGTGGTTTTGGGTTGTCTGGCTGCGCTACTCGCAGCATCGTGGCAAGTTAAATATCCTGATGTCATTTCCGCTTCCGTTACAATCACCACGCCTCAGCCGCCGATACGCATTGTCAGTCAGCGTGACGGGCAAATACGCTGGCTGAGAAAAGGCGAGCGTGACCGGGTCGGTCAAGGCGAAACGCTGGCCTGGATCGATAATCCGGCTGATATCGACGCGGTCGGTGCCTTGAGGCAGTGGTTTACTAACAACCGCAAAGAGCTGTTCAACGGAAATATCTCAGCGCTGGACATGCCGCCCGAAAATTTGGCCTTGGGCGAGCTGAATGAGGCCTATGCAGCTTTTTACAAGAGCCTGGATGAGTTCAGGTTTTTTCTGCAACAACAGCCCTTTGTGCAGAAGCGGGAAAATGCCAGAGTCAAACAAGGGCAATTGCAACAGATGTTGAAACAGCATGAATCTGAACAAGCCGTATTAAAGGAGCAAAAAAAATTATTGGAAGGCCATGTGACGCGGTATCAAAAGTTGATAGAAAAACATTTTGTTGCAGAGCAGGCCGTCGATGATAAACGCCTGGATGTATTGCGTAATGCCCATCAACAAGAGCAATTATCAATTGAGCAGGCCCGAACACAATTGGAAATCACGCGTTTGGCAGGTGAGTTGATCAGCCTTGATCTGGCAAACCAGCAGCAGCAAAAAGACTATAGGTTACGTCTTGAGGAAAATTATCAAAAGTTACTTTCCTCGGTCGACAGCTGGGAAAAAAACTATCTGCTCACCGCGCCCATTACGGGGCGTCTGGTCAAGTTCAAATTCTGGAGTGACAAGCAATTTGTAAAAGCCGGGGAAGAGGTTGTGACTGTGGTTCCTGAACAAGAGCAGGGTATTATTGCAAAAATTAACATGCCGTTGGCCAACTCAGGCAAAGTCAAACAAGGCCAGAAAATTCTGATTAAACTGGCCGGTTATCCGTTTCAAGAATTCGGTTTGATAGAAAGTCAGGTTGATATGATTTCATTGCTGCCCGATAAAGATCATTACAGCGTTCAGGCAAAGCTGGCTTATCCGCTTAAAACCAGTGCCAATAAAACGTTGCCGTTCGAACAGGAAATGCAGGGCAGAGCCGAGATTGTGACGGAAGATATGCGGCTACTGGAACGGGTGTTTTATCAAATCCGAAGGCTGTTGCTGGACAGAAGTAATCTGGTTTGAACGCGCTGACGCAGCTTTTTAAATCGCCAGCTATGGCCAAAACCCCAGCAATTCTCAGTTTGATCTTTTCGGCTTCATTTTGGGCTGGGGAAAGCCTTTTGAGGAACGTCGTAAACCCTTCCATGGGGGCTTGACAGCTGCATCCCTGCTGCCGACATCCTCAAAAAGCTTCCCCCAGCCCTTTTTTCTCTTCAAATTGAGAATTGCTGTCATTAAATATTGCTGGTTGCGATTTAACAAGTGAATCAGTATTATACGCAGTTCTCAAATAAGTATGTAACCCGTTTAAGGTCCTGTGGAAGCAAAACAATGAAACCAGACATTCATCCAGAATACAAACAAATCACTGTAACATGTGGTTGCGGTAATACATTTGAAACCGCTTCAGTTATCGGTCGCGATCTTCATATAGAAGTATGTTCCGCCTGTCATCCCTTTTATACCGGCAAGCAAAGAGTTTTAGATACCGCTGGCCGTGTCGATAAATTCCGCAAAAAATACGGCAAATAAGTATTTCTTTGCTGCAGGGATGAGGTGCGTTCAAAGCCTAAGGAAAGGGCCGTGTATGGAATTAACTGGTTTCGGGTCGTTGGTGATAATAATCTTAAAGGAGCATCAAGCTTCGTTGTTATCATCAGATCAAATAGCCCGAAACCGGTAATTATAAAAAATTAAAAGATTAAAATAATGCCTCGACCGAGCTTTTATCCTCATTTGAGTTAGAAGTTGGCTTTGATGTTTTAGGAGAACCCTCGCTTGGGATGATCTCTGGGCGGGTGGCATCAAAATACTCCCATGTTCCTGATGGTGAGGTCTCTGTCGTTAATGACGCATTAGTTGAACCGATAAACCGTTTGATAATTCCATCGGGCGGTGTCAATGGTGTTTCTGGAATTCCTTCCAGCGCGTAACGCATAAAATCAATCCACATAGGTAGTGCTGCTGCGCCGCCCGTTTCCTTTGAGCCCAATGGGCTTGTATTATCAAAGCCTATCCATGCGGTAGCCGATACGTTATTGCTATATCCATTAAACCAGGCATCTCTTTGATCGTTTGTTGTACCGGTTTTTCCAGCCAGATCCTGGCGTCCCAAAACTTTCGCGCGCGTCGCGGTCCCGCTTTGAATCACATCTCGTAACATTGAATTCATAATAAAATTAATTTGTGGTGAAATCGATCTGGGTGCGGTGCCGGGTTGCGGAAACGGGTCATCTGCAGCGCAAGTGCTACAGGAGTGAACGGGTCTGGTCTGGAATAAAAGTTGGCCTTCACTTGATTCGATGCGCTCAATAAAAAAGGGCTCAATCAAAAATCCGCCATTAGCGAAAACAGCATAAAGTCTGGCCATCTGCATCGGCGTTGCTTTGCCGGCTCCCAAAGCCAGGCTCATTGTTTTTGGTAGTTGGTCTTCAGTAAATCCGAATCTTAATGCCGTTTCTAAGGCCTTGTTGACGCCGATCTGCTGAAGAATGCGCACTGAAATCAGGTTGATGGATTTTTTTAGAGCGGTTCTTAATGGTGTAGGGCCACGAAATTTTCTATTATAGTTTTCAGGCCGCCAACCATTGGTCTGGCTGGGGTCGGCGATGACGATAGGCGCATCATTGACCAGAGTGGCAGCGGTATAACCATTTTCAAGTGCTGCGGTATAAATAACCGGTTTGAATCCGGAACCTGGTTGGCGAATAGATTGCACGGCGCGGTTAAATTTGTTGTTATAAAAGTCATAACCGCCAGCCAGTGCGAGTACAGCGCCGTTATAGGGATTAATCGCAACAAAAGCGCCTTCGGCCTCAGGGATCTGCGCAAGACGCCAGGATTGGTTTTCAACTTGGCGGACATAAATAAGGTCACCATTTTTCAAGATTTGACTGACGTATTCAGGCGCCGCACCTCGTGCGTCTCGGGAAATATATCTTTTGGCCCATTTCATGTTTTCCCAGGAAATGACGATCGCTGTGCCGTTTTGTAATTGGGCGATAGCCGCATCGGGGCTTAGTTGAGTAACTATCGCGGGTAAACAGTCCCCCACAGTTGGCAGTTCAGGAAAGAGGTTTTTCTTTTTATTGAGCGCAGTGTGTGATGTGTATCTGTAGCCGTGCCTTTCATCATAAGCGTGCAGGGTATTTCTCAATGCGCGATTGGCTGTTGTTTGAAGCGGTTGGGTTATCGTGGTGTAAACCCGCATGCCCGAGTTGTAGGCTTCCTCCCCGTATTGTTCGACGATTTTCTTACGTACCATTTCAGCGACAAAAGGGGCTGATAGTGTAACGTTGCTTGCTTGAGGTTTAGCCGTGTTCGGTTGTTTTAATGCGGTTTCAAATTCATCTGCATTAATGTGCTTTAATTCATGCATGCGACGTAAGACATAGTTTCGTCGTTCAAGCGCTCTGGCCTCGTTAGTGAATGGATTAAATAAAGAAGGCGCTTTAGGAAGACCAGCAATAATCGCACTCTCGGCTATGGTTAAATCATCCAGTGACTTTCCAAAGTAAGTCTGAGCAGCAGCAACTACGCCATAAGAACGGTGGCCGAGATATATTTTGTTGAGGTAAAGTTCAAGAATTTTATCTTTGCTGAACGTTTGCTCAATTTGTAATGCCAGGATGATTTCCTTGATTTTGCGGGTAAAGGTTTTTTCGCTGGTAAGCAGGAAATTGCGGGTAACCTGCATTGTAATGGTGCTTCCACCTTGAGATTTCTTGCCGGTAAGAGCAAGTTGTATGGCTGCGCGGATAATACCTTTATAATCGACGCCCGGGTGTGTTTCGAAGCTGTCGTCTTCAGCCGAGATAAAAGCATGAATGAGGTTTTTGGGAACCTTGTCGATAGTAATGGGCGTCCGTTTCTTTTCCCCGAATTCTGCAATCAGGGCGCCGTCCTTGCTGAATATCTGTAAGGGTATCTGATAATGAACTTCCTTTAGCTGATTGACATCAGGAAGCTCTTCCAGAATTTTGTTATAAACCAAATAGCTGCCAATCATGCCGGTTACGGCAAGCAGTGCTAAGGAAAAAGCCAGCCATTTCAATAGTTTAAATAGCAATTTTTTTGCCACAAAAAGTCCAGGTTGCTCGCGGTTTGGATTTTTATTCCTAAAAAACTAACCGGAACAAAAACATGTTGCTCAAAATAAACTTGATTCTACTTAAGAGCAACATTTTACTGAAATTTATTAGTTTTTTTATGATGAATTTTAAAAGGCTACTATACTTTGGGCATTATTTATTTCTGCGATCTACTTAACCAAGAAGGCAATGCGGTGTCTTTTAACAATCTTTCTAACAATTTAGGTTTGCACGGGTTCAGTTATGCGCTGGTTTAGCAGAAAACAAGTGCCTGTTTTAGGTTTGGATATCAGCACGGCAGCAGTCAAATTACTGGAATTGAGTCTGACGGGTGTGCGTTACAAGGTAGAGAGTTATGCGGTTGCGCCTTTACCTCAGGATGCCGTGGTTGATAAAAATATTGCCAATGTCGACGTCATATCTGACGCCATTCGCCAGGCGGTTAAAATATCAGGAACAAAATTGAAGCATGCCTGTGTAGCCGTTGCGGGCTCTGCTGTAATGACTAAAACCATTAGCATGTCTGCCGGTTTAACCGAAGATGACATGATTGAACAAATCATGGTCGAGGCGGATCAGTATGTGCCTTATGCGCTGGATGAGGTGAATATCGATTTCGAAGTTCAAGGCAAGAATGCGAAAAATCCGGACATGGTCGATGTTTTGCTCGCTGCTTCCCGAAGAGATAATGTTGAAGACCGGGTGGAGGCTTTAAGCAAAGCAGGGATAAAAGCCAAGATTGTCGATGTGGAAGCCTTTGCTATGGAAAATGCATTTACGCTACTTTCCGGACAGTTCAACGATAAAGGCGGAGCTACCACGGTTGCCATAGCCGACATTGGAGCGACGATGGCTACGTTAAACGTAATTCATCAAGGAAAAACCATCTACACACGGGAACAGGCGTTCGGCGGCAGACAATTGACCGACGAAATTCAGCGCCGCTACGGTTTGTCTTACGAAGAGGCGGGTTTAGCTAAACGGCATGGCGGATTGCCGGACAATTACGCAATGGATGTTCTGGATCCCTTCAAAAAAGCCATGGTTCAACAAATTGCACGGTCACTGCAGTTCTTCGTGTCTTCAAGTGCAAATCGCACCATTGATAACATCGTACTGGCGGGTGGTTGCGGATCTATTCCCGGTATCGCAAAACTGGTCGAGCAAAGTTTAGGTGCTCCGACCCATGTGGCAAATCCTTTTATCAACATGGCGCTATCCAATAAGGTAAGGCCGCAAAGTTTGAGTAATGATGCTCCGGCCATGATGATAGCCTGCGGTCTGGCAATGAGGAGTTTTGACTGATGGCTCGTATTAATTTACTACCTTGGCGCGCAGAGCAGAAAAAACAAAAGCAGAAAGATTTTTTTATCGCAGGATTGATTGCGCTATTTATAACGGTCCTGATCCAGCTCGCGATTCATATGTACTATGAAGACGCCAAAGCCTACCAGGAAAGCAGGAACCAATATTTAAAAAGCGAAATAGCGATTGTTGAAAAGAAGATTCAAGAGATCAAGGTTATCGAAGAGAAAAAGAAGCAGTTGTTGACCAAGATTGATGTCATACAAAAATTACAGGGCAGCCGCCCATTAATTGTCAGGCTATTTGATGAACTGGCTAAAACAGCACCAGACGGCGTGTATCTGACCAGTTTTACCCAGACCGATGACAGGCTTACTTTTAACGGCAAAGCGGAATCAAATGCCAGGGTCTCCGCATTTATGCGTTCAATTGATGCGTCAAGCTGGATGCATAGTCCCAATCTACAAATTATCCAGGCTAAAGATAAAACCAAAGTTGAACAACTGAGTGATTTTGTTTTGGTTGCCAAGCTAGGCGCTAAGCCCGTCCAACCCAATGGTAATAAATGATGAATTTATCGGAAGTTAATTGGGATATCAACGAGGCCGGAGTTTGGCCTTTACCTGTTAAAGTTATCGCCATCCTGATCGTGTGTATATCGGCAGCAGCAGCTGGCTACTACTACGATACGGTAGATCAAATGGATCAATTGGCGGCTTTGGAAAAAAGTGAAATTGAGTTGAAAAGTAACTTTGAAATAAAGCAAAAAAAAGCGGTTAACTTGCAGGATTATAAAGACCAGCTTCAACAGATTGAGTCCCTACTCGAAGAAATGATCAGACAAATGCCCACCAAGGCTGAGGTGGCCAGTTTGTTAGTCGATATTTCGCAAACCGGATTGGCCAGTGGCTTGGAATTCCGCTTGTTCAAGCCAAGTCAGCCTATTAAAAGGGATTTTTATTATGAATTGCCCATAGATATTCAGGTTGTCGGGAAATATGAAGAACTGGGTTTGTTCGTGAGCGGCTTATCTTCATTACCTCGTATCGTTACTGTCCACAACGTCAAGATTTCGCCTATGGCCAAGAGCGATAATATGGTCATGAACACAACGGTTAAAACCTATAATGAGGGTAGCGAAAATGATTCTGGTGCTCCTGGTACCGGACAGAAGGCAGCTGCTAAAAGGATCAAAAAATGAAGCCGTTGCCGAGAAAAAAACCAAATTATCTGTCCATCGTGTTGATCATGCTAGGATCAAGCGGATTAATTGGGTGTGCGGATAAAGATCCATCCGACCTTAGAGGTTTTGTGGCCGAGATTAAGGCGCGTCCCAAAACACAAATTGAGCCCTTGCCCGAAATAAAATTGGTTGAGCCTTTTTTGTTTAAACCCAATGGTCTAAGGGATCCTTTTAAACCCAATGAAAAAATTGATCTGGCCGAAGCTGCCGGAGCCTCTGTGGGATTAGGCGTAAAGCCTGATAATACAAGGCGTAAAGAAGAGCTGGAAGCTTACCCGCTGGACTCCTTGCGTATGGTGGGTACCGTCAAAAAGGACGGTATTTGGGCGCTGATCAAGGCTGTGGATAAGACAGTCCATAGAGTGCAGGTAGGTAATTACTTGGGAAAAAATCACGGGAAAATTATCCGAATCGTCGAAGATAAAATCGAATTGATGGAGATAGTGGCTGACAAGCCCGGCACATGGCGAGAGCAGCAAACTTCACTGGCTTTAGCGGAATGATGTTGGGGAATAACACAATGACTACTATGAATAACGGTATTACAGTGAAAATATTTTCTCAGCTCTCATGGAGCACACTTTTATTAAGTACACTATTGATACTTGGGTATTCTGCCGGCAGTTTGGCCGAACCGCGTCAAATCAAATCGCTGGACTTTACCAAAAGTGCGGGGGGCGCCTTGCAGTTGCAGCTTGAAATGGATGGTCCGGTCATTGAGCCTCGTGTTTTTCATACCGAAAACCCTGCGCGTATTGCCCTCGACTTTAGCGGTGTAAAAAGTGCGCTGACACAAAAGAAATTTCCCATCAATCAGGGCGCAGCGGACAGTGTCTATGTCGCCGAATCGGGGGGTAGAGTTCGCGTTATTGTCAACCTGTTGTCTTCAGTCCCTTATGAAACAAGGGTCGAAGGAAATCTTTTTTTTCTCACGTTAAATCAGGCTGCAGAAGTATCAGCTCCTGTCATGCCGCAGACTTCATTTCTTCCAGCAGTGACGGGCACAGATCGTAAATCAATTGTGGCCGAGTTAATGCCGGAACAGGATATCAAAGGCGTTGATTTCAGGCGCGGGGACAGAGGCGAGGGCCGGATACTCGTGTCTTTAAACAAGCCCAATACGATGGTGAACACCAAGGAAATAGGGGGTAAGGTCGTGTTAAGTTTTGTCAATACCACGTTGCCGTCTAATTTGTCCAGGCGTTTGGATGTATCCGAGTTTGCTACGCCGGTCAAATACATAGACACGGTTTACTCGCCTCAGGAAACCACCATGACGGTGGAATTACAAAATCCACTTTACGAGTACTCATTATTTCAATCCGAGGGTTTGCTGACGGTCGAATTCAGACCGTTGACTCAGGCCGAAAAAGATGTCAAGGACAGTCAAAAAGACCGCTTTGTCGGCGATCGTTTGTCATTGAACTTTCAGGATATCGATATTCGCAGTGTGATTACCTTGCTGGCCGAATTTACCGGTCAGAATGTGGTGGCGGGTGATGATGTGGTCGGTATGGTAACGTTAAAACTGGATGATGTGCCCTGGGATGAAGCCTTGGCCTTTATCATGATGACCAAGGGCCTGGAAAAATACCAATCCGGCAATGTAACGCTGATCGCGCCAGTGGGTAAAATCAAGGATTACAAGGAAAAACAACGCGAAACCGAGCGAGTGGTTGAGCAACTGGAGCCCTTGCAAACGGAGTACATTAAAATCAACTATGCGCGAGCTGAAAATCTGAGCAACTTACTCTATGGACGCAATGCCGGTTCATTGGGTGTTTGCGGAGTGACCAGTGCTTCCACGACGATGGGTCAGCAAGGTGGCGGGCAAGGGCAAGCAGGAAATCAAATGCAGGGTGGACTATCTGCTCAAGGTGGGCAAGGAGGACAAGGCAATCAGGGGCGAGCCGGTGCTCAGGATGATAAATTTTCCTTGATGTCGCCTAGAGGTACAGTCGTCGTTGATGGCAGAACGAATACGTTGATTGTCCGGGAGACGGCGGCCCGGATAATTGAAATTAAAAAACTCATTCGCGAACTGGACGTGCCGGTCAAACAAGTCATGATCGAATCACGTATTGTGATTGCCGATAATACCTTTGCGCGTGATCTGGGTGTTAGGTTTGGCGTGGCTAAGCAAGGTTCAATAGGTGGTTCGGACTATGGTGTTGGTGGTAGGAATACCCAGTCAGATATCAGTGGCGCCCAACAAATCAGTGAAATGCTGGTAGATTTGAGTGCGACCAATCCTTACGGGGCTTTGGGCATGACGTTGGCGAGAGGGGCTGATTATGTGCTCAATCTGGAATTGTCCGCTTTGCAGGATGAGGGGCGTGGTGAGATTCTATCCAACCCCAGAGTCATGACATCGGATCGCTGCGAAGCTAAGATCAGTTTAGGCCAAGAAGTACCTTTCCAGGCGTCCAGTGCGAACCAGGGGGCAAACATCAGCTTTAAAGAAGCCCTGTTGGAATTGGCTGTGATGCCGCAAATTACGCCAAATGGAAGCATTCTGATGGCGTTGACCATTACCAAAGACGAACCCAATTTTGCCAGAGCAATCGGCACAGAAGGTCAACCGCCCATCATTAAACGTGGAATTGAAACCAATGTTAATGTGATGGATGGCGAAACAGTCGTATTAGGGGGTGTTTTTGAAGGTACGCAAAGAAATAATGTCAATAAAATACCTTTCTTCGCAGATTTGCCCGGCATCGGTTTTTTGTTCAAGAAAACAGTCACACAGGATGACAAATCCGAGTTGTTGATATTTGTAACGCCTAAAATTGTACAGACCAATACCGCTAATAACTGATTGCTTCTACTAATAGCCAAAAGGGGGCATAATGCCCCCTTTTTTAATGCCGAAAAAATCGACTCACTTCATGGCGAAATCAGAAAATATATATTTAATCGGCCTAATGGGAGCGGGTAAAACGACAATTGGCAGGCAGTTAGCCAGAGCGTTAAAGTTTCCTTTCTACGATAGCGACAAAGCGATTGAAGAGGCGACAGGTGTTGATATTCCGACAATATTTGAATTTGAGGGCGAGGAAGGTTTCCGGGATCGTGAAGAAAAGATGATCCATCAGTTAACCGATCTTAAGGGAATTGTTCTGGCGACGGGAGGGGGCGCTATTTTACGTGAGGAAAATCGTAAACGTCTGCAGTCGAACGGCTTTGTTGTTTATTTACAGTGCTCGATAGAAAGAATCCTGGAGCGAACCCGTCGCGATAATCACCGCCCGCTTTTGCAAACCGAAAATCCCAGAGAACGTTTGGAAAAATTATATGAACTGCGAGAGCCGTTGTATCTCAGCTGTGCTGACACTCAGGTGAATACCGGTATAATGTCCAGTAAAACCGTAGTCAAGCATATCCTCGATAAATACGAATCATTGAAATGAATACATTACAGGTTGACTTGGGTGACCGGAGCTACCCCATTTATATCGAAGCAGGTTTGTTAAATCAAGCTGATTTGGTTCGCAAACATATCCGGGCTCAACAAGTGCTGGTTCTTACCAATGAAACCGTGGCGCCGCTTTATCTTGCGACACTAATAAATCATCTGGGGGGCTACTCGGTCGAGACGGTAGTTCTTCCTGATGGCGAGCAATATAAAACGCTGGACTATCTCAACCGGATTTTTGATCAGCTGCTGACTAAAAAATTCAGCCGTAATGCTACGTTGATCGCGCTGGGTGGCGGAGTAATCGGTGACATGGGCGGTTTTGCCGCCGCGTGTTATCAACGGGGCATCGTTTTTATTCAGATTCCGACCACGTTATTGGCGCAGGTCGATTCTTCCGTGGGGGGGAAAACCGGAGTCAATCATCCTTTGGGCAAAAACATGATTGGGGCTTTTTATCAGCCGCAGTCTGTCATTATCGATACCGATGTACTGGATACCTTGCCGGACAGAGAGCTTTCTGCCGGGTTGGCCGAAGTTATTAAATACGGGCTGATTAGAGATCCCGATTTTTTTGAGTGGCTGGAAGACAACATTGACAAGCTGCTGGCCAGGGATAAGCCGGCATTGTCCTTTGCCATTGAGCGTTCCTGCCGGAACAAGGCGGAAGTGGTTGTTGCCGATGAACTTGAAGCGGATGTAAGAGCAACATTAAATTTGGGTCACACATTTGGCCACGCGATAGAAACAGGGTCAGGTTACGGTCATTATTTACATGGAGAAGCCGTTGCTATCGGTACCTGTCAAGCTGCTGATTTATCAAAAAGACTAGGCTGGTTAACAGAAAGCGAATTTGCCCGCATTATCGCGTTGTTTAAAAAGGCGAATCTTCCGGTACTTCCTCCAGAGTCTATGGATTCAGACCGGTTTATCGAACTGATGGCCGTAGATAAAAAAAATCTGGATGGTAAGGTGCGATTAATTTTGCTGAAAAAAATCGGCGAGGCGACATTGCCCGTTAGTGTTGAAAAAGAATTATTAGAAATGACACTTAAATCCTATGGAAGAGAATGAGGTATTGACTGCGAAAGCGGGTCAATCAGTGACTGCGTCATCGAAACAAGCGACCCAATCACTGATAACGACTGAGCGTTCACAAAAACTGGATTTACTGATCCATCTGATCAGTAATCTGGTGCAGCCTATCATTGTCTGTGGACCACATGGCATCGGTAAAACAACGTTGCTGAATCGCCTGGTAGAAAAAATAACAGCCGATTGTTTATGCTGTTATGTCAAAAGCGCCAACCACCTCACTTTTGAATTTATACAGAATCAAGTAAGTCAGTTTCTTAGTCAGAACGCGGTTAAAACTGAATCACTCAGTTTGCCTGCTTTACTTCATCGCTTGGAAAAACAACATCAAAAGCTGGTTTTGATATTAGACGAAGCAGGTGGCTTAGAGCCGGGTTTGATCAACCGCTTAGCGCATTATGCTGAAGACAATCCGGCGTTAAGAATCGTTTTTGCGTTGACCCAAGATGAGCTCTATGTCAAAAATACTACGGATAATGCGGTAGAGGATTGTCATTTTATTGAATTACCGCCACTTTCTGAAAAACAGTGCATGGAGTTTTTGCAGAATTTATCAGGAAAGCCCGGTGCGGCTCTACCTTTTCAGGCGATTACCGAAACGATGGTGGCGGATCTTTATCGGGAAACACACGGCATTCCCGGCTTGATTGTCGCTGAATGGCCTCATGTGTCAAATTACAAAAAAAGAAGGGTAAAATCCAGACGATCCAGCTTTCTTTTTGCTGCTTTGTTAATCGCTGCCGCTGTGATCTATTTTGTCTGGCAAGAGACAGAATTAGAAGACCAAAGCACAATCTCGCTACCTTTTACGGAGCAAGCGGAGGATACCTTAAAGCTTGATCAAGCCGCAGTCCCCAGCGAAACAACAGCCACGCCCGAGCCGTTGTATAGCCAGGATGAGCAGGAATTTGCAGAGGCGGATATCTCCCGCAGGTACTTAGAGCAAGACCGGGCTGTCATTGAGGAGGAGCCGGCTTTCCTTCAGGATAAAACAACCGAACTTAAGCCAGAAAATAAAGAAGGGGTCCAGGCAGAACAGCCCAAACCTATTGTGTTAAAAGAAACCCAAGCAGAACAGAAAAAAGAACCTTTGCCTTATAAACTGGTGGCTCCTGCAGATCAAAAAAGCGGACCCGTCAATGATCACAAGTCTTGGTTGCAAGCACAACAAGCCAGCGGCCATACCGTGCAAGTGATGGTGTTGTCCAGCCTTCAGGCGGCTCAAGACTTGGTAAAGAAATATAACCAATTACCTCAGCCTTTACGTTATATCCGGACAACGATAGGCGGTAAGGAAAAGTTCATTGTGGTTTACGGAGCATTTTCTAACGCCGCTGCCGCGCAAAAGGCTATTCAAACGTTACCTAAAGAACTTCAGCAATCCTGGGTACGCAGTTTTAACGGCTTGCAATCGGAAACCCGAAAAGAGCCCTGATCAAAAAGCTGTAACGAGTCAGCCTGGAGCGCAAAAGACCTTGCTCCTGATCTGAAAGGTTATAAAGATTTTATTATGCCAATAGCTACTTAAATGACTTTATTACAAAACGATATATTTATACGCGCCTTATTAAGACAACCTGTTGACAGAACGCCGGTATGGATGATGCGTCAAGCCGGGCGTTACTTGCCTGAATACCGGCAAGTCAGAGACCGCGCAGGCAGCTTCATGGGATTGTGTACCAATCCCGAGTTGGCTTGTGAAGTGACGCTTCAGCCTCTGGATCGTTTCAAATTCGATGCAGCCATACTTTTCTCCGATATATTGACGGTCCCGGATGCCATGGGTTTGGGATTGTATTTTAGTGAAGGCGAGGGGCCCATTTTTGAACGTCCTATCAAGACGGCTGCCGACGTTGACCAGTTGCCGATACCCGATCCTGAGCAGGAACTGCGCTATGTAATTGATGCGGTGCGCTTGATCAGAACGACGCTGCAAGGCCGTGTGCCGCTGATCGGTTTTTCAGGCAGTCCTTGGACTTTGGCAACCTACATGGTCGAAGGCAGAAGCAGCAAGAGCTTTCAAAAAATTAAGACGTTTATGTATGAACAGCCGGCAACTGTTCATAAATTGCTGGATAAGCTGGCGAAGTCGGTGGCGCTGTACCTCAATGCCCAAATCGCTGCCGGTGCTCAAGCCGTCATGCTGTTCGATACCTGGGGCGGCATGCTGACCACCGAAGATTACTTAGAATTTTCGCTGTACTACGCAAAACAGGTTTTAGCCCATTTAAATACGGATGTGGCGGGTCAAAAAATCCCTACTATTTTGTTTACCAAAGGTGGCGGCTTATGGCTTGAAGAGATGGCAGAAACCGGTTACGACGCGTTGGGTTTGGATTGGCAAACCGATATTCATGCGGCCCGTGCCCGCGTCGGAAATCAGGTTGCACTGCAAGGAAATATGGACCCCATCTCTTTGTATGCTTCTCCCGAAGTGATACGAGAAAAAGTGAAAGCCATCCTGGCGGGTTATGGAACCGGTTCCGGTCATGTGTTTAATCTGGGGCACGGCATTTTGCCCGATGTTCCACCGGACCATGTAAAAGCCATGGTTGATGCGGTGCATGAATTCAGCCCTGCTTTTCATGTGCCAGTCGTTTAGACACTTAACGTGCAAGGAAATGATTGACTGATGTGGTTACAAAAAACGCTGAGACTTCCGCCTAAAAAACGAGGATTTCATCTGATCACTTCGGATATTGTTTCGGCTGTTCCGGAAATTGGCAATATCAGCATCGGTTTGTTGCATGTGTTTATTCAGCATACGTCCGCTTCATTGGCCATTAATGAAAATGCCGATGCTGATGTCCGGCGGGACATGGAAGCTTATTTTTCCAAGCTTGCGCCGGAGGACGAACCTTATTTTCTGCATACGCTTGAAGGGTCGGACGATATGCCGGCTCATCTTAAAACGGTTCTTATCGGTTGCCAATTGACACTCCCTATCGGCAGCGGCAGGCTTCAATTGGGTACTTGGCAAGGGGTTTATCTCAACGAGCATAGAGACCATGGCGGCGCCAGAACAGTTATTATCACTTTGCATGGACAAGCGTAAATCGGGTTATTCAGCGTTTGGGATGAATTCGCTTTAATGAGAGCGGGGAGATTTTTATACCTCTACCAGTGAACCTTGGATATTTAAAAGAATCCTACCGAAAGTCATCAACAATCTCTACCGCACAAGGTTAATCATGAAAATGAATAAAAAACTCTTAGCGTTGGTAATGCCGCTTAGCATTATTTTTCAATCCGCCATCGCAGAAACGACTAAAGAAATTTTGGTTTATCGTAGCCCAACTTGCAGTTGTTGCGGCAAATGGCTGGAGCATTTAAAACAGAATAACTTCGACGTCAAAGATATTGTCACTGAAGATATGGATGAGGTGAAAGCAAAATTGGGCGTGCCAAAGCAGCTGGCATCGTGTCACACGGCAGTAATCGACGGCTATGTGGTTGAAGGGCATGTGCCTGCCGCTGATATCGAAAAAATGTTGAAGGATAAGCCGAAAATAGCCGGTATCAGTGTGCCGGGTATGCCTATGGGCACCCCGGGTATGGAAATGGGCGGGCGGAAAGATCCCTATCAGGTCATTTCTTTTGACAAAGACAATAATCAGCAAATCTATAACAGTTATGAAAATGAATAAGCCTTCCGGTTTTAAAAGAAGGTGATGATAGAGAAAATAAGGTTCAGTAAAGGCATTCGGCGATTCTGTCCCGGTCGATTTTCACAATTCCTGTATCATGAATTCCAACCTTTTTTAAGTCGAAATGTAAAGATCCAAAATTTGAGTTGAATGATCAGCAACTGAGGGTAATGAAATGAAAATCGGTGTGCCAAAAGAAATCAAAGTTCAAGAAGGCCGTGTCGCAATGACACCTGAAGCTGCAAAGCAGTTGATTGATAAAGGTCATGAGGTTTTCGTTGAGCTTGATGCCGGCGTGGATTCCGGCTTCAGTAATGAAGATTACCAATCTAACGGCGTTAAATTAGTTGCTGTTCAAGATGCATGGAACGTTGATCTGGTTGTCAAGGTTAAAGAACCGATGCAATCGGAATATCAGTACTTTGATAAGCAAATGTTGTTTACCTTTTTTCATTTGTCCGGAGTCGATCTGGCACTAACCGAAGCTTTATTAAATTCTAAAGTAACGGCGATAGCTTATGAAACGCTGGAAAACGAGGAGGGAAGGCTACCCATACTCGCGCCTATGAGTGCAATAGCCGGCAATATGGCTACTTTGATGGGGGCTTATTATCTGGCCAAGCCTAATCTGGGTAAAGGGGTTCAGCTTGGAACGGTACTTGGTAAACAACACGGTTCTGTCCTGGTCGTAGGTGACGGTATAGTCGGACAGCATGCCGCGCAGGCAGCTTGCCGTCTCGGTGCTAAAGTAACCATAGCGGGCATCGATACGGCCTGGATGCAATGGCTAAAAGTTTCTATGTTGCCGGAAGTAGACTTTATGGTTTCTACTCATGAAAACCTAGAAAAACAAGCGGCTCAATCCGATCTGGTAGTGGGCGCCGTACTCTGCCGCGGTGCAAAAGCGCCAAAAATTATTACCGAAGCCATGGTAAAAAATATGTCTAAGGGTTCCGTGATTGTTGATGTGAGCATAGATCAAGGCGGTTGTATGGAAACATCCCAGCCTACAACTCATTCTGAGCCGGTGTTTGTCAAACATGGCGTCATACATTATTGCGTAACGAATATGCCCGGCGCTTACCCCGTCACGTCGACACTGGCTTTAGTTGATGCGAGTTTGCCTTATATCTACAATCTGGCAGAAACCGGACTGCAAAATTTAATCCGGAATGACGCAGGCTTTTCAAAAGCCATATTGGTTTATCAAGGACATCTGACCAGCGAACAAGTAGCCAATGACTTGGGTTTGCAGAGCCGCTTTAAAAACCTGAGCCAGCTGATTTAGGTTTTGGGTAGTTTATAGCGGGACAATAAAACGAAGGTGATGCACCGTGTTGGGTATGGTTGGCTTTTGGCCGGTCAATACTTCACTTATTGGATGACGCTCTCCCGGCTAACCCAATCCATCCCTCTTTAATGAGTGAAAAAAACTAACCTTCTCTCAACTGGAACGTTACAGCTTCAAAGTCGCCTGGAGTCTCAAAGATTCCGTCGATGCCACGGATTCCAGTGCCTGATCCTCTTTCTTTTTGTTAATGGCAATGTTTATGTTAAAAGTTGATGTTGCCCCGGCACGTATTGCAGGGCTTTAGAAGCTAAGGATGACGTTGGGCTTTTACATCCTTGTGACCTGGATTCGCTTACGCGGTCTAACGACTCCGGCAATCCATGCCGTAATGGCGGCGTGGATGTCCTTTCAATTACTAACTCGAACATAGCCTAATTTATGGTCGAATATTCATTTGCGGCACGTAAAACACTTAAAGCACGAAAATATTCACGTGATACCCGCAGAATGCAGATCATCAAATAAAGTGTGCCAGGCGACTTGCTAACGCACAGTGTTTTTCAGGAGAATGGTTCAGGTTTTAGCCAATACACCGAAAACATCCAGTACCCGCATAGAGTAAGCGAATTCGTTGTCATGCATGAGTGCCAGCCCCAGTTGCCGGCCGTGAGTCAAGGTCAGGTGATTCATTAATATGATGACGGAATAGGGAGTGCCCAGGAAATCAATACTTGCTTTTTCGTGGCCCCACGCGCCTGAATCGCAGTTGATAATGCCTTGCATTTCCTCAGATTGAGCATACTGATTAAACAATTCAATGCATTCCTCTCGTGTCGTTGTTCGGGATAAATAGGCGGTCACATCTAATGCTGACACGATGGCGGTGGGAATGCGATACGAAATGGAATCGAGCTTGCCGGCCAGTGACGGCAGCACTAGTTCTGCGGAATTGGCCACTTGCGTGCGGGTAGGCAGTATGGATGTTGCGCATGCCCGGCCTAATTGTGAAGTGGAATGATAACCGTCCAGGACGCGTTGATCGGATAACAGAGGATGGATAGTAATCAGGCGTGCACTCTCAATTCCGATGTGTTTTTCAAGAATAGCTAATACCGGTGTTACCGCATTGCCTGTGCATGTGCTTGCGGAGACAACATGATGGCTATCCGGGTTATACGTTTTGTGGTTCACGCCATAGACCATGCTTAAATCACAGCCCGGCAGATTGATGGTGCAAACCACCTTTTTGGCTGTTTTGTGGGTGACCAGTGAGCGTAAATTATCAATTGATGCTGTACCGGTTGCATCGAGCAGTACATCCAGCTCAAATTTCCGCAAATGTCCAAAGCTGTCCTCTGCAGGCAGCGAGCGGCGCCTGTCTACCTGTCGGTAGGCGATTGATCTGCCGCCCACAATCAGATGAGTTTCATCGCATTCTACAGAGAATGGCGGGGCGCCATAGGTGCTGTCGTGAGCCAGCAGGTAGGCAACCTGTTCGACGGTCATCACATCACAGATCACTTTGATATCAAACCGGCCCTCCGAAAATTGAGCGTAGTTGGCTCTCAACACGCCACGGCCAATCCTGCCAAGTCCGATAATGCCTGCTCGTAAAGTCATATGTCTATTCTCGTTCAAGGGAATGGGTATCTACGCCGAGGAGGCGTAAAGCTTTTTTTATAAAGAGCTTGCCGTGCTTTCGTCAAATGGCCTGTTAATACTAGGTCAAATTTCAAGGGTTTGAAGTGCGTTACTGTCTGCCTGAACAATTAATCAGCCATGACCCTGTAATCCATGAATGATCAGCAATTTCCAGTTTGAACTTTTAATGTGGTTTTAAGAGGTGGCTTAAGCCTTGCCAGGAACGTCGTAAACCCATCGATAGGGGCTTGACGGCAGCATCCTGCTGCCAACATCCCAGCAAAGCTTCCGTTATCATCAAGCCGGGAATTGTTGATCGATGATCCTTGCCATTTAAAGCAGGCTGGCGTGTGATAAAACAAGTTAAAAACCTTCTATCCATCCGGTTTATTTTCCGCTGTGTCCGTATGCTTGTGTATTTGAGGGTAAATTAAGTTATAATTTTCGCCCTTTATTACGGAATCACAGAACCGTCGTGTCTTCAACAAACTACGATTTATCAACGTTTCAGGGTTTAATTCTCGCTTTGCAGGCTTATTGGGCAAAGCAGGGATGTGTATTATTACAACCTTTGGATCAAGAGGTTGGAGCAGGAACTTTTCATCCGGCTACATTTTTGAGAGCTATTGGTCCGGAACCCTGGAATGCCGCTTATGTTCAGCCTTCGCGCCGTCCTACCGATGGCCGGTACGGCGAAAATCCCAACCGCCTGCAGCATTATTACCAGTATCAGGTCGTTCTAAAGCCGTCGCCTGACAATATCCAGGAGTTGTATCTGGGGTCTTTGCGGTACCTGGGCTTTGACCTGCTGGAACACGATATCCGGTTTGTGGAAGATAATTGGGAGTCACCGACGCTGGGAGCCTGGGGTTTGGGCTGGGAAGTCTGGCTTAATGGCATGGAAGTGACCCAGTTTACCTATTTTCAGCAAGTCGGCGGATTGGAATGTAAACCGGTGACCGGTGAAATCACCTATGGCATGGAAAGGCTGGCCATGTATCTTCAAGGTGTGGAAAGCGTATTCGATCTGGTATGGACGGATGGCCCTTTCGGTAAAGTGACTTACGGCGATGTGTTTCATCAAAATGAAGTTGAGATGTCGGCTTACAATTTTGAGCATGCCAATGTCGAGTTTATGTTCAATTGTTTTGAGACCTTTGAACAGGAATGCCAGTCATTACTGGAGCGCGATTTGCCCTTGCCTGCTTACGAGATGGTTTTAAAAGCCTCGCATACCTTTAATTTGCTCGATGCCCGTCATGCCATTTCGGTAACGGAACGGCAGCGGTATATTCTCAGGGTAAGAAATTTATCCAAAGCGGTTGCCGAATGCTTCTATAACCGCAGAGAGGCTTTAGGATTCCCCCTATTGCAGCAACAAGAACAAGGAGTCCCGGCATGAGCCAGTATAAACACCTTTTATTTGAGTTGGGCACGGAAGAATTGCCGCCTAAAACCTTGCTCACTTTGAGCCGGGCATTGCAAAACAATATGGTTCAAGGCCTTACTGACGCCGGATTAAGTTATAAGGATGTTAAAGCTTATGCGACGCCAAGACGGTTGGCGGTTTTTGTCAGCGATCTGGTCACGGCTCAACCGGACAAAACGGTAGAGAAGCGGGGGCCGGCCATACAGGCGGCATTTATGCCTGATGGAACACCCAGTAAGGCGGCACAGGGCTTTGCAGTCAGTTGCGGCGCCTCGTTTGATCAATTGGAGCGTTTAGTTACTGATAAAGGTGAGTGGCTGGCTTATCATCAAGCCATCAAAGGCCAGGCAACAGAAAATTTGATTCCGGGAATCATCAGCAAAAGTATCGCCGATCTGCCGATTGCCAAAAGAATGCGCTGGGGCAGCTTCGCTACTGAATTTGTCCGGCCGGTTCATTGGGTCGTGTTACTGTTTGGTGAGCAGATAATCGAGGCTGAAATATTAGGTTTGAAAGCGGGTGCTCATACACGAGGTCACCGTTTTCATGCGCCGCAGTCCATTCTATTGGAACGGCCTGAAACTTACAGTGATGTTTTATATCAGCAAGGCCATGTGATCGCTGATTTTGAAACGCGTAAAGACATCATCCGTCAGGCCGCTCATCAAGCCGCTTCCGATATGGGTGGCATTGCTCATATCGAAGACGATTTATTAGAGGAAATCGCCGCATTGAATGAATGGCCGGTTCCTGTTGTAGGGCATTTCGATCAGCGTTTTCTGGAGCTGCCTGCCGAGGTGCTGATCACCACCATGCAGACCAATCAGAAATATTTTCCGGTCAAACGCGCTGACGGCAGTTTGCTGGCCCACTTTATCACGTTCAGTAATATCGAGAGCAAGCGTCCGGCATCAATACAGACGGGCAATGAGCGGGTTATTACGCCGCGCTTGTCGGATGCCGAGTTTTTCTGGAAGCAGGATAGAAAAAAGAGTCTGGAAGACCGGATAGAAAGTCTGAATTCAATAGTATTCCAGAAAACACTGGGTACATTGGCCGATAAAACGCATCGGGTCAAACAACTGGCCGATTACATTGCGGCGCAATTGGACGCGGACAGCGAATTGGCAAAGCGGGCAGCAATGCTGGCTAAAACCGATCTGATGACGGATATGGTTGGAGAGTTTGCCAACCTGCAAGGTACCATGGGCCGTTATTATGCCTTGGCTGATAATGAACCTGAAGAAGTGGCACTGGCTCTGGAGGAGCAATATTTCCCCAAGCAATCCGGAGGCCTTACGCCATCCAGTGTTACCGGTCAAATTCTGTCCATCGCTGAAAAAATCGACACATTGACAGGCATTTTCAGTGCCGGCCTGATTCCCACAGGTGATAAGGATCCCTATGCGCTCAGACGGGCGGCATTGGGTGTGTTAAGAATCATCATTGAACGCGAGCTTGCGCTGGATTTGGTCGCTGTTGTCGAATTCGCATTAGAACAATTCGTTCATGATTTTAACAAAACAGAGACGCAGGACCGCGTTATCGATTTTATTTACGAAAGATTACGGGGCTACTGCCTGGATAAAGGCTACAAACCCGATGAGTTTGATGCCGTTTATACGATTATGCCGCGCGAACCCCTGGATTTCATGCAAAGGCTTCAGGCCGTCAAGTTATTCAGGCAACTGCCCGAGGCGGAAAGTTTGGCTGGCGCCAACAAACGGATACGTAATATTCTGAAAAAATCCGGCGGCGAAGCGGCCCTTGAGGTTACAGGCTTGGTGGAGATCCAGGAATTGACTTTACTGGCAGCGGCGAAGGAATCGGCCGAGGCCATTCAGCCTCTACTGGAGAAGCGCGATTACCAAGCAGTGCTCAGCAGGCTGGCAAGTCTAAAAGACGGGGTTGATGCCTTCTTTGATCATGTCATGGTTATGACGGATGATTTGATCTTGCGTAACAACCGTTTGGCTTTGCTGGAATTGGTGTCCGGACAGTTTTTAACCTGTGCCGATATTTCCAAGTTGCAATCGTAAGCACGATTGGATGACTAAATTAACGATTAACAACTGTAATGAGTGCGATGACTGATATCCATCAATTTACGCTATTCGATAAATGCCGGCTCTATATCGGGTCTTCAGTGTTATTTGTCTGTATTTTTGTTACCGCGACAATGGTTGGCTTCCTTATTTTGTTGTCGACACCTTTCAGTTATTGGTTAGGCTATCAGTTCGCCAAATATTGGTGCGCGTTGGTCATCTGGATGGCTAGGTTTTTTTGCGGACTTACCTATGATATACAAGGGCTGGAGCATATTAAAGAATGCCCTGTTGCTATTGCCTTGTGTAAGCATCAATCAGCATGGGAAACATTGGCGATGCGTTGGCTATTACCGGAACAGGCAACATTGTTAAAACGATCGTTGTTGTGGTTTCCTGTCTGGGGCTGGGCTTTGGGTATGTTAAAACCGATTGCAATCGATCGTAAAAATGCAGTTGGTGCGCTCAGAACATTGATCGAAAAAGGCACCCTTTATCTAAAACAGGGTAGTTGGGTCGTTATTTTTCCCGAAGGTACGCGAACAGCGCCGGGTGAAAAAATAAAGTTTAATGCCGGTGGTGCCATGCTGGCTCAAAAGACAGGCGTTCCGATTATTCCGATTGCGCACAATGCGGGCGAATTTTGGCCGCGCTACAGTTTTTTGAAATATCCCGGTTGTATTAAGGTTGTCATTGGGCCGCCAATCGAGAGTGGCAATCGCAAGGCTCAGGACATTAATGCCGAAGCTGAAGCGTGGATTCACAATACCATGAAGCAAATCAGTTCGGTACCTATACCTGATTGAATTTTAACGAGCGAACACGAGGATCAAACTAAAAAATACTCTCTAACTTTCCGGAAAATGGTTTATTTAAGCCACTTTTTATTGGGAATAAGAGCCTGTAAATTTTGGGTTATTTCGTGTTTGTTCATAAGTTTTATATCACCTTGGCGCAGATTCCCTGCTCAATAGACCTATCCAAAATCAGACTATGAAAAAATTATTATTCCTATGTGGCGCTGTCTTGTTGTTGTCCGGATGTCAGGAAAGAACGGCTTATGAAAAAGCCGTCATGGAACAGATTAAAAATGAGCAAGATGTAAAGGATTATAAGCTTGATCCTGAAGTCGTAACACGATGCATTGTTGACTTAAGTTCTGCCAACATGGGCGGTATTTTCAATTACGATCCAAGACGTCTTGAGGCCTTTCGTAGTTATGCAAGAATGCTGACCTTGAAGGATGCAAAAAATCCTCAGCAAGTGATGGAAGAGTTGCGGACAGAATTCGGCTCGCCTAAAGGTTTAGCTGAAGCGCATAGAAACTATACGGAAAGCACGATGAATTGCTTTGCCTCGCTGATTATGAGCAGTGAGGAAGAAGTCAGCGAGTCTGAACAACCCGAACAAAAGCCGGCTGATGATCAAACAAGCGCTCCCGCTGCTCAAGTAGCTCCTGCCCCTTCAGTACCGGTTGCTGAAAAATAAAGCCGCATCCTGGGGTCATTGAATTCGTTAGTAGATTAACAAAATGACCATCGTGTTTACTGGCAGCGCTGATTTTCTTCAGCGCTGACTCAGAGACGGTGAGTTTCTATAGAAAAACCCGCTGATTGGTATTGTTTGTAGCGTGCCCGGCCTGCTGCTTTTGCCGTTTCATCATTTTCGATAATTTCAATGATACGGGCATTTTGATGGTCCAAATCCGGGCAGTTTTCAGAGAGATTGATCAGCAAGGTTTGATGGTCATCTGAGGGTAGCGCTTTCCCTATCAATACTCTGGATGAATTAGTATTAGGTGTGCAGGGCATTTTGTCATGAGGAATGAAACTGCCGGGCCGAAAACTCCAGAGCAAATCATCCATGATTTGGCTCTGACGATCATCTTTAGTCAGTACAAAACTGAATTGACCCTGCCGGTAAGCTTTTTCGATCAACTTGCAGGCAAAAATATATTTTCCCTGCGCAGAGTCTTTCTCCAGGATATAAAAACTGACTCCGGTCATTTAGCGGGCGGTGAGAGTCGAGCTTCTATTCAATAAATATTGCATCAATAAAGGCACGGGTCGGCCTGTAGCACCTTTGTTGGGACCCGTGCGCCAAGCTGTTCCTGCGATGTCGAGATGAGCCCAGCGGAAGTTTTCAGCAAATTTGGCTAGAAAACAAGCGGCAGTAATGGTTCCCGCGTCTTTTCCGCCTATGTTAGCCATATCGGCAAAATTGGATTTAAGCAGTTCCTGATATTCTTCCCATAACGGGAGACGCCATAGGCTGTCGCAAGAAGTTTCGCTGGCGGCCAGCAAGTCATTACAAAGAGCGTCATCATTACCCAGCAAGCCGCTCGGTACTCTTCCTAAGGCAACCAGGCAGGCGCCGGTCAACGTCGCCATATCGATTACGACTTCAGGCTCGAAGCGTTGGGCGTAGGTGAGCGTGTCGCAGAGAATCAGCCGGCCTTCTGCATCAGTATTGAGGACTTCGATGGTCTTTCCGGACATGCTGGTCAAAATGTCGCCGGGTTTATTCGCATCGCCATCCGGCATATTTTCAGAGGAAGCCACCAGACCGACGATATTTAAGGGTAACTGAAGGCTGGCTGCGGCTTGTAATGCCGCGATGACGCTCGCGCCGCCACACATGTCGTACTTCATTTCATCCATGCCCAGACTCTGTTTTAACGAGATGCCGCCCGCATCAAAAGTCAGGCCTTTGCCGATCAATACAATCGGTTTGCTGTTCTTTTCTCCGCCCTGGTAGTTCATGATAATCAGTTTGGCGGGCTGGCGGCTGCCTCGTGAAACGGATAAGAAAGAACCCATGCCCAGTGCTTGCATGTCTTCTTCTTCCAAGACATCGACGGCCAGCTTGGAGAGTTTTTTTCCAATGCTTTGCGCTTGTTCTGCGAGAAATGAAGGGGTGCAGATATTGCCGGGTAAATCGCCCAGATATTTGGCTAGAGATACGCCATCGGCAATAGCCAGACCCTCAGCTAATCCTTTTTGTGCGCCAGTCAGCTGGTCTTCTGGGACCAGGACAGTGATCTGTTCAGTTTTGAATTCATTTTCCACGACAGACTTGCACTGTTTGAATTGATAAAGCGCGTCACCGAAAACTTCGATAATCTGTCTGGTTTTCCAGCGCCAGTCGTATTGAGCTACAGGCAGTTCTGCCAAAGTGCAGACGGCGGATTTGATTTGAGCATCTCTGATTGTTTTTATGGCTGCGGCTAAAGCCGTTCTATATTGCTTACCGGTCAGGCTGTCCTGTTTGCCCAGTCCGACGAGCACGACCCGGTTAATCGTCATGTCCGGTAACCAATTGATAAGCAAGGCTTCGTTCAACTTTCCTTTGGTATCACCACGCGCGGCTAATTGACTGATCGCCCCTTTCAAAAGCTGATCCAATAGCGCGCCGGAGGGGCTAAGCTGAAGATTTTCATAAATCCCGACAATGAGACAGTCACATTGCAGTTTTTCTAATGGCGTGCTTTCTATAGAATAGTCCATACTTTTTTTGATGTAAGTTGAGTCAGATGAGTTTCGTGTCTAAGGGATGCGCCAAAATCAGCGTATAGTCATGTTTTTTATTATACAGCAAGTCATTTTTTACGAAGCGTAAAAGTTGGGCAACCACCTGTATTGTCTGGAAAAATGCACAGTCAACCTGGTTTGAATAATTAACGTATCACTTTATAGATGAAACTCAAATGTGTAGGTGTGTTATGAGGGGAAGAAATTGAGCGAATTATGGTCCGAACGTGGGCGAAAAAGAAGGTCTCCGCTGATCAGTGTGTTGGACAAAATGATCGTGCTCGATTTGGCAGGAACGTTAGTCTCGGTTTTGTCGGTGATCGTCGTAATTATCGTTAGTAAACGGTTTATCAAAATACTGGAAAAAGCTATTGAGGGCGCGGTTTCGAGTGAGACCTTGATACATGTTTTAGGGCTTAAGATGATAAGCGCGGCTATTGCATTTCTTCCTGCAGCTCTGTTTATGGCCGTATTAATGGTAGTTGGGCGCATGTATCGTGATCAGGAAATGGCGGCTGTATTTTCGGCCGGAGGCAGCTCAGGGATAATTTATCGGTCTCTTTATGTGCTGGTTTTACCTTTGATGCTGATTTCATTTGCGCTGTCATTTTATACGGGACCCTGGGCCGAAGCGACGGTCAAGGAGTTGATGCATGAAGATGAAAAATCAGCAGATATCCGAGGTATCGCTGCAGGCCGATTTAGCGAATATCAGCACGGTGATCTTGTCTTTTACGTGGAGGATCTTACCAAGGATGGAATAATGCACCAGGTGTTTGTCCAACACAGGCAGGGTAACAAAGTCAGTATATTCAATGCCGAATCAGGCAATTTGGAAAACCGACCCGGAGGCCTTTATCTGGTTCTTGATAATGGCAGAAGGACTCAAGGTACTCCCGGTCAAGCGGATTATATTATCGAAGAATTTGTTGAATATGCCGTTCGACTGGAAGAAAAGGAAACAGTCCTGAATTACGACCATGAGTCGATTGCTACTGGTAAACTCTTGGAGTCTACTGAAGTCAGGGATATTGCTGAGTTGCAGCGGCGTTTTTCGATTCCCGCGGGTGTTTTTGTTTTGAGTTTGCTGGCCGTTCCTTTGGCTCAAACAGCGCCCAGAGGGGGGGTTTACGGCAATGTGCTGGTGGCATTTTTAATTTATTTTGCTTACGGAAATTTCATCAGAGTGAGCCATAGTTGGGTGATTAAGGGCCAGATTCCTGTTTGGTTTGGCGCCGTATGGGTTCATGTGCTGTTAATGATTTTGGCGCTCATTCTTTTGATGCGGCTGTTTGGATGGCGTTACTTAAAAGAAAGCCTGAGGGGGAAACTGGGACTGTGAATGTACTGACACGCTATATTGTAAAAGAGGTGCTGAAAGGATCGTCGTTAGCAGCCTTGTTTTTATTAACCTTGTTTAGCCTTTTTACGTTCAGCGATGAGTTAAAAAGTCTGGGAAAAGGCAGTTATAACCTTAAAGAAATTGTTTATTACGTGGCGCTCACCTCGCCCCGGGTTTTTTATGAATTGGTGCCGGCTTCCGCTCTATTAGGCAGTTTGTTTGTGCTGGGCGGCATGGGCAACCACCGTGAACTGGTTGCTATGAGGGCCTCCGGTGTTTCAGTGTTGTCGATCATTAAGTCGGTTATGCTGGCCGGTGCCATTCTTGTGGCTGTCGCCATCACTGTTGGTGAATGGATTGCGCCAAATACAGAGCAAATGGCACAAACACTGAAATCCAAGTCCCGCGCAGATCAAATCATGATCAAAAGCCTTTATGGTTTGTGGTTAAGAGAGGGGCAGACCTTCATTAACGTCAAGAAAATTGAAGAGAACGGTGATTTGGAAAATATCTACACCTATGAGCTGGATGAAAATAACCGCTTATCCAAGGCGATGCATTCTCAAAAAGCGTTATTCAAGGGAGCGAATCAGTGGGAAATGGAAAATATCCAGCAAAGTGATATTTCAACTGAACAAGTCAAAGTAGCCAAATTGAAAAGTCTGCCATGGAAGTCATCAATCGATCCCAAATTGGTGAACGTTGTAGTGGTGAGCCCTGATAATCTGTCGCTTTACGACCTTAATACGTACATTCGGTTTTTGAAAGACAACAAACAAAAGTCGCAAACCTACGAATTTGCATTCTGGGGGCGGGTAGTCAATCCTTTCGTGACTTTTGTGATGCTGATGATTGCAACACCGTTTGTTATTGGTGTTAAAAGAGGAGTGAGTGCCGGTGCGCGGATGTTGATTGGCGTGGTGATCGGTCTAGGATTTAATATCGGAGATAAAATCATAGGTCATATGAGTTTGATCTATGATCTTAATCCGGCGATTATGGCATTTGTACCCAGTTTGACGGTTTTTACTGTGGCTTTATATGCGCTTCGTCGGGTTCAGTAGAAATTATTTCGGTGATGTATAGAACAGATAAGTTTTTGACAGCCGGTCGTGCCAGCTGTTCTTATCTTTATCTACAAGGACCCACAGGAAACCAAGACCTAAAGGAAGCCACGATAACAACGCCGTGCAAAAACGCATCGCGGCCTGCTTCCAGCCAAGCGGTTTTTGATCGACTGTCAACACTGCTAATTTCCAAGCTCTCAGTCCCAGTGTTTGGCCGCCATGGGTCCAAAACCAGCCGTAAAAAATGAAGCTGATGAGAAGCAGGTAGGCGGGATAAAAAAACTGAGTGGGTGCAAATGCTTCGCCATCATTGAGGGGGAGAATGATGGCAGTGGCAACAAATAATACCGCCAGCAACAGAAAAAGGTCGTATGCTTGTGCCGCCATTCTCCGCCAAAAGCCGGGATGCTTTTGGCTTGGTTTGAGTGACTTATGAGTTACCAACGAAGAATAACCCCTGTCAAATTCAATTTTTGAACAGAGACAGTTTTTGTCCGAAATACATGCTCATTGCCAGCAACGCCCCAAACATGACCACTGAGAAAAGGAAGGGCGGTCTGTGAAATAGTAAAATCCCCAAATCCGTTACAAAAAGGCTTGTTAATAAAGGCTTATCAATTAAAGCTATGATTATCTTTTTGAACATGATTTAACTCCGGTATGTTTTGGGTGAATAAAGCGCTAAACGGGAAGTCAATGTGCCGATCGGTTGATAAGGCGGAGAACGTCTCGCTTGTTAAATATTACTAGATTCTACTATAAAAACTGGTATCTAAAAAGAATCGTGTTGATTGAGTTGCTAACGCGGCAGGTGGTATGATTAATTCATTATAAAAATAAAGCAAGGAAAAAGGCTATTTTAAGTTTCTTCAAGAAAATCATTAGCTCCTCCATGAAACCGTCTTCTCAGATTACGGAAGAGAGGGTGCAAATTAAGCCGGGGCCTAGAGTCTATGCTAGATCAGAACATTCAATATCGCGTTCTCAAGTTAGCGAAAACGCTTTAAAGGTCCTTTATAGACTAAAAAAAGCCGGATTTGAAGCCTATCTGGTAGGTGGCTGTGTTCGTGATCTTTTGTTAGGCCGAGAGCCTAAAGATTTTGATGTGGTTACTGATGCGCGTCCGGATCAGATCAAAAAAGTGTTTCGTAATTGCCGCTTGGTTGGCCGCAGATTTCGTTTGGCTCATGTGCAATTCGGCAGGGATATCATAGAAGTCGCTACCTTTCGAGGATCGGTAGAAGAAAATAGTGAGCACCGTTTTCTGAATGAAGAAGGTCGGCTGCTCAGGGATAACCAGTACGGTAACATTGAAGAAGACGTGTGGAGAAGGGACTTTACCGTGAATTCCCTTTATTACAATATCAAGGACTTCAGTGTTATTGATTATGTGGGCGGCATGGAAGACCATCTTTCCGGTACTTTGCGGTTAATTGGTGATCCTGAAACCCGCTTCCGGGAGGATCCGGTCCGGATGCTGAGGGCCGTCAGGTTTGCTGTCAAACTGGGTTTTAATCTGCATCCCGACAGCGAGAAACCCATTGCCGGCTTGGCTGACCTACTTAATAACATTCCTCCTGCTCGCTTATTTGACGAAACGCTCAAATTATTTTTATCCGGGTATGCTTTGCAAACCTTTGAAATGTTGCGTCATTATGATTTGTTTCGAGAGCTTTTTCCCTTAGTCGAAGATTCTTTGGCCGAGGAAGAGGAAGGTTTCCCCAAATTATTTTTGATCAAGGCACTTGAAAACTCCGATGCCCGAATAACCGACGGTAAAACAGTCACGGCCTATTTTTTGTTTGCTGCATTTCTTTGGAATCCGGTTAAGACTGAAGCGAAAAGACAAATTCAACAGGGCGTTAACGAAACGATTGCCTACCAGAATGCATCGAGTGAAATTATCAATCGTCAGTTAAAATCGACGGCTTTTCCCAAAAGAATTACGCTGGCCATGCGAGAAGTATGGACCTTGCAACCCCGGTTTTCGCGACGGGAAGGTAACCGGGCATTCCGTTTGTTGAGTCATCCCCGATTCAGAGCGGCTTATGATTTCCTGTTGTTGCGTATTCAAGCTGAAGGCGAAGATCCTGCTCTAGGGGATTGGTGGACGGAGTTTCAGGAAGTACCCGAGCTTGAACAGAAAAAAATGATTGCTTCGTTATCCCGTAATCCTCAGCGGAAACAGACCAAACGCCGACGGACAAACAAAGCTAAAGCGGTAAACAGACATCCGCAAGATAGCGTATGACAGGAGGCGCCTTGTGACGGTAGCTACGGTTATCGCGTATATCGGCTTGGGCAGTAATCTTGATGATCCCGTGCAGCAAATTAAATCTGCCCGTGCTGCGATTGCTGCGATAGATAAGATCAGCGAAGTTGCCTTTTCCAGCCTTTATCGCAGCTTACCTATGGGGCCTCAGGATCAGCCTGACTATGTCAATGCGGTGATGTCGGTATCAACAGACTTGGAGCCCTTTGAACTGCTACGCTGTCTTCAAGCTATTGAGCATGAACAGGGTCGGGTCCGGACCGGGTTGCGATGGGGGGCCAGAACACTGGATCTCGATCTTTTGATCTATGATCAAATGCAATTGGCTGACCCGGTGTTGACCTTGCCTCATAGTGGCCTCGCGGACAGGGCTTTTGTACTTTATCCTTTGCATGAAATCGCTCCGGATTTGCTTGTTCCCGGTTATGGTCCATTAACGACATTGCTTGAGCATTGCCCTCAAGTCGGTCTGCAACAGCTTTATTCATGAAACCCTATACTTCCCGAGTGTCCGAAAAGAAGCGATTGTCTGTCAATGATTTGCAGGCTATGAAAAACCGCGATGAAAAAATCAGTTGTTTGACTGCGTATGATGCCAGTTTTAGTGCCGTTTTGGATAAAGCAGGCATAGAAGTGATTCTTGTCGGCGATTCCTTGGGCATGGTTTTTCAAGGGCACACGACAACATTACCGGTGACGATGGATGACATGCTTTATCACACTGCATGCGTCTCCAGGGGCTGTAACAGGGCTTTGGTGGTAGCCGATTTGCCTTTTATGAGTTATACCAGTCTCCTCGCGGCCGCTGAAAATGCCGCCCGACTGATTCAAAGCGGCGGCGCGAATATGATCAAGCTGGAAGGCGCCCGGCCTGATGTGGTCAGTTTTCTCGTGGGTAATGGCGTGCCTGTGTGTGGGCATCTGGGTTTGTTGCCGCAATTTATTAATTGCTTGGGCGGGTATAAAGTTCAGGGACGCGAGTTGTCTGATGCGGAGCGTATTATCTCGGATGCAGTTTCATTGGAACAAGCCGGAGCCGGTCTGTTGATACTGGAGTGCGTGCCGGCCAGTCTTGCACAAACCATCAGTCAGCAATTAACCATTCCAGTGATCGGAATAGGCGCAGGCATTGACTGTGATGGTCAGGTTTTGGTGCTTTACGATATTTTGAATATCGGTGCCGGTAGAAGGCCAAAATTCTCCAAAGATTTTATGCAAGGGGCTGCTTCTATTGAAGACGCAATTCGTAATTATCATATTGCGGTTAAAGAAGCCCGGTTTCCAACCATTGAACACAGTTATTAGGGTGTTATGCTGACCGTTTCATCGATAGCTGAACTTAGACCTCTGGTAAAAAAATGGCGGCTTGAAGGTCAGCGTATTGCTTTTGTGCCCACTATGGGCAATCTTCATGCAGGACATTTAAAACTGGTAGAAGAGGCGAGTAAAGCTGCTGAAAGAGTCATAGTCAGTATTTTTGTCAATCCATCTCAGTTTGGTCCGGGCGAAGATTTTGCCAGTTATCCGCGTACCGAAGCCGATGATGCAAAAGCCTTGGCTTCTTGTTCGGTCGATGTGCTGTTTTTGCCCAGACCTGAGGCGATGTATGCCAAGGACCATGCTACTTCTATTACAATAGAAAATCTGTCCACTTTGCATTGTGGACGTTCAAGGCCGGGACATTTTGACGGTGTTGCTACCGTAGTTGCGAAGCTGTTTAATATAGTTCAGTCGGATATCGCCTTTTTCGGGGAAAAAGATTTCCAGCAATTAACCATTATCCGGCGGCTTGTTCGGGATCTTAATTTTGATATCGAGATTAAAAGTGTCGCGACTGTTAGAGAGCCAGATGGTCTGGCTATGAGTTCACGAAACAATTATCTTTCTGTAGAACAAAGAAAATGTGCTTCGGAATTATATAAGTTATTGTGTAATGCCCGAGATAAAGCGCAACAACCCGAAAGTCAATTGGCTGAAATACAGAGGGAAGCCATGGCTATATTAGCGTCCTTGGGATTTGAACCGGAGTATGTCAGTTTTTGCCGAAGCCATGATCTTGAGCCGGCATCTGAGCAGGATAGTGAATTGGTATTGCTGGCCGCGGCAAAACTGGGTAAAACCAGGTTGATTGATAATTTGAGATTTTCAAGGTATGCTCCTCATTAATTGAGAGCGGGTTTGTGATGTTGTCTGTCAAGAGTGATAAGCCGATAAGAGTTTTTTGTTGAAGGCGATCACTTATTCGGGAATAATTTACGGTTTCTTTAAAATTTATTTGTTCGATTATGCAAACAACAATGCTAAAAGCCAAATTGCACAGGGCTACAGTTACTTTTTCGGAACTGGGTTATGAAGGTTCCTGTGCTATAGACAGTAAAATTTTGGATTATGCGGGTATCAGAGAATACGAACAAATTCAAATTTACAATATCAATAATGGCCAGCGCTTTACGACATATGCTATTCGCGCTGAGGCAGGTTCCGGCATTTTCTCTGTGAATGGTGCTGCTGCCCGTCTGGCTTGTCCAGGCGACTTGATCATTGTGTGTGCGTACGCGATTTTGGATCAGCAGGAGTTGGCTGCATTCAAGCCAACACTGGTTTATTTCAATGATAAAAATGAAATCATTCGAACCGGAAACGCGATTCCCGTTCAAGCGGCCTGATGCGTGTCAATTTGAGCGGTTCTCAGGTTTTTAAATTATCCATTTAAATTTCAACCCCAATTAACCTCAAACTTTAATGTCATAGGCTTTCTAAGTCTCTGAAAGCGAAAGTTTGACCGGCTGATCAAAGCTTATATTCTCCGCGTGTTTCCACCTGACTTCAGGGGATTGGAAACACGGTGGAGCCTATTTTGTATGCGGTTGTACTTATATCTCGGCCGTGTCTACCATTTCATTTTTTTCAAACACGGTGATGGACTGTTCAATTTCTGACAAGTTTTTTTGAATGGCGACTCTTTCGGCGCTGTTGATCAACAAAGGCGATTTTATGGCCCCTTTTATTGCCGGTTTTCCAGCTTCTTGGGCATCCGCTCCGGCATGCAATAGAATCAGGATAATTAAATCGTCCATGTTTTCCAGTTTGAGCAACGCTTGCTCTTCGTCGCTAATAACGAAGCTGTAGTTAATATTGAAATTTGCCGGGTTTGCGACAGAGAAAGTCAAATTTTCGTCATCAATGGATTGTAACCAGTAAATGATAGGGTTTTGTTCCTGATGAAATAGTTTAAACTTTGTCTGGTTTTCGAAACCGGGGATGCCTTTGGGGAAAGTGATGAGAGTAGTTGGGTCTACCTGTTGTTCGCCGAGAAAACTTGATTTAATTTCCATAGTATGACGCCATTTGTTAATAATATCGTAATCAGATTATAGTCGTTGATTGGGTAACCGCTACTCCGAGCTTAACCAATCGGCTTGTTGTCAGCTTATTTTTGATAATCTTCGTAATAGTCTTTTTGGACATCATAGATAAAGCTGTCCGTTCCATCACGAATATCGTACATCAAGCCGTAAGCACCTCGTTCGGTATCTCGCATAAAACTGTAAATCGAGCTGAAAAATCCTACCGCTTCTTCCCGGGAGGTCAGTGCTTCAGAAGAAGCGGCCTGATCGTTTATGTTTTGATTTTGTGTTGCGCAAGACAGAGTTGTGCAACTCAGTAGCAGGATAATCACCGTACGATAAATTCGCATACAAGCCCCTTTTTTTTTAGGTACTCATTTTTTCCAGCAATAAAAAGGCCAATTAATCTAGTGTCTTGATAGTTATAGAAATTAAGGTGCTAGTGAGGCAGGTGGTTACTATCAAACGTCATATTTTCGCCATATCATGGCGGCAAACGAACCTGACAGGTTGTGCCAGATACTGAAGATGGCGCCGGGAAGTGCAGCTGCGCTGGAAAAATAAGTGATAGCCAATGCAACACTCAGTCCTGAATTTTGCATGCCCACCTCAATGCTGGCTGTCCGGCACGTCTGTTTGTCATAGCGAAGCAGCCATGGAATCGCATACCCTGCCAGCATACCGCCCAAATTATGAAGTGCGACTGCAGCCAATAGAGTCGATCCCATGTCTTCGATCTGCTGTTGATTGAGCGATACGATTACGGCAATGATGGCTACGATGGCCAGACTGGCCATCAGCGGTAAAAAGTGATGAATTGCGCTTATCCGGTTTTGAAAGAATGTATTGAGCATAGTGCCCAGCATGACGGGAATAATGATCAACTCTATCAGACTTTTCATCATATCAGAGAAAGGTGGGCTGATTGACTGGTCCATTAAAACCAGTGTCAGTAGTGGTGTGATAAAAACAGCAGCCACTGTAGATGACAAAGTCATCAGAATGGACAGGGCCACATTACCTCTGGCCAGATAGCAGATCACGTTGGATGCAGTCCCTCCTGCACTGCATCCCACCAGAATCATGCCGGCTGACTGATCATTCGTCAGGCTGAATGATCCGGACAGCAGCCAAGCCAGCAGCGGCATCACGGTAAACTGGATAGCCATGGTCAACAAAATAATGCCGGGATATTTCAGCGTGTCCTGAAAGTGACTCCAGGTCAGGGTCAGCCCCATAGTAAACATAATCAACGACAGCAAAGGAACAATCATCTGCTTGCCGGAAATGAACAGGCCGGGATAAAAATAAGCGGCACAAGCCAGAATGGCCGCCCATAACGGGAAGAGATTAACCAAACGGGAAATCATGGCTTTTGGGCCAACCGGTTTACTGCGAAGGGAGTAAGTAACAAGAGGAGAGACACGGCTGCCAGCATCCATGCAAACGGATAATTGACCGGCTGTTTTTGTAAGAGGCTGGATGCTTTTAAAGCACTGAGCAGTTTATCCGCGTCTTCCAGATGGTGATACGACAATCCGGTAATAACCGCCAATCTCTGTAAGTAGGGTTCCTGAACCGCGGTTAGATAATTTCCGGTTATATCGGTGTTAGCGCGTCGGCGGCCTTCTGCTTCTGAAATTTGCCAGAATCCAATCTGTTGGTTTTGATTATCCAGTCTGGGCACAGGGACTGACTCCAGATTACCGGTGCCAACGATCAAGCCCGGAGTTTTCCCTGCTTCCATTTGAAAAAACGGTTCTTTGGCGGATTTTGGCGTTTGCTGACCATCGGTAAAAAATACCAGACCGGGTTTTGACTCCAGTTTTTGAATGTCGCTTAAACTGGTGTAGATTCCCCGGGCGATATGGCTGTCTGCAGCCCAGGCCATGCGCCAGTCAATTTTTGCGAGACTTTCATCGATTGCTGCATAATGAGCGCAAAGTTCCAATGGCTCAAACAGCAAAAATATATTTTTAGTCGAAAATAGTCCTAAGCCTATTTTAGAGTCGCAGGGCAGTTCGGCAAGGACTTCTTTCAATGCCGCTTTAACAAAAGACAAACGATCGGCAGGCTGGTTATCGACATGATAATCCTGCGCATTCATACTTTGCGTGATGTCAATGACGATCATCAAGTTGTAAGTATCTTTCTGCACTTTGATCTGTGGATTCAATGCCGCCCACATCAACAGCGCGATGGCAACGGCCGGGCACCAAAGTCTGAAATCCCGGTAAATCAAGGCCCGCCCTCAGGAATTCCCGGCATGATTGCATGAACGCTGCTTTTATGGCCTTGCCAGTCAGATTTTTCCTCTTCCTTCGCCGGCGGGCGAATTCGTAAAGCATATTCCAGATTAAATCGTGCCTGCCAATGATCCGGTTGTTTGTTAAGCACCTGTCTAAGGTATTGTTCGGTTAAATCTAAAAGGGTATTGATCTGGCTGTATTCCCAAACGCCTTTTGATTTCCAGAGTTTACTGGCCTGTTGAAGATAGATCACGCCCATATTGTATTGAACCTTCAAACGGAAATTTTCATTTCCCTGATGTTCAATTTGTAAATAAAGGCGCAAAGCTTCCTGATAGTCACCTTGATCATTCAGATAACGTGCTTTGGCAAACAGAACTTCCGGTGGCAGGTCCGTATCGGAAGAGTTGATTTTTTCAGGATTTTCGATCAGATCGTTCAAACGCCATATTGTTCTGATCTGGTTAAGTTCATTTAGCGCGAAACCGGCCAAGATTAGAAAAACCAGCCAGGCAATAAAAGGATGAAAAGAGGTGTAATGAGTTAACTTTTTTTGAGGGTTCAGGGATGGCATTAATGCGAAAAAAGCAGATGATAGGTAAATTTGATGTCAATTAAAGCATATTATAAAAACTGTACAAGCAGATTCATCTGTGCATTGACAAACTTTTACAAAAAACCGTGGAAATTTTATTTATGTCTATAATAATCAATTATTTATGTATTTGTCTCTGCTGAGAAAATGATAAATATTTTAAAAGGCACGTAATGTGCTTTGCAGTGATTTCTTAATGGGATAATGGCCAAAAACGGTCCGGTTGGATGGCGACGTTTTTGAGGCGTTGAGTGGCTTTTATAATTTTAAAAGCTACGGTTTCGTCACTGACTCTTTGTTTTGGATTTGCGAAAGGCTTACCCTGAGGATTAAGAAGGCTGAGCACATGGATCGATTCTGTATCAACAGGCGCTCTTTTTAATACGACACCGGTTTCGCCATTGGCTAATAAAACGAAAGTACCGGGTGGATAAATGCCAATTTCTTTGATCAAAAGATGGGCAAGTGATTCATCTACGGCGCTTCCCCGCTGTAAAAAAATGTCGCGCAAAGCTTTTTTTACATAAAAGCCGTCACGGTAGGCCCGAGGTAATATCATTGCGCTGTAAATATCGGTAAGCGACAAAATTCGCGCTGCGACAGGGATTGCATCACCTGATAAACCGTCCGGATAACCATTGCCGTCAATACGTTCGTGGTGATTATGTACGGCATTCAACCATTCCGCATTGTTAATGCCGGCTTTTTGTAGCAAAGCTCGGCCCAGTTCCGGATGAGCTTTGATTATGTCCCGTTGCTGGTCCGAGAGGGGAGAGGCTTGATTGGCCAGTTTTTTTTGGAGTTCCAACATCCCAATATTTTGGGTGAGTGCAGCGGCGATAAAAATTCTTCTATTGTCTTCATTCAGTTGTTTTCGTTTTCCCAGTAGCTCCGTCAACACGGCGCTAAGCAGCGGATGAATATGTGAGTAATTAAAACTCTGATCAAGCAATATGGTTCCCAGAACCGCATCGCATTGAGTGCGGCAGAGTCTTTGGATGACGGCTGCTAAATCCAGAAAGTGATTTGAATAATCATCAGGCGTGTTTTCATGAATCTTGTCGAACAACACTCTGAGTGTTTTGCCTAATAATTTCAGCGTATCATGTGTGGTGCCTTTAAAAAACTTACCGTCAGTCGGAGGTCTTGGTTTTTCAATAGTCTGAGCCGTAAAATCGAGACGAAAAATACCCTGAGTCAAAAGTATTTGCTTTTGCTTTTCGGAATTGAGCATATAGCCTTTATCGAGCAGTAACTGCCCTTCTTCATCATAAACGGCCCATTCCAGCGGAATGCCGATAAATAAATCAGTTTCGATGATTTTTATTTTTTCCATAGCTTGATTCAAACGAAAAATTCACGTACCTAAGTCTCAAAGTCATCAGTGCTGCTTATAATTCACTTTCCCCCTTGAACAAGGCTTTTGTCAAGGCATTAAAGGGTCGTCAGTCTTATCTCGAATGGCCGAAGAGTCTACATTAAGGATTTTTTAGTAAAAAAAACGGTCATTGTGAGATAGGACGGAATGAATTCTGGTACGCTAATTTTAGCGGCATTTATTTACATTTGTAGGGTCAAGCAGGAAATGTGCAGCGTCGCAATGCCCCAGTTGATGATGAAAAGGGTAGGCATTAACATTTGAAGCGATGACGGCTCTAGGTAGGCTGCAGCAATTCTCAATTTGAACAAAAAAAGGGCAGGGGGAAGCTTTTTGAGGATGTCGGCAGCAGGGATGCTGCTGTCAAGCCCCCATGGAGGGTTTACGGTGTTCCTCAAAAGGCTTTTCCCAGCCCAAAATGACGCCGACAAGATCAAACTGAGAATTGCTGGGTAGGCTGCCATCAAAACCACATTAAAAGGTTTAACTGGTAAATGCAGTACAGCGCTTAATGATCATTCAGAATAAAAAAGAGGTTTAGAAAGATATGTCCGGATTTTTCAGAAAATTGCTTGGTTTCATCTTGCTGGTGGCCACTGTCGGTTTGGTAACGTGTCAGTCTATAGTCAAGGCCGAGTCCGCCGATACGTTTGCCGAAAATCACTCATTTTTTATACAGGGAATTAAATAATGGACAGGCTGCCGTCGTTGAAATTCGCCAAGCGTTTTACCGAAGATACTTTGCACCATTACTCGCCTCGAGGACTGCTGCTTTATTTTTTAGCGCTGGCTCTTATTCCTGCGGTGATCATCGGACTTGTAAAAGGTCATGTGATGTCCATCATTGTTAATGCAACCGGGTTTGCACTTTATTGCCTGGCAGCAATGCTGCTACGCAGAGGTCTGGCGGCCGAAGCCTCTACGCGGATGAACAGATGGTTGAATGCAACCAAATGGCCCTTGAAATTAATTGCGGCGCTGCTGGTTGCTTTAACAACAGGTCTGCTGGCCGTACTAGGCGCGCAGCAAAGCCTGCCCGTATCGTTGATCTACGGCGTTGGCGCTTTATTGGGCATGTATTTGAGTTATGGCTTTGACCGGCCTAAACCTTTTCAGTTAACTGAGGCGCATGGTTATTCCGGTGATGAGATCAGGCAAACTTTGACGGGTGCATTTGCCACCATAAAGACCATTGAACAAGCCAATCGTAAAATTCTCAACAGTGAACTTAATCAACGAATTGACAGTATTTGCGAAATTGCCGAAGGGGTGATCTCGGAGCTGGAAGCCGATCCGCGCGGCATTCGCCGGGCTAGAAAATTTCTTAATGTCTACCTGGACAGTGTCAAGCAAGTGACGGAAGGCTATGCAAAAACCCATAGACAATCCGCCTCTCAGGAACTGGAACAAAACTTCAGGCAGGCGCTGGAAGCTATAGAGTCTGCTTTTAAGGAACAACAACAAAAGCTTTTGGAAGAAGACATGTTCGATCTGGACGTGAAAATTGAAGTACTGACCGCACAACTGAAACGCGAAGGCATCATGTGATGTTGCATAATAAATCGATGGAGAATCATCCGCTATGAGTGAACAACAAGATCAGGTAATAACCAGCGCCCCTGTGCAAATAGACGAAACGCAGCTGCCCCCGACTCAGGAACTCGTTCCCGGTGTTCAGGCCGACATCGTTTCTTTTCAGGAGGCTCCTAGTGAAAAAAAGCAAAAAATTAGCCAACTGTTACAAGAGATCGATATTAAAGATACACACTCGATATTATTTTTCGGCAGTAAAGCCCAGGAACAATTGACCACGGTATCGGACCGAATGCTGGAAGGCGTTAAAAACAAAGATACCGGCCCGGCCGGTGAAGATTTGAATGCAATGGTCGCGACAATTCGCGGCTTTGAAATAGACGACCTTGATCCGAATAAAAAACAGGGCTTTTTCTCAAAGCTAATCGGCAAGGCCAAGCCGGTGGTTAAGTTTGTCCAGCAATATGAAGACGTACGCAAACAAATTGACAGTATTACTGACAAACTGGAAAGGCATAAAACCAGTCTGTTAACCGATATAGCTTCATTGGACAGACTGTATCAGGCTAATCTCGATTATTTTCATTCGCTGGAAGACTACATCGCTGCCGGTGAAGAGAAACTGCGTGAGCTCGATAACCTCATCATTCCGGAGCAGGCCAAATTGGCCGAAAGCAGTCAGGAAGTGATCGCCTCGCAAAATTTGCGCGATTTGCGCTCCATGAGGGATGACCTGGAACGGCGTGTTCATGATTTGCGTTTAACCCGTCAGGTATCGATGCAAAGCCTGCCCAGTATCCGGCTGGTGCAGGAAAATGATAAAGGCTTGGTCAATAAAATCAATTCGACGATAGTCAACACCATACCGTTGTGGCGTCAACAGCTTGCGACTGCGGTAACCATTTTCAGATCATCGCAAGCGGCCGAAACGGTTAAGGCGGCAACCGATTTGACCAATGATCTGTTGGCTGCCAACGCCGAAAATCTCAAACAGGCCAATGCCGAGACGCGTAAACAGCTTGAACGCGGCGTTTTTGACATAGAAACCGTCAAGCAGGCTAATCAGGCCTTAATAGCCACCATCGAGGAAAGTTTGCAAATCGCCGATTTGGGCAAAAAAATGCGAAGCGAAGCCGTGGTGCAGTTGCAGCAGTGCGAAGCTGAATTGAGAAAAACATTGGCATCGGCTCAAGCCAGTCCGTCAACCAAGGTATAAAATCCCAGGAATTCCCAGTTTGACGATAAAAACGGGGAGGCATACGCCAATCCTCAAAGCAGCATTAAAAGTTTAGACTGGGAATGGCTGATAAGATCCGGTTTTTTTGAATCGGCCCTTGGCTTAAAAGTGTCTGACATGAAACAGAGGAGACCCTGTGAGTATTTTTAATAAACTGTTTGGCGAATTTGTCGATGTGATTGAATGGACCGATTCAACCAGTGACACACTGGTTTACCGGTTTGAGCGCTACGGCAACGAAATCAAATACGGCGCCATGCTGACGGTCAGAGAATCGCAAACAGCGGTGTTGGTTAATGAGGGCCGGATCGCGGATTTCTTTGAGCCCGGCCTTTATCGCCTGGAAACTCGAAATATGCCTATCATGACAACGCTTGAAAGTTGGCCGCACGGATTTTCCAGTCCTTTCAAAGCGGAAGTCTATTTCTTTAACATGCGCCGATTTGCCGATTTAAAATGGGGAACCAAAAATCCGGTCATGTTGCGTGACAAGGAGTTTGGCCCGATTCGCTTGCGGGCTTTTGGTACGTATACGTTCAGGATCAAAGAGCCGCTGACCTTGATCAAGGAAATTGTCGGTACCAGCGGACATTTTCAAACCGGAGACATTGCCGAACAGCTGCGGAATCTGATTGTCGCCCGTTTTGCCGATATTCTGGGGGAGTCGGGTATTCCGGCGCTGGATTTGGCAGCAAATTACAATGAGTTGGGCGAATTCATCACACAAAAAATCAAGCCGGAATTTGAGTCCTACGGTCTGGATGTGATGCAACTGATGGTGGAAAACATCTCCTTGCCGCCTGAAGTGGAAGCAACTTTGGATAAGCGAACCAGTATGGGCATAATCGGCGATCTTGGTCGTTATACTCAGTTTCAGGCGGCGGAAGCGCTGGCGGCAGCGGCAAAGAATCCGTCCGGTGGTGCCGGGGAAGGTATTGGTATGGGAATGGGGTTTGCGATGGCTCAAAATCTGGGGAAGACCTTAAATGCATCGCAACCGCCCGCTTCGGGTTCTCCTCCCCCCATTCCCGGAGCTGCCACGTATTTTATCGCGGTTGCCGGTCAGCAAAGCGGTCCTTTTTCTGTGCCCGAGTTAATGGAGAAAATCAAAACAGGCGAGGTGACGCGTGCAACCTTGGTTTGGAGCCAGGATTTGGTCGAATGGACTGCTGCAGAAAAAGTCACAGCGCTGGCCCCCGTGTTTGCGCAGGTTCCTCCCCCTGTCCCCAAGTAATCGGCAAAAATGTCTTCAGTTATCAAGCCCCGTGATGCCAAACAATTGACGCTGCGTTTTCCTTGCAAACAATGCGGCGCAGTTATTAAGTATGCACCCGGCACTGACCTGTTGATCTGTCAGTACTGCGGTACCGAAAATCGAATAGAACAACGCACGGGTGTTATCGAGGAGTACGATCTCAAAGAAGCGCTTAAACGGGTGACAGAAACCCGTGCCGAAGCGGCCGTGCCGACAATCCATTGTGACGAATGCGGGGCAGGGTTTCAGTTCGAAGCCAAAATACATGCGGGGGAATGCCCTTTTTGCGGGACGCCCATAGTCACGGCGACTACAGAAATCAAACCGATACAGCCCAAATCGCTGTTGCCGTTCAGTATTGACGAACCGGCTGCCCGGCAACGATTTAAACGCTGGATTGCCGGACTCTGGTTTGCTCCCAACGCAGTAAAAAAATATGCCCGAAGTGACACCAAATTAACCGGTGTCTATCTTCCGTACTGGACGTTCGACAGCGATACGGTCACGGCTTACTCAGGAGAGCGGGGTGATGTTTATTACGTGAGGCAGCCTGTGCAGGTAGTCAAAAATAATCGGGTCGTGACTGAGATGAGGGAAGTGCCCAAAATTCGCTGGACACCGGTCAGCGGGCAGGTCCGCCGTTTTTTCGATGATGTCCTGGTCGGTGCCAGCAGTTCATTGCCCCGCAAAATCCTGGATGCCCTGCAACCCTGGGATTTGTATGCGTTAATTCCTTATGACGAGAACTATCTGAGCGGCTTTCGCAGTGAATATTATCAGGTCGAATTGGCTGAGGGCTTTGATCATGCCCGGCAGATCATGGATGACCAGATTTACCGCGACATTTGCTTCGATATCGGCGGCGATCACCAGCGCATTCATCATGTCGAAACCCGGCACAGCAGAACGACATACAAGCATTGTTTGCTGCCGGTTTGGTCGGCGGCGTTTCGTTACAAGGATAAATCCTACCGCTTTGTCATTAATGGCCGGTCCGGTAAAGTTCAGGGTGAGCGCCCTTACAGTGTCTGGAAGATCACCTTTGCCGTACTGGCTTCGTTGATGCTGGCAGCTGGCATTTACTATTATCTTGATAAGTCCGGCGCCTTGCAAAAAATGCAGGAAAACGGAATGGTCATTCAGCAGTATTCTATTGAACAGCCGATTCGTTATTAAAAGACAGTTGAGCAGGCTTGAATTCAATGCCTTTTTCTTCTCAAAATGAGAGTTACCGGTTAGAACTCAGCAATTCTCATTTTAAAACCCTACCCGGAGTCAGGAATTGTGCCGTTGAGTCCTTTCAGCATAAACCGCATCAAATGATCCCAGTCATCGAATGGAAGATACTGCATTAAAGCGCGAAGATGTTCAAAAAAAGTCCGC
>NZ_JAUSBX010000035.1 GCF_030651835.1 Methylicorpusculum sp. | reverse complement strand
TTACTCAATGATTGAAGCAACGACACCCGCACCCACTGTGCGTCCACCTTCACGAATTGCAAATCGCAATCCATCTTCCATAGCGATCGGTGCTATTAGTTTGATTTCTACGGTTATGTTATCGCCGGGCATTACCATTTCTACACCTTCTGGCAATTGCACCGCGCCAGTTACGTCGGTGGTTCTAAAATAGAACTGAGGACGGTAACCGTTAAAAAATGGCGTATGACGTCCACCTTCATCTTTTGATAAGACGTAGATTTCTGAATTGAAATGTGAGTGCGGCTTGATGGTGTTTTTATGCGCCAACACTTGACCACGTTCAACATCGTCTCTTTTCGTGCCTCTTAACAACACACCTACGTTGTCGCCCGCTTGACCTTGATCCAGCAATTTGCGAAACATTTCAACACCGGTACAGGTGGTGGTGGTAGTCGGTCTGATGCCTACGATTTCTATTTCTTGACCTACTTTGATGATGCCGCGCTCTATTCTGCCGGTAACCACTGTTCCGCGGCCTGAAATAGAAAATACGTCTTCGATTGGCATCAAGAAGGGCTGATCGATAGCGCGCTCTGGCTCAGGGATGTAAGTATCTAAGGCCTCTACCAATTTGATAATTGAAGGTATACCAATTTCACTCGTATCGCCTTCTAAGGCTTTCAATGCTGAACCGACTATCAATGGCGTGTCGTCTCCTGGAAATTCATACATATCCAGCAACTCTCTGACTTCCATTTCAACTAGCTCAACCAATTCGGCATCATCTACCATATCGGCTTTATTAAGATAAACTACGATGTACGGCACACCTACTTGTCTTGCCAACAAGATATGCTCTCTGGTTTGCGGCATTGGGCCATCAGCAGCCGAACAGACCAGAATTGCACCATCCATCTGCGCAGCACCTGTAATCATGTTTTTGACATAGTCAGCATGTCCTGGGCAATCTACGTGTGCATAATGACGTGCTTCTGATTCGTATTCTACGTGAGCTGTTGCAATGGTAATACCACGCTCGCGCTCTTCAGGTGCATTATCAATCTGATCGTAGGCTTTGAAGGTGCCTCCACGCAAATCCGCCATGACTTTCGTCAATGCCGCTGTTAAGGTCGTTTTACCATGATCAACGTGACCAATGGTGCCTACGTTTACATGGGGTTTTTTACGTTCAAATTTTTCTTTGGACAT
>NZ_JAUSBX010000033.1 GCF_030651835.1 Methylicorpusculum sp. | reverse complement strand
CCGTGACGCCTACAGTCGAGGCGTATTCAGTTCCCGGCAAATCGAGCGGCGCTGCCGCGAGGACTTGTCGTTCATGTTCATCGCGCAAAAGCACTGTCCGAACTTTCGGGTCTTGAGTGACTTTCGTAAAGACCATGCCGCATTCTTTCAAACCTGCTTCAAGCAGACCGTCCAATTAGCCCTGGCGTTAAAGCTGGCCTCGTTGGGTCATATCAGTTTGGACGGCTCGAAATTCAAAGCGAATACGTCCAAGCACAAAGCCATGAGCTATCAGCACCTCAAGGAACAGGAACGCCAATTAACCGACGAGATTGAGGCGCTGATCGCCCAAGCGGCGCGCTGCGATCAGGAAGAAGATCAGCGCTACCAGGACCAAACCGGTTATGAACTACCGGCTGACTTACAGTTCAAACAAGGCCGGCTGAGCAAAATCAAAGCCGCCAAACAAGCGCTCGAAGCCCGAGAAGCCGAGCTCAATCCGGACCAGCCGATCGACGGCAAAAAACAAATCAGCTTTGCCGATACCGATGCCCGGATCATGGGCAAAAAGGGTGACTTTAACTACCGCTACAATGGCCAAATCAGCGTCGATGCTGACCAGCAAATTATTGTTGCCCAACACCTGAGTCTCCATGCCAACGACATGCAAGAGGTCGAACCGGCCTTAACCGCACTCCAAGACAGCACGGGGCGCCTGCCCGATCAGTTGAGTGCCGATAACGGCTATTTCTCCGGCAATAATTTAGAGGCCTTGGCACAACAGGGTGTCGATGCTTACCTGGCGCCCGGGAAAGGTGAAACCACGCCGTTGAGCCCCTTGGCCGCATCCGAGCGGAAACTGGTCAAGGCCGACTTCACCTATCATGAGACGAACGACACCTATACCTGTCCTGGCGAACAAACCCTCACCGTGGTTCGGCACAGTGCCGAAGGGCAGAAGATCTATCAAGGCCACGCCTCGGTCTGCGCCGAATGCCCTTACTTCAAACGCTGCTGTCAGTCCCAAAAAGGCGAAGCGCGGACGCTGAGCTCCGACGCCCAAGAGCCATTGCGGCAACAGATGCGCGAAAAAATGCGGCAACCGGCTGCGAAGGCCGTTTACCGGCAACGCAAAGTCATTGTCGAACCGGTCTTCGGGCAGATCAAGAACAGCGGATTTCGGGGCTTCAGTGTCCGCGGCAAAGACAAAGTCGCCGGCGAATTCTCGCTGGTCTGCGCCACACACAACCTTAAAAAAATGGTTAAAGCGATGGCTACGGGATTAGTGCGCCCAAATTTTGGGAAATGGGCATTAAATCCAGCCACATAGGCAAAAATAGGGGAGATTAGCAAGACAAGAGGCCATTTTATAGGTTAAAAGGTACAAAACACCGGCATAACATATAAATATTCGAATATTCTAATGCGTTTTCGAAAAAATAATGCTTCTCTCTATGCTATTCTCGGACAGCCTCCTAGGCAACAACAGATTCTTTGCTCAGCATCGCCTGATGCTTTCACGCATAGCAGTAAACACAATGTAGATCGCAAAGATTTTTAAGAGCGATAGACATCTGACGCGGGGCGGTTGCCCATGCGGATTTATCAGCATTCACTTCATCAAATAAGATATTCAAACCTGAACGTCGATCAAATATGTGCAATCCATCCGGTCCAATTCGCGTTTTCAAATTGTATTGTCCATTATCTAGTGCCAGCAATTAGTTCAGAATCTGTCATTAACAAATAAGTAGATACTGTCGCCTTATGGGTTGCAACCTGATGACCGGCCTATTTTTCAGCTTTCCGCTAAATCTAAAATCGCCAATCCGAATGGCTTTATTTGGTATTCAACCATTGCTGGCGACCATGTCTGGCATGAAGGATATAAACGGTATCCTCTGTTGTGGTGTAAAGGACGCGGTAGTTATGAATGATAAGATGGCGAATCTCTTCCGGAAAGAAATCGTTCTCTGGAGCCAATGGGCATCGCAATGGAAATGAGGATAACGATTGGATCTTGTCATAGACATCCCGATACCACTTCATCGCATTTTGCGGTGAATCTTCACTGATATACAGGTAGGCTTCCTCAATGTCTTGTTCGGCCTCAGGAAGAATAATGACGGAGTAATGCTTCACCGTTCAATCGCATGCATACGTTCAAATTCTTCAAAAAAAGCCTCGATATTACGGCCTTTTCCCTGTTTCATGGATTCCAAGCCCTTGCGAATTCCTTCAATAGCCTCCAGCTTGTCTACCATCGCTTGGTAAGCGGTAGCATCTTGCACAACGATTTCTGCTTGACCATTGACCGTCAGGATTTCAGGCTGACCAGATTGTTTTAGCCGATCCAGATGCGTACGCGCGTTACGCTGAAAATCGGTCAATGAATAGATACTGTCTGTTCTAAACATAAAAATCACCAACGCAGTTAAAAATCATTTAATTAAATGCTATAAAATCCCCAACAAAAAAGCAATAATAAATTTTTTTAACTCGAAAACTGTCCTGATTTTAGCCTATAAACCTAAAAAGAGCGGTTGAATCCACTAAGCAGGTGCTGGCAGGCATTCCGGCGGCTGCAATTGACGCCCCTTGAGGTACTTAACCAGCGCTGAACTCAAGATTCGGTACCAGCGCTGGATCGCTGTCAACTGCTCCGC
>NZ_JAUSBX010000018.1 GCF_030651835.1 Methylicorpusculum sp. | reverse complement strand
TTACCAAGCGGGTAATCAATTCCGCAAGCTCTTCTGTAAACATGACGGACGGGGCAATGGTTTCTTTCATCTTTGTCGGCCTGAGGTATTTCGCAAAATTACCATTATGACGGGATTTTTATGCCTGCGGTATCCCTAAGGTGTTGGGTTATTCTGCATAAAGGTACGTAACGCACCATAGGATTTCAAATTCTCATTTCCAGTAGCCGTTAAGGGACAGTTATCGTGTGCTGGGGGTCAGGGAGCGGCAAATACCCTTAAGTTTCTGTCTTTGAATCACTCAATGGCTTTTAATAACTGCTATGCACAAACGTCCATTTGAGCAACTAATATCAGCATTTGAACCAGCCATTTTAATGCCACCTGATGCCACTTTAATTTTATTGTACCTATGATTTTTCAGACGAAAGCTGCCGATTCCTGTTGGCTACAGCCCCCAAAAATACCGCTTAATTAAAGATAAAATTTGATGACCGTAAAATCATCGCAAAATATGGCTATGAAAGGGTTTGCAACAAATCCTATGGTGCGTTACGTACCTTTATGCAGAATAACCCCACTGGCCAGAACCGAAAGAAACGCTAAGACTAAACCGGGGCTTTGGTGGGCGGGGGAGGCGGCTGGTATCTAATGTCAGTGCGAAGCACGCGACACTGGGATTGCGAAGCGCAGGGATAGCAAGCGTGGGGCTGGATCAAGATAGTTGACGCCAGACACAAAAGAAGAGTTTGGGGTATCGTAAGGAATTCCGGACCGTACATCTTCACCTCGCTGGTCGACTTAATATAGTGTTATCGACTTCTGATATTTGTGCAATTTTCTTCTGAAAATGACACTTTTGTTGATTAACACCCAAATCTCTATAGTCTCAGCCTTTGTCATCCTATGCTAATCAAGGCAAGAAGAACAATAGTTTTTCATTCCAACGTCAGCCAAGTAGGGTACGCATTGCGTACCTTTTTAAGCATTGCGAATGAATCAAACATCGAGAAGGTATGCGGTGCATACTCTACATGGCTCCGGCTTATGGTTGAAAAATTGCATCGTCAGCCACAACCCCATACATTGCTTTGATCCGCGGAAATTTAGCAATTGAGAGAGCCAAAATTTTCAGAGTTGCTTGGTCATTATGACTAACCTGCGTGAAAACATTTCGGCTGATATGAAAGTCTGAAAACCCATCAGGTGTATCATAATATTGAAACCCTTTATCTGCTTCACTTTGATGAAACACTTCTTGTAAGGCTTTTTGTCCCTTCTTAATCAAGCCAGAGGTATCATGTTCAGGTCCAGCATTCATAATGCTATATGACCATGATTCAACAACCTTTTCCCTTCCTACGTTATTCGCAATATCATGTGCCTGGGTGATGTGACCGTTTAGAAAGAGTATCTGATTGTTTTGTCCTACTAGTTTGGTTTTAGGCTGCCCGTTCACACCTGGCGATGGTGAAAAAAAATACACAGTTGGATTATTTTGAAGATCTCCCGTATATCCTATAATATTTTCCGACCTATAGAGTCTGTCCATGTATCCCATTCAGTTTCTCCTTATTCAGCAAACAAAATTAAGGTGTCAGATGGACAGGAATATAACGCCACTTTCCAACCACCTATCTTCTGACAAACCGTACCCGATACTGATTTTTTTGACAAGATTTTTATTGTGCCTTTAGTAGGGTGTTTAAGGTGCAGTGGAATGGGGGTTCTTTTGGTCAAAGAACCCTAAACTGGAGCTGTGCGAAGAAAGACGGGGCGGCACTGGCATGGATGCCTGTGCCGTGTAGCCAGGGATGGCTATGCCCGTGCATGTTTGGAAAAGGAGCCGCCTTTAGGCTGAATTTACATTTTCGGGGGTTGGGCAATAATAGCCTTCTTCATAAGGTCTGGTGATCAAACAAATGAGGTTTTTCTTGGCTAGAAAGTGCATACTTTTGGTTTATTCTCTGAGGAATTCAGCTCATGACGATGAATAGAATTCAGTTGCAAACAGGCTTGTCATTGCCCGTTAAGCCAAGGAAGAGACCTGTCTTGGTTTTTTTGTGCCTTCTGGTCTTTGTATCTGCAACAAATTATTGCCATGTAGCTCGCGCAGCCAAAGATGAATATGTCTACGAACATCAGGGTGAGGTCTATCGATATTCCATATTACAAACGGGTGAAAACTACTCTTTTTCATTTGATAAAAATCCAGGCGAAATAAGCGAAAAACTTAAAGCCGTTTATCATGTACTCCAGTCGGTTTATGACGATTCCAGTATAGAAACAAAACATAGTCAGGCCTATACCAAAGAAAGAGCTAAGTGCTTTGTTTTCGACAGCTCATTTTACACTTATACAGCGTGCTTTCTTCCCAATGAATTCTCTACAAATAATCGTGAACGCTTTTGGGGATATGTCACCCAAATACCTAATTGGAAATGGCTGGTGACCCGGAATCTGCTGCCTGCAGTCCTGGCATTTGGGTTGTACTTTTATATAGGTACTAAACGTAAAATCAGTTAAAAGTTGCTCTGGGGAAATACAAAACCAGATTGTGATTGGCTTTAACTAAATTTGAAACAGCACTAGCCGCTCGGTGGCCAAGCACGGGTTATTCTGCATAAAGGTACGTAACGCACCATAGGATTTCAAAATCTCATTTCCAGTAGCCGTTAAGGGACAGTTATCGTGTGTTGGGGGTCAGGGAGCGGCAAATACCCTTAAGTTTTTGTCTTTGAACACTCAATGGCTTTTAATAACTGCTATGCACAAACGGCCATTTGAGCAACTATTATCAGCATTTGCACCAGCCATTTTAATGCCACCTGATGCCACTTTAATTTTATTGTACCTATGATTTTTCAGACGAAAAGCTGCCGATTCCTGTTGGCTACAGCCCCCAAAAATACCGCTTAATTAAAGATAAAATTGGATGACCGTAAAATCATCGCAAAATATGGCTATGAAAGGGTTTGCAACAAATCCTATGGTACGTTACGTACCTTTATGCAGAATAACCAGGTTGAGGAATTGAAAATAATCGGCAAGATATGATGAACCGATGAGGCGTTGCACGCGAATCGATAAATAGCCAATTTATCCCAAATGGGGCGAATCAGGACATCGGCTATTTGGCTTCATCCAAAATACGATTCAAGTCCGAATAAAACGCAGCGTATGCGCGGATCGAATCTATCCGATCTATTGCTTCAGGGATCAGATTGTCAGGATCTTGGCCTCGATATTTTGATATAAAAAATTCAAGTTCATCAACATCACGACTTTTCATTGCACGCGAAAAATCAGACAAATACTCGCCTTTCTTTTCATTCGAAATTTTAGTTTCCGCCAATTGAATAAGGTTTGATTGGATCACGGCTTCAGCGACTTTGTCATGATCTAATTCAACGCGGGAACCGGCGCCCAGGCATAGGGTAAGCGCACAAGAGACAATATTTATCCCGATTGTTTCAGCGATCTCGACAGAAGAAAACTGACTGGTACACACCCAATACCAAAGCTTGTTGTGTATATAAGGCGTGCAGTTAGCGCCGTGAGTATTGAGTCCTTTATCAAAAACGGGCGCAATACTTCGAAAGCTGTGATTGATGAATAGGACTTCCTGGCTATCCGATTGCCTTGTAAGTCTTTTCTTAGACAGATCTCCCAGCACTCGCCAATGGCCAGATTGATTGTCCAGTAAAGCGTAATAGCCTTTGCCTACTGGCTCGCTGACAATGACAATGCCCGGCGCATAGGTCTGTAAAACCAAGTCTTGGTTACCTGTGTGCATACCGGAACAGCCGGTCACTAAGGCCATCAAAAGAACATAAATTGTTTTGGAAAACATGTGAATCACCAGGTTCATTTTAGTTATATCGGCAACGGTAGCACGTGTTTTCCTCGTTGCAAGCCCTTGATAATAGATTATTTGGATCGGATTAGTTTAGGGGTTGAGCGTTGACTGACGGTGGCTCTTCAGCATCGGGACGATCGGTTATAACCCGTCAGTGTCGAGAAAGCCCCGGGATCCTTTAATGAAAAAAACTACTAGTAGTTTGGTTTAGGGGAAGGGTGCTTCCTTGACGGATTTCATACGGAGTTTTTCCGATCGGTGTCCATACAATGCTTAGCCACTCTGGCAAATTGGCCGAAACACGAGTAAGAAAATTTAGGTAATCAAAATCGGCCAATTCATATCCTTCAACATGATGTCGACGATTATTAAAAAAGGCATCCTTGTCATACTCATTGACAATTTTTAGAAAAGCAATCGACTGCTCGATAGGATGTTTGTATTGCCAACCCCCATTTTGGACATGTACATCTCCTTCCCATTGCAAGGCATTGGCTGTAGGAATCGGTGCAATGATTTGGCATGACCAGTTTTCACAAAGCGGTCCGTCGACACGGAGCCATCTAGGGCGCAAAGTCCGCCTAAAAGCGTAGGTGTCATCATATTCCTCGGTTTTGAGTTGATATTCAGGCTGGAGTGCCAGGGTAATGGCTTTTTCGATAGTCGAACCAAGCTTGATTTTGGCTTCCTGTTCACTGTTGGCCATAGTTATCGGCATGGAGCCAAGGAGGAAGTTGCCATTAATGGGTTTGTTCGTACCACCGGACCCGAGAAGGAATGAGGCTGCGGCTATTCCAACCCCAGCGCCATGGGGGATAGCCCCTGGTATTGGGCGACTTGAAGCGGATAAGGCTAAGTCAATGGCTTTGGAGGTTCGAGCGCCGGACGATGCTGTTACCGAATCGTCCGGCAATTTGACATACAAATTGTAAGGATTCTTTGCGTAAGGCTTGTAGACTGAGCAGCCTGAAATTACTGCAATTCCAGTCAATACAAGCAGAAACCTGAAAAGATTTCTGATGTGGCTTGGAACTCGGAGATTGGCAGTATATTTTAAAAAATCACTCGCTAATAACATACGCTTAACTATTAAGATTTATGAATAATAAAAAGGGCGTGTGGTTGGGAATTCGGTGAGGGCGATACGACAAATAACCAGTGAACTGATTCAGGTCGGATTAGTTGTCCAAATAAAGCAGTTCATTCCTTGATGTCGCATTGAACGCGCGCAGCATCCACGCGGTCTCTCAATTCCTTGCCGGGTTTGAAATGAATAACTACTTTAGCCGGTAAATTAATCCTTTCACCCGTTTTAGGGTTTCGGGCAAGTCGGGCCGTCCGATGATGCAGTTCAAAACTACCAAACCCCCTGATTTCGATGCGTTGGTCCCGGACTAATGCATCTACCATCTGTCCAAGTATGCAATTGATGGCCAAATCTACATTTTTTATCGAAAGTTCAGGTAATTTCTCATTGAGCGCATTTACCAGTTCTGACTTAATCACTGTTTAACTCCCTTGGTAATAACCTGCTGATTTTATCAGTTTACAGAACCGTCGTTTGCAGTAAATTGGTCTTTCTTGGCGTGATTTACTGGCAGGCGAAACTGGATCTTACCTCGCCGGGTTAATGTTTCGAGGAACCGTTTTCCCTCTGGAAATAGGGTCGTCTAATAAGGAAGGCCGGGACATTGAGCAGTTGATCAAACAATCGAAGAAGTTCTAAAGTTCACACGCAGTTTCAAACATAAACCGATGGATATAAATGCCTTGACACCGTTAAATACGGCTCTTGATATTACTTAAAAGCAGCCACCGGCACTAAGCAAATTTTTGTTTTCTGGTCGCCGGCATCCTACCCAAGCAGCCGATCACTCATGTGTTCATTATGTGTCCGATTATCATTTAGTATCCGCCATTCAAGACCGTATTCATGGTTATTTGTAAATTGCTCATGATAGGGAAAACTGAGCGACAATAAACACCATTCAACATTTGGTTAAATGAAATGACGCCTTTAACTATCGGCAAACTGGCCAAACAAACCGATGTCACCATCGAGACCATAC
>NZ_JAUSBX010000017.1 GCF_030651835.1 Methylicorpusculum sp. | reverse complement strand
CCCTCCCATTTTATTGGGTGTAGGTGGTTGATTGAAAAGGCTTCTGCAACAGGGATGTTGCAGAGAGCTACAGGGACGTATTGATGCGTCCTTTGAAATCAAGCACCTACACCCTTAATTCAAAGCGGGCGAGTAGTTACCAAAGCCGAATATAAAAAACCGCCCCAGTTCTAGCAATGGTTCTACAAATATTAAATATCCTCTTGTGTTTTTAAATTAAAAAGAAATATAAATGAATTTAAGAAAACTCTGGCCGTTCCGGAAAAAAAATAAAGGTAAGTCAATTGATAAGGATGGACTGCTTTCTTCTGCAGAACGCGTCTTGACGCCGGTTTCTCAATTAACGATCGGTATGTATGTTATTGAGTTGGATCGACCGTGGATTGAAACCAAATTTATATTTCAAGGTTTTGAAATAAGAACAGACGCTGAAATCAAACAGCTCAAAGAAACCTGTGAGTTTGTTTATATCGATCTAACCAAAAATAAAAAAAGAAGGCCAGTTAAAATTGAATCAGGCACAGATAAAGCCCCGGAAAGTTACGACTTCGACGCGAAGCCGCCACCCAAAAAAGGCAATTTTGAAAAAGAGATAAAACGTGCTGATCTTGTTTACAGACAAACGGGTCAGTTGGTTTCGGAGTTTATGGAACGTATTGCCCATGGAGGAGGGGTTGATTCAAAAATCGCGAAAGAGGCGGTTTCTCACTGTGTGAATAGTATTTTGCATTCTCCCGATGCCATTCTTTGGCTAAGCCAATTAAAAAATCGCGATGCCTATACCGCACAACACAGTTTAAATGTGTGCATGTTATCAATCGTTCTGGGCCGGCATCTTAACTTGTCAGAGGCTAATCTGAATAATGTCGGGCTTTGCGGCATGATGCATGATATGGGTAAGATGCGGGTGCCGCTGGAAATTCTCAATAAGCCTGGAAAGCTTGATCCCGATGAGATGGAAATCATGCAGTCGCACCCTTTGTTGGGTTATGAATTGCTCAGATCCAGTCCCGGTATGTATTATGGCGCCGTAGAGTCGGCTTATTCGCATCATGAACGACTGGATGGCTCCGGGTATCCGAGGCGAATAAACAGGACGTCACTTTCTTTATTTACAAAAATTGTCACTATCGTGGATATGTATGATGCGATAACCAGTGACCGGGTTTATCAAAAAGGGAGAACGCATCTTGAAGCGACTCATATCATGTCCAATCTTGTCGATGTCCAGCTGGAAAGGGATTTGGTCATTAAGTTTATCGAGTGTATCGGGGTTTATCCCCCGGGTGCCGTGGTGATGATGACCAACCGGGCTGTTGCAATTGTTGTGGAAGTCAATGAGGTGCTGAAACTGAGGCCCAAAGTCATGCTGCTTCTTGATGAAGACCACTATCCGGTCCCTGAGCAAGTGATTGATTTATCGCTGATGCCAACTGATGATTATGGCAATGTCTATACCATCAAAGGCATTATTAACGCGGAACAATACAATATTGATATCGCCAAATATTATCAGCGTGGTTTTTTACAAAAAGGTTTTGCTGCTGACCGCAGATCCTGAAAACGACAAAGCATTCCGGCATTCGCCGGGATGCTATCTGACCTATTACCCCTGAGAAGCATCCTGAAGCCTGACTAGCCAGGGCGTGTCGGAATCGGGATCGACATGAAACGACAGTGATGCGGATTTGTGGACCAATCCTGCTTCATACGAGGCATTGGGATTCAATTGACGTTTCTCGATAAAATCCACTAAACGGCGGGTATTATAAATTGCCAGGACTTTATTGCCGTTTGTGATCAAATAAGCGGCGTTATTTTCGCCGCGTTCGGGATTGCGATTAATCAATTCTTTCAGTAAATTTTTATCACCACCGGTAAAATTTCTAAAAACCGAATCTTCGCGGTTTTTGCTCAATCCGGTTAGATATTTTGCCAGTGACCCCGATTGCTGGTGTTCTTTGATCATATCGATTTCATGATCGGTCAATTCGAAGCTTTCGGCCACCAGATACTGATTAGTTCTATCGCCATCATTGGCAAACAAAACGATTTTATCCAGATTTATATCGTCAAACGCATTTAGAAATGATTCCGGTGCGTGGATATGTTTGTAAATGGTAATAACCCAGGGTAGGGCGCGACCGGTTTTGCCGAAACGCTTTTTGACACTGCCCACCACCGACAATCTGGAGAGTTCGTGTTCGCGGCCTTCGGGTTTTACCAGAAAGGCATCGACGGCGATGATCTGTGTTGTAAATCCCGCCTGTTTAAAGTTGGCGATGATGCTCGAATACCGAGGGCTATAGGGGATTCCAGTGCCGTCATACATCAGATTGATTCGTTGCTGCTTGGCTCGCAAGGCGACAGAATCGCGCAGGCGATTAGCAAACGGTTCTACATAGACGTAATCATCACTGTGGTGATTCGCGGCGGTCAGCACTTTGTACAAATCACTTTTTTTACGAAAATCATCTAAAGAAGCGATGACATAATTGCCGCCACAACTGCCGTGCGCAATTTCCTGAACGGCGGTTTTTCCAGCACCCGCGCCACCCATGGCCATAAAGAGTTTGGGGTTTGGGTCTGGCGTTTTACCGGCAAAAATTTCAGTCTCTGCTGCATCCAGAATGCGGATGACTTTAGCCAGTCTTTCATAGGCGATTTCGACACTGCGGACCAAACGCTGATCGCCATTGGCTGCTTTGATCAGTTCCTGTTTCAGTTCTTCGTTATTAGCCAAAACAAAAACCGGTTTTTTTTCACCTACACATTCTCTGATCAATTCCTGTAATTCGATATGGCTGGGTGAGCGAAGGCCGGTCAGCATGTTGATGTCCAGGCAAAACAAAGGTGCTGATCCGTTTTCACCCAGTGTGATGCCGTCAATTTCGGTTTTACCCGGCTGACGCAAATCTTCGGTCCCCGGCAGATAGCCGATGATGTTTTCCGGTGTGCAGTAAGGGTAATCCGCTATATGTTTGCCAGCTATAAATAATTCTTCACGAATCAACTCAATGGGCATTAATGCGCCATTGACGGTAACCAGGCATTTCACGCCATCAGATGTGGTGTGCGACAAAAAAGGAATGCCGGAAATGAATTTTTTGTTTTCCGGCCATTTACCGTAGCCGTTGGGCGTGTTGTTCAGGACTTTGTTACGTAATGGATCCAAAGCATGCAGGAAAGCAGCGGTCAGCAATGAGTGAGCTGAATCGGGGCCATGCAGCGCCTGGGAATCGTTTTGATCAATACGCCGAAAATCGATGCCGTGAGGATAAACGCTTTTAAACGCAGGCAATTTACCTAACAAAGTAATAAACAGATCCAGCGTGATCCTGTTTCCATAGCCAAACGGCCTGACTTCGCGCATTTTGGCATAAAAATCAGCGAGTCTTTCCGCAATAGTCTCGGTATAAATGACAAAGCCATTGTTGTCGAAAATCGCAGTATCTTTGTTGTTGTCCTCATCAAGGACCAGCCTCGCTATGGTTTTCCGGAATTTTTGACGTTTATCGGCATCAACAATCGTTCCGGGGCGATGGCTCACTGTGGTTTGTTCGCGCCAATCCTGAAACATTTCCCGGTGAATCCTCGAAAACAGTCCGGTGAGATAAGTAACACGCTTGGTAACATCATGAGAAATTGTGCCTTCAGCTTCCAGTTGCAAGCTGGTGAGTACTTGACAGCCTCGCCCAATCGCCAGAGCAGTACGCAGTTTTTTTAGCCGATCATGTGAGGAAATAAGGGGGGCGCGATTTTTATTCATGGTTCATAGACAGGCCAGGATAAATCGGATTTAGTGGGTGCTTTAGGGTTAAATGAAACGGATATCAGCATACTCCCGTTTCAATGTATGGAAAAGCCCTTATATTTTTGTCGCTTTTCCCCGTTTGATGATCAAAAGAGGCCGTCTAAGCTTTGCGGGGATGTCGGCCGCAGGGATGCTGCCGTCAAGATCCCATGAATGCGACTACGGCGTTAGCAAATCCGGGGTAAGGGGTCGTCTTCCAATTGTTCAAGCAGCCGTTCACCGCCGAGGGTCGTTTCCAAAATGACGTGCTTACGCCCCTCTTCAATTTGACCAATGATTGCCGCGTCGGCATAACCCCCCGCATGAAGCGCAGACAACGACTGATTGGCATAGTCAGGGTCGACAACAGCGACAACGCGTCCTTCGTTAGCCATGTAGAGAGGATCGTAGCCCAATATCTCTGAAACCGCTTTGACTTGATCATGGATGGGGATTGACGGCTCTAACAGGCGAACAGTTTTGTTACAGGCATGAGCTATTTCGTGCATGACGGTCGCAATACCACCTCTGGTAGGGTCGCGCATAAAAGCCAGACCGGGTGATGCCATCAGGATGCGGGTGATAGGCAGCACACTGGCGGCATCCGATTGCAATGTGCCGCTGAGGCCGAATTGTTCGCGGGCCAGCATGACCGCTGTGCCGTGGTCTCCCGCAGTGCCGCTCATTATAATGAGGTCGCCGGTTTTGATCTGTTTTAAGCCCAGGTTGCTGGCCGTTTTTCTCAGGCCCACGCCGGTGGTTGAAAAATAAATCCCGCCTCCCTGGCCGCGTTTTAAGACTTTGGTGTCACCGGCAACGACAGCTATCTTACATTCCCGGCAGGCGTTCGCCATGCTGTGCAATATCCGGTCAAGCACGCTGATTTCAAGGCCTTCTTCAATGAATGCGGTTAATGTCATATAAAGCGGTTCGGCTCCCGATACAGCAAGATCATTAACCGTTCCGTAAACAGCGAGACTGCCTATCGTTCCGCCTGGAAATTCCAAAGGTTCTACGGTATAGCCATCGGTTGTAATGTGTAACTCAGCAATATTGGCGGGTATTTTGATGGCGGCAGCATCGCATTGAATATCGAGCTTATCGTTGGCCAGGTGCTGAGCGAATAATTTTTCTATCAATTCGCGCATGCGCCGACCACCGTTGCCATGAGCAAGACTGATATGAGTATCGGGAAATTGGATGAGTGAGTTCATGTTAAACTTAGGGTTAGTCGTTATTTATTTTGAATGAACAGCTGATCGATTTGAAAAGTAATCGATATAGATTGAAAATAAGATCGCTTTAAGTCACCATCAGAGGCAGGAAGAGGGCAATGTTGTTTTAGGTTTTGTCGAAAGTTTTAATGAGTATATAACAGAATGGAGTGGTGAGATGTGCTTGGCTTTTCCAATGCAGATTGTTGAAATTAACGGTTTTGAAGCCCGTTGTTCATTTAAAGGCATACAACGCACGGTGAGTTTGTTTTTGTTACAGGATGAAATAATCCAGGTGGGTGATTACGTTCTGATTCATGTGGGTTATGCGCTGCAGAAAGTTGATGAAGAGGAGGCCTTTTCCACCTGGGAATTGCTGGATCAACTAGCCCTTAATGAATCAGACTATGCATGAATTGTCGTTGTGTGATGATTTGATCAGGCAGGTTCAGTCGCTGGCTGATCAGCATCATGCGCAAAATATCGGACAAGTTACCGTCAGTTTAGGTGCTTTATCAGGTGTGGAGCCGGTTCTGTTAGTTCAGGCATTTGAAATTCTCAAAGTTGGAACTGCCGCGTCGAATGCCCGTCTGATGATTAACGACGTGCCAGTCAGAATTAAATGCGATGATTGTGGAATTGAAGCCGATGCCGATCCCAATAAATTGATATGTCCGTCATGCAAAAGTTTGGATACGCAGTTGCTCAGTGGCAGCGAGTTCATCTTGAGTCAGGTTGAGCTGTTTGTGGCATCCTGAATGGAAGCCGTTGATCGGTCGGTTCTGTCATTTGAAAGAGTAAGAATTTAAGCTTGTATCAATCCATCCAAGTTAAAGGTTAAAACAGATGTGTACTAACTGCGGTTGTCAAATTACATCAGGAAACGAGTCTCATATTCCAGTGGAAAAGTCGGCTGACGGTGCGGCAGCTTCGGTTTTAACCCGGCTTATGGCCGGTAATGATCAGCAGGCAGAGCATAATCGCATGCATTTTGATCAACTGGGTGTTTTGGTCATAAATTTAATGTCTTCGCCGGGTTCGGGCAAAACCGCATTACTTGAAGCCACGATTGTGCATGGCCGGGAAAGGTTTCGAATGGCTGTGATTGAAGGGGATCTGGAAACTGAAAATGATTCTCTGCGTATCCGAGCGCACGGCGTTCAAGCGTACCAAATTACAACCGGTTCGGCCTGTCATCTGGATGCCCATTTGGTCCATGAGGCGCTGCATAAAATAGACTTTTCAGATATCGATGTGCTGTTCATTGAAAATGTCGGCAATCTTGTTTGTCCTGCCAGTTTTGATTTGGGTCATCATCTTAATGTTATTTTGTTGTCCGTTGCGGAAGGGGATGACAAACCGGCCAAATATCCGGTGATGTTTCGCGCCGCTGATGTGATGCTCCTTACCAAAACAGATTTGTCGCCCTATCTGGATGAGTTTTCCAATGAAAGAGCCGAGCAAAATTTGCGCAATCTGGCCAGTCAAGTGCCGGTTTTTCAATTATCCGCGCGCAATGGGGAGGGTATCGATGTCTGGTTGAACTGGCTGGATGAGCAGATTCAACTTCGTAAGCATCGCTTACAAAATCGGCCTTCTTTTCGACCTGTGCGGCAGCCTGATGCCGGATTGCATGCAACCCGCATCTTATTGCGTCCCGCCCGTGGTGTAATGAAGTCATAGAGAGCAGAAAATGGCCTTAAGCGCTCAGCAATGGCTGGCAAAATTACGCGATTTGCCGGTTACCGGAACGACAAAAATCATGAATGTCTGTGGAGGCCATGAGCGAACGATTGCCTTGTCCGGGCTTCGCAGCGTATTGCCGGAATGGATAGAGCTGATACCGGGGCCGGGATGCCCCGTTTGTGTCTGTCCCGAGGAAGATATTTATCAGGCAATACAACTTTCGTTAGAGAAAAATATCATTTTAGCGGCATTTGGCGACATGCTCAGGGTGCCTGTTAATGCGGGCAAAAAAGAGATACGCACCTTAGCACAGGCAAAAGCTACCGGTGCGGATATACGGGCGATTGCCAGTCCGGTCGAGGCGTTGACGATTGCAAAAGAGAATCCGGGGCAAACCGTAGTGTTTTTTGCGGCGGGGTTTGAAACGACGTTCGCGCCTGTGGCGGCGATGCTGGCAGAAGGGGCGCCCGGTAATTTGCTGATCTTAAGCAGCGGCCGTCTGACATGGCCTGCAGTGGCTTTGCTGCTGGATTCTGAACAACCAGGTTTCGATGCGCTGATCGCGCCAGGGCATGTGGCAACGGTAATGGGGCCGGAACAATGGCAGTTTGTCGTTTCTCGCCATCAGCTTCCTGTTGCAATTGCCGGTTTTACTCCGGACAGTTTACTGGCTGCCATTTATTCAGTGTTGCGGCAAGGCATGGATAGTCATTTGTTCGTTGATAATTGTTATGAACAGGTGGTCAAGCCCGGAGGTAATCGCCGTGCTCAACAGTTGATTTCTCATGTATTTGAGGTAGCCGATGCGCCTTGGCGGGGTATCGGTACGATTCCTCAGTCAGGCTATACCTTACAAGCGCACTTTGCCCGCCATGATGTTCAGCTGCATTTTGGATCTTTCCGGGATGAGGCGCGCCGTCATATTGGCAAAATGCCGCCCGGTTGTGATTGTGCTCGCGTCGTTATGGGAAAGATCAAGCCGGTTGACTGTAAATTGTATGGCCGTTTGTGCGTGCCGAATCAGCCGGTAGGGCCTTGTATGGTCTCGGATGAAGGCGCCTGCAGGATCTGGTGGAGTGCTGGTATAAAACCTGATATTGATGTAAAAAGCACTGAACTGACTTGAAAGTCGAGCTTGTTGCGGATACAGACAATAAGACAAATCTTGGTATCATAGATGCGATTACCAGGAACGAATGGTCATAACTCAAGACAGGTTTTCATTTGCACTGTCTTGGTAATTTAAAATAAGGAAAATTCAAGTTAAAAAACCTGTTAAATTAGGTTAGACTTAACGCCAAGTGTTGGTACAGTGCATAATTGATCCTATACTGAACTCAATAGTAATAATAAGGAGAAATTGGATGTCGAAAGGGCAAAATTTACAGGATAATTTTTTAAATACTCTCAGAAAAGAACACACTCCCGTTTCCATTTTTTTAGTTAATGGTATTAAACTGCAAGGGCGTGTTGATTCATTTGATCAGTATGTGATTATGCTTAAGAATACTGTCAGTCAGATGGTCTATAAGCATGCTATATCAACGATTGTACCGGGCAAACCTGTCAAACTTAGCCGCGAAAACGAAATCATTGAAGATTAAACTATTACCAAACTTCTCGGAGCGCTTAATTGTTTGAGCGTCCTCAATCGGGTGAGCGAGCCGTACTCGTTCACCTAACACTACAAGCCAATCAAGAAGACTTATCGGAACTGCGGGAACTAGCTAAATCAGCTGGTGCTGAGCCTGTATGCGTTGTGGTAGGCAGCCGGCGAAGTCCCGATTCGAAATATTTTGTCGGCACCGGCAAGCTTGAAGAAATCAGGCAGGCTGTTGAAGAACATTCTGCTGAATTGGTGTTGTTCAATCACTCGCTGACGCCTAGCCAGGAGCGCAATGTTGAAAAAGCGCTCAATGTCAGGGTGGTAGACAGAAATGGGCTTATCCTGGATATTTTTGCTCAGCGGGCGCAGACTTTTGAGGGGAAATTGCAAGTTGAGCTGGCGCAATTGCGGCATTTGTCGACGCGATTGGTTCGTGGCTGGACTCATCTTGAAAGACAAAAAGGCGGAATTGGTCTGAGAGGGCCGGGTGAGACCCAGTTGGAAACCGATAGAAGGTTGTTGGGTGTACGGATCAAACAAATTCAGGCTCGCCTTGAGAAAGTTAAAAAGCAGCGTCACCAAGGACGCCTAAAACGAAAAAAAGCCGAGATTGCTTCTGTTTCGCTAGTGGGTTATACCAATGCCGGTAAATCTACCTTGTTTAATGCCTTAACAGGTGCGAATGCTTATGCGGCCGATCAGTTGTTTGCGACGCTGGATCCCACTTTACGCAATTGTTTGCTCCCGAATAATACCGAAATTGTTTTGGCGGACACCGTAGGATTTATCCGGCATTTGCCTCATGAACTGGTTGCTGCCTTCCGGTCTACGCTACAAGAAGCCAGTGAAGCCGATCTATTGTTACATGTCATTGATGCCAATGCAGAAGACAGGGATGATACGATTTTTCAAGTCAATCAGGTGTTAAGCGATATTGAAGCTCATCAGATAAGACAGTTGCAGATATTTAATAAAATAGATCTTCTTCCTGATGTAAGTCCTCATGTTGATAGGGACGATATGGGTAACGCGGTCAGAATCTGGCTGTCTGCAGAGACAGGAGAGGGCTTGAATTTATTGCAAGAGGTTTTGGCCGAATCCTTTACACCCTCTAAAATCAGAAGGCATTGCCGGTTAAGGCCTGATCAGGCGGGTATTCGTGCCAAGTTGTTTGATTTTGCCAAAATCATTAATGAGCAATGTCAGGATGATGGCGGTTGGGATATCTGGATGGAAATTGATCAAAAAAAACTGGGTCTATTAAAAGATGTTGTTATGGAAGATTTCTAATACCTTTTTAGTAAAGACCCGGAGAAGTAATCATTTACTTGAATACTGAGAAACTGGATTATTAATTAATAACCTAGTTTGAATGTAAGTTTTTTTCTAAGATAATTGGCAATGACTTTAATTGTTGAGCTATCGTGATAAGATAATAAAGTTGTTAAGAGTTTCATATTGCTGTTCAAGTCAGTAACTTGAAACCAATGATAGGGATAATCTTAATTTAAGAAAATATGACGAGTTGAGAAATTCTTTAACTTTCAAAAATTTTAGTTTGTTGTCTAAGCATTAATTTTTGTAAGTTATACGGATTGGTCTATCAAACCCCTCGCGTTAATGAGTAAAAATCATTTTAATTACTAAAATCCCAATGGAGCATAAGTATGTCCTGGAATGAACCTGGCGGCGGCGATAAAAAAGACCCTTGGAGTGGGCGCGGAAATGAAAAAGGGCCTCCTGATCTGGATGAGGCAATTCGTTCATTACAAGAAAAATTAGGCGGTATTTTTGGCGGTGGCGGTGGCGGAAACAAGGAGCCCGGATCTTCAATGAAGAGCATGGGCTATCTGGCGGCCGGCGCAGCTGTTCTTTGGGGTCTAAGCGGCTTCTATATTGTTGATGAAGGTAATCACGGTGTCGTCACTCGTTTTGGTAAATTCACTGACACGACACAAGCCGGTTTAAACTGGCATATACCTGCGCCGATTGAACAAGTACAAATTGTCAATGTCAAGCAACAACGCTTTATTGAGGTGGGTTATAGAAGCGGCGGTGCTCAACAGACTTTGGGTTCTGTGCCCAGAGAAGCATTGATGCTGACCAAAGATGAAAACATTGTCGATGTCAGATTGGCTGTTCAGTATCAGGTTAAGGATGCCAAACAGTTTCTTTTTAATGTTGCCAACCCTTCTGAAACACTGAAACAAGTTACCGAATCAGCTGAAAGAGGTGTTATTGGTTCCAGCAATATGGACTTCGTTTTGACTGAAGGCCGAAGCGAAATTGTTGCTCAAATCGGAAAAGAAATACAGGAAGTCATGGATGCCTATCAGTCAGGAATTCAGATTACCAGTGTCAACTTGCAAGACGCTCAGCCTCCTGAACCGGTACAAGGCGCATTTGAAGATGCGATCAAGGCCCGAGAAGATCAGCAGCGTTTGATCAACGAAGCTCAAGCTTATTCAAACGATGTCGTGCCAAAAGCACGTGGTGCTGCAGCCAGAAAATCTCAGGAAGCTGAAGGTTACAAAGAACAAGTGATTGCTCAGGCAGAAGGTGAAGCGACCCGTTTTACCAACCTGCTGGTGGAATACAAAAAAGCACCTGATATTACTCGCAGAAGACTTTATATCGAGACCATTGAGAGCGTTCTGAGCAAAACCAATACGGTAATGATCGATGTCAAAGGGGGTAATAATTTACTTTATCTGCCTATTGATAAACTGGCAAAACAATCGGTGCCTAACGTTGAGACTATCAATTTGCCTCAGCCTAGCTTAAGTCAGCCGCAACCAGTCGAGAATATTCAGCGAGGCGCAGTGCGTGGCCGTGACGTAAGAGGTCGTCAATGATGCAAAATAAAATTTTAATAGGAATAGCAGCGGTTTTATTTTTAGGCATAATGTGTATCTTTACTGTCTCGGAAACCGAAAAAGCAATCAAGTTTCAATTGGGTGAAATAGTTAAAGACGATTACGAGCCGGGTCTTTACTTTAAATTGCCTATTGTCAACAACGTCAAAAAGTTTGATAGTCGGATTCAGACGATGGACAGCAAGCCGGAGCGTTTTTTAACGGCTGAAAAGAAAAACGTGATCGTTGACTCTTTCGTCAAATGGCGCATCGGAGACGTAAAAACGTTTTACACGGTTGTTGCCGGTGATATAAATCAGGCGAATCTTCGCCTTGATCAAATCATCAAAGATGCCTTCAGAAGCGAATTTAGTAAACGTGAGATCAAGCAGCTCGTTTCGACTGACCGGAAAATCATCCGCGATATTTTGATATCAAAATCAAGGGAAGTAGCGGCAAATTTGGGCTTGGAAATCATTGATGTTCAGGTTAAACGGATTGATTTGCCTAGCGAGGTCAGCAGTTCGGTTTATCTGAGAATGGAAGCGGAGCGTGAGCGTGTTGCCCGTGAGTTCCGCTCTCAAGGTTCGGAAGCGGCTGAGCGTATTCGTGCTGATGCAGACAGGCAACGGGTCGTTACTTTGGCTAATGCCTACAAAGAAGCTGAAAAGTTACGCGGTGAAGGTGATGCGCGTTCAGCAGAAATTTACGCCAAGGCATACACAGAAGATCCTGAGTTTTATTCGTTTTACAGAAGTTTGAATGCTTACCGTCAAACATTTAATAAACCGGATCAAATGCTGGTGATAGACCCTGAGTCCGATTTTTTCAGGTATTTCAAATCACAAAAGTAAATCGCTGACATCGACGCTATAAACGCTGAGATTGTTTCAATAAAAATAAACGCTCCGTTTTTTGACGGGGCGTTTTGTTTGAGTGGACCCATAAAAAACCATGCAACAAAAAAAATCCTGGCTTTTACCTGAAGGTATAGAGGAAGTATTACCTGAAGATGCCAAGCGTCTGGAGAATCTTAGAAGCGATATTCTCAGCGTATTCAAACGTTGGGGCTATCAATTGGTTATTACCCCGTTCATAGATTTCCTGGATTCACTTTTGACCGGTTCCGGCCATGATCTTGATCTGCAGACCTTCAAGCTGACCGATCAGTTAAGCGGTGAAATGCTGGGTATACGCGCCGACATGACGCCTCAAGTAGCTAGAATTGATGCGCATAACCTCAAACATGCCTGGCCAACCCGCCTTTGCTATACCGGCACTGTTCTCCATACCGTGGGGGATGCGCTAGAAAAATCCAGAAGTCCGATGCAAATCGGAGCAGAACTATATGGCCATAACGGGCTGGAAAGTGATCTGGAAATTATTCAGCTGATGCTGGAAATGCTCGCCATTTCAGGAATTCAGCACGTCCATATTGATCTTGGGCATGTCGGAATATACCGGGCTTTATGTCGGCAAGCCGAGCTTTCCAAAATGCAGGAAACTTCATTGTTTGACATATTGCAGCGTAAAGCCAAGTCAGAATTGCAAGTATTCGTTCAGGAGCTTGTTATCGATGAGCAATTGAAACAATTTTTGCTGGTTTTACCGGAATTGAACGGTGGCAGGGAAACTTTGATAAGGGCCAGGGATGTCTTGTCCAAAGCCGATGAAACGGTAAACAAATCATTGCAGGAGCTCACCTTGCTAGCCGATCGTTTGGCGGTTGAGTTTCCCTCGTTGCCTATCAGTTTCGATTTGGCGGAATTGCGTGGTTATCATTATCATACCGGTATTGTTTTTGCGGCTTTTGTTTCGTCGGTTGGCCGTGAAATTGCCCGGGGGGGGCGTTATGACAACATTGGGGCTGTTTTTGGCAGGGCCAGACCTGCGACCGGATTTAGTGCGGATTTAAAAGTACTGTCAGAATTAAATCCGTCCGAAAATAAAGAACTAGCGGAATTGATTTTTGCACCCGCAGTTAATGATTCGACTTTATCTGAAGCGGTCAGAAATTTGCGTGCAGCGGGTAGATGTGTGGTTCAGGAATTGCCGGGCCAATCCGGCGATTATCTTGCTATGGGTTGCACGGCGGTGCTTGAAAAAAATAATAAAGACTGGATTGTTAAAGCGTTGGCTTAAATTTGGAATGAAAATGGGAAAAAATGTAGTTGTAATTGGCACTCAATGGGGTGATGAAGGCAAAGGTAAGCTGGTTGATTTACTGACCGAGCAGGCAGATGCGGTGGTGCGTTTTCAGGGCGGACATAATGCCGGACATACACTGGTAATTCAGGGTAAAAAGACAGTCCTGCATTTGATACCTTCGGGTATTTTACGTGAGACCGTTCAATGTTTGATAGGCAACGGTGTCGTATTAAGTCAGCAGGCTTTGCTGGAAGAAATCGAGATACTTGAGAAAGCCGGTATCAAGGTACGGGACCGTCTATTGATCAGTGAAGCCTGTGCTTTGATTTTACCTATTCATGTTGCCATTGATCAGGCAAGAGAAAAAGCGAGAGGCAGCAAAGCCATTGGTACAACTGGAAGAGGCATTGGCCCTGCGTATGAAGATAAAGCTGCCAGACGAGGGCTGCGTGCAGGTGATTTGCGCGATGTGAAAAGCTTTTCTGAAAAGCTGCACGAACTTGCTGATCTGCATAACTTTATGCTGAAAAACTATTATCATGCTGAGCCGGTTGACGTTCAATTCATGCTGGACGAGGCCTTGCAGTATGGCGAGCAGGTCAAGCCGATGTTAGCCGACGTGGGCGAAATTTTGTCGGTGTATCAGGCGCAAGGCAAGCATCTTTTATTTGAAGGGGCTCAGGGTGCACTGCTCGACATCGATCATGGAACCTATCCTTATGTGACATCATCCAACACAACGGCGGGAGGTGCTGCCACCGGAACCGGTGTGGGTCCTTTAAGTCTGGATTATGTGCTGGGTATTACTAAAGCCTATTCAACACGTGTCGGAAATGGCCCGTTTCCGACTGAATTGCTAAATGATATCGGCGAATACATCGGTCAAAAAGGTCATGAATTTGGCGCGACAACTGGCAGAAAAAGGCGAACAGGCTGGTTCGATGCGGTTTCCATGCGCAAATCTGCCGCCATGAACAGTTTAAGTGGAATATGCTTGACCAAGCTGGATGTCCTGGATGGTCTTGAAAAAATCGGGATTTGCACGGCTTACCGGTTAAACGGACAAGTGACTGTAATTGCGCCTTTAGGGGCTGATCAATATGAAGTCTGCGAAGCTGTGATCGAGGAGTTGCCGGGTTGGAGCGAACCTACTGCGGGTGTTACGAAATATGACGATCTGCCTGAGAACGCAAAAGCTTATATCAAAAAAATAGAAGAATTAGTGGGTGTAAAAGTGGCCATTATTTCGACCGGACCTGACAGGGATGAAACCATCGTTCTGGAAAGCCCTTTTAGCCAATAACGGCCAAAAATTCAGGCTAAAACGCAGTTTGAGGATGCCTCTGACTGCGTTACCCTTTACATAAAACGGTCATGCATGGTTAAATCGAAACGCGTGAATAACGCATTCGTTTACACTTCTTCGGAGGCTTTATGAAACCTGATATCGATGACGATAAATTTGTTGTCTACTTTGCAGTTGGGTTTATTTTGGCGGGTATTGCAATTATGTCGCTTGTATCTTGATTAACGCTTGAAGCTATCAATTAAACAACCGGGTTAGATCGGTTTCTTGTTTGAACCGCTAATCCGGTTTTTCATTATGAAGTCAAAGCGTTCGTTTCGAATAAATGCCAGACCGGTGTAACAAAGTCGGGCATAGGGTTTAAACGGCCCAATTCCACCCAGATATTCTTGGGATTATGAAAATCAGAGCCTGCCGAGCCTGCCAATTCAAATTGTTTGGCATACCGTGCTAAAGTATTGATTTCATCCGGGTTATTTCTTCCTGAAACCACCTCCAATGATAATCCGCCCATTTCCTTAAAATCCATCAGAAGACGCCTCATCCATGAGCCGGTTAATTTATAGCGCATAGGGTGTGCCAGCACGGCAATTCCACCTGATGCGGTAATCCAGTGAACGACTTTTTCCAAGCCAGGCCATTGTGTAGAAACATAACCGGCTTTGCCTTCGCCAAGATAATGATCAAAGGCTCCTTGCAAGGTGCTCACATAACCTTGTGAAAGCAGAAATTCTGCAAAATGAGTGCGGGTTATCATGCCTTCTCCCGCAGCTTGTTTCACTGCCTCGAATGCGCCTGGAATTCGCTTTTTTTCAAGCTTGATGGAAATCTTTTTAGCACGTTCATCACGAATCGTTTGTATTGCATGAGATCCTTCGGCTATCAGAGAATGGGAGGGGTCCAGGTTCAAGCCGACGATATGCAGGCAATGCGACTGCCATGTCGTTGAAAACTCGATGCCGGTAATGAGATTGATACCCTCCATTTCAGCAGCAATTTGAGCCTCTGCAACGCCGGCTACCGTATCATGATCAGTTAACGCCAGGTGAGTAACTCCGTATTGTTTGGCGCGGCTGACCAAGTCCTGGGGTGATAACGCGCCATCCGAGGCGGTTGAATGGCAGTGAAGATCGTATATCTCAGTCATGATTACTGGTACTCGCCATAAAGTTTTGCATAAAGGCCTTTTTGTTGAATAAGGATGTCATGCCGTCCCTGTTCACATATGGTGCCTTCTTCAAACACATAAACATGATCGGCCTGCTTAACCGCGCTTAAGCGGTGGGCTATGATAATCGTCGTACGATTTTTTAAAAAATCATTCAACGCATGATGAACCTGATACTCAGTTGCCGAGTCCAGCGCCGACGTGGCTTCATCCAGAATAACGACTTTAGGATCTGCGGTAACCATTCTGGCAATTGCCATTCGTTGTCGTTGCCCGCCTGAAAGCCTCATTCCGTGGCGTCCAATAACAGTATCCAGGCCCAAAGGAAGATCACTAACTATCTCTTTCATCTGAGCTATATCTAAGGCTTGCCAGAGAACAGAATCATCTTCCTGTTTACCCATGGTCAGATTGGCCCGAATGGTATCGTTAAAAAGAATGGGGTGCTGCAAAACAGTGACAACATGTTCTCTGACTACTTCCAGGCCGATCCGTTCAATAGGAATGTTGTCATAGTAAATGGTACCGGCACTGGGACTGTAAAGACCTATCAATGTTTGCACCAATGTCGATTTGCCGCCGCCGCTTGCACCTACCAAGGCAACTTTTTCTCCGGCTTTGATGGTGAGGTTGATATTATTTAGAATAGGCTCGTCGGTGTAACTGAAATGAAGGTTTTCAACACGGATGGAAACACTTTTCTTGTTTTTAAAAGGATTGTTAAGGTGCGGGTATTGCGGTTCCTGTTGTAATTTTGTCAATCGGTTGATTCGCGCCAGCGCGGCTTTGGCGGCAAAATAGGCATACTGGATACCCAGCACTTCTTGAACAGGCGCCATCATAAACCACAAGTAGCCAAATACCGCCAGCATCTCGCCTATGCTCAGGTCAGAATAGAAAACCATCAGCATGGCCGTCGCTCTAAAGACATCAAACCCAAACAAGAAGACAAGAAAACTCAATCGGGATGCGGCATCGCTTTTCCAGGCAAACGCGCCGGATTGCTCTTTGACGGTTCTTGCGGCATCGACCAATAAATGACAATAATGCCGTTCCCGGTTGCTCGCTCTGATTTGGTGAATCGCTTCCAGCGTTTCTGTTAGCGCTTGCTGGAAAATTTCATACGCTGAGTTTTCCCTGTTTTTTAAATCCTTTACCCGGCTGCCAACGGTTCGGGTGAAGTAAATCACCAGAGGATTCAGCAATAAAATAAACAAGCCGAGTTGCCAGTGCATCCACAGCAAAATAACAGCCGTGCCCATTATGGTTAGAATGGCGACCAAAAGCCGGCTAATCGTTGAGCCGATAAAGTTGTCGATGGTATCAAGATCGGTAACCAGGTGCGTGACTACCGAACCTGAGCCCAGGCTTTCGTATTCCGCCATGGAAATCGTTTGCAAATGGTTGATCAATCGATGCCGGATACGATAAACGATATCCTTGGATATCAGCGTGAATTGCCTGGCCTGCACGATATTGAACGCAATCGATATAACGCGAAGCAATAAACTGGCAAACAAGACGACTGAAATATAGACAACCGGTGTCTGCCAGTCGGCGGGTACCCAGTAATCAATGGTGCGAACGGTAATGCCGGGTTTTTTGAGCAATACCTCATCAACCAGCAACGGCATCAGCAAGGGAACCGGAACGCTGGCAATCGTTGCCAGAATCGCTATGATATGGGCGATAATCAGTTCTTTTTTGTGTTGTAACGCAACACCAAAAAGATAGTCCCACGTGTAAGTAAACGCTTTGGGAAGGTGGGAGGCTTTTGATTGCACCGCGGCTTTAACCTGTCTTAAAAAGCCGATTATAGCGATGCGGCCCTTTTTTATAAACCCAATCTTAAAAGTAATAAGTCCTTATGACACGATTTGTTTTGGTATTCTGGTTTTTCATGATCCCTTTTGCCGCTGCTTCGGTACCGTTGGATGAGCAGCGCTCAGCTTTTTTGAGCGTGTCCAAAAATTTAAGCGCTCAGCCTCAAGCTCCCTGGCCCGATGAAGTGGAGGCGTTAAAAAACTATCCGTTATATCCGTTTTTACGCTATCAATGGCTCAAGCAAAATTTAACCCAGGATCAGGCGATTGAGCGGTTTTTGATGGATTATTCCGATACGCTTTATAGTGCGTTATTAAGAAGGGATTATCTATTTTACTTGGCCGGACAAACCCGATGGCCCGAGTATATAAAAATCTATAAACCCACATCAAACCGGGCCTTGGTCTGTCATTATCACTGGGCAAGACTGAATACTGGTTATAAAGAATCAGCATTGCAGGAAGCAAAAAAGCTGTGGGTCACCTCGGATACAACGCCGCAGGCCTGCGAGAGCTTATTTGAAGGATTGATTCACTCTGGCTATTTTTCAAAAGAGAGTCTGTGGGAGCGGTTCGAATTATCGATCAAAAAAAACAGAACCACTCTGGCGAGCCAGTTAATGGCTTTGATGGCTGAACCTGATCAGGCCATTGCCTCCATGTGGCTCAAGGTCCATAACGACCCGTCCAGTGTTGCCGGGGCAAATAACTGGAATGCCGGTATTTCCGGTATGGAAAAGATTTTTGCGCAGGGTATCGTGCGCCTGGCAGATAGCGATGTGGACAAGGCCATCGAGGTGTGGGATTCAACAAGCTCACGTTTTGCCTTGAATCCTGAGAGTAAAGATTATGTTGAAGGACGGCTGGGATTGGCTTTGGCTTTCAAAAAAAATCCTGCCTCTTTCTCCCGGCTCAGTCGTGTCATCACCCCCGATTCATCTATCAGGGAATGGAAAGTGCGTGCCGCATTAATTGAGCGCAATTGGCAGCATGTGCTGAATGCCCTGGACAGTCTTGATGCGCAACAAATTAAACTGCCGCGGTGGCAGTATTGGCGCGCTAGAACATTAAAGGCTTTGGGGCAAATCGATAGCAGTCGCGGGGTCTATCAAGCGTTGGCTCAAGATCGAAGTCTGTTTGGGTTTTTGGCTGCTGAAAAAATAGGTTTAAAACCGGAATTAAAAGACCGTCCGCTTTTAATCGATCCTGCCGTACTAACGGCTTTTCAAACAAAACCCGACTTACTTATCGTCAGCGAATTAAGAGCTGTAAATCAGCGCAGCGAGGCAGGTCAATACTGGCAATATCTATTGAGTAAGCTGGACAAACAGCAAATCCTGTTGGCCGCTAAAACAGCCCAGCAATGGGGATGGCATCACAATGCGGTCACGACGATCGCCAGAGCTGAATATTGGGATGATCTGAATCTTCGTTTTCCGCTGGACTTTATGGATGATGTTAATCAAGCCGCTGTAACTAACCAACTGGAGCCGTCACTCATTCTGGGTCTGATCCGCAGAGAAAGTATCTTTGATCCTGATGCCCTGTCGCCGGCAGGTGCCAGAGGACTCATGCAGCTTATGCCGGGGACAGGAAAACAAATGGCATCGGCACTCAACTCACCTTGGGGATCAGTCGACGACTTGTTGAGGCCTGAAATCAATATCAAGTTTGGTTCTCATTATTTCAGGCAGATGCTTGATCGATTTAACGGTCATTTTATGCTGGCTGTGGCTGCTTATAATGCCGGGCCTTCCAAGGTCGATTCCTGGCTGTCCACCAGCGGAGCGATGCCTGCAGATATCTGGATGGAAACGCTCTCTTATAAGGAAACCAGAGAATACATATCGGCGGTATTAGGCTATGCGATTATTTATCAATTGAAATTGAATCGTGACGAACTCAAAGCCAGTCAATTTATGCAGGATGTGTTAATGAAGTAAAAATTGAGCTGTTTTTTTTTAGTCAGTCATGGATAATAATAAGTTTTAAATGAAAATCATATCGGCAGGTACGGAAATAATGGAGAGACAGCATAGTTTTACGCGTGAAGAATTATTAAAGTCCGGAAGAGGTGAGTTGTACGGACCTAAAAATGCGCAATTACCATTACCCAACATGCTGATGATGGATCGTATTACGCTTATTACCGATGAAGGCGGTAAATACGGTAAAGGTCAAATCGTTGCTGAACTCGATATTAATCCCGATTTGTGGTTTTTTGCATGCCACTTTCAAGGCGATCCTGTTATGCCGGGGTGCTTGGGTTTAGATGCCATGTGGCAGTTGGTTGGCTTTTATCTGTGCTGGATGGGCGGTCCTGGTAAAGGCCGTGCGCTAGGAGTAGGGGAAGTCAAATTTACCGGCCAGGTGCTACCGACTGCAAAAAAAGTTGTTTATAAAATCGATCTAAAAAGGCTGATCATGCGCAAACTGGTCATGGGTATTGCTGATGCCACAATGGAAGTGGATGGCAAAATGATCTATGAAGCAACCGATTTACGCGTCGGTTTGTTTACTTCAACTGAAGATTTTTAGAGGCTGGCAAAAATGAAAAGAGTTGTAGTGACCGGTTTAGGTATTGTTTCCAGCATAGGGAACAATCGCAATGAAGTTGTCGATTCCCTTAGACAAGGTCAGTCAGGTATTACATTTGCTGAAGATTACGAGCAATTAGGCTTCAGAAGCCATGTTCGTGGTGCAATTAATATCAATCTGGATGATTTCATCGACCGTAAAGTCAAAAGATTCATGGGCGATGGCGCGGCGTTCAACTACGTGGCCATGCAGCAGGCGATAGATGATTCGGGCTTGGAAGAGTCCGTCGTGTCTAATTTCCGTACCGGTCTGGTTATGGGCTCCGGCGGTCCTTCGACATCCAACTTGGTTGAAGCAGCCGATATTTTGCGTGAAAAAGGCATTAAAAAAGTGGGTCCTTACATGGTGCCGAGAACCATGTCCAGCACCAATACTGCTTGTCTGGCTACTCCGTTTAAAATCAAAGGCGTCAATTATTCGATCAGCTCGGCCTGTGCGACCAGCGCACATTGTATAGGCCATGCGATGGAACTGATCCAGATGGGCAAGCAAGATGTCGTCTTTGCCGGTGGCGGCGAAGAAGTCCATTGGACCATGTCATTATTGTTCGATGCCATGGGCGCACTGTCTTCCAAGTATAACGATACCCCGGAGACGGCTTCACGTCCCTACGATGCAACCCGTGACGGTTTTGTTATTTCAGGCGGTGGCGGCGTGCTTGTAATCGAAGAGTTGGAACATGCAAAAGCGCGCGGTGCCAAAATTTACGCAGAGCTCGTGGGTTATGGCGCAACCTCTGACGGTTACGATATGGTTCAACCCTCAGGGGAGGGTGCGGTACGCTGCATGCAGCAGGCTATGGCAACGGTAAACGGCAAGATTGATTATATCAATGCGCATGGCACCAGCACTCCGGTTGGCGATACCCGAGAACTTGAAGCGTTAAGAGCCGTATTCGGCCGGGAAGAAGTGCCTTTTGTAAGTTCTACCAAGTCATTGACAGGTCATGCCCTGGGCGCCGCCGGTGTGAATGAAGCGATTTATTCCTTGTTGATGATGGAGCAAAACTTTATCAGCGCTTCTGCAAATATTACTCAACTTGACCCACTGGCGGAGGGTATTCCTATCGTCAGTGAATATAAAGACAATATAACGCTGAACACCATCATGTCGAACAGCTTTGGCTTTGGCGGCACTAATGCAACGCTTATTTTTCAGCGCTACACCAGTTAGACCAATCCATTGATCAACCGGACCGTTTTTATTCCGTCCGGTTGTCATCACTCCACACCCAAGAGTCTTTTTTCGCTGATTATGTTCGATCTGAACCAGAAATCCCGCACCCAATTCAATAAACTGCAAAAACGTCTTCGTCATGCGGTGGGCGATGCGATTGCCGATTACACCATGATTGAGGATGGCGATAAAGTCATGGTGTGCCTGTCCGGTGGCAAGGATTCCTTTACGATGCTGGACATCCTGATGAATTTGCAAAGGACCGCCCCGGTAAAATTTGAATTGATTGCCGTGAATCTGGATCAGAAACAGCCCGGATTTCCAGAGCATGTCTTGCCTGAGTATTTAACAAGCATCGGCGTGCCTTTTCATGTGATTGAAAAAGACACTTACAGTGTTGTCAAGCGCGTTATTCCGGAAGGAAAAACCACCTGCGGGCTTTGTTCCAGGCTGCGCAGAGGCACGTTGTACGGTTTTGCAGAAGAACATGGGATAACCAAAATTGCTCTGGGTCATCACCGTGATGATATTTTGGAGACGTTTTTTCTGAATATCTTTTACGGCGGCAAATTAAAAGCCATGCCGCCTAAATTATTAAGCGATGATAAAAAAAATATCGTCATACGCCCCATGGCCTATTGCCGTGAAAAGGACATTCAACGTTATTCCGCATTCAGAGATTATCCGATTATTCCCTGCAATCTGTGCGGGTCTCAGGAAAATCTGCAAAGACAAGCGATGAAGATGATGCTCAAAACCTGGGATAAACAGTTTCCAGGCCGCCTGGAAACCATTTTTACCAGTTTGCAAAACGTAGCGCCTTCGCAATTGGCGGACAGGCAGTTATTTGATTTTGAAGGCCTCAAACAAGGCTCGCTGGAACACTGTGAAGTGATTGATTTTTCGACGGGGTTATCCGTTCTCGCTCAATGATCCATGAGCTTTTGTTTTGCTCTGTTCACTGATTTCGGCCCGGCAGGTCCCTACCTTGGTCAAATGGAGAGCGTTCTCCGGCAGTTTGCTCCACACATTCCCGTTATACATTTAGTCAGTGATGCACCTTCTGCCAATCCTATCGCCGCCAGCTACCTGTTAGCTACATTACGCGGCAGTTTTCCCGAAGATACCATTTTTTTAACAGTCGTTGACCCCGGCGTGGGCGGTTCAAGGCGACCCGTTGTGCTTTGTGCGGACGGACAGTATTTTGTAGGACCGGATAATGGCCTGTTGAATACCGTTGCCGTGCAGGCCAAGACAGTTGAATGGTACGAAATCATTTGGCGTCCGGACGTGTGTTCAAACAGTTTTCATGGCCGTGATATTTTCGCTCCGGTAGCCTGTGCCTTGGCGAACGGTTTGCTGGCCGATTATTGCAAACCGGTGCCACAACCGGATCTCAGTGCCTGGCCTTCCGATTGTAATCAGATTATTTACTTTGATTTCTACGGTAATGCCATGACAGGTCTGCGTTACGAGCCAAATCTGGATGTTCGTCAGTTAGTCATCAATGAACATTGCATCGATCAGGCATCAACATTCTGCTCAGTGGAAACAGGCCAGCCGTTTTGGTATTGCAATTCCTCGGGATTGGTTGAAATTGCCGTCAACCAAGGTAAAGCCCAGGACCTTTTGAATTTAAAAATGGGCGACTCTTTTCACTTATTGCCAAACTGAAAAAGGCCTTACTTTTGACAACCAAGGCTCCCTTTTTCACCGGCACCTTATTTTTCGGTGTCTACAACCGATAACGCTGTCATATTGACAATTCTTCGCACGGTAGCCGCTTGCGATAAGACATGGATAGAGCGGGCGCAGCCCAGCAATATCGGACCGATCGCGACGCCATTACCGGCCGCGCTTTTTAATAAATTGTAAGAAATATTAGCGGCGTCGATATTCGGCATCACTAATAAATTGGCGCTGTCAGTTAACGTGGTATTCGGCATTCTTTTCTTTAGCAAGCCATGCTCAAGGGCGATATCGCCGTGCATTTCGCCGTCGACCTCCAGTTCAGGCGCGATGGTCTGGAGAATAGCCAATACGGCGCGCATTTTTTGTGCGGATTCACTGTTGCCGGATCCGAAATTTGAATGTGACAGTAAGGCGACGCGCGGGACAAGGCCGAAGTGACGCAGTTGTTCGGCGGCCAGAATAGTAATCTCTGCCAGTTGTTCGGCAGTTGGATTTTCATTGACATGCGTATCGACAATCGCAATTTGTCTATTCGGTAAAATCAGAAAATTCATTGCGCCATAGGTATTAACACCTTTGCGCTTGCCGCATACATGATCGATGTAATGCAGATGCAAGGTGGAATTACCGAATGTTCCGCAGATCATACTGTCGGCATAACCTTTATGAATCAACATGGCCCCGATCAGCGTGTGCCGACGGCGCATTTCCAGTTTTGCGTATTGTTCGGTTACCCCTTTTCTTTCGGTCATCAACAGGTAACTCTGCCAAAAATCACGATAGCGTTCATCGTATTCCGGGTTGATAACCTGATAATCAATTCCGGATTTAAGCCGTAAGCCAAAACGGACTATCCGGTTTTCCAAGACAGCAGGGCGGCCTACTAAAATGGGAACGGCGATTTTTTCATCGACAATAATTTGCACTGCACGCAAAACACGTTCATCTTCACCCTCGGCAAATACCACGCGTTTTTTGGCATCAGGGGTCTTTTTTGCGATCTGAAAGATTGGCTGCATTATCGTGCCGCTTTGATATGAAAAATGCTGCAACCGGTCGATATAGCCATGCATATCAACAATAGGCCGACTTGCAACCCCTGAGTCCTGGGCGGCTTGAGCTACTGCCGGAGCAATCTTGGCCATCAGGCGCGGATCAAAAGGCATGGGAATAAGATAGTCCGGGCCAAATGATAAATTTTTGATGCCGTAGGTTTCAGCGACTATGTCCGATTGTTCAGCTTCTGCCAGTTCGGCGATAGCATGGACCGCCGCGATTTCCATTGCCCGGTTTACGGTCGTCGCGCCGCAATCCAGTGCGCCTCGAAATATATACGGAAAACAGAGCACATTGTTGACCTGATTCGGATAATCCGAGCGGCCGGTAGCAATGACGGCATCATCCCTTACGGCCTTGACTTCCTCAGGCGTAATTTCCGGTGTTGGGTTGGCTAATGCAAACACCAAGGGCTTTGCCGCCATGGTTTTTACCATGTCCTGTGTTAATACGCCGCCGGCAGACAGTCCTAGAAAAATATCGGCACCGACAATGACTTCAGCCAACGTTCTGGCGCTGGTGTCTTGGGCATAAACGATTTTATTGGGGTCCATCAATTCCTTACGGCCCTGATAAACGACTCCGTAAATATCGGTCACAAAGATATTGGCGACCGGCAAGCCCAGGTCGACGATTAGATCCAGACAGGCCAAGGCCGCTGCGCCTGCGCCGGAAACCACCAGTTTACAGTCAGACATTTTTTTGCCGACAACTTTTAAACCGTTCAAAAACGCCGCGCCGACTATGATCGCCGTACCGTGCTGGTCGTCATGAAAGACCGGAATTTTCATGCGTTGCCGCAAGTTACGCTCGATCTCAAAACATTCCGGGGCTTTGATATCTTCCAGATTAATGCCGCCAAATGTGGGTTCCAGAGCAGCAATGATGTCGCATAGTTTATCCGGATCCTGCTCATCAATCTCAATGTCAAAGACATCGATACCGGCAAACTTCTTAAACAGAACGGCCTTGCCTTCCATGACCGGCTTGGAAGCGAGCGGGCCGATATTACCCAAACCCAGAACTGCGCTGCCATTGGTGATAACGCCGACCAGATTGCTGCGCGCCGTGTATTTGGCAACATTGGCCGGATCTGCCACGATTTCATTGCAGGCGACAGCGACGCCCGGCGAATAGGCTAGGGACAAATCATGTTGATTGGTCAGTTGTTTGGTCGGGGTTACACTGATTTTACCGGGTACGGGCAGGTTGTGGTATTCGAGTGCGGCTTGATGAAATTGTTGGCGGAGTTGTTCTTTGGTGTCAAGGGAGTCAGTCATGCTGGCAGTTTAATCAAACGGATTTAAAGTCGTTATCTTAACAGAACCGGCCTTTGACGAATGCGCTTTATCTTAATTTTATAATTCTCTAATGGACAGACGGCACGTTGAAAATACCGGAGTTGATGAGGCGTGCGACCTATTAAAATAAAATCGACCAAGCTGCGGCTTGCCAAGGTGGCAATTGGTTAGCCTGAGACGACTGTTGGCAATTTCTTTAAAAAGCGAGTCGTTTCCTGACAGATATGGTATCGGCATGTTTCACCCAATGGAGAACTGCGTCCGAATGGTATGAAGCTGTTATCGGATGATGAAGCAAAGATAGAAGTTGGGATTTTTTCTTCAGGTACTTAGGCCAGAAAAACTTATTTTAAATATAATAACCATAGCTTATAATATTTGTTACCTATAGCTTTCATCGCACTCAATCTCCATTTCACTTTATATGCATTCCAAATTCGGCTTTCTCAGTTACGAAATCAGCCACATAATCCGTCAACGCTTTAATAAAGAAGCTGAACATATTGGCTTTACCCATTCGCAATGGCGAGCATTGGTGCATTTATCCGAAAACGAAAATTGCCGTCAGATCGATCTAGCGGAGATTTTAGAGATTAAACCCATCACGCTGGCCAGACAAATCGATTTACTCGAAGAATCAGGTCTGGTGCGTCGTAATAAGGACGCAGATGACCGCCGGGCTTACCGGCTGGAAGTCACCGATAAGGCGCGCACGGTGATGCAGGAACTGTGGACGATCGCCGATGCGGTGGAGGCTAAAGTCCTAGCGGCTTTAACTGAAGAGGAAAGGGGCATGATGGTCTCGTTACTGGAGCGGGTCAAAGCCGGCATTGCCCAAAGTACCGATTAAATTCGCTCAGCCGTCCTCTCATGTGTTCGAGACACACAGACCCCAACATTTTGTGCAGTCCAACCCTGAATTGAATTGCCGCTCCGATAGCGCCGTTGCGGCACATACACCCCTATGATCCATTCTTTATTTCCCCGATCTGCCCGCGCACTATTGCGCTTTCCCTGGCTGATTTTCCTGTCGATTGTAGTCCTCTGTCTGGTCAGTGCCGGTTATACCAGCCGCCACTTGGGCATCAACAACAATACCGCGCAATTGCTGGATCAGGACTTGCCGTTTCAGCAAGTGCGGCTGAAACTGGAACAGGCCTTTCCGCAAGATGCTGCCACCATCATCGCCGTTCTTGCATCCCCCACTCCGGAACAAACCGCGCTGGCCGCCGATTTTGTCCAGCGGCGCCTGCAAGCCGAAACGGAAGTTTTTGAATCGGTTTACAGTCTCGAGAACGATCCGTTCTTCCGTCGGCAAGGTTTTCTCTATCTGGACCTCGATCAATTGGAAATGCTGTCAGCCAAATTGGCCGATGCACAACCGTTCATCGGCTATCTGTCTCAGCATTATCATTTGGCCGGCTTGACCGACATACTCACGCTGGCCCTGGAAAATCAAGCAGCTGATTCGGCCATGCCGCTGGATAACCTGCTCGGTGCCATCGACCAAACCGTAGTTGCTGCGAACCAAGGCCAGAGTCATTTTCTATCCTGGCAGCAATTGCTGACCGGTGTGGACAGCGAACAAAATCGCACCCGGCGGTTGCTGATTATTAAACCCCAACTGGATTTCAAACAATTGATGCCGGCGGGTCAGTCCATGGCCTATTTGCGTAGGTTAACCGAAGACCTGACGATGCTTTATCCCGGTGTGACGGTCGAGCTCACCGGCGAAGTGGCCCTGGAGCATGAAGAGATGGAGACCGTCAATCACGACATGCTGGTCTCCGGCCTGACATCGTTTGTGTTGGTCTGCATTTCGCTGTGGCTGGGCTTGCGCGCCTGGTAATTGCTCCTGTGCACGTTGTTAGCCTTGATCGCCGGACTGGTTTTGACCGCCGGCTTCGCCGCCGTGGCGATTGGTCATCTTAATCTGATTTCGGTGGCGTTTGCGGTACTTTACATCGGCTTGGGAGTGGATTTTGCCACACATTTCTGCCTGCATTATCAGGAATGCCGTGCCCAAGGCATGGATGCCGACACAGCGCTGTTACACAGCATGACCTCGGTCGGGCCGTCACTGCTGATGTGTGCGTTGACTACCTCGGCCGGTTTTTTCGCCTTCATACCCACTGATTTCAAAGGCGTATCGGAACTGGGTATTATCTCCGGGGGCGGCATGTTCATTGGCCTCGGCGTATCGCTGACGCTGTTGCCCGCCATGTTGAAAATCCTGTCGCCTCTGCCGATGTCAACCCGGCGTCCTGCGTCATTGCCACTCTGGCTTTATGATTTGCCGTTCCGCTATGCTCGCAGTATCCGTATCGTGTCATTGTTACTGGCGGTAAGCGCAGCTTTCAGTCTGACCGGGATACGCTTTGACTCGGCATCGATCAATTTGCGCGATCCGAAGTCCCCGTCAGTGATCGCCTTTAAACAGTTACTGCAAAGCCAAACCGAATCGCCGTTTGCGATTTCCGCCCTCGCCGACAGTCTGGAGCACGCCAATCAATTGGCGGACCAATTTACCCGTCTGCCCAGCGTGCATCAGGCCATCACCCTCAGCAATTTGGTCCCGGATGAGCAAGAGCAAAAGCTGGAGATTATCGATAATCTCAACCTGATCATGCCGATGCAACTGAATCAATTTGCCTCAGTTTACGAGGCATCGGACGTGCGCGCGTCCCTGGTCAAATTGCAGGCCGCATTGCTGCAAGCCAATACTCATCCAGCGGCCGGATTGACTGTCGAACGCCTTGACACCTTGCTTAAGCATATCGATGAATTCATCCACAAAGCCGATAGCGATGGTGAACCGGGTACCGCTTATAAAAATCTGGAAGACAGTATTTTAGTGCTGTTGCCGCACACGTTGTTGATTTTGCGTGATGGTCTGGCGGCAAGCCCGATCGAACTTGACAATCTACCCGACAGCTTGCGCCGGCACTGGGTGAGCGATAACGGCCGTTTTAGGGTGTTGGTGACACCGGCGCAAGACTTGAATGCGCCTGACCATTTGCGCGAGTTTGTCAGTCAAGTCATGGAAACCCATCCAGCCGTATTCGGTTTGCCGATTGGCGATGTAACCTCCGGTCATGCGGTGGTCGATGCCTTTATTCAAGCGTTTGCCAGCGCGCTGCTCCTGATCGTGTTATTGCTGTTGCTGATGACCAAGCCTGAAGGCAACATTATGGGTAATGGCGCCCTTGTTGTTGGCAGCGTTGCTAACAGCCGCCTGCAATGTCTGGTTAAACAACCCCTTCAATTTCGCCAATATCATCGTTTTGCCGCTCTTGTTGGGCATGGGAGTAGACAGCGGCATACACATCGTCCAGCGCTTACGGCATAGGCCGGATCAGGCCGATGAGTTGTTGCATTCGAGTTCGGCGCGTGGCGTGTTTTTTAGCGCCCTGACCACCCTCTGCAGTTTTACCAGTCTGGCTTTCAATACCCATCAGGGTACGGCGAGCATGGGTTTACTGTTATCGGTCGGTATTGTCTTGACGATAATCTGCAGTTTGCTGGTGTTGCCGGCACTGGCCGTGAAAAGGCGGTGAAAATAAGGATAGGCTTGATAAAATAGCTATATTTGCAATATAATACCTTATGCTTATAATTTATGCAGTATTTGCGGCTTCAACCTAAGAATATGCCTGAAGAGCCCCCAAATACCGACTTACAAACTGACCGCCAATTATTGACTCGCATCGCTTGTCGGTTAATTGTGACGTTTTTGCTGATCGTATTTTTTGACACCTTGCTGGACGGGTTGATCGAAGGCTTGCACATTGTTTTCGAACTGCTGCATTTACTGATCGAAGTCTTCGAACACCTGCTCGAAGAGCTCTTGGAGCACCTGCTCCACACCACTCATCATCAAAGCGAAATCATCATCTTCAATAGCATGGTGCTGGTGTTCATATTTGGAATCAGTTATGCGGTTAAGTGCTGGCCAGCTCTGTCTTTGCGGTGGCAGCAGCGCCTGCAGGCAGCCTGGCAGGCTTACAAAAACCGTAAAACTCAGGCATGGCAATGCTTGCCGCATCGGCAAAAAATACTGGTGTCAGTCGCTTACGCGAGTGGCGGTGGTTTGCTCCTGTTTCTGCTGACGCTATAGTCACGTAACAAAGCTTACTTAATTTTTTACTACTTAACTCAAACACACATGCATAACCGATCCGGTCCGCCTTGATTTATTAATCACGTCCTATTTTTTACTCGCTCCTACTTAGGCTATGCCTGGCATAGCCTTTTTTGTTTCAAAGGATACACATGCTCTTTTTATCGAAAAAACAGGACTGGCTAGGCAACATCCGGGGTGACGTGCTGGCCGGAACCGTAGTGGCATTAGCCCTGATTCCGGAAGCCATTGCCTTTTCCATCATCGCCGGGGTCGATCCCAAAGTCGGTTTGTACGCCTCGTTTTGTATTGCCGTAATCACCGCCTTTCTCGGCGGTAGGCCCGGCATGATTTCGGCGGCGACCGGTGCGATGGCTTTGCTGATGGTGACCTTAGTCAAGGATCACGGCCTGCAATACCTGCTGGCTGCGACATTATTGACCGGTGTTTTGCAAATCATTGCCGGCTATCTGAAACTGGGTAGTCTGATGAGTTTTGTGTCCCGCTCGGTGGTAACTGGCTTTGTCAATGCCCTGGCCATCCTGATCTTCATGGCGCAGTTGCCGGAGCTGATCAACGTGACGTGGCACGTCTATGCAATGACCGCTGTTGGTCTGGCCATCATCTATTTGTTTCCTTATCTTCCGCTCATCGGTAAATCCTTACCGTCACCCTTGATTTGTATCATTGCCTTGACCGTCATCGCCGTTTATTTTCAACTGGATATTCGCACGGTCGGCGACATGGGCCAACTGCCGGATACGTTACCGATATTCCTCTGGCCTGAGGTGCCATTAAATTTCGACACCTTGAAAATCATTCTGCCATACTCGGCGCCGTTGGCTGTGGTGGGCTTGCTGGAATCGATGATGACGGCCACCATCGTCGACGACTTAACCGATACGACCAGCGATAAAAACCGCGAATGCAAGGGCCAAGGTCTAGCCAACATCGGCGCAGGCTTGCTGGGTGGTATGGCCGGCTGCGCGATGATTGGCCAATCCATCATTAATATCAAATCGGGCGGCCGTGGTCGTCTATCAACCCTCTGCGCGGGTGTATTTTTGTTGATTATGGTGGTGTTTTTGGATAAGTGGATTTCGATGATTCCGATGGCCGCTCTGGTGGCGGTGATGATCATGGTCTCCATCGGTACGTTTAGCTGGCGTTCGATACTGAACCTCAAAGCGCATCCACTCTCCACCAATGTGGTGATGATAGCCACCGTAGTCGTAGTGGTTTGGACGCATAACCTGGCGATCGGCGTGTTCGTCGGCGTGCTGCTGGCTTCTTTGTTCTTCGCTAACAAGATCAGCCATTTCATGTACGTAGAATCCAAATTGGATGAAGCAACCGGTACACGAATTTATAAGGTCGTAGGCCAGATATTTTTCAACTCGGCGGACAAATTCGTCGCCAGCTTCGATTTCAAGGAAGCGGTGGACACTGTAGTCATCGACTTGAAACGCGCGCATTTCTGGGACATTACCTCGGTCAGCGCGCTCGATAAGGTCGTCATCAAGTTACGCCGTGAAGGCGCAGACGTTGAATTGATCGGTATGAATGAAGCCACCACCACCCTCGTTGACCGCTTTGCGATACACGACAACCCCGAAGAAATTGAACAAGTCATGGGAGGCCATTGATGAATACAACAAAAAACCTGGTATTGGCCGGCATCGACGGCTCATCTTTAACCCATGCCGTCTGCGATTATGCCGCCTGGCTTGCGCAAAAAGTGGATGCCCCTTTAAAACTGCTGCATACCATCGATCATCACCCCGAAGCTACTGATCATACCGATTTGACCGGCAATATCGGTGTCGATAGCCGTGACCATTTAATGGATGAATTGACGCAACTCGAACAGCAACGCAGCAAGTTGCGGCTACAACAAGGTAAGCAATTTCTGCAAGCCGCCAAAGAGCGGGTTATGCAGGCCGGTATTCTCGACCCTATCACCAGTCAACGCCACGGCAGTTTGGTTGAATCTTTGATCGAACTGGAATCCGACTTGCGGGTGCTGGTCATCGGCGTGCGCGGCAAGGTACACGAAAACCAGCCCGACAAGATCGGCGCCAAGCTGGAGTCCATCGTCCGCTCGCTGCATAAACCGATTCTGGTGGTGAACGCCGAATTCAAAGTGCCGGAACGTATCATGCTGGCTTACGACGGCAGCCAGGCTTCCGAAAAAGCTCTGGACATGGTGGCCAACAGTCCTTTGTATAAAGGCCTGACGTGTCATCTGGTCTGCGTCAGCAAGGATGAAGGCAAAGGGCAACTCCTTGAGATCGCCGCCAACAAACTGCACTTGGCAGGCGGTATTGAAGTCATTGCCAAAAAACTGGTGGGCAAACCCGAACTGGCGTTATCCGAGTATCAAGAGCAAAAAGCCATCGACATGACCGTGATGGGCGCATTTGGCCATACCCGAATTCACGACTGGTTATTGGGAAGTTTTACGGTAAAAATGTTGACTCATAGCCCTAAGCCTTTGCTGTTACTGCGTTGAGGCACAAGCCTCTCGACAGGGTGTTATCGACAGACTGATGCATGACAGGCGTTAGCTGGCGCACCGATTGTTTATGATGAATACCCAATGCCCGTGATCCATCGTTAGCTATCTGATCAAATAGAGCAAAAATAGCAGCGAAGGCATTTTGTCGGCCCTAGCTAACGGGCGGTCTGTACCATGTTTCATTCGATCTTAAAACCTGCGGAGAATGCATCATGCTTGCTGAGATCAAAAATATTTTTTCTGTTGCACTGGTTGCGGCGTTAATTGGTGCACCGGACATAAGTCAGGCCGATGATGCCGACATGGATTTAAAAGAACAAGCACAGGCCTTGTTCGGCATCATCATGCCGGCGCTCTCCGATAACCCCGATGTTTTGCTGGGGCAAGCCTTATTTTGGGATGCACGGGTTTCCGGAGATGGCAAGACGGCTTGTGTCAGTTGTCATCAAGCCGAAGATTGGGGCGCAGACCGGCGGACATTTTCACCTGACGCCAAGGGCAAGCTGACTTCGCGCAATGCGCAGACAGTGTTTAACGCAATGATGCAACCGACTTTACGCTGGACGGGGGATAGGACCTCCGGCGCCCATCAGGCCGAAAAATCGCTGACCGGTTCCATGGGATTCAGTTCTGCCGATGCAGTGGTTCCGGTTCTTGCCTCACTGGGTTATGAGGCGGCATTCAAGGCTGCTTTTCCCGAAGCGTCAGTCCCTATTTCTCCTTCAAACTATGCCAAAGCGCTTCAAGCCTATCAGGCAACTTTATTGACCCCCGCGCCGTTCGATCACTTTCTATCCGGTGATGATTCGTCGCTGACCGTTCAGCAAAAAGAGGGCTTGGCTTTATTTATCAAGACCGGTTGCGCATCCTGCCATAGCGGTCCATTGCTGGGAGGCAATTCCATTCAAAAGTTTGGTGTCGTCAAAGATTATTGGTTAGCGACTCGATCTGAAAAGCGGGATCCCGGACGTTTTGACGCGACCCAAAATGAAGCTGATCTTTATACATTCCGTGTCTCCATGTTGCGCAATATCGCCAAAACTGCTCCTTACTTCCACGATGGCTCTGTAGCAGAACTTGAACAGGCGGTGCGCATTATGGCCGAAGTTCAGCTTGGGACAATTTTGAGTGATTCCGAAGTAAAGTCTATTGTGGCTTTTCTTGAGTCGTTGACCGGTGATTTACCCGTTAATTACAAGCCTTGATTTGATCTATACGGTCAGTTAGGAAATAACTTAAAAGTGTCGCGTTAAGGGTTTAAAATAAAAGAACCGGCCAAATCGTTGTGCATTTTGAAGTCATAGCAGTCGGGTTTGTATGACATTCATACAATTTAAACGGTATTTTCTATCTTTTAGTGATCATGAAGTGTGTAAAGGTCAGTATCACTTTTCGGTATGAATGGCAAATAAGCTGCCATTAAAATGTCATGACGCTCCCTTAATTTCGGGCTTAATAGGATGTGCCGACGTTAGGAGGCGCATCGCTCGAGTTGTTATGTGAAACAAGGTATTTATGAAAAAATTGGGGGCATAATGAAAACAACGAGATTGACGGTATTGAGTGACGCGATCTATATGAAAAACGATTTTGAAATCAAGAATCTAAGGCGATAGCATCGAAACCCATTAACAGGTTGTAATTCCATTTTCGGATAATTTCATGATTTGAAGAGAAGTCTGATCGTCTTGTTACGCCCCCTATCTGTAGATTAACATAGCGATCCTAAGCAGCCGATCACTCATGTGTTCGTTATGTGTCCGATTATCATTTAGTATCCACCATTAAAAACCATATTCATGGTTATTTGTAAATTGCTCATGATAGGGAAAACTGAGCGACAATAAACACCATTCAACATTTGGTTAAATGAAATGACGCCTTTAACTATCGGCAAACTGGCCAAACAAACCGATGTCACCATCGAGACCATAC
>NZ_JAUSBX010000009.1 GCF_030651835.1 Methylicorpusculum sp. | reverse complement strand
AGAAAATTATTGTATCGGTTCTGCAACTGGTTTTATCCAGGTACGATTAACAGTCCGCAATTTACGTAATTCCTCCAATTCCTGTTGATTTGCCGTAATGATCCAAAAGGAACGAATATCTACTTTTATCTGTCGGGCTCTTACTTGGCCTTTTTTTATCCAAGAATAAAGCGTCGGTTCCGGCATTTTCAATTCATTAGCCAACGCTTTCAACGTCCACTCATCAGCTCCTAGCGGAATAGTTGCTGTCTGCTGCTGTTTTTGGGTGCCAATCCGGATGCCTTGCCGGTTCAGTAAGCATCGAACCATTGGGGCATTAAAGGTTGGTCGCCGTTTTGGCGGTTTCCAGCCTTCTGTGTTTAATTTTTCAGCGATTTGGGAGGGGGTGCAAGCTTGAGATTGGAGTTCTTTTACCCGGCTCATCATGGCTTGATAACCTGCCAATTGCTCTAATTTGGCGACAGGCCGGTCAAGCCATGCGTGGGTTATATGTCCGCCGTACCAATGAATTTCGGTCTGCACTTTTTCGGTGTTATCAATCACGGTCACTAAAATACGCTCGATAAGTTGGCGAACGATCATTTGGCGATCCATTGCCGTTGTGGTTTCCGCTTTCCACAGGCTTGGAATATCCTGTGCCAAATGTTGGATGGCAAGTCGCTCTTCCTCCGACAAAACGGTTGGCTGTTCAAGCAAATATTGCTCGTATTGCGCTTTAAGTTCTAACTCGGTATTCAGGGTTTCTTCCCATTTTCGCTCAAGTGTTCTCGCCACTAGGCGATTTTCGGGCTCAACCGCATTGTATTGGCGAGCGGCACGCTCGGTGTCGATATGCGCCCGCTCTAAACGCTGTAACCAATATTTCACTTGTTTTTGACGTTCTATTGCTTGATCTTCGGCGGTCGCCATGCTGATTTCTAGCGCGGCGGGTTGTAAGGCTTTGAAAATCTGCGCGGTGACGTAGTCATCCAAGGTTAATCCGGAGAGGGATTGGCAGGCCGCTTCTGCATAATCGATCTTCATTCGGTCACAGCTGTAACGATATTGCCCCATCTGGCCACTGTAATGCGGCGCCATACGCAATCCACAACGCCCGCAAATAAGCAATCCCGATAACAGGGCCGCTCCTTTACGTACCACTCCGAGTGCTTGCGCCGTATTGGCTTGCAATTGCTGAACGTTACGCTCATATTGCGCCCAACTGATATAGGCAGGATGATGATCTTTAATCAAAACCTCCCAGTCATTGATCCCCGCTACCGTTCGACCCGTTGAGGGGCGGCCAGGAATCTTTTTACGCGGATCGGTAGGACGACGCCCGTAAGCATAAGCGCCGGCATAGATAGGGTTGTGTAATAGATTACTGAGTGTAATCCGATTAGGACGACGCCAAACCAGATCGCCTTTATTGAGGCCACCAGCCACCCGATGAGGCATTTGAATTTGTTGTGAGACCAGCTCAATCAGAACGCCATTAATCGTTCTTTTCCTTTCGAACAGCTCGAAAATTCGCCCAATTGCACTTTGTGCCTGTTCGTCCGGGTCTTTTACGATTAGGCCGGATAATTGCCGAACAAAACCCATCGCGACAGGCATGCCTAATTCGCCACGACGCGCTTTAGCTCGTTTACCCTCAAGCATGCGCTGTTTAAGTATGTGCAGTTCGGCTTCAGACATGGTTCCCTTGAGTCCTAATAATAGTCGGTCATTGTAAAGGCTGGGGTCATAAATACCGTCCATATCACCGATAAGTGTACTGAAAATGGCGCAGACTTCCAGTAATTGATACCAGTCGCGTGATGATCTGGAAAGTCGAGACATCTCCAGACCCAAAACCAGACCGACATGATCAAGGCCCACTTCAGCAACCAGCCGCTGAAAGCCTTGCCGACCGGCCATTGTGCTGCCGGAGCAGCCCAGATCATCATCAATGACTTCAATGTCGCACCGTGGCCAGCCTAATAAAATAGCTTTATCGACTAAACCATATTGTAGCCTTGTCGATTCTTGGTGCCGTTGGACTTGTTGTAATGTCGATTGCCGGATGTAAATGATAGCTTTTCGATTGAGGTGTTGAGCCTTGATTTTTCCGCTGTGATCCAGTTGATTAATCGTGCGATTGGGTAAGACTGCATTCATGGCAGCCCCCTTTCGATTGGGTTGGTTTCGTCAATTGGCGCTGAACCAGTTCCGCTACCAAGTTGATCAGATGTTTTTTTTGAGGAAGGGGTAGGCTCTGCCAGAGGCTGGAATTTGGATTCGCATTCACTTGGCTTGAGTTTTTGACCATGCGCTTGGCTCCATCGGACCAGTGACATGAGTGCATCTTTATGAATTATTGGTAGAATTTCCTCGTTTGTCAAGAATTCATTTATAGGTGTTTTTATGATGGGGTATCGAGTGTTTCTTCAAACTGGTCAAGTCGGCAGGCCATCACCTCGAATCGTGGCAACAGGAATCAGCCCTGGCCATTGCCAAACGCCTCTTGGTGGCTAGCATGGCCTGTGTTACGGTTTGGGCCATAGCCGCCGACAAAAGTAAGGAAGCGGCTGAATTAAGACTATTTCTGATCAAGCTCAGCGGCAGGCAAATGCGCCACAAAAAGGAGTTTACGAATCCAGCACTATTGTCGGGGCTGTGGGTCTTCCTCTCCATGCTTGAAATCATGGATGCCTATTCTCAAGAAGAACTGGATAGTTTGAAGGCAACCGCTCAGCAATTTTTAGGAAAAGATGTGTAGATACTTATGGCTTGAGGGAGTACCTGAGCGGCTGGTTTTGGCCGTAGTGACGCGGTCATAATGTCGATTTGCTTGCCGAATACCTGACATTCAGCTGAGTCACCGGATACCTGAACTATTTAAATTGGATAGTGAGCCCGAAAGTCGGGTAATGGCCGATAGGTTGAGGTCACCAATGGCCGCTTTGTAGACTTCCAGTCCGCAAAACTGAATTTGGCTGACCGGCCGCTTTGGAGAAACGCGACCGACGGGTTTGGGTCGTTAGTGACGCTTGGCGAATGTCAGGTAGCGGGCAGCGTAAAATCATAGCCAACCGGAAACGTAACTACTCACCCCCTACAGTCATTGCGTTCCCTTCAAGCGCCAATGAATCGCGATGAGCAGATTATAGCCTCGATTAGCCATCGTTTGCAGATAGCTGGAATCGGCAGTAGGCATGAGCATATACTTCGGCCCGAAAGCAGCCCGAGACCTTTTGTTTGACTTTGGTTATGCGTAAATCCTGCTCAGCACGATTATTGGTAAACGCCACATGCGGCTCCTTAGCAAATAGTAGTATGGCGGCTTCATGGGCCTTAAATCGCTTCCACAAGTTGTGCGCATCGGATTTGGCCAACTTGCCGCTACACGCACTGAGGCTACCACTAAGGCTGTAATTAAATCAGGGTTATACAGTTTCAATTTTTAGGCGCTAAACACCTGTCAAGCTTTTTTTATTTTTTTATGGGGACGAGTAGTTACAATCCAATTTATAAAAATGGGGAGCCCGTAAGAAGATTTTGTGTAATTGCGGTCACTGCCTGTGCGTCTGATTAGGCGAATTCAAAGTCACTACCACTGACACTTTATTAAAACAAATCGTGATCGAGCATGATGACACCACCTTGTAACAGGCGTCAGTTAATTTTAATCAAATTAAGCGCCACCAGGGAAATTCTTCACAACAATCGATATCAAAATAGGTACTAAATTAGGACTGTATTAGGTATCAAATTAGGTACTAAATAAGATATCAAATTAGGACTAATTTCTCCAGCTATTTCTCGTCAGTAACAAAACGTTACTGACGCGTGTTACTGACGCGTTTTTTTTAGTCAGTAACATACATATAAGAGATCAACTTTTCAGCTTTCACAAGGCCCCCCAAATGTAGGGCTTTTTAGGGGTCTCATTTAACGTTTTGACATGCGAGTTTTACATGATTTTTATACCCAAAAAACACCTTTTATTTGCGGCCTGTTTTTTACCCCTTTTTGGGTGTGGTAAAAAACATATTAATTCAAAACATTCTGGTCGCTGGCAGCCAGTTTTAGCTCAATTCTGTTGACCATTAACACTTCCCTACCTGTGCAGATTGCCGGACAAGTTAGGATATCGCTACCAATAACTTCCCCTTTGAAAAAGGGGGATATCGAGGGGGATTGATTAAAAACGCTCCCCCAGCCTCTCTTTTTCAAAGAGGAGGGAAAATCGCACAGTTCGACACAAGCCTAATTCCGGGAAGTTATTTATGACGGAATCCTTAGTCAAGACGTCTACGATACAGCTACGCATAGATGGAAATTAATACCGCAAAAGTCGCAGTTGGTTGGGACTTATTCAAGCGAAGTCGAGTATGGTTAGGCGAGAGTGTTGTTAGCTTGGCAGCGCATTATTTTTCCTGACGGAAAAGCAATGGATATTGGCACAATGCCTGGCAGCGATACTGAAGGCTATTCAGGCTTTGCCGTTCAAGTTAATAATCATTATGTCAGGTTATATCAATACCTTCGCCAAAAATCATGCTGCTTTCGCATGAATTCGACCGATTTCTGCGGCTTGGAAAATCCTATCATCAATATAAAACTCATCCGCATTTTTGCCGAGCGAATTTATAATGCGCCGCGTATATTTTCGCGCCCTAAAGATAGTTTTTAAGTCCAGCATACTGCTCCTGTTTACGCCCTCGAGTTTGGCTGATAATAGCTGCGAAAAGGTCACCATAAAGAGGGCAAAGTTAGCGGCATTGTTGACTTGCGTTGCTTTGATATTCATAAAATCTTCGAGTCCCCAGTATTGTTTGGCGTCTCGAAAGTTAAACTCGATTTGAAAACGCAAGGCGTAATAATCAATCAACTTTTCACTGGCCAGTGTCAGGTCATCACTAAACAACAACACCTTTGCGGTTCGCCCGGTGTTCAGGTTGACTTTTACGATGATGGCGACATTCAGCAATTCGGGAAAGTTTTTATGCCAAACCTGCACGTGGTAAACATGGGTGCGGATGTTTTTTTCCACAGTTTCTATTGTTAGAGAGTCAGCCGTTAGCGTTTCCACGGTTAGTTTTTCACCGTATTTACGGGGCTTGCCCTTGCCTGAATAAGCCCCTGCATAGGGGAAATAGAGCTTTGAATCATGGCGTAGCTTAGAAATAAGATGCAGTCCTGCCTGGTTAACCGCTTGCAGACTGGCATTGTTGCCCAAGGCGCCATCATACACGAAGTAGACGATGGCCAAGTCCAGGCCTATCAGGGTCAAAGCTGAACGGATGCAGTTCTGCAACTGCGTCTGGAAAGGCGACAATGCCACCGCCTTTCTGTTTTTGTTAAGACTGCCTTTGGGCCTGCCGACGGCCTGTCCTTTCGTCTTGACCGCTTTGGGTGCACTTTTTTGAACGTCAATGCGCACCAACTGCTCGGTGATTAAAGGATAAGCAGCTCGCGTTTCAACGTGGAGCAATGACAGGTTTAAAAAGCACAGGCCAGGGAGCGCCTTGTTGTAAATAGATGAAAAAAAATCCCCAGCCCATACGTTTCTTTCCCTGATTTGGTCACCATGACTTCGTCACCGATGAGCAACCAGGTTCCTTCGCTGAAAATCTTGGAGTGTGCCACAGGCACACAAGCTGACGCTATACGGAAATAGAGGTCAGATGTGTATAAGCTCATTGGAAGATGATGGTAGGCCCATCAAAGTCTGTTGTCGGAAACTGGCTTTAAACCACCTCAAG
>NZ_JAUSBX010000156.1 GCF_030651835.1 Methylicorpusculum sp. | reverse complement strand
CAAAAAAGATGGTATCTGCTCACCCCTTCCCATTTTATTGGGTGTAGGTGCTTGATTTCAAAGGACGCATGAATACATCCTTGTAGCTCTCTGCAACATCCCTGTTGCAGAAGCCTTTTCAATCAATCACCTACACCTTCTATTTCAAGCGGGCGAGTAGTTACAAAAGATGAATGGTGAAGTTAGATAAAAAATATTAGAATAACAGCGACATACAGGTTGTTTCTAATAAACTATTTAGAAAAGTGATTCACCGCATCAGAATAAAGATGCGGCACATTCATTTTTAGTGGTTTTTGTTTATTGGATAAACGGTTGACTACTACCGATATGCGGCCGCTGATTAAACACAGCGCCTTGAATCATAATTGAATGAAGAGGTTTTATGACTGACCCAAAAATATCATTTGGCAATTTGCCCGGCGAGAAAGAGCTGGATCTCGATTTGGATGGCGGTGCTGGCGCTTTTTCTAAAAAAGAGCCCAAAATGAAATGGGAGATGGATGCGCCGGTATTTAATACCGTGGCAAAGAACGATCCTCATCCAGTATCGTTAGATCTTAAATCACTGGAATATAAAGAAAAAATTCAACCGGTGGTTGAATTTAATGAAAAAGAAACGCTTCTAAAAGAATTGCTTAAAGAGAAAGATAAAACGATTGAAGCGATGAAAGAGATCATCGATGTGCAAAGAAAATTGATCGAGCAATTACAGACAAACCGGAGTTAACGAGACGTTGAGCAGAGAAACCGGCCTTTACTTTTTATTGGATAGTCGTCAATCCGGATGCCCGCATTATTGGAAATTTGTTGACGCTTGTTTTAATGAGCGGAAGATTGCGCTAAAATAAGTTTCGATACGAAACAAAAATCTAAAAAACGACCTTTACTGAGGGGGTACTGCCATGAAACATAAGCTGCCTAGCTTGTTGTTGACCTTATTGTTGACAGCTATTGGATTCAGCCAAATCGGAATTGCCTTAGCGCAAGGCCCCGATTTTGAACAAATCAAGAAAAATTATTATGACTCTCACCCGGGTAAAGGTTCTCACGGGAAATATTGGGAGCCGATTCCTATTCAGAAATATTGGAATCCCAAAGATTTTTATACGCCTCCCAAAACGGTACAAGGCGAATTCGATCGCGACAGCTGTATCGGTTGTCACCAATCAACCACCCCCGGCGCTTATCATGCCTGGAAAAGCAGCAGTCACAGTGACTTGAATGCAATCCGCAATCTGCCTGACAGTAATGTCAAAGCTTATAAAAAACAAAAACTTGCGGATGTGGAAGCCAATCTGGTTAAGCAAGGTGTACTGGAGAGCGGTCAGCAGTTGAGTCAGGTCGGTTGTATCGACTGTCATGGCGGCGTTGGCAAAGACAAGATCAATCACTCTGAAAATCTGGTAATGCCGGATCGCGCGGCTTGCGGAACTTGCCATGTCGGCGAATTTGCCGAAGCCGAATCCGAAAAAGAGCAGGAATGGCCGCAAAAACAATGGGGTAAAGGTCATCCTTCCCATGCCGTTGATTGGGATGCGAATGTCGAGAACACCATTTGGGCCGCGATGTCCCAGCGTGAAGTCGCCCAAGGTTGTGATATGTGTCACTACCAGCAAAACAAATGCGACGGCTGTCATACCCGGCATACATTCTCTGCCGCTGAAGCCAGACAACCCGAAGCTTGTGCCACGTGTCATAACGGCGCGGATCACAACGAATTTGAAAATTTCATGACGTCCAAGCACGGTACCCAGTATCAAACCCTGGGTAAAGCGAATTGGAACTTTGAAGTGCCTCTGAAAGATGCCATCACCAAGGGCGGCTATACGGCGCCGACTTGCCAATTGTGCCATTTTGAATACAAAGGTGAGTTTTCTCATAACCTGGTTCGCAAAGTGCGCTGGGCTTTCAATCCAACGCCGGCTATTGCTGACAATTTGAGTCATCCTTGGTTTGAAGAGCGTAAACAGGCTTGGGTGGAAAGTTGTTCAACCTGTCACTCGGCCAGCTTCGCAAAAGCCTATCTGGATGCGGCTGACAAAGGCACGATACAAGGTCTGGAAGTTGAGCAAGAAGCCAAGAAAGTGGTAGAAAAACTGTATAAAGACGGTTTGCTGACGGGTCAAAAAACCAACCGTCCGGCACCTCCTGCACCTGAAAAAGATGCAGCAGGCGGCTTCTTCCAGTTATTCTGGGCCAAAGGTAATAACCCAAGCCATGTGGAAAGAGTTTATGCCAACATGTGGGAACATGATGTCATCAAGCACTACAAAGGTATTTTCCATGCTAATCCCGGAGGTTTTACCTACACCGAAGGGTGGTCTGAATTACTGAGCGATTATGCAGAGATAATGGATGAGGACACGCGTTTAAGAGAAGCGGCGGCCGCTAAAACCACTGCTTCCGAGAAAGGGACAGCTACGGCTGCATCTTCCAATGGATCAAACAGCAGCAATAATGTCCTGATGAGTGCCATTTTACTGATCGTCTTGGGACTGGGTGTGGCCTATATCGTTCTTAAGCCAACTCGCACCGAAGAAGACGAGGCGGTTGAAGAAAAAACATCGGAAACTGACAAAGATTCCGTCTAATGAAAAAGCAAACAAGGACCGTTTCACTTATAGTCTTAAGTTTGGCGTTGCTGGTCTCCGGCAGCGCCCTGCTTTATAAGGAACTGTCATCATCCAAGGAGAGCGTCGATCAGGACGCTCTGTCGTTTATTCAAACATCAGAAACCGCAGTGGATCTCAAGGGGAAATTTCCGGCTGATGCGGTTAATCGATTTACTTTTCAGGAAGACGGCAAGGATGCCTTCAATCTGTTAGTGGCTCAATATAAAGATCGGGGCGGCGCGGCACAAAGCGCAGTCCTGTTTCCTGAAGAAAAGAGCGCCTCCGAGCTTGTAACGACGCAAACCGGGGTAAGGCAGAAGATTTGGCAGGCAGCGGCTGAGGTTATTGCCCGTCATGCAGAAGATGATGCCTTGATTGTCAGTTGGTGGGATGACGGACAACGTGTTCATTTCCTGAGTGGAAAGGACGCCTGGATTCGTAAACCGGCCAAAGAAACCTTTAAAAGCCCTGTCTGGAAAGCTGTTAAAGATCGTCTGGTTGAGGCCAATCAGGACGAGCAACAGCGATTAACCAAAATGGCGGGCTGGTTGACGATGGACAGTCAAAAGGCCTTGGCTGAAATGGCCAATTACTTTGGAAAAAAACGACCTGTTTATATCGTGGTGAGCAATGATCTGCTGTTAAGACAGGCTGAATTTGCTGACTATGGTGGAATCAGAATTCCTTTAATCGTTAAAAACTTCCCGGTGGGTAACAACCTGCATGGGGATATTGCTCAGGTTAAACGCTGGTCTCAAGATGAAGGCGAAGGAAATTATCTCGCTCAAAAAGAAAACCGGTTCTATCGGGTTTGGACCGTTAAAAAAGAGTCCGGTGCAGACAACAGCTTATTGGTCAGGCTCTTGCCCTTTGTGGATTCATTAAAAAAACTGCCGGACGGTGTCAATTTAATTTATCAAACAACGTGGGGCGGTTTTCTGTCGGTTTATCAGCTGGATCAGGACGCTATCAAAAGCTCGAATGCAGCGCATTAGGTCAGCAACTCTCAGTTTGTTTTTTCGGCATCATTTTGGGCTGGGGAAAGCCTTTTGAGGACCGCCGTAAACCCTTCCATGGGGGCTTGGCAGCAGCATCCCTGCTGCCGACATCCTCAAAAAGCTTCCCCCAGCCCTTTTTTCCTTTAAATTGAGAATTGCTGGCATTAGGTCATAAAGCCATCGCATGAATTGATAGTCGGTATTTTAGGAGCGGGCCATGCTCGCGACCGAATATGGTTCAATTGCGGGCATGGCCCGCTCCTACAAAATACGCTTAACTTAACGGCATTGCCGCACAGGTTGGATTGGCTGGGAGAGCCTAACCAAGCACTGAATAATTACCCGCATTTTCAACTTTATCAAACAGGCCGCTTGACTGTTTTACTCAAGGGCACTTTTTCTGTACCCGATTAATTTCTGGTACAAATTCCGGGAACTCGTCATAATTTGTTCAAGGCGGGAATGATTTAATAGGTCAAAAAACGCAGGACCTTCGCTGGATTATAAGTATCTGTTTTTAAAAAGAGTTAATGCAGAATGATTCGACTTCTCTATTTTAGTAACGCCATGCCTGGACTGTCGGATGACCAGGTCCGGAACATCCTTCAGTCGTCTCGAAAAAAAAACCCAGTCATAGGCGTCACTGGTGTTCTTATCTATGGCGGTGATATGTTCATGCAGGTCTTGGAAGGACCTGAGCAAGCAGTGCTCAGGTTATATGTTAAGCTCCTGGATGATCGAAGGCATAGCAACAGCCAGATCGTGCAGATGTCATACGCGAAGGAAAGGATGTTTCAAAACTGGTCTATGGGCGTCATCAAGACCAACCCTTTGAAATTTGAGCACATCAAAAAACTGCTGGATCACCGGCTTGAAGCCGTTCATGCCGAGGTCTTTGCAGAAACAATGCGCGAGTTTGTAAAACAACTGAATGCCGAGCATTAATCCTAGGCCCGTGTCTATCGATTAAGTGAAAAAATCTTTATTGGTGCGCCTCCACGTTTTCAATTCTTGCTGGCTTTTAAACTCAGGTTTTTAATAATTTCTTCCAAAGGCACTAGATTCAGTTTGATTCTGAACAGAATTTCCTGATTATCCAGCACGCCATAACATTCGTAAGTGCGCAACATGATGCTGGTGTTATTCAGCGTATTATTTTTGGATTCCGGCAGTTGCTTGACCAGAATATACACTTTATCGTTATTTTTGAGCTGTTTGATCAAAAAACGGTCAACCGAAATATCATGCGAGGTATAGACCATTGGGTTTGCCTTGAAATCGTGATTCTCAAGCTGGGCTTTTTCCAATAGAACGCCCGAAGTCAAACTGCAGGGAAATATTTCAGGGTAGTGGGCAAAATGGGCCAGTTCGTCGAAATAGTCGGATTGCTCAACCAACGATCCGGACAGAAAATTTTTGACATTGCCATTCTGCAGCCATTTACGCATCAAAAAATAATCCGTGCCCGGCACCAGGGTTTTATCGGCAACCGTATTCAGATCCGGCAAATTGCTTAAATCGGTATCGCCGAGAAACAGCGGCGTTTGTGTTTCTTTTTTATAGCCCAGCAAAATGGTTTTGTTTTGCGATTTGATCATGACACGATTCGTCAGCGTCAAATGGGGAATGGTGGTGATCAGGGTTTTTTTGATTTCCAGTGAGAGTTCCTGACGCGGCCTCAAAGCGTTGACGAAAATTGTCTGATAATTACTGAAGCGCAGTTGCTTGTCGGCAATGATCTGGTCTTCATAATGCGCCTCGCGGTACAAGCGCATCTGATATTCGATCAGCGTATTTAACTGAAAACCCAGCACAATCGGTCCTTTAAACGGATTATGAGTAATCTGCAGCCATCTGTGCTTGTCGTGAAACAGGTTAAAGTCGTCCGAGGCATTTCGGGCAACTTCGATGTGGATTTGTTCAAAAGTAAACAACTGCTCTTTCATTCGTTTAGGGTCGCCTTAAAGCCGGTTTAACGCAGAGTATGATGCAAGATACCGATAAATACCATGGATTATAGCCACGGTTCGGGTCAGCCAAGTGGTTTGGCCCTCATCAAAATACCCGGAAATTCAGTTGGGTTAACGCTGAAATGAATCTACTTGAAAGCCTGTTTTTTTTCATTTAAGGCCAGTAATACTCAGTTTGATCTTTTCGGCGCCATTTTGGGCTGGGAAAACCCTTTTGAGGAACGCCGTAAACCCATCCATGCGGGCTTGACAGCAGCATCCCTGCTGCCGACATCCTCAAAAAGCTTTCCCCAGTCCTTTTTTCTCTTCAAATTGAGAATTGCTGATTTAAGGCCATTCCGAAGGCCGGGAGTAACGGTTAATGGTAGAATGGCCCAAAATCACATGCCAGGCATGTTTCAATAACAGACGGCTCACATACCCTTTGACGATCCCACAGCAAAAATGGATGTCACTCAGTCTTTCACTCATAAAGGAATCAATGCCTCACTGACTTGGCTTAGCGAGCATGCTTCCACTCAAACTGTTAGGTGTTTGCAATGACTCCCGAAGCCAAAGCCCGCCAGGAAATCGACCACAAACTGGCGCAAGCCGGTTGGCTGGTGCAAGATATGAAACAGCTCAACCTGGGCGCTGCTCAAGGCGTGGCGGTGCGTGAATATCCCACCGACACAGGCCCTGCCGATTATGTACTGTTCATCAATCGGCAAGCCGCCGGAGTAATAGAAGCCAAACGCGATGAAACAGGCGAAAACATTACCACCGTCGAAGACCAAACCGCCCGTTACGCCAACGCTAAATTAAAATGGCGTAAAGACAACACCCCGCTGCCGTTCCTATTCGAGAGCACCGGCCAGATCATTCGCTTTACCGACCAGCGCGACCCGGCACCGCGTTCCCGCGAGATTTTCCATTTCTTCAAGCCCGAGCAATTGGGCGAATGGTTGTCTCAGCCGGATACGCTGCGCCGCCGCTTATGCGCGGCCATGCCGGAGTTACCCGTTCTTAACCTGCGCGAATGTCAGGTCAGCGCCGTCACTGGGCTGGAAAAGTCCCTGGCCTGCAACAAGCCGCGTGCACTGATACACATGGCCACCGGCGCGGGCAAAACCTTTACCGCGATTACTTCGGTATACCGCTTGCTTAAATTCGGCGGCGCCAAACGTATTCTTTTTCTGGTCGATACCCGCAATTTGGGCAAGCAGGCGCATCAAGAATTCATGGCTTACACGCCGCCCGACGATGCGCGAAAGTTCACCGAGCTTTATAACGTGCAGCGCTTATCCAGTAACAGCATTGATCCGCATGCCCAGGTTTGTATTTCCACCATTCAACGCATGTACTCGATTTTGTCCGGCGAAGCCATCGACGAATCGATTGAAGACGTTTCGCTCAACGAGCTGCAACAAACCGGCAATCAAACCAAGCTGGTGCGTTACAACCTGGCAGTGCCCATCGAAAGCTTCGATTTCATCATCATCGACGAATGCCATAGAAGCATCTACAACCTGTGGAAACAGGTGCTGGATTACTTCGATGCCTTCCTGATCGGTCTCACCGCCACCCCGGACAAACGCACCTTCGGCTTTTTCAACGAAAACATCGTCGCCGAGTACAGCTACGAACAATCGGTAGTCGATGGCGTTAACGTGGGTTACGACGTTTACGAAATCATCACCGAGGTTACCCAAAAAGGTTCGATACTCAAAGCCAAAGAATGGGTCGATCACCGTGACCGCCAGACCCGCACGAAACGCTGGGCGGAAACTGAAGCCGATACCGCCTATACCGGCAAAGAACTGGATAACTCAGTCGTCAATCCCAGCCAGATTCGGCAAGTGATTCAGGCGATGAAAACCGCCGTTGAAACCGAGATATTCCCCCAACGCAAAGAAACGCCCAAAACCCTGATCTTTGCCAAAACCGACAGCCATGCCGACGACATTATCAATTGGGTGCGCGAGGTCTACGGCCAAGGCAACGCATTCTGCAAAAAAGTCACCTACAAAGCGGAAGAAGACCCGGATAGCATTCTCAGCAGCTTTCGCAACGACTACAACCCGCGCATTGCCGTTACCGTGGATATGATCGCCACCGGCACCGACGTCAAACCTTTGGAAGTCTTGCTGTTCATGCGCGATGTGCGCAGCAAGGGCTATTACGAACAAATGAAAGGCCGGGGCGTGCGCAGTTTGGGTTTTGATGACCTCAAACGCGTCAGTAACAGCGCCGACAGTGCTAAAACCCGCTTTGTACTGATCGACGCGGTGGGCGTGGAAAAATCCTTAAAAACCGAATCGCGGCCTTTGGAAAAAAAGCCCGGCGTGGCGTTAAAAGACTTGATGCAAGGCATCGCCATCGGCCATCGCGACGACGATACCGTGTTAAGTCTTGCCAATCGGCTGATTCGGTTGGACAAACAACTCGATGCCAAAGCGCACGCGCGCATCACCCAAGCTTCTGGCGGCATAGCGCTTAACCAATTGGCAAAAAACCTCGTCGCTGCCGTCGATCCTGACCAAATCGTGGCCACCGCTTTAGCCAACGCACAAGCCCAAGGCATTACCCGCAGCGAAGACACGCTGACCGAAACGGAAATCGAAGCCGCTCGTAACCAACGCGTTGCCGCTGCCTGCGCGGCGTTTGATAGCCCGGAGTTACGCGAACACATCGAATCCGCTCGCCGCGAGCGTGAACAACTGATCGACCACCTTAACCTCGATCAAACCGTATTTGCCGGTTACAGCGAACAAGCCCAGGCTCAAGCCGAAAAACTCATCCAAACCTTTGCCGAATACCTCCTGCAACATAAAGACGAAATCGCCGCCTTGAGCTTTTTCTATCAACAACCCTATCACCGACGGCAACTGACTTACGACATGATCGAAGACCTGCACGATGCTCTAAGCCGTCCACCGCTGATGTTGACCACCGAACGCCTGTGGAGTGCTTATGCCCGCGTCCAAACCAGTCAAGTCAAAGGCGCGGACCGCAAACGCCAACTGACCGATTTAATCGCCTTGGTGCGCTTTGCCATCGGCCTGGACAGCGAACTCAAACCCTTCAGCGATCAAGTAGATAAACGATTTCAGGAATGGATCTTCCGCCACAACGCCCAGCGCACCACGGCGTTTACCCCCGAACAAACCGAATGGCTGCGTTTGATGAAAGACCACATCGCCAGCAGTTGCAGCATTAGCCGACAGGATTTTGATTATGCGGAATTTGCAGATAAAGGCGGCTTGCAAAAGGTTTGGGGCGTGTTTGGCAAGCAGTTGGATGAATTAATGGATGAGATGAATCGGGAGTTGGTGGCGTGAGTGAATTTAATAAAGATCTGCCTACAACTTGGTTAAAAACCACACTTGATCAGATTGCGCTAATAGAAATGGGACAATCGCCCGAATCTAGATTTTATAACGATAATGGTCAAGGATTACCTTTTTATCAAGGTAAAGCAGAGTTTGGGGAAATATACCCAAAGGTTCGAAAATGGTGCTCTAATCCCAATAAAATAGCTGAAGCAGGGGATATTTTAGTCTCTATTAGAGCGCCGGTAGGCCCAACCAACATTGTTCAAGCTAGGTCATGTATCGGGAGAGGTTTAGCATCTGTACGCGCAATTACACCAATTAATCAGCGTTTTCTTTTCTATTTTTTTCGACACATCGAAACGTGGCTTTCGGACCAAGGCACGGGTTCTACCTTTGCAGCAATCAGTGGACAATTTCTAAGACAAATTGAATTTGTATTGCCTCCAATTGGAGAACAAACCCGCATCGTCGAAAAACTGGAAGAACTCCTCTCAGACCTTGATGCCGGCGTCGCTGAACTTAAGGCTGCACAGAAAAAACTGGTGCAGTACCGGCAATCGTTGCTGAAAGCCGCAGTGGAAGGCAAGTTAACTGAGCAGTGGCGCAATAATCGATATGCGGCTTCTCTCCAATACCTCACCGATCAAGAGAGAGACGCTACTGCAAACGATACTGCCGCCAACACTCCCCTCTCCCCTCGTGGGAGAGGGGTCGGGGGAGAGGGGGCGACAACCTCCGGATTACCCCGCAGCGCTTGGCTTCGCGACCGCGCCCGAGAATTACGGAAAGCGCAAACGCCGCAAGAACAAGCCTTATGGCAGCAACTGCGCGCTAAACGCTTTTCCGGTTTCAAATTTCGCAGACAGCAAGTGATTGGCCGTTACATTGCTGATTTTGTTTGCTTTGAGCAAAAGCTGGTGATTGAACTGGACGGCAGTCAGCACAGCGACACCAAACAGGCAGACGCGCAGCGTGATCATTGGCTGAATGGGCAGGGTTTTCGGGTTTTACGCTTTTGGAATAACCAATGGCAAAGCCAGCAAACGGGTGTGCTGGAGGCGATTTGGCAGGCTTTGCACGAGGAAAAGCCCTCGCCCCCTCTCCCCAACCCCTCTCCCACGAGGGGAGAGGGGCTTAGTCTTACCGCCGATGTGGATACAGAAGGCAGAAGCGGAACGCAACCGGATGCGTCTTTTTACCATGATCAGAGAGGGGCTGGAGAAGCGGTTGAATCCGGCGCGCAATTATTGGAACGCATCCTCAAGGAGCGCCGCGCCCGCTGGGAAGCCAAGCAACTGGCTAAATTCCAGGAGCAAGGCAAGATCCCACCCAAAGGCTGGCAAGACAAATACTCCGAGCCGGTTAAGCCGGATACCCGCGATTTGCCGGAATTACCGGAGGGTTGGGTTTGGGCAAGTGTTGACCATTTACTTTCAGAAATCGAAACGGGAAAAAGTTTTAAATGCGAAGAGCGCCCGCCTCAAGGTGATGAAGTAGGGATAGTTAAAGTCAGTGCTGTGTCTTGGGGAGAATATAACGAACAAGAAAGTAAGACTTGTCACGACGAATCGATGATCCGTAGCGGCCTTTTTGTCAAACCAGGGAATTTTCTTTTCTCGCGGGCTAACACCATTGAGCTTGTTGGGGCTTGCGTTATAGCAAAAAGCGTTACAAAACGAATAATGCTGAGTGACAAAATTCTTCGATTTCTATTGGTGCACGATGAGTTGGCCGTGTGGTTACTCACGCTATTGAGAAGCGAGTTAGGGCGCTATCACATCGAACGGTTTTCATCGGGCAATCAAGAGTCGATGCGAAACATTGGTCAGGAGCGAATCAAGCAAATTCCGGTACCATTGCCTCCAATGTCAGAAATTCAGCATGCCACTCAATTGCTTGATGAAGCTAATGAAGCTGCGAAGGCGCAAGAAATAGCCATTGCTGTAGCCCTCAAACAATCCGCCGCCCAACGCAAAAACATCCTGAAAGCCGCTTTCTCCGGTCAGTTAGTACCCCAAGACCCTGACGACGAACCGGCCAGCGTATTGCTCGAGCGGATACGCGCCGAACGGGCCGCAAAGCAAACAGTCAAAACCCCTAAAAAACGAACCACTAGAAGCACATCATGACCGAACTAAGCCAATATCCGGCGTTGTTGTCGGAAATCAAAGCCCAGATACAAGCCGCACAAAGCCGCGCTATGCTGGCGGTTAATGTCGAGTTGGTGCGGCTTTATTGGCATGTGGGTCAAACACTGCATACACGACAAGCTCAAGCGGGTTGGGGGGCGGGCATTATTCCGCGTTTGGCGCAGGATATTCGTAATGAATTACCGGAGGTTAAAGGTTTTTCGACGCGTAATTTGGATCGTATGTTGGCTTTTGCAAGGGCTTATCCGCAGCCACAGGTCTTTTCGCCACAGCTTGTGGCAAAAATGGCCTGTGTGGAAATAGTGCCACAGGCTGTGGCGAAAACTGCCGATAAGGAAAGCGTGCTGTGGCAACTACCTTGGGGACATCATGCGCTGCTGCTGGAAAAGATTAAAGACCTTGAGGTGCGCTGCTGGTATTTGGGGCAAACCTTGGTTCAAGGCTGGAGCCGCAACACCTTGGCCTTACAAATTAAAGGCCAAGCCCATGATCGCCATGGCCAGTTAATCAATAATTTTGCCGAGCGATTGTCATCCCCACAATCCGATCTAGTCCAGCAATCCTTAAAAGATCCGTATATTTTTGACTTTTTAACCCTGGAAGCAGGTTTCCATGAGCGTGAGTTAGAAGTCTATTTGGTGGCGCATATCGAAAAGTTTTTATTGGAACTGGGCCAGGGATTTGCATTTGTCGGTCGGCAATATCATTTGACGGTGAGAGATAAGGATTTTTATCTCGACCTTTTGTTTTACCACCTGAAATTGCGCTGTTATCTGGTGATTGAACTCAAGCGCGGTGACTTTAAGCCGGAATATGCCGGCAAGCTGAATTTTTATTGCAATGTTGTTGATGACAGCTTGCGTCATGCCAGTGATGCACCGACGATTGGCCTGATGCTGTGCCAAGATAAAGATAATTTTTTGGCGGAGTATGCCTTGCGCGGCATCGACAAACCGATTGGGATTGCCAGTTACGAGCTTACCCGATCATTACCGACAACCTTACAAAGTGCATTGCCCAGCATCGAGAGCATCGAAGCCGAGCTGAATAGCTATGCCACTGCCGAGACACATCCTGAATCATGAACACCTCTTCTCTCGTCCAAAAAGTCTGGAATTTCTGCCATACCCTGCGTGATGACGGCGTGGGTTATGGCGACTATCTGGAGCAACTGACTTATCTGCTGTTTTTGAAAATGGCGCATGAATACGCGCAAGAGCCTTACAACCGCGATACCCATATTCCAGCCGGTTACGATTGGGCGGCATTGCGCAGTAAAACCGGCGAGCCGTTGGAAGCGCATTATCTGGCGACGCTGCACACACTGGGTAACGGTCCGGGCATGTTGGGGGCGATTTTCTTTAAGGCCCAAAACAAAATTCAGGACCCGGCCAAACTGTCGCGACTGGTGCAGATGATTGATGCGGAAAGCTGGGTGGGTATGGATGCCGATACTAAAGGCGATTTGTACGAGGGATTGCTGCAAAAGAACGCGGAGGACACCAAAAGCGGTGCGGGGCAGTATTTCACGCCGCGAGCTTTGATTCAGGCGATGGTGGAATGCGTGCGTCCTGAACCGATGAAAACGATTGCCGATCCGGCTTGCGGAACCGGCGGTTTTTTTCTGGGCGCTTATAACTGGCTGACCCGGCCAGGCAACAATCTGGACAAAAAACAGAAAGAGTTTCTGCGGCACAAGGCTTTTCAAGGCAACGAAATTGTGCCGAATACCCGCCGTATGTGTTTGATGAATCTGTTTCTGCATAACATCGGCGAACGGACGGCGAACCTGCAGTGGAACGCGCCGATGCTTTGATTGCTGATTCCGGCAAGCGTTTCGATTATGTGCTGGCCAATCCGCCGTTCGGTAAGAAAAGCAGCATGACGATTACCAACGAAGAAGGTGAGGAAGACAAGAATGCGTTGACCTATGAACGCCAGGACTTTTGGGAAACCACGTCCAACAAACAGCTCAATTTTTTGCAGCATATCGTCACCATTTTGAAGCAGGATGGTAAAGCGGCTGTGGTGTTGCCCGATAACGTGCTGTTTGAAGGCGGGGCGGGTGAAAAAATTCGCAAGAAGTTACTGGAAAACTGCGATGTGCATACGTTGCTGCGGCTGCCCACCGGCATCTTTTACGCGCAAGGCGTTAAGGCCAACGTGCTGTTCTTTGATGCCAAACCAAAAGACGGCAACGTGCATACTCAGGGCGTATGGATTTATGACCTGCGTACCAACAAACATTTCACGCTGAAGACCAAAACTCTAAAGCTGGACGATCTGCGGGATTTCATCGATTGCTATAATCCTGAAAACCGTTATGAACGCAAGGAAACCGGGCGTTTTAAGTATTTTACTTATGAGGATCTGATCGCCCGCGACAAGGCCAGTCTGGACATTTTCTGGCTCAAGGACGATAGCCTGGATAATCTGGACGATCTGCCGCGGCCGGATGTGTTGCAGCAGGAAATTATTGAGCATCTGGAAGCAGCGCTGGCGGCATTTAGGGATGTGGCGGCAGGCTTGCAGCGTTAAGCGGCCGCGAAAATCCATCGTGAAACCACCAATGAAGGAAGTCTTCGCTGAACGATATCAATCCAGGATTTAAGATCATTGATTTTTTTGACGGGCTTTGGATTTTGCCTGATTGAACCGATTAAAAGCTGCCCTTTGGCTATACTCTTGAACTCAAGAAGGAAAATACGGGTCTACCCGCAACTTGGCTAGACGTTATGGAGTGGATGGTTAAGAAGCGTTCAAATAAATTAATCAAAAGAGTATTGAAATGGCAAGACGAAGCGAGCACAGTCAGGAAGAAATAAAAGATATGGTATTGAAAGCCGCCGAGAATATTGTGATAGAGGACGGTTATGGCGAATTGAAGGTTCGCAAAATAGCGATGGACATCGGCTATACCGTCGGTAGCGTCTACATGGTTTTCGATAACATGGCCGATCTGATCATGCACCTTCAGGCACGAACCCTGGATGCGATTGCTGAAGCGCTGACACAGGGTAGTCAGGAGCGGCAAGCGGATCAAAAAGTGATCGCCTTGGCTAAAGCTTACTTGACGTTTGCCAGTGAGAATTTTAATCGCTGGGCCATGTTATTCGAGCATCGTTTGTCGGAAAGCGAAACACTGCCGGATTGGTACACCGTTAAAATCGAAAGACTGTTTCAAATTCTGGAAGAACCTATGCGGCAAATGGCGACCGGATTGACTGAACATCAGATCAAACAGGCGGCCAGAGCTCTATGGGGTGGCATCCATGGTGTCTGTTTGCTGGCGCTGACAGGTAAAATGGACACCGTGGGTGTAGAAGATGCCGAAGAAGCCTTGTTGTTATTGGTTGAGAACTTCATGTTAGGCTGGGAAGCCAGCGGCGTAAAATAAGGCCGATTTTTTAGGTTTTCTCAGGTAAACGGATAGACACCAGAAACGTCACGATAAACACCAGTACACCCAGCCAGGCCATGGCCAAAATCGGGCTGACATTCAAAGAGGCGGCATAGGTGTAACCGCCCACCGCTAGCAGCATCGCTGCATTCTGAAAAAATCCTTGTAACGCCACCGCGCTGCCGCTGCCTATGCTTTGTTGCCCTATTTCTTGCAACGCGGCATTGACAGGCACGATAAACATGCCGCCGGACATACCGATCAGGAAAAGAAAGGATCGTGATTCCCATAGGCCGTCCATGAAACTTAATCCCAAAATGAACAAGGCCATCAAATAGGCCGGAATTCGCGCGCGGCGCAGGTGTTCCAGAGGAATCATCCTGGGAACCAACGCTGAGCCGGCAACAATGCCTATTGCCAGAAAAAGGGTGAGTTCGGCGATTTCAGTCGCATTTTTTGATAATAAAACCAGCGGTGCCCAGGCGACCAGAATGACCCGTAAGGTTGCTGCTGCCGCCCAGAACATGGACGCGCCGAGAATGGCAAACCGCGACCGGGGCGTATCAAAAAAGGTGATGATTTGTTTGCCGAACAGCACAATTTTTGAGCCTGGAATTTTTGGGTGTGCTGTTGTGACAGGTAACCATAAAGTTACCAACGCAGATGTCACAAAAAGCGCAATGGTGCCGCTTAATGCCCAGACGGTAGAGAAATCAGCTACTTTGGCTCCTACAATCATGCCGGTCAGGATGGCCAGAATCGTGGAGCCTTCAATCCAGCTGTTGGCTTTCACCAACTGAGCGTGACCGGCCAGTTCCGGCAGTATCCCGTATTTGGCAGGGCTATAGATTGCGGCTCCGGCACCGACGACGCAATAGGCAATCAACGGTTCAAAGTTGAATAGCAGTAAACCCGCTCCGGCGGCCTTAATCAAATTGGCAATGATCAAGACTCTGGATTTGGCTTGGGTATCGGCGAAATTTCCTACCCAAGGACCCAAAACCACGAAGGCAACAATAAATACACTTTGTAAGGCAGGGACATACCAGCTTGGCAGTTCCGTCGAGTGCATCACCATGGCAATGACGGTAAATAAAATCGCATTATCGGCAAATGCCGAAAGAAACTGCGCAATCAGCAAAGGATAGATTTGTTTATGCATGGTGAGTTGCCGGTGGTGACATTAAAATCAAAGAGTCGATTTGGATTGGATGATGCGGTAAGCCAGATCGGTGACGGCCGGATAATTCATTTTTCCGGTCGCCATAACAGGAATAGCATCGACGATAAAAATTTTCCTGGGTAAGGCGATTTTTGCCACACCTTCTGCCACGGCTTCAATGTCTTGGATAACGGCATTTTTTTGCGTAGTTAACAACAGAATCTGCTCCCCTTTTTTCGGGTCGGGAATGCTGACGGCCGCATGCAATGCGCCCGGCCATGCTTTAGAGGCAAGTTGCTCGACAGCGGTAAGAGAGACCATTTCTCCTCCGATTTTGGCGAAACGTTTGCTGCGCCCGCGAATACTGATAAAGCCTTCTTCATCAATATGGACGATGTCGCCGGTGTCATACCAGCCTTTGCCGAAAATGGACTCCGGAGGGACGAGTGTGCCCGGATTATCGGCCAGCAAATAGCCCAGCATGATATTCGGACCTGAGACATGCAGCTTGCCGCCTTCATCGATGCCGGGAATGGTTTCCAAATGATAATACATGTCCGGCATGATCCGGCCGACAGTACCCGGTTTGCAATCCATGGGCGTGTTGACGGAGGTTACCGGTGCGGTCTCGGTTGCGCCGTAGCCCTCCAGAATACGGATGCCGAACTTATCGGCCCATAATTGACGCGTGCCTTCCTGTAATTTTTCGGCGCCTGCAACCACATAGCGAATGCTGTAAAAGTCATAAGGATGGGCTTTCTTGCCATAAGCGGCGAGAAATGTATTGGTGCCGAACATGATCGTTGCGTTGATTTCGTAAGCAATTTCAGGAATGACCGCGTAATGCAGTGGCGAAGGATAAAAGAAGGTCGTCATGCCGCTCATGATAGGCAGCATCGTACCGACGGTGAAACCAAACGAATGAAACATGGGCAGAAAATTCAGCACGACATCCTGTGCGTTGAAATTAATCCGTGATTGTATTTGTTTATGATTGGCTAAAATATTGGAATGGGATAACACCACGCCTTTGGGGGTGCCTTCCGAACCGGAAGTAAACAAAATGACGGCGGGGCTGTCCGCGCTGTATCGCGTGTGTTTATACCAATAATTGGCCGTTTTGCATTTGACATAAGCCTTCACTTTAGTGACTAAGGAGACAGCGCTTGCGATGTCTTCCAGGTAAACCAGTGTCATCTGCCGGCTTAATTGATCGGCCTCATTTTGAAATTTACCCAGTTCGATAAAGCGGCGAGAGGTCAGAACCGTCCTTACCTGGGCGGTGTTACACGCTGACAACATGCCGGATGAACCGGTCGAATAGTTGAGCATCGCCGGGGTGCGGCCATGCAATTGCAAGCCCAAAACAACGCATAAGGTTTTAGTGGAATTGGGCAAAAACACACCGACATTTTCACCTTCCCGGGTGATATCGCGGACCAGATCGCCAATCAGGATAGAACGGGTAATCAGCGAGTCATAAGACAGGGGTTTGCGCTCCAGGTCTTCTGCCACGGTATGTGAGCAGCCATGAATTTTTCTAGCTTCCAGCAATCCTGAAAAAAGTGTTTGCCGGTAATGGCTGGTGGCAAACATCATTTCAGTCATGATGTCGGTCAGAACATGACCGCTGAATTTACGACGATTTTTACCGCGCAAGCTATCCGGCGCTTTGATTTGCGTGGGTGAAAGAATCCTGATGGTGATTTTAGGAAACAGGCGCAATCTGACGGAGTTTCTGAGTCTGGAAAAATGCGTATACTCAGCGCCGTCGATGCGTATCGGTAAAATCATCGCTTCGGATTTGTCCGCAACCATGCCCGGACCGTCATAAATTTTCATCAACGAGCCGGTAACGGTAATTCTGCCTTCAGGGAAAATAACGGTTTTTGTGTCTTTCTTTAAATGGTTGATCAACTCTTTCAGCGACAACGGATGTGTCGGGTCCATCGGAAACACTTGGGATAATTTCAAAAACGGTTTCAACCACCACCGTTCCGATATTTGGGTGTTGATTGCGAACGTAATGTCGTCTGGAAGAAATGCCCCCAGCAGCAAAGGATCCAGGAACGAGGTGTGATTGGATATGATAAGGACTCGATTGCCCGCTTTTTGGTAGTTATCAAGACCCTTGACTTCGACTTTGTAGATAAAGGTCAATAACTTGCGCAAGATTTTTTTTAACATGAAATTCCTCCTGTAGGCATCTTAACAAACATTGCCAGACGCATTGCCGGAAAACTATAACCAATAATTGAACGATGTTCAATTAATAATATAACCCAGCGTATTATAGCTTTTTAGAGTGTCCCGTTTTTTGTCCGGTAATCTGTCCATCGATGAACAAGGATAGTCACGATGTTTGAAAATGACGAGGCGCTAGCGGGTGTTCATTACCATGAGTTGTTTCAATTGAAAGCCGCTTTCAAATTCAAAAAAAGGCTGTTGTATATCGATAGTTTAGATTCTCCTTTTTAAGCCGACCTAAAGCAGCAATTCCCAGCTTGATGATAAAAAAGGGGCGGCGTAAGCTTTGCGGGGATGTCGGCAGCAGGGATGCTGCCGTCAAGCCCCCATGGATGGGTTTACGGCGATCCTCGCAAGGCTTACGCCTCCCCTCGAATCTACATAAAAGTTCAAACTGAGAATTGCTGGACCTAAAGGCTTATCGCGCGCGTAGCTAGCGGCTTGTGATAAAGTAAGCAAAATTTTGCTTTTGCATTATTACTTTAATGGTAAGAGCAGGAAAGGAACAGTAAGTGACCGGGATGATATAACTGAAGCAAAAGGCGCCTAATAGATAGGGTTCTCTTTGGTTGTACGTTATAAAACTCACGTTTTTTGGCTTTAATTCAATCGCATCAACGAGTAACGGTAGCATTATGAAGAGGCGCAACTTTATTAAATCGGCCGGCATAGCCTCCTTGGCAGCAGGTGCAGTATCGATTTCCGCTCCCCGTGCCGCGATGGCGCAGGCCGAGTTCAATTGGAAAATGGTGACAACGTGGCCGAAAAATTTTCCAGTACTGGGGACAAATGCCAATTTGTTGGCCGGTTTAATTGGTGAAATGAGCGGCGGCAGGATACAGGTAAAAGTGTATGGTGCTGCAGAAATGGTTCCCGCGTTTGAAGTCTTCGATGCGGTTTCCAAAGGTACCGCAGAATTGGGTCATTCCGGCGCCTATTATTGGAAAGGCAAATCGGAAGCGGCGCAATTTTTTTCCGCCGTGCCCTTTGGTTTGACTGCGCAGGAAATGAACGCCTGGCTTTATTACGGCGGGGGTTTGGAATTATGGCGGGATTTGTATAAACCCTTCGGTATAATTCCTGCGCCAACCGGTAATTCGGGTGTGCAAATGGCCGGCTGGTTCAACCGCGAAATAAAAACGGTGGATGACCTGAAGGGTTTGAAAATGCGGATTCCCGGCTTGGGTGGTGAAGTGCTGAGCCGTGCCGGAGGCACTACCGTCAATATGCCGGGCGCAGAACTTTTTACAGCGATGCAGTCGGGTACGTTGGATGCTACTGAATGGGTGGGGCCTTATAACGATTTGGCGTTTGGATTATACAAAGTCGCCAAGTTTTACTACTACCCGGGTTGGCATGAGCCGGGTTCGACGATTGAAGCCTTGATCAATGAAAAAGCGTTTAATGCTTTGCCCAAAGATTTACAGCAGATTGTTTTAACAGCGTGCAAGGCGGCCAATATGGATATGATTGCTGAATTTACCGCGCGTAATAATCAGGCGCTGGATACGCTGATTAACAAGCACAGCGTCAAAGTGCTGCCATTACCGGATGACGTGCTGAAGACATTGAAGCGTATTTCAGAAGAAGTCGTTGCTGAGTTATCCGATAAGGATGCGGCGTCTAAAAAAGTATTCGAATCAGTCATGGCGTTTAAAAAACAAGTCATACGCTGGGGCGATATTTCTGAACTGGCTTATTTAAAGGCCAGGGCGCTTTAAAACAAAAATTTAATAGAGGACAGAAAATCCTGAGCTTATGAATTGGGATCCTATAACTCAACACCTTGAAGCCGTCATTGGCCAGCCGGTCAGGATCAGTCGTGTGCAAGCCATTGCCGGAGGCGACATTAACGCGGCTTACCGGCTGCAGGCTCAAGATGCAGCCTATTTTGTCAAATTGAATCGCCCTGAGCGCGAGGCCATGTTTGCTGCTGAATTTGCCGGGCTTGAGGCGATGGCTGCGACCCGAAGTGTCAGAGTGCCTGTGCCGATTACTTATGGTCAGACAAAGGAATCTGCATTCATTGTGCTGGAATATCTGGAGCTCAATCATAAGTCGAACCAAGCCGATGAACGCCTGGGGCAGCAACTTGCTACCCTGCATTTGCAGCGGCAAGCTTATTTCGGTTGGCATCTGGATAATACGATTGGCAGTACGCCGCAATTAAACGGGCAATACGATGACTGGATTACTTTTTGGCGAGAGCGCCGTTTAGGGTTTCAATTGCGATTGGCGGCTGAAAACGGATATTCAGGCAGTCTGCAAAGAAAAGGCGAGCAATTAACTGCGTCATTGCCGGTTTTCTTCGACACCTACCAGCCCAAACCCTCTTTGTTACATGGTGATTTGTGGGCTGGTAATGCGTCGGCTGACAACCTGGGGCAACCTGTTTTGTATGATCCGGCCTGTTATTTTGGGGATCATGAAGCCGATTTGGCCATGACCGAGTTGTTCGGCGGTTTCAGCGCCGGTTTTTACGCGGCGTATCGTGAACTATTTCCAGTGGATGCAGGTTACGCTCAGCGAAAGATTCTCTATAATCTCTACCACATTCTCAATCATCTCAATTTATTTGGTGCCGGTTATTTGAGTCAGGCCGAATCAATGATGTCGCAGCTGCTTGCTGAACTTAAATAAAGGAATTTTGCCGCTTATGATGGATCTACCATTGCTTGCTAAAAATAATCGTAGCTATCAACTTGAATAGCTATTAATAATCTTGTGTTCACTGACATTTAAATAATCCAAAGTTAGTTAAAGCAAGTGATTCACAGACAAATTCCCCACACTCATTTTTATTACAAGATTACTGTTTTAATCAACCATGAATGAATTTATTCCCGGCCAGCGCTGGATTAGCAACACCGAGTCAGAATTAGGTTTAGGTATCGTCGAAGAGGCTGCATACAATCGCGTCAGTTTATTGTTTCTCGCCACCGGCGAAAAGCGACTCTATGCGCAGGATAATGCGCCATTGACGCGCGTTAAATTCAGCGTGGGCGATGTCGTAGAGTCCGCAGAAGGTCAAAAAATGACCATCACCGGTCTGGCTGAAAAAGGCGGATTGATCACTTACTTTGGTCGTGATGACGGTCATCAGGAAATGGAGCTGGAAGAAATAGAATTAAGCCATCATATCCAGTTCAATAAACCCCAGGATCGATTGTTTACCGGACAATTTGATCCCAGCAACTGGTTTCAACTTCGTTACGAAACTTGGCGGCATTTACAGCAGCATCAACAATCTCCGGTTAAAGGCTTGCAAGGAGCCAGAGCTTCGTTGATTGCGCATCAGCTTTATATTGCGCATGAGGCTGCAGGACGTGCTTCACCCAGAATTATGCTGGCTGATGAAGTGGGCTTGGGTAAAACGATTGAAGCCGGCCTGATTTTACATCATCGTCTGGTTAATGGTTTGAGCCGGCGCGTGCTGATTATCGTGCCGGACAGTCTGCTGCATCAATGGCTGGTGGAAATGGTGCGGCGGTTTAATTTGCGCTTCAGTTTGTTCGATGAAGAGCGTTGCCTGGAAACACATGAAGACAATCCGTTTATGACGGAACAGCTTATTTTGTGTAGTCAGGGCTTTTTTTCAGCGTATCCAAAACGCCAGCAACAAGCGCTGGCAGTCGAATGGGATATGGTGATTGTTGATGAAGCGCATCATCTGGAATGGAGCGAAGACGCGCCAAGCCAGGATTACCTGTTTGTCGAACAATTAGGGCGCATTTCACCCTCGCTGATTTTATTGACGGCAACGCCCGAACAATTGGGCAAGCAGAGCCATTTTGCTCGGTTACGCTTACTGGATCCCGATCGTTTTTATAACTTTACCGCGTTTTTGGAAGAAGAGAAGCAGTTTGAGCCGGTTGCAGAAGCTGCAAAGTTATTGATTGAGGCTCAGCCTTTATCAGAACAGGCCAGGAAAAATTTAAGCCATTTACTTCAGAACGACAATGCCGGCAATCTGCTTAAACAGTTAGATGATCCCGATCTTGCAGATGCAGCTCGGTCCGAACTGTTAAAAATCCTGTTGGATCATCACGGCACCGGGCGGATTTTATTCAGAAACTCCAGGCAAACGGTCAAGGGCTTTCCCGAGCGCCAGTGCCAGGGTTATCCGTTGGAAGGTCAAGTTACCGAAAAAATGGAAAATGACCCTCGCTATTTATGGCTGGTCGATACCCTCAAATCGCTGCGCGGCAAAAAAGCGCTACTAATCTGTAAAAAAGCTCAGACGGCCATTGAGCTTGAGCACAGTTTAAAAACCCGCGCCGGCATTGCCGCTGCTGTGTTTCATGAAGGCATGAGTATTATCGAACGCGACCGGGCAGCGGCCTATTTTGCGGATGAAGAAAGTGCGGCGAGGTTGTTGATTTGTTCGGAAATAGGCAGTGAAGGGCGCAATTTTCAGTTTTTGCATCATCTGATCCTTTTTGATTTGCCGACTAATCCCGACTTATTGCAACAGCGTATTGGGCGTTTGGACAGGATTGGCCAACAACACGTGATTCAAATTCACATTCCTTATATCAAAGAGACGCAAGATCATTTTTTGTATCGATGGTATGACGAGGGTTTGAATGCATTTCGAGTCAATTGTCACGCGGCGCAACAAGTTGCGGATATCCTTACCAAGGAATTGACTGCGGTCTTACAGGCGTTGAATGAGGCAGAGCTGGATCGGTTGATCACCAAGACCCAGACATTGGCCACGGAAATAGACATTGAACTTCATAATGGCAGGGATTTGTTGCTGGAGTTGAACTCCTGCCGGAAAGAATCGGCTCATCAACTTATCGACCAGTTGCAAGCCATAGACAATGAAGGAACGCTTTGGCCGTACCTGGAAGATATTTTTGATTGTTATGGTGTGGATATAGAATTTCATTCCAATGATTGCCATATCCTGCGGCCTAGTGAACATTTACGCCTGGCCCATTTTCCGGGGCTTCCTGATGATGGCATAACCCTGACGACCAGCCGGGTCATTGGTCTGGCGCGTGAAGATTTGCAGTTTGTGACCTGGGAGCATCCCATGGTGACTGCATCTATGGACATGGTGTTATCCAGTGAAACGGGTAATGCCGCAGTCAGTGTGGTCAAGCTCGATCAAGTCAAGGCGGGACGGTTTTTTCTGGAATGCCTGTTTGTCGTTGAATGTAGCGCGCCCGAATCGCTGCAGGTGAGGCGGTTTTTGCCTTCTGCGCCTATTCGCGTGTTAATCGATCAAAATAAAAATGATGTCACGAACAGCATTCTGCACGAACAGATCGTCGATTCGGGGGTTAAATTTGATAAAAGGCAAATCGTGGCATTTCTCAATAATCAACGTTTGCCCATTACGCATTTGCTGAATCTGGCGGAACAAAAAGCAACTCTTGAAATGAACGCAATGATTGAGAGAGCGACTCTTCTGATGTTGACTACCTTGACGTCTGAGATTAAAAGGCTGGTCAGGCTAAGGAAAGTGAATCCCTCGATTCGCGAAGAAGAGATTGAGCAGTTAAAAGACTTTACCGAACTGTTACATGAACATATTCAAGAAGCGAAAATTAAGCTGGATGCAGTTCGTTTTGTAATTACAAGCTAAGCTTATGCCTTCAATTCTATTTTGACTGGTAAAAGTATCTCCGGCCATTCTGAACTTGTCTCAGGATGGCAGCCGGTTTCTCTTGATACGATCGGGTTTATGACCTTTCTTTTTTTACTGGAACAGTGTGTTTAGATGACGATTATTGGCTTGCTGAATGATAAAGTTCCAAAACGATTCCTCGAAAAAATCAGTCTTGCTGCCTTTATTAATAAAATGGTTAGCGGGAAATAAGGCCATATATGGAAAATAATCCTGTAGCAGAACACATTGCGCATCATCTGAGAATTCCGGTGTTACCCAACTCTGCTTTGCAACTGATAAAAGCGCTTACCAGCGAAGATATCGGTTTCCGGGAATTATCCAATGTCGTCAACCAACACCCCAGTATTGCCGCGCGTTTGTTGGCTTTAGCCAATTCAGCCTGGGCTGCGCCGTTAGTGCCGGTTCTGACGGTGGAAAATGCGTGCGCACGTTTAGGCTTAAATGTCGTGCGCAGCGTCAGTCTGGGCTTAGCCGTTATTGCGCCGTTTAATACAGCCAATTGCCCCGCTTTCGACTTAAAGCAATTTTGGGCCAGTAGCATGCTGGTAGCGGAAGGCTCAGGATTATTAGCCGCCGGTGTGTCGGGCTACGAAAAAAACTCGATGTTTCATCAAACGGCCCAAACGGCGGGCCTTCTCCACAACTTGGGCTTACTGTGTTTGGCCGACGTGATGCCCAAAGAAACGCATGAGGCTTTTCAGGCAGTGAGTCATGATCATCTGACCATTATCGATGCGTTGCGGCTTAAAGCAAAAACAGACTACTGTGAAATTGGTTCACTGGTCGGCAATGCTTGGGGATTGCCGAAAGTATTTGTGGTTGCTATGGGGCATCATCACGAAGCCGCTTATCACGAGGAATTTTGGCAGGTTTCAACGCTGGTAGGTTGTGTTGTTCACGCGGTGCAGCATTTGTTTGATGGCCTTGAAATGTTGCCCGATGAACCTCGTCTCACTGAATTGGCTGTCGATCCTCAATACTATGGTGAGGTCTACGAAAAGCTGGGCGCAAAACTCAACAAATTCCAGTCTATGGCCAATGACTTATTCTGAGGCAATTCATGTGACCGGAAGTTTGGGTTAGCTCTTAGAACTAAACTCAACAATCGAAGTATCCACGTACCTAAAAGTCTATCTCTTGGGTTACGGCTATCGCCAAACCCAAGGCGAAATATTTACACCGGATAAATGTGGATAATCAATTCCATTCCAGAATTTTCCACTGATTGATATTGATGCCTTCACGGTCCAAATCAGTTCCTCGCACATCCATATTGCCATCGCGATCGGTATCGATCAGATAATAAGCCGGTCCAATATCAGGTATTACTTTAACCATGTAAAGCTGACCGTTTATGCGGTATTCTTGTATGGTTTTTTTTCCCTTACGAATAATTGTAATATCCGGCTCCATGACTTCGCCGCTTTCAACCGGCATCGGCGGTTCGGGGGGTTCCGGGACAGAATCCAGAATGGGTGGAGGCTCCGCCAGCAGAAAAGCCGGATAGACAAGCAGACTTAACAAGATCAAGGGGCGCATAGCATTCAATCGTCATGGTGAGTTTGTATACATATTATTACAGTTTGTTCTCTTGTGCTTAATAAAAATCAGGAAATTGAGATGATAAAACTGAGTTACCTGGGCTATGGGGCCGGTTTGTTATTGGGGCTGCTGGTGGTCTTGAATTCTTATACGACAGTAGAGCCCGGACATAATAAAGTGGCGACGTTGTTTGGTCGGGTTCAGCCGGAACCTTACGGTGAAGGCCTGCATATCGTTAATCCGTTATTAAATTTTGTCAGTTTCGATTTGCGGCAATTAACGTACACCTGGGAAAAAGTTCAGGTGCCCTCTCAGGATAAGTTGAAAACCTCCATGGATATTTCAATAACTTTCCAGTTGCAGGCTCAAAAAACGCCTGAAATCTTGCAGGAAACAGGGCAATTGAATGATGTCGTTGATAAGCATATTTCGCCCAAAGTTCGCTCATTATTGCGAGAGGCGGGTAAAACGGTTACGCAATCACAGGATTTTTATCAGGATAATGTTCAGCAGGCTTTACAGAGCTATATGGAAGAAGGGTTAAAAGAGTACCTTGAACCCAAAGGTCTGGTGATTAAAGCGGTTTTGTTTCGGGATATTACGCTGCCGGATGTTGTGACCACAGCCGTCATTCAAACTAAGGAGCGTCAGGAACAGCTGGAACGGGAAAAAGCCCAGTTAAAAATTGTTGAGCAACAGGCTCAGCAAGAGGTTAAAAAAGCGGAGGCCAGAGAGATGGCTGCCATCTCTGATGCGAATGCCAAACGGACTGAAGCCGATGCAGAAGCATATCGAATTATCAAGGAAGCTCATGCGCAAGCTGAGGCCAACCAATTGTTAGCAAAATCGGTCACGACGGAATTGATTCGTTATAATGCAGTTCAAAAATGGGACGGCGCTTATCCTCGAACGTTTATGGGGGATAAAACGGACGGACTGATTCTAAATTTACCCAATGCAGGTAAATGATTTAGGGGGAGCGATGACTGACACAAATGAAGGCAGGCATAAAATCGTAATTGTGGGCGGCGGCGCGGGCGGCCTTGAGTTGGCAACCCGTTTGGGTCAAAAATTAGGCAAAAAAGGTCTGGCTGAAATTTATCTGATCGATGCTTCGTCGACGCACATCTGGAAACCGTTGTTGCATGAAGTCGCGGCCGGAACCCTGGATGAAACAGAACAAGTCGAATATTTGGCGCAAGCGCATCGTAACGGCTTTCGTTTTCGCTTGGGCCGAATGGAAAGCCTGAACCGCGAAAAAAAGGAAGTGTATGTCAGCCCAACTTTCAGTCAGAGTGGCGAAGAACTGATACCCAGTCGTACATTCACCTACGATACGCTGGTCATGGCAGTCGGCAGTGTCAGCAATACCTTTAATATCAAAGGTGTGGATGAGCATTGCATGTTTCTGGATTCGACCTCGCAAGCGTTCAGATTCCAGAAGCAATTGGTCGAACTCTACATTCGCCGTCATGTCAGCCGCAGCGCCTCAATTGATAAACCGTTGTCCATAGCCATCGTAGGTGCCGGCGCCACCGGCGTGGAACTCTCGGCGGAATTGCACGAAGTGACTCACTTGCTGGCTGTGTATGGCATGGACCAGGCCGGCGCCGTTAAAATTACGATTATTGAAGCAGCGACACAATTGCTGCCCGCATTACCTCCCAAACTCGCCATTTCAACGCAGCAGCAACTGGTCAAATTGAATATTGATCTGAAACTGGGTCGGCGTGTTGTAGAGGTTACCAAGGACGGTATTGAGACGCACGACGGTGAGTTTATCGCTGCAGATATGAAAGTCTGGGCGGCCGGTATCAAGGCGCCTGACTGGATGAACCAACTGGATGGCCTGGAAACAAACCGGATCAATCAGCTGATTGTCGATGAGTATTTACAGTCGTCCGATGCTGATATCTTTGCCCTGGGCGATTGTGCGGCCTGTCCTTGGACCGGCCATGATCATAATGTTCCGCCACGCGCTCAGGCGGCTCATCAGCAGGCAACCACGCTGGCTAAAACCATCATGAACCGTTTGCAAGGCAAGCCGCCGGTCAAATATGTCTATCTGGATTACGGCTCACTGGTTTCTCTGGGAAAATACTCTACGGTAGGCAACCTGATGGGCAATCTCATCGGCTCGGTAACCATAGGCGGTTTTATAGCCAGATTGGTTTATTTGTCCTTGTATAAAATGCATCAAGTCGCGATTCACGGTTATTTCAGAACTGCGATGCTGACTTTATCGAATCTGTTTCGCCGCGGTGCGCATGCCAAAATCAAAATGCATTAAGGCGTCATTGATTGAACGGTGGTTCTTCTGTTCCCAGTAATGAACTGCAGGCAAATCAGTTAACCTATCGTGAAAAACCGCTTTTTATTTGGATCAACGCTGATAGGCTAAAGCCTGGATGTGATTTTCCTCTTTTATTAATTAAACTTTTAACTTTATATAAACACAGTCATGTTTGAAATCGAATACGAATTCCGGGAGGAAGATTTAATCCACTTCAATGAAATGCAATATTTGAACTCCGATGAAATTCAACAAAACCTGAAAAAAAACCGGCTGATAGTGCCTGGCGTGATGTTCATCATAGGCGCATTTTATTACTTCTATTACGGTGATATCCGAGCTGCTTCCTATGTTGTGATTTTGGCCATTTTGTGGGCCTGGTTGTCACCGAAGATTTTGTTGCTCGATTTTCGCCGCCAGATTCTCACCAATTACACCTATAAAGAGAAAGCGAGGATGTTTGGCGCTTATACATTGACGCTGGACCCTAAAGGACTGCTTGAAAAGTCGCCAAGCGGAAAAAACACCATGCCTTGGGATGAGGTGGTGAGGGTGGAAAAGAGCGACCGGTATGTGTTCATTTATATTGGATTGAATACCGCATTGGTCATTCCCAGAGAAACGGTAAAAAAAGGCAATCTGGATGAATTCGCCGAACAAGCTGAAAAAATGCTCGATCGCTTAGGATAAGGGGAATTATGGATGATTGTTTTGCTGTGCCTGAAACGGTAAAGATATGCTGAATTTTAGAAATGTAGCTCTAAGACGGGGCGCGCGAGTCTTGTTTTCCGGCGCCTCTTTTACGTTGCATCGAGGTCAGAAGATCGGCTTGACCGGCGCCAACGGGGTGGGTAAATCCAGTTTATTTGCCTTGCTTAGAGATGAGCTTCACCCTGATGAGGGCGATTTTTCGATGCCGCCAAATCTGGAAATAGCGCACGTGGCTCAGGAAACGCCGGGCGTGAGTTCCTCTGCGATCGATTATGTCATCGACGGTGATAAAGAATTACGCAGGTTAGAAAAGCGGCTGGCGGAAGCCGAGCAGGTTAACGACGGCATCAAATTGGCCGAACTGCACGGCGCGCTGGATCATATCGGCGGTTATACCGCTCAGGTACGTGCCTCCCGATTGATGAACGGCCTGGGCTTTTTACCCGGGCAGCTTAATAATCCGGTCAGTTCGTTTTCAGGCGGCTGGCGTATGAGGCTGAATCTGGCTCAGGCGCTGATGTGCCGGTCGGACTTATTGTTATTGGATGAACCCACCAACCATCTTGATCTGGATGCCGTGATCTGGCTGCAGGATTGGCTGTGTAAATACCCGGGCACTCTGGTGCTGATTTCCCATGACCGAGATTTTCTGGACAGCATCACCGATCACATTATTCATATCGAAAGCAATAAAGCTGAAATTTATACCGGCAATTATTCTGATTTTGAACGCATGCGGGCGGAAAAATTATCCCAGCAACAATCGGCTTTTGAAAAACAGCAGCGGGAAATTGCCCATATCCAGAGTTTTGTTGATCGTTTCAGAGCCCAGGCGACCAAGGCCAAGCAGGCGCAAAGCCGGATCAAATCGCTGGAACGGATGGAACTGATTGCTCAGGCGCATGTCGATTCGCCGTTTCATTTTACGTTTGCCAAACCCGATAAAATGCCCAATCCGCTGATCAATCTGAAGCAGGCGGATATTGGTTACGGCGATAAAATCATTATCGATAATGTTGATTTAACCCTCTCTCCTGGCGACCGCATCGGTTTGTTGGGACCTAACGGAGCCGGTAAATCAAGTTTGATTAAAGTACTGGCTGGCCAAATGCAGCCGGTTGCAGGGCAATTGCTGATTTCGGACATGCTCAAAATAGGCTATTTTGCACAGCATCAACTCGAGCAATTGCGTGTGGATCAGAGTCCGCTATGGCATTTACAAGCTCTGGATAAACGGGCGACAGAGAAAGAATTGCGCAATTATCTGGGTGGCTTCGATTTTCAGGGCGATAAAGTCATGGAAGCGGTAGAGCCGTTTTCCGGAGGGGAAAAGGCGCGTTTGGTGCTAGCTCTTTTGGTTTATCAAAATCCAAATCTGCTGCTGCTGGATGAGCCTACTAACCATTTGGATCTGGAAATGCGCCATGCCCTGAGTGTGGCCTTGCAGGATTATCAGGGAGCTATGGTCATCGTTTCGCATGACCGTCATTTGCTGCGCTCGGTCACTGATTCACTGCTGTTGGTGGCCAATGGCTCTGTGCAGGCATTCGATGGTGATCTGGACGACTATCGTCAATGGTTGACAGATCAGAAAAAAGGCGAGGAAGATCCTTCAACTGCAAACAATGCGGTTAACGTATCCAGAAAAGATCAAAGAAAACAGGACGCCGAGCGCAGGCACAAGCTCAAGCCATTAGTCGACGCCATAAAGCGGGCGGAACAAACAGTAGAAAAATTGCATCAACAGCAATTTACAATTGAACAGCAATTGGCCGATCCGGTCATTTACCAGGAGACTGAAAAGAATCGTTTAAAGCAGTTGTTGGAACAAAAGGCGCAGGTCGACAGAGATTTGTCGCGTGCGGAGGAAGCCTGGTTGACGGCGGAAAGTAAACTTGAAGAGGCACAAGAGGCATGTACGAGTGGTTAAAGCTGTTTTTCAATATTGCCCTGCTTAAAAAGGGACCTCAGGACATTCCTTATACCCGAGGATTGTTATTCCGTTTGATCCTGCTTTACTCGGTTGTCAGCTTTCTTGTTCTGAGAATCAATGAGACGTTCAGTGATTCATTGTTGCAAATACTGTTAGGTGTTTTTTTAATACTGGCCTTCAGTAAAGTGCTGTTGTTTTTTTGGGGTAAACCCGAACGCTTTGAACAAACGGCGTGTGCGCTATTTGGCGTCGACGCCGTCATCAGTTTTCTTGCCTTACCCAGCATTGCGACCATGGCTTCAGGACATATTACTATCCTGTCGCTGTTTACTTTGGTGTTATTCATCGTGTGGCATTGGTTGGCCAGTGGCCACATTTTCCGCCATGCACTCTCTCAATCATTGTTATTAGGATTAGGTGTTTCTTTTCTTTATCTGCTGGCTTCTTACCAGCTGGTGGGGTTACTTTTTCCTGAAGCACCCCCTGCCGCTTTTTAGGAGGCATGATGCAAAACTACGCTCATATAATGTTAGCCACTGATTTTTCGGACAACAGCACGTTGATTGCCGATAGAGCGAAAGCGCTGGCCGACAGTTTTAAAGCCAAACTGAGTCTGCTGCATGTTGTAGATAATCTGCCGATAATGGATACCGCCTATGGACCGGATATTCCGTTTGATATCGATTTGACGGAAGAATTAATGAAATCGGCCAAAATCAGGTTGACAAAATTGGCTGGTCAGCTGGGCGTGCCTGCTTCCAGTCAATGGCTGGAATTTGGCAGTCCGAAACTCGAAATAGTGCGTGTGGCTGAAGAAAATGAGGTGGACTTGATCGTGGTGGGTTCGCACGGACGGCATGGCCTGGCTTTGCTGCTGGGCTCTACAGCCAACGGTGTGCTGCATTACGCAAAATGCGATGTGCTGGCTGTCCGGCTTAAAGACGATTAACCGTGTTGACTCTTATTTTAGGGGGCGCGCGGTCCGGTAAAAGCCGCTATGCCGAGCAATGTGCCGGGGATTCAGGTAAGCAGGTTGTTTATTGTGCGACGGCTACGGCAGGTGATCATGAAATGCAGGCGCGAATTGCAAGGCATCGTGCTGATCGCCCGCAACACTGGAAAACGGTTGAAGAGCCGATCAGATTGGCCGATGTATTAAAAGAGCAGTCAGCTGGCGAACATTGTATTTTGGTCGATTGTCTGACTTTATGGTTAAGCAATATTTTGTTCGATGATCAAGGCACTGTGCAGTTGCCCTTTTTTGAACAGCAAGTCAGTGCTTTGATCGAGTGTGTTGATAAGCTGCCGGGTGATTTGATTCTGGTCAGTAACGAGGTCGGGTCGGGCATTATTCCTCTCGGGGAAGGCACGCGCCGGTTTGTCGATGAAGCAGGGCGTCTGCACCAGCAACTCGCGCAAGTTTGCGATAAGGTTGTCCTGGTTACGGCGGGTTTGCCGCAGGTATTAAAATGGACTGGATAAAGGCCTCCATTCAGCCTGCAGGCGAAGCATTTGCCGAGCAAGCCAGAGTCAGACAGGCAACATTAACCAAACCTCCGGGTTCTTTAGGTTTTTTGGAAGACATAGCTGTTCGTCTGGCCTCATTACAGCAAACCGGACAGCCTACGATCGAATCGGTTCAGGTCACGGTTTTTGCGGCCGATCATGGCATTGCTGAAGCCGGTGTGTCGGCGTTTCCCCAGGAAGTGACCGGGCAAATGGTGACCAATTTTGTGAACGGCGGCGCTACAGCCAACGTTTTGGCGCGTCATTTGGGGGCTTGTTTTGAAGTTGTCGATACAGGGCTGCGCTCGCCACTTGAACTGACCGGATTAATCGTGGACAGAGCGGGTCCGGGAACGGCAAATTTTGCGGTGCAACCGGCTATGACGCAGGCGCAGTTGGAAGTGGCATTAAACGCCGGAAAAAGTGCTGTGGACAGAGCGGTTCTCCGGCAAGTGCATTTGTTCATAGGTGGCGAAATGGGCATAGGTAACACCACTAGCGCCAGCGCCCTGGCTGCAGCGGTGTTAAAGATCAGTCCGCATGAATTGACCGGGGCGGGAACCGGTCTGGATGCTGCGGGTATCCAGCGAAAAGCAGCGCTGATAGAAGCAGCATTGGCACTGCATCTACCGGCGTTGAATTCTCCTATCGATATGCTGAAATGTCTGGGTGGTTTTGAGATTGCTGCATTGACCGGTGCCTACATAAGCGCAGCTCAACAGCGCATGCCTGTGTTAGTTGATGGGTTTATCAGTACCGTAGCCGCTTTGATCGCCGTTGAAATGGCGCCGGATTGTGCAGAATGGTTTTTTTACGGACATGTTTCGCAGGAGCGCGGCCATCAATGGGTATTGGCCTTTTTGAAGGCACGACCTTTGCTGAATTTGGATATGCGTTTGGGCGAGGGCAGCGGCGCTTTGGTTGCGGTGCCTGTTTTACAAATGGCTTGCAAGCTGCATAATGAAATGGCGACTTTTGAGCAGGCAGGTATCAGTGCAGCTTAAACCGACTTCTGCGCGGATACTGAAGCAGAGTATTTATAGATAACGTTAATAATTATAAAAAGAAGGTAAGACGAACCATGATTGGACACATAGAAAGTTTTGATTTAGGCAGGCAAACAGGCGTTATCAAAAGCGGTGATTCATTTTACGAATTTCATCTGGATCAGTGGACTTCACCGGGTGAGCCGGAAACCGGTGACGACGTGATGTTTGAGCAAAAAGATGGAACAGTTACCACGATTGGGCTGGTAGGCGTTTATCTGGAAAATAAAGCGGTAAAATCCCGTATGATTGCGGTTTTGCTCGCGTTCTTTTTGGGATTATTTGGGGCTCACCGGTTTTATTTAGGTTTTTACCTGATCGGTCTATGTCAGATTGTGGTGACTTTTTTGACCGGCGGGTATGGCGTATTGTGGGGGTTTCTCGAGTTTGCGCTGCTGCTCAGCAAGCACATGGATAAGGATGCTAAAGGACGACCGTTGAAGTAAAAACGTAACTAATCACTCGCTGTCAATTGAGGGTGTAGGTACTTGATTTCAATCAATCACCTACATCTAATAAAATGGCAGGGGTGAGCCGATACGTAAAAACGATGTCTTGCGGGAAAGACGCGAATAAACGCAGATCAATCTCGATAACAAATCATAAAGGCGATCACTGAATCGCCTTTTTTATTTAATATGCCATGCACTCATTGATATTAGCCCTACAATTTTTAACGCGAATTCCTCTGCCTGTCCGTTTTGAATCCAGCGAGCGCCAATGGGGGCAATCGGTGTTGTTTTATCCTTTGGTTGGTTTATTGATCGGTTTGATGCTGGTTTTTGTACTGGTTTTATTAGGAACAGGTCAGCCGGAACTTAAAGCGGCCATGCTTTTGATCCTGTGGGTCGGGATTAGCGGCGGACTCCATCTGGATGGACTCGCCGATTGCGCCGATGCCTGGGCAGGCGGGATGGGCAGCCGTGAACGCAGTCTGGCGATTATGAAAGACCCGGCAGCAGGCCCAATCGCTGTGATTTGGCTCATTCTGGTGTTGATGCTGAAATGGGCGGCCTTGGTCGAAATAGTCAAACAATCTGACACTGCAGTATTATTGATTGTGCCGATGCTGGGCCGGTTGGCTATCATGGCGATGATGTTGACTACGCCCTATGTCCGTCCGGGCGGGTTGGGTGAAAAAATGATCGTCAATTTACCCCTCATCCCCGCTCGATTAAGTCTTGCCGCCTGGCTGATCTGTACATTATGGTTTATAGGCTGGATGCCGGTGCTGGTAGCCATATTGGTTGGGTTGGCAATACGCTATATCGCGCTTCGTCGTTTAGGTGGCGTAACCGGCGATGTTTATGGGGCTGCTGTCGAATTGACGGAGGCGGCTGTTTTGGCTTCGGTGGCATTGCATGTCTGAGCACCGTTTCAGTGACGCTGAAATAGCAGCGGTATACCGGACGATTTCAGCGCGGCGCGACATGCGCCATTTTTTGCCGGGGCCGGTTGATGAAGCGCTACTGACAAAACTGTTGCAGGCGGCTCATCAAGCTGGGAGCGTCGGCTTGATGCAGCCGTGGCGATTTATCAGGATTACCGATGTTGCATTGCGCCGGAAAATTCATGCACTGGTTGAGCAGGAACGGTTGCAGACAGCGTTGGCATTGGGTGAGCGCAATGACGAGTTCATGAAGCTCAAAGTCGAAGGCATTCTGGAATGCGGGGAATTGCTGGTCGTGGCCTTACCGGATCAACGCGAAAAACATATCTTCGGCAGGCGCACCTTGCCGGAAATGGATTTGGCTTCGGCCGCCTGTGCCATACAAAATTTGTGGCTGGCCGCAAGAGCTGAGGGATTGGGGCTTGGCTGGGTTTCTTTGTTCGATCCCATGGCTCTGGCAGAACTTCTCGCAATTCCTAAAGGAGGGCGCCCCATTGCGGTCTTGTGTCTTGGGCATGTCGAGGCCTTTTACGAAAAACCCATGCTGGAATTGGAAGCCTGGGCCAAAGCCAGGCCCTTAGCCGATTTTGTCTCCGAAAACTGCTGGCGGGATGGTTTTTAAAGCAATGTCTAACCGCCCCCATTGCGTCTCATCTTTGGGAAGACCGAAGCGCAAGCTGGCAGGGGTATCGAATAACCGGGTCAGAATACCCTGACGGGCAAGAAGTTCATGCAGTGCCGGCGCCTGCGGGATTTTGCTCCAGACGAACAAGTCTGTATGACCGTCCGGAATCAGTCCGTGCGATTCCAGCAAGTGCTGCAATCGTTGTGATTGCTGTTTTAGTGTCAGACTGGTGCGTTCTTGCCAAGCCCCGTCACATAGGGCTTGCGTGGCCACATAACGGCAGGGATGGCTGAGTGTCCACGGGCCTAATTGTTCATTCAACTGATTGAGTAAAACCTCATCCGCCAGAACAAATCCGCATCGGGCCCCTGCCAAGCCAAAAAACTTTCCCAGTGAGCGCAAAATAATCAGGCCGGGTCTGGGTAAATAGGATCCGAGGCTGCATTCCGGGGTCGTATCGATAAACGCTTCATCGACAATCAGCCAACCGCCGCGTGCCTGCAAGTTTTCGTGCCAGGCGAGCAGCTGTGCTTGACTGAAGCGCCTGCCGGTGGGGTTATTCGGATTAATCAATACTAATACATCCAGCGTGCCGATAGTTTCGTCTAGGGTATCCGGATTCAAATTTATCAGGGTATGGCCTGCTTTTTGCCAGTTGGCGGCGTGTTCTGCATAGGCGGGGCTCAACATGCCGGCGACAGACGCAGGCCGTAATAATGGCAAGGCCTGAATGGCTGCCTGGGAGCCGGCTACCGGTAAAATATGAGGCGATTGATAATAGCGTCTGGCAGCCTCAACAAGACCATCGTCTGCTTCGGGCAGTCTTACCCAGCATTCGCCCGGTATAGCTGGAATCGGCCAGCCATTGGGATTGATGCCGGTCGACAAATCTATCCATTGATCCAGCGGAATCTGATAACGCGTTGCGGCATTGCGCAGTTTACCCCCATGTTCCAGCAAGTGCTTCTCCTGATGTAATTAACACGATCCATAACCACAGGGTTTTATCAATCAGCCGGTTTGCTTTGATGATGTCCTGATCGGCGGGTTCGTTGGTTCCGCCGAAATACGGCTTGTTTTTGAGCTGGCCATGGTAGATGGCAGGGCCGCCTAATTTGATATTGAGCGTTCCGGCGCCGGAGCTCATTACCGGTCCTGCGTTAGGACTTTCCAGTAAAGCTGAGTATCTGTGCCAACTGCGCAACGCTTTTCGGGTTTGGCCCAGTAAAGCATAACTGCAGGCGGTCAATCGGGCCGGTAAGTAATTCAAGCCGTCATCCAGTCTTGCAGCGGCCCAGCCAAAGCGGTTGTAGCGTTCATTTTTATAGCCCCATACTGCGTCCAGCGTATTCACTAGCCGGTAAAAAACAGCACCGGCAGGGCCTGCAACAATAAACCAGAACAACGGGGCAAAAATGGCATCCGCACCGTTTTCAAGAACTGATTCTATTGCTGCCCTACGAACCGCCAAAGCGCCCATGTTAACAGTTTCGCGACTGACGATCATGGCAACCTGCTGCCTAGCCTGAACTATGTCGTATCTGTCAAGCGCGGCAAAAACACGCTCCGAATGTTGCTTGAGGCTTTTTGCTCCTATGCAAAAGTACAATATGACCGGGTGAATCAGGGCGTCAGCATGAATGATGCGATCCAGTCCGTAAACAAGCAGTGTGATAGGGAAGACGGCTAATATTAAGGCGATCAAACCCTCAAACCGGCTCGTATTTGCGTGCCATAAACGTTGTTCGAGAAAGTTCGCCCAAGTGCCGAAGCCAACAAGAGGGTGGAAGCGTTTTGGCTCCCCCAAACACCGGTCGATAAGAACTGCCGACAGGATATAGAGCGTTAAACTCATTTAAGAAAATCTGTTTTTATGTATCGTATTGCGATCGGCATGTTTTAATACTCTCTTCTTACTCAATAATCGTTCAAGTATGTTTGGTGTGGAGTATGCCTATCGAGGAACGCCGTGAACCCGTCCATGGGGGCTTGCGGCAGCTCCCTGCTGCCGACATCCTCGCTAGGCATACCCCACACCTTCCCATTCCTAGACGTTTTTTCGGTCAAAAGGGAGTAATGAAAGTATTCAACCCAATGATGCCTGATGACATTCAAAACCCTTATGATTCAAGGCACCACCTCGGATGCCGGTAAAAGCACGCTGGTGACCGGCTTATGCCGTTACTATTATCGCAAAGGCATGAGCGTGGTGCCATTCAAACCGCAGAATATGGCGCTGAACAGTGCGGTAACGATCGATGGCGGAGAAATTGGCAGGGCTCAAGCGGTTCAGGCGGCAGCATGCGGCCTTGCTTCGCATAGCGACATGAATCCCGTTTTATTGAAACCTACGACCGACCGGACGGCACAGGTCATCATTCACGGCAAGGCATTGGAAAATCAGGACGCCAAAACCTATCATGATTATAAAGCGACCGCTTTAAACGCTGTGCTTGATTCATACGGACGGCTTTCGAATCAGTATCGGATGATGATTGTTGAAGGCGCGGGCAGTCCTGCAGAAATAAATCTGCGTCAAGGCGATATCGCCAATATGGGCTTTGCCGAGCAGGTCGACTGCCCCGTCTTATTGATCGCCGACATTGATAGGGGCGGCGTGTTTGCTCATATCATCGGAACCCTGGCTTGCCTGTCCGAGAGTGAGCGCCGTCGTATTCTGGGCTTTGTGATCAATCGTTTCCGGGGCGACATTAATTTGTTAACCCCGGGATTGACTTGGCTGGAACAAGAAACCGGCAAACCGGTCTTGGGCGTTTTGCCTTATCTAACCTCGCTTTATCTGGATGCCGAGGATGCCATATCGGCCAATCCGGCGAATCGCAATGCTGATTTCAGGATCGTCGTGCCGTGTTTGCCCAGAATCAGCAACCATACCGATTTTGATCCGCTGTTACACCATCCCGGCGTAACCCTGGAGTTTTTGCATGATCCCCGGCAAATGAAAGGTGCCGATTTGCTTATTGTGCCGGGCAGTAAATCGGTAAGAGACGATTTGGCGTGGATGAGGCTGCAGAATTGGGATAAGGCCATTGAGCGGCATCTGCGATATGGGGGCAAGCTGATAGGAATCTGCGGCGGCTTTCAGATGCTGGGCCAACAGATCCATGATCCTTTGGGACTTGAGGGAATGCCGGGATCCAGCAACGGCTTGGGGTATTTTGATATGGAAACGACCTTAAACAAGGACAAGCGGCTTTGCCAGGTGGTCGGTGTGTTAAGTCTGGGTAACGTTCCCGTGCAAGGCTATGAGATCCATGCCGGCCTAACCCAAGGTCCGGCGCTAACAAGGCCTTTGGTTATCAGCGATCAAGGCGTTGATGGTGCCTGTTCCGTTGATGATCAAATTACCGGAACCTATTTGCATGGTTTGTTCGATCAGACCGCCGCTTGTGATGCGCTGCTGGTGTGGGCCGGTTTAAATGAGCAGAAGTCGCGTTCAATTGATCAGGGTCAGCGCCGCGAACAGGGGATTGAAATGATAACCGATACATTGGCAACACATATCAATTTTTCATTGCTTGACCGGCTTTGGGATGGCTATGTAAAGTCATAATTTTATTTTTTGGCTGGAAAAGCCGCGTAGCTGATTGAATTTGAATCTTCGGATTTTGATCAAACAAGTACCTAAAATTTAATAATCTACAGGAGATAACCATGGCCGCAACACCCTCGAATATGATGCCTTTAGGAACAAGAGCCCCGGATTTTAAGCTGCTGGACACGATAAGCGGCGAAATCAAGTCGCTTGGCGATCTGAAAGGAGCCATCGGGACACTGGTTGTGTTTATGTGCAACCATTGCCCTTATGTATTGCACATCAAGCCTCAATTAATCGCTATTGCTCAATCGTATGCGTCAAACGGCATCGCTACGATAGCGATTAGCTCTAACGACATTCAAAATTATCCGGACGATGCGCCGGATAAAATGCACGCACTGATGGCGGAATGGGGCAATCCTTTCGCTGCCTATCTTTATGATGAAAGCCAGTCGATTGCCAAAGCCTATCAAGCCGCTTGTACGCCCGATATTTATTTGTTCGATGCGGATTTGGCGTGTGTGTATCGGGGGCGTTTGGACGGTGCAACACCTAAAAACGACGTGCCGCTTACCGGCGAAGATCTGCGTCATGCACTGGATAATTTATTGGCCGGAAAGCCGGTAGATGCCAATCAGTTGCCCAGTATCGGGTGCAATATAAAATGGAAAGAGGCTTGATGGCCGCTTATCCAGTGATGGCAAGCAAGGCCGATACGGCCTTTTGATCAGGCAAGCCTGTTCTGGCTCCGGTTTTTGTTGTGCACAAGGCGCCAGTCGCACTGGCATAATGCAACAGTTCATGCCAGGGCATGGGTTGGCATAAGCCTGCGGCAAATGCGCCATGGAAAGCATCTCCGGCACCGGTCGTATCGATAGCCTCGACTTGAAATGCCGGTAAGCTTCCTTGTTGCTGCCCCTGTCTCCAGATCAGGCCTTGTTCTCCCAGGGTAATCACAACAGAGGGGGCGAATTCGGCCAGGCGATTTAAGGCCAGGGCGGTGTCGCCGGCATATTGTCGTGCGAATTTTTCGGAACAGACCAAATGATCGACTAACGGCATCAAGCCTAAGGTTCCTTCGTGAATGGAGCCGGCATCCAAAACAGTGGCTATGCCGGCTTTACGCGCTTGATGGGCCAGGGGCATGGACACGTGAGGTTCGTGGCCATCAAAAAGAATGACGCGCGGACGGATCGTTGAAAAATCAATACTTCCGGCTTTGAGTGCCTGCGTATCGCCTTTGTAGTTGATCAATGCTCTTGCACCGTCCGGTTTTACGATGACTGTCGATAAGGGCGTGGGATCGCTGCCTCTGACGATGAGGTCGGTATTGACGTGATTCTCTATCAATTCCTGCACATGCTTTTCGCCGTAAATATCATGACCCAAATAGCCGGCAAATCCGGCTTTTAAGCCGAGTAATGAAACGGTAATTGCCGCATTGGCAGCGGGGCCTCCTCCGCAACTGATCAAGCTGTCCGCAACCAGTTTTTCATCCGCCTTGGGATGGTGGGGAACGGAAAAAACCAGATCGTAACAGGCATGTCCGACGCAAAGAACATCAATTTCTATCGCAGTTTTAAACATAGTAAGATTGTTTTTGGATCAAACTTTCAGCCTGACGAGCAAGCGCACTCTTTTTAAAATAATGCGCTTTCATAATGATGATTGAGGCAGGAAGATGATTCGATTAATTTATGGATGGCCGGTAGCGTGAACGTCTATTATAGATCACCACTATTTATTCTTCGATAACAGCAATTCTCAATTTGAAGTGAAAAAAGGGCTGGGGGAAGCTTTTTGAGGATGTCGGCAGCAGGGATGCTGCTGCCAAGCCCCCATGGAAGGGTTTACGGCGTTCCTCAAAAGGCTTTTTCCAGCCAAAAATGACGCCGAAAAGATCAAACTGAGAATTGCTGCTTCGATAAGGAGACAATTGCATGACCTACAGTGCATCGCTTTTACCTGATTTAATCAAAGCCGTCGCCGATACCATCGAAGCCAATGCTGATGAAGTGACAGCATTGGATCAAGCTATCGGTGACGGCGATCATGTTATCAATTTGCAGCGGGGCATCACTGCTTTGTTGAGTCAGGCCGAGGAATTATCTTTGCTGGATTGGCCGGGAGCCTGGCAGAAAATTGGCATGACGCTGATGTCGACTATGGGCGGTGCGTCGGGTTCCTTGTTTGGAACATTGTTTATCGCAATGAGTAAAGCCAGTCATCAGCATGCTTTGGATAGGCAGGGTTTTGCTGAAATAGTTAATGAGGCGGTTAATGCCGTTAAAAAAAGAGGGCGCGCCGAGGCGGGCGAAAAAACCATGCTTGATGTGTTAGTGCCTGTCGCTGAGGCATTGACTGCGGCATCAGCAGTGACCGATTTGAGCGAAGTGCTTAAAAAATTGGTGGAAGCCGCCGAAACGGGGGTCGAATCAACGCGCGATATGATTGCAACCAAAGGCCGCGCTTCGTTTTTGGAAGAACGCAGTCGAGGTCATATCGATGCCGGTGCGAAAACCAGTCAATTGATGATCAGCGCAGTGATTGATCAATTGTTGAAGGTGGCGTGATTTTGGTCGTAAATTCGGCAGCTAAGCAATCGCTAACATCCCCAGCGTAACGCGGCTGTATGGACTGGTGCATCCCAAAGCCCGGTCAGTTCATCGTCGAGCAGAGTCAGCGTTAAAGAGCAACCGGCCATATCCAGCGAAGTGGTGTAGTTGCCAACTAATGAACGGGTTATTTCTATGCCTCGTTGTTCCCAATAGCAGGCAGCCAAATCATAAATCAGATGCAATTCGATCAAGGGTGTGGCGCCGAAGCCGTTGACATGCAGCAAGGCTTTTTGTCCTGGTTTGGGATTGAGTTCTTTATTAATGGCGTCTGCGAGCTGCTCGACTATTTCCCCTGCGCTGGCTAATGGTTGAGTGTCATGACCCCGTTCACCGTGGATGCCTACACCCATTTCCATTTCGTTTTCACCTAATTCGAAAGTAGGTTTGCCTAGAGCAGGCGTGGTACAACAGGTTAATGCGACGCCTATCGAAGCCGTATTTTGACAGATACGGTCACCCAGGATTTTGCATGCAGCAAGATCGGCGCCTTGCTCTGCAGCAGCCCCCAGCATTTTTTCAACAATCAATGTGCCCGCGACGCCTCTTCGTCCTGTACTGTGTGATTTAGGCAATGAAACATCATCACTGACAAGAACGGTCTCGTTTTCACACGTGACCATTTCTGATGCGATTTCAAAATTCATGACATCACCGGCATAATTTTTAACAATAAATAATACGCCGCCACCACTTTCGACAGCTTCAGCGGCTGCCATCATCTGGTCCGGTGTGGGGGAAGTGAAAATCTGACCTGGGCAAGCCGCATCCAGCATACCTTTGCCGACAAATCCGCTGTGCAACGGCTCATGTCCAGATCCCCCGCCTGAAATGAGAGCGACTTTGCCAGGGAAAGCAGGCGTCAATCGCTTTATATAACGGGGTTGGGATGAGAGCTGAACTATGTCGGCATGGGCTTTGGCAAAACCGCTCAGGCTTTGATCGAGAAGACTGTCTGCGGTATCGATAAATTTTTTCATGTGAACTGCTCCTGTTTGTGTTTGCAATATGGCAGCAAAAAAGGGGGTAAATGTTGGTATGCAGGTGGTTCAGTTATAAGCTTGCATTCAATGCATCAGTAATAGCCCGGATATCATTCATTACCCAGGACGGTTGATAGTCGCTGCTTTTAAGGTCTTCCAGTGTCGAGACGCCGCTTAAAACCATTATGCTCTGTATTCCGGTTCGAACAGCTCCAAGAATATCAGTTTCAAGTCTATCGCCTATGGCAATGGTTTCGCCGGGGAGGGCTCCTAAAATAGCCATGGCTTGCTGGTAAATGGTTGGTTCCGGTTTGCCGATGATGATAGGTGCCTTTCCGGTTGCCGTTTCAAGAGCCGCAAGAATGGCGCCGTTACCATGAATTAAACCAAATTCGGTGGGTAAGGTGGTGTCACCATTGGTTCCGTAAAACGCTGCTCCTGCGCGGATATTGATCGTGGCTGTAGCCAGTTTGTCCCAGGTAAGTGATCGGTCTTTGCCGCTGACCACAATGTCCACGTTGAGTTGAGATTTAGCCTCTTCTGTATCGGTAAATTGACAAACGTCAGTCAAAATAAAGCCTTGATCAGCCAGGGACTTTACAGCGCCGTCCTCACCAATGACAAAAACACGCGTTTCGGTAGGTGTGTACCGCTCGGCCAAATAAGAAGCAGTGGCCATGGCTGAAGTTAAAATTTCATTGATTGTCACTTTCACACCCATGCGCTCAAGTTTAATAACGTATTGTTCAGGCGTATGGCTGGCATTATTTGTGGCTAGAACGAAAGAAATACCTTTGTTACGCAGTGTGCTGAAAAAGTCGATGAGACCTGGAAATGGAGCGTCACCTTGCCATAAAACACCATCCATATCGATGATAAGTGAGCGGATTTTAGAAAAGTCGGCGGGTGCGTAAGTCATTTAGGTTAATTTTGTTATGTATGGATGAGAGTGGAGCTGATGTGCCGGGTTGATCAAGCTGATCCAATGCTTATAGAAAATCATCTTTTCAAGTCGTTCGAGGTTCCAGCGTTAGCGGAAATTATACATTGAAGAAACGAATTTTATAGCGAAGACTGTTCAACAGTAATGCATGCATGAGAGAGGGGGCAAGCAGTCAGACATGCAGTGATTTTTCGGATTTTTGGCAATGGAATAGGTAATAAGAGAGATTCGTCATTGCGTACTTGTAAAAAGTAACGAAACTCATAAAAAGTGGTTATAACAAACGCGAACGCTATAGGTTTTGCACCGTAATTGGCATTGACACAGGAGCCCGTTCTAATTTACAGTATCGTTCGCAAAAACGAGTATGTAACCAACAATTAAAATAACCAATTCGGAGCACATATCATGGCAAAACCATTAATTCAAATGGCGTTAGATTCATTAGATTACAACCAAACTATCGCTCTGGCAGAAACAGTTGCGCCACATATCGATATTTTTGAAATCGGAACACCTTGCATTAAGCACAATGGCGTTAATTTGGTAAAGGACTTAAGAGCAAGATTCCCAGATAAATTAATTTTAGTTGATTTAAAAACTATGGATGCCGGCGAATACGAAGCCACTCCATTTTATGCTGCAGGCGCTGACATTTGTACAGTACTGGGTGTTTCCGGTCTTGCTACTTGCGTAGGTGTTATCAAAGCAGCTAATGCACACGGTGCAGAAGCTCAAATCGACTTGATCAACGTAGACGACAAAATTGCTGTTGCTCGCGCTACAGCAGAAGCAGGCGCTCACATCATGGGTGTTCATACAGGTCTGGACGCACAAGCAGCGGGCCACACTCCTTTCGGTGACTTAAGCGACATCGCTGGTTTAGGTTTGAACATCAGAATTTCTGTTGCTGGCGGTATCAAGCAAACAACCGTTCAAGACGTAGTTCGCGCCGGTGCAAACATTATTGTTGTAGGTGCAGCTATTTACGGTGCGCCATCTCCTGCAGAAGCAGCGCGTGAAATTCGCGAACTTGTTGACGCTGTTTAAGGTAAAACCATGCATCAGCAGCTAATTCTAGACAAAGTGACCGGTATCCTTGAGGCTACTGACGATTCCTACGATGAAAAATTAACGAAAATGCTTGACCAGGCAAAGCGAATCTTTATCGCTGGCGCAGGCCGGTCAGGTTTGATTGGTAAGTTTTTTGCCATGAGGCTGGTTCACAGTGGTTATGATGTCAGTGTTGTTGGTGAAATAGTCACTCCCAGTATAAAAAAGGGTGACCTGTTGATCATCATCTCTGGTTCCGGGGAAACTGAACAGCTCATAGCGTTTACAAAAAAAGCCAAAGAAATTGGCTCTGACATAATGCTGATATCTGCAAAAAGCAGTTCGACAATTGGCGATTTGGCAGATGGCGTATTCCAGATAGGTACTCCTGAGCTTTACGGAAAAGTTGTCGGAATGCCTATGGGTACCGTATTTGAGTTGTCAACCTTGCTCTTTCTTGAGTCGACGATTTCTCATCTCATCCATGAGAAAGGTATTCCAGAAGAAATCATGAGAGAAAGACACGCGAACCTTGAGTAAAACAAGAGGACGAGTGGTTAATCCACTCGTTCGTGCTTTGTCGAATGTTTCAACTAACGAATGGCAATAATTAGCACTTGATCAAGCCGTTAAACTTAACAATATAATAATTTAGAAACGAAGGAGAAGAATATGACTTCGCGTCGAGAACTAGCGAACGCCATACGCGCTTTAAGCATGGATGCCGTACAGAAAGCAAACTCTGGTCATCCAGGCGCCCCTATGGGTATGGCTGATATTGCTGAAGTATTATGGAATGACTTCATGCGGCACAACCCGAACAACCCGAAATGGTCAAATCGCGATCGCTTTGTATTGTCAAATGGTCACGGTTCAATGCTGATCTATTCCCTGTTGCATTTGACGGGTTACGCGTTACCTATAGAAGAGTTGAAGAATTTTCGACAGCTGCATTCTAAAACACCTGGGCATCCGGAATACGGTTATGCACCTGGTGTAGAAACAACAACCGGACCTTTAGGTCAGGGCATCACCAATGCTGTTGGTATGGCAATAGCTGAAAAAGCCTTAGCGGCCCAGTTTAACAAAGATGGCCACAAAATTGTCGACCACATGACTTATGTGTTCATGGGCGACGGTTGTTTGATGGAAGGCATTTCTCATGAAGCCTGTTCTTTAGCAGGAACTCTGGGGTTAGGCAATCTGGTTGCTTTCTGGGACGATAATGGAATTTCAATTGACGGCCATGTTGAAGGCTGGTTCACAGATAACACGCCGATGCGATTCGAAGCCTACGGTTGGCATGTCATTGCCGATGTAGACGGTCACGATGCAAATGCGATTGCAAAAGCCATAGAAATGGCTAAAGCAATGACTGATAAGCCAACCTTGATTTGCTGCAAAACAACGATTGGTTTTGGTTCTCCTAATAAAGCGGGAACTCATGAGTGTCATGGTGCTGCACTTGGGGACGCAGAGGTTAATCTGACCAAAGCGGCTTTAGGCTGGGATCATGGTCCTTTTGAAATACCTGATAACGTTTATGCCGGTTGGGATGCAAAATCAAAAGGCGCTCGACTGGAAGCGGAATGGGATGCGAAATTTGCAGCTTACAAAGCGGCTCATCCTGAACTGGCTGCAGAATTTGAAAGAAGAATGTCAGGCGAGTTGCCGGCAAATTGGGCGGCAGATGCTCAAAAGTTTGTAGATTCAGTCAATGAACAAGCTAAAACTACAGCTACAAGACATTCTTCACTAGCCGCTATTGAAGGCTATGCAAAATTGTTGCCTGAGATCTTTGGTGGATCAGCGGATTTAGGCTGTTCAAACATGACTGAATGGTCAACTTACAAGCCCATGCGCGCCGACAAGCCTGATGCGAATTACATCAATTACGGTGTTCGCGAATTCGGTATGTCAGCGATCATGAATGGTGTAGCGCTTCACGGCGGGTTGATTCCATTTGGTGCGACCTTTCTGATGTTCTCAGAGTATGCAAGAAATGCATTAAGAATGTCTGCTCTGATGCAAATCAGAACATTATTTGTCTATACGCACGATTCAATTGGCTTGGGTGAAGATGGTCCTACCCATCAACCGGTAGAACAAATAGCGACGTTGCGTCTAATTCCCAACATGCAGGTTTGGCGTCCTTGTGATGCAGTTGAAACCGCAGTTTGCTGGAAAGCCGCCATAGAAAGAAATAATGGCCCATCTGTGTTGATTTTCTCCCGTCAAAACTTGGCTCACATGCCGCGTTCATCTGCACAAATCAGTGCAATTGAAAAAGGTGGCTATGTGCTAAAGGATAGCGAAGGTCAGCCGGAAGTTATTCTCATTGCAACGGGCTCAGAAGTTGAGTTAGCTGTTAAAGCGTGCGAAGAGTTAACTGCAAAAGGAAAAAAAGTCAGAGTTGTTTCAATGCCTTCAACGAATGTTTTTGATGCACAAGACGAAGCCTATAGAGAATCGGTTCTGCCTTCCAGCGTAACTAAGCGTGTTGCAGTAGAAGCTGGCGTTACCGATGGATGGTGGAAATATGTTGGAAGTAACGGAAGGGTTGTAGGACTTAACCGTTTCGGCGAATCGGCTCCAGCAGGCCAACTTTTCAAAGAGTTTGGGTTCACCGTTGAAAATGTAGTTAAGAACGTAGAAGCTGTTCTTTAATTTTCAAAGAAGATTTAACAGCTTTACATATTGTTTTCAAAATGCGAAAAGGAGCGCTTTCAGGGACGAAAATAAATCGTTTTTGAAAGGCTCCTTAAGCTTGTTAAGACTCATAGGTGAAAAACGTGAAAATAAATAATTTGACGCAAAGTGTTTTTATAGGAATCTTAATCGCATCGCCGTTGGTTAATGCTGAATCAGACTACCCTGCCGCAGATTTCAAGCCAAAAGTTTTATACCAAGACAGCGAATATAAATCAGCCGCAGTTGAGGAAGTAAAGTCCGAGTCTAAGTCAAGCGCAGCAGCTGCAGAATCAGAGGATGATTCAAAGTTTCCTGCCGCTAACTTCAAGCCGGAAGTCCTTTATAAAGACGAAAATTACAAGCCCTCTAAAATTGTAGAAGCGCCTGTATCAAAAAATAATGCCGGCACAACTGAAGTTTGGAAAGAAGAAATAAAAGAAATTGCTAAAGAATCATCTCAAGCAAAAAAAGAAAGTTCTTCTACGCCTTTAATTGCTTTGGTCGCATTAGCTGTAGGCGGTTTTTTGTTCTTTAAAAGCCGTGGAACAGCTTCAACTGGTTCAGTTGAAACAAAAGTTTATACAAGAGATCCAAGCGGTTTAACCGGTGTTGCACGATATCTTGATAAAAAGAATCCAAGATCATCAAGTGTAGCCAAGTATATTGAAAAACTGGAAAGCACTCCAAAATCAAGTGTTGATAAATACCTCGCAAAAAAAGTAGTCGCCGATAAGTCAGAGCCAGTCTCTAAGGCAACTGGAGTTGAAAAGTACTTGCGTGACCGGGGGTGATGAATGGACCAGAATTACTTGATCGATTTCTTCGCTGAAATATTTCCATTCGGCAAACGGTCTAAGGTTCAGGACATTCATATTGAGCGTCCGGTTCATTCCTCGATATCGACAGGAATGACCGGCGTATCCAGATACTTGAGTGCAATGCCGAAGGTAACTGGCGTAACAAAATATTTACAACAGTTTCCGGAACCGACAGGGGTAGAGAAATACCTTAAACATAATGATCGGTTACCAGCAACGGGTGTCAACAAATATCTTGTCAAGAAAGCAATCTCTGATAAAGATAAACCCTTAGTGAGTGGTGTATCTAAATACGTTGAAAAAAAAGAAAAAACAAATGCACCCTCCAGCAGCGTATCGAAGTATCTTGCAAAACAGGCACTGACACAAAAAGTCACTTTAAGTGGAGTTCAAAAATACCTGCTTATACAAGAGCGGCAATTGAAAGCGTCGGAGCAACTGACAGGTGTAGCAAAATATGAGCTTGAAAAAGAAAAGCTGGAAAAGAAAAATGCTGCACAGATTCTGATTGATATGTATAAGGAAAAAGAAGCCAAGGTTGCAAGAGACGCAGCCCAAGCTGCGGAACTAAAAGCATTGATAGGCGAACAAGAGTTGGTCGAGCAAGCGATTGAAGAGCCATCAGCGGCTACCGGTGTGGGTCGATACCTGCAGTTAAAAAAAAGTAAGCCTGCCGCATCAGGCGTTGCAAAATACATTGCTGGCCAGATCATTCGTGAGCGTCAAAAACCCTCGCTATCTAGTGTATCCAAATATTTGGCAAAACAAAAAGTAGTTGTTAAACCAGAAATAAGATTATCTACAGTAGAAAAGTATTTGCAATCAAAAGCCGATTTTTCCGAAGTGAAAAAAGAAACGACCGGCGTGTCAAAATATTTGGCTCAACAGGCTATTTTGACAAAAGATAAGCCGCCAGTCAGTGGTGTTACAAAATATCTAAGCAATCAAGCTCAATTAGAAAGGCAGAACCCTGATTTGGGTAAAAAAATAAAAAAAGCCGAACTGATTACAATTGCGAGTGAAAAAACCGGTGTCGAAAAATATTTGGAACAACGGTTAGCCAATGCAAAAGAAACAATTACAGAAACCATAACGGGTGTAGAAAAGTATCTGGAACAACAGGCAAAAAATGCAAAAATTGCATTAGAACACCTTGCTGAGCGTTGTCTTGAAGGGGAATTTATCCCAGCATCGGAAGTTGTCGATGAAGAATCCGTCGCAACCGCTGTTGCTGAGCCGGAAAGTACCGTTCATCAAAGAACGGGTGTATCAAAATACCTTGATAAGCAAGTTCCTGATTTGAAAGAAGTCGTGCATTTGAAATTAACAGGTGTCGAAAGATATTTGGAACAGCAAATTGCAAATACTAAAAAACTAAATTTAACCGGTGTTGAAAAATATCTACTTGAAAAAGCATAATCCAAATTAAATAATAGGGCTCTGAGTAGAGCAGGGCCTACAAATTTTAATAAGCGGATATCAGTTCATTTTTCAATTACCAAATATAATCCTGTTGAACAAAGGTCCAGTTTATCTGGCGTTCTTTTATTAAAAACAGGTTGTATTGCAGCTCTAGAATTTTTAATTTAACAATCTGAAGGTACCATCATCATGGCAAGAAATTTATTAGAACAATTAAGGGAGATGACTGTCGTTGTGGCAGATACAGGCGATATTCAAGCTATCGAAAAATTCAAGCCACGAGATGCGACAACTAATCCTTCATTGATTACAGCTGCTGCACAAATGCCTCAATATCAAGGTATCGTTGATGATACCTTGAAAGGCGCAAGAGCAACTTTAGGCGCTGGCGCTTCAGCTTCTGAAGTGGCTTCGCTTGCTTTTGATCGTTTAGCTGTGTCTTTTGGTTTAAAGATTCTAGAAATCATTCCCGGTCGCGTATCAACTGAAGTTGATGCAAGACTTTCATATGACACCGAAGCAACGATCGCAAAAGGCCGCGAGTTGATTGCGCAATATGAAGCTCAAGGTGTATCTCGTGAACGCGTACTTATCAAGATTGCTTCAACTTGGGAAGGTATTCAAGCTGCTGCAGTATTGGAAAAAGAAAACATCGCTTGTAACCTGACCTTATTGTTTGGCATTCATCAGGCTATTGCTTGTGCTGAAAACGGAATTACTCTGATATCTCCATTTGTGGGTCGTATTCTTGATTGGTATAAGAAAGACTCAGGTCGCGATTCTTATGAGCCGGCTGAAGATCCAGGTGTTGTGTCTGTTACCAGTATTTATAATTACTACAAAAAATTCGGTTATAAAACTGAAGTTATGGGTGCAAGTTTCCGTAACGTAGGTGAAATCACTGAATTGGCGGGCTGCGATTTATTGACGATAGCACCTTCTTTGCTGGCTGAATTACATGAGACAGAAGGTGAATTGCCTAGAAAGCTCGATCCAAAGCATGCTGCAAGCCTGACTATTGAGAAGATTACAATGGATAAGGCAACATTTGACAGCATGCATCAAGAAAACAGAATGGCAAATGACAAGCTGGCTGAAGGTATCCTTGGTTTTGAAAAAGCATTAGAGAGCTTAGAAGCGCTCTTGGCAGAAAGATTAGCGGCTCTGGAAGCTTAAGTCTTAAATTCAATCCATAATTTAAGTCTTTGTAATGATTGCGAAGACGAATGCTGGCTAAATAACAATTCGTACCTGTTTGAGGAAAAGCGGGTACGTTATTTAAAGAGATAATAGACGATATGTCACAAAAGATTTTAGACGTGGTAAAGCCGGGCGTAGTTACCGGTGAAGATGTTCAGAAAATATTCGCTATCTGCAAAGCCAATAAATTTGCTCTTCCAGCTGTTAATGCCATTAATACTGACTCTATCAATGCAACTTTAGAGGCTGCAGCCAAAGTTAGATCTCCCGTTATCGTTCAATTTTCTAACGGTGGAGCGCAATTTGTAGCTGGAAAAGGCTTGAAATTAGAAGGGCAAATGAATGCCATTCTTGGTGCAATTGCTGGTGCAAAACATGTTCATACGGTGGCTGAGTACTACGGCGTGCCTGTAATTCTTCATACAGATCATGCGGCTAAAAAGTTATTGCCCTGGATTGATGGCTTACTTGATGCGGGCGAAAAGCAATTTGCTGAAATTGGCAAGCCGCTTTTCAGTTCACATATGCTGGATTTGTCTGAAGAAAGCCTTGAAGAAAATATTGAAATCTGCGCCAAGTATCTTGAGCGCATGAGCAAAATGGATATGACGCTTGAAATTGAATTAGGCGTAACAGGTGGTGAAGAAGACGGAGTTGATAATACCGACGTTGACCACTCTTCACTTTACACGCAACCTGAAGATGTTGCTTATGCTTACGAAAGATTAAGTAAGGTCAGCCACCGGTTTACAATTGCAGCATCATTTGGCAATGTTCATGGCGTTTATAAACCTGGCAATGTTAAATTAACACCAAAGATTCTTGATAATTCTCAGAAGTATGTTTCAGAGAAATACGGTGTACCTGCAAATACGCTTAATTTTGTTTTTCACGGTGGATCAGGATCTACTCCTAAAGAGATTGAAGAATCAATCAGCTACGGTGTTGTCAAAATGAACATTGATACTGACACACAATGGGCGACCTGGAATGGAATCCGTGAATTCTACATTCAAAATGAAGGTTATTTGCAAGGTCAGATCGGCAATCCGGATGGTGACGACAAACCGAATAAAAAATATTACGATCCTCGTGTATGGCAAAGAGCCGGTGAAGTAGGAATGGTAACGCGTTTAGAGCAAGCATTTAGAGATCTTAACGCAGTAGATACTTTGTAATATTGAAGTAACACCTGCGAAAAAGGCCGTCAATAGACGGCCTTTTTTTTGACCAAAATTTACAATCAAATGAGTTGATGCTTATTCCTGCCAATATTGATTACTCTGCATTTCAATTAATCTGGACACGGTCCTATTAAGAAAAAAGGCATTAAGATCCTGATTGTATAATTCGTTGATCGCGACTTCCGCGCTACAGATAAGCTTTACTTTGTGAAAGTATAAAGCATCTATCAGAGTGGAAAATCGTTTGGCATCATCATGCTTTTCCGGAACCAATTTAGGAATATCTGAAAGAATTAGCGTTTTATAAGTAGTCGAGATTTTTAAATAGTCACTAGGCCCCAGAGGCTGGCTACATAAGTCCTGAAATGAACAAAGAGCAACAGAATGATGAGCGGCCAACAGCGGAATAGCATGACCGAAGACAACCATAGATTGTGGTGTAATCGGCGCGTTGTTGGTTAGACGATGAAAATGAGATTCCAGCTGGGCTCTTGCGGCTTCATTATTAGGCGTTATATAGAATGTGTCATCAGTTAGAGGATGATTTAGGCGATAATCATATTCAGCTGATAATTTAAGAATGTTCGATTTTTCTTTAAGTAGTTTTATAAAAGCTGAAAAAAGTTCAGGAGTGATTCCGCCTTGATATAAATCATCAGGATGACGGTTAGATGTAGATACGATAACGGTCCCTAATTTATAGAGTTGGCTAAAAAGCCTGTCCAGAATTACGGCATTAACGACATCAATGACATGAAACTCATCAAAACAAAGCAGGCGCGTATTTTTGTTGATCTCATGTGCCAGCGCTGTTAGTACATCCGTTTTTTTATCAATACGCCAGCGGTGGGAATAGTCATGCACTTCATGCATAAAGGTATGAAAGTGAACTCTTCGCTTTTGATGAATAGGGCAGTTATCAAAAAACAAATCCATTAGCATGGACTTGCCGCGTCCTACATCCCCATATATATAAACACTTTTTGTCGATTTCAAGTCTCTAGAAGACTTTCTATAGAAACTGGATGTCGAAGCCTCATGGGCGTCATTTACAACATGCTTTAGTAATTCTTGCAAATGCTGCAAAACTACTATTTGAGCAGGATCATAGTCAATCCGTTTGCCTGCAACCAATTCGTCGTATTTTTTTAAGAGCAGTCCTTCCAGGTTATCGGAGGGTTTTTTTTCCGTGACGGGGGATAACGGCATAAATCGTTTAAACATGGCCTGATACCCGGCGGAATTGATGTTATTTATTTGGATTTTAATAAGTCAGCAAGATTAGCAAACGGATTATGTGTTGCTTTAGTATCATTGTCCTTCGCTGAGCTGTTGTTAGTATTAAAATGCGCGTGTTCATAACGGGCATGTTCATTGTCATGGCAGTAAAGACATAACAATTCCCAGTTGCTTCCATCGCCGGGGTTATTGTCATGATTATGATCGCGGTGATGAACGGTGAGTTCGCGCAAGTTCGTATGAGTAAATTCTCTGGCGCATCGCCCGCAAATCCATGGATACAGTTTTAACGCTTGTTCTCTGTAACCTTTTTCACGATCTTCTTTCTGTCGGCGAGCATCTGCGACTATTTTATCGAGCTTGTCTTTATCTAAGCTTTTTGCCTTTAACATTTTGGTACCTCCAAAGAAAAGGCCAGGGAAGGAATGATGTTTGAATTATGCGAGTGCATCATTGGTTGATGCAAAGGTATCAAAGTCTTCTGGTTATGGAATTAATTTGCCGGGTTCACCTGTCTGCTCGTCCTTGAGCATTGATTGCGGAGTTAAATCGCTTTTCTTATTCTATCCAGGGCGTTTTCCAGATTTTTCATGCTGGTTGCAATCGATATACGGATATGACCTTGGCATCCGAAAGCAGAGCCGGGAACCAGGGCGACCCCGGCTTTTTCGATCAGGTATTCGGAAAATTCCAAATCATCATTGATGCCGTCCATGCGTGCAATCAGTTTTTCTACGTTAGGGAACACGTAAAACGTTCCATTCGTTGGAATACAGTCAATACCTTCAATCGTGTTTAATTCGGCAACGACATAGTCATGGCGTTTTTTAAACTCTGCCATCATGGTGTCAATACAGCTTTGATCGCCATTTAAAGCGGCTTCAGCGGCTACTTGCGATATAGACGTCGGATTGGAAGTGCTCTGGGACTGGATCGTGCACATGGCTTCAATCAGGTCGGCAGGGCCTCCCGCATAGCCGATACGCCAGCCTGTCATTGAATAAGCTTTTGATACGCCGTTCATCACGACTGTACGATCATAGAATTCAGGATAGGCATTCAAAATATTAACAAAACTGCCTTTTTCCCAGATGATATGTTCGTACATATCGTCAGTTGCAATAATGATGTTGGGAAACTCTTTCAGTACACTGCCCAGCGCTTTGAGCTCGTCAAGCGTATAAGCGACACCGGTCGGATTGGATGGGCTGTTAATAAATATCAGCCGGGTTTTATCAGTGATCGCGTTCCGTAATTGTTCCGGAGTCATTTTGAAATGCTGGGCCTGAGTGGTTTCAATAATGACCGGCACGCCTTCCGCTAATAACACCATATCCGGATAAGAAACCCAATATGGAGCAGGAATGATGACTTCATCGCCTGGATTGAGCAGGGCTTGTGTCAAATTGAAAGAGCTTTGTTTGCCGCCACACGAAACCAAGATCTGTTTCGGTTCATAGGTCAGATTATTATCTTTTTTGAATTTATTGATGATGGCTTTTTTTAGGCCGGGAGTACCATCAACGGCGGTATATTTTGTAAAGCCGTTATCCAGCGCGGTAACCGCTGCAGCTTTGATATGATCTGGCGTGTCAAAGTCGGGTTCGCCCGCGCCTAAGCCGATGATATCTTTTCCGGCAGCGCGCATCGCAGCCGCCCTGGCTGTGATTAACAGAGTCGGAGACGGCTTGACTGATTGGACTCTGTTTGAAAGTTTAATGCTCATAGTTTTCCGTTAATTGATGGTTTAAAACTGCTGGTAACGTATTGTTTGATTGTTGGGGCTTTAAAACCGCTTGCGCAGCCATTTTGCCTTGAGTTGATAAAATTGAGTATGACAATTCAGTCAGCGGGATCAAAGGTTATAAGTAAACAGTAAATCCTTGACTCAACTTACCCTTCATTAAGCAGCGATTATAACCCATGTATAATAGCTTGCTAACACATTATCCATTAAATTGCGCAAGAGATTTAAAGTCCAGTGAGTAAAGCATTTCAAATACAAAGCCGGTACAGTCCGGCAGGGGATCAGCCTGCAGCAATCGAGCGCTTGATCGAGGGGCTTGCTGATGGCGAAGTGCATCAGACTTTATTGGGTGTTACAGGCTCCGGTAAAACGTTCACGATTGCAAATGTCATAGATCGGGTGCAAAGACCAGCGATGATCCTGGCGCCGAATAAAACGTTGGCGGCGCAGCTTTATGGCGAGATGAAGGAATTTTTTCCGGAAAATAGTGTTGAATATTTCGTTTCCTATTATGACTATTATCAACCTGAGGCCTATGTGCCCGCTTCAGATACGTTCATTGATAAAGACGCTTCACTCAATGAGCATATCGAACAGATGCGATTGTCAGCAACCAAGGCACTGATCGAAAGGCGAGATACGATAGTCGTTGCGACCGTTTCTGCCATTTACGGCCTGGGGGAGCCGGAGTCCTATTTCAAAATGGTGCTGCATTTGGTTAAAGGTGATTTGATCGATCAGCGCACCATTCTTCGCCGCTTGGCGGAGATGCAATATACGCGTAATGATGTCGAGCTGCGCCGAGCAACCTACCGTGTGCGTGGTGAAGTGATCGATATCTATCCTGCGGAATCGGAACAGGAGGCCTTGCGGATTGAATTGTTCGATGATGAAATTGAGCGATTATCCCTGTTTGATCCTTTGACCGGAGAGGTGTTGCAGCGTATAGCCCGCTATACCGTTTACCCCAAAAGCCACTATGTTTCTCCCAGAGATCAGCTTTTGGCGGCAGTCGAGGCTATCAAAATTGAGCTAAAAGAGCGTTTGGCCCACTTGAATTCTGGCAACAAGCTGGTTGAAGCGCAGCGTCTTGAGCAGCGAACCCTTTTTGACATAGAAATGATTTTGGAGGTGGGATACTGTTCAGGCATAGAAAATTACTCCCGTTATTTGTCCGGACGCGGGCCGGGGGAGGCGCCGCCGACGATGTTTGATTATTTACCGAAAGATGCGCTGGTTATAGTGGATGAAAGCCATGTCACCATTCCGCAAATCGGCGCGATGTATAAGGGTGACCGGTCGCGCAAGGAAACGCTGGTCGAGTATGGTTTTAGATTGCCTTCCGCTTTGGATAATCGGCCGTTGACTTTTGAAGAGTTTGAAGCAAGAGCCAGGCAGCGAATCTATGTATCAGCCACCCCCGGGCCCTATGAAAAGAAGTTTTCCGGCGTTTTTGTTGAGCAAGTCGTGCGGCCAACCGGCTTACTGGATCCGGAAATCGAAGTCAGGCCGGCATCCACGCAGGTCGATGATTTATTATCGGAAATTAATAAGCGTATCAAGGTCCATGAGCGTGTGCTGGTAACTACGCTGACCAAGCGGATGTCGGAAGATTTAACCGATTATCTGGCAGATCATGATATTAAGGTGCGTTACTTGCACTCGGATATTGATACGGTAGAGCGGGTCGAGATTATCCGTGATTTAAGGCTCGGTGAATTTGATGTGCTGGTAGGTATCAATTTATTGAGAGAAGGACTTGATATTCCGGAGGTTTCTCTAGTTGCCATTCTGGATGCCGATAAAGAGGGTTTTTTGCGATCAGTGGTTTCGCTTGTTCAGACAATCGGCCGGGCCGCAAGAAATGTCAATGGTAAGGCAATATTATACGGCGACAAGATCACGCGCTCCATGCAGCAAGCCATAGAGGAAACCGAACGCAGGAGAGAAAAACAACGCTTGTTCAATTTAGAACGGGGCATCAAGCCGGCAACCATATTCAAGTCCATCACGGATATCCTTGAAGTTTCAATTCCTGGTGCAGGCTTTCAAGCGATACCTAAAACAAAGGTTGCCGAGGTGGTTGGCGAGTATAAAGCCCTGACAACCAAGCAAAAGGCCAAAAAGTTAAAGCAGCTTGAGGAACAAATGTATCTGCATGCCCGTAACCTTGAGTTTGAAGAAGCGGCCAAAATCAGGGATAAAATCCGGTTGCTGCAGGAAGAAGTGTTATAGCTTTGGAGGTATTTTAGACAAACGAATATAGGGCTGAGATTTACAGAGCAATTTATTCGTTGCAAAAAAAAAACAGCTGACTATAATGTGCGGACTGAACAAACAGACTTCAGGCGCGTAGCTCAGTTGGTTAGAGCACCACCTTGACATGGTGGGGGTCGTTGGTTCGAGTCCAATCGCGCCTACCAAATTCCAAAGCACCGTTTATCGGTGCTTTTTTGTTATTGATTCCAGAACAGTTGATTTATCATGCCGGTCATTAGTCTCCCAGATGGATCTCAGCGAATTTTCGAACAGCCAGTGACTGTGCTCGAAGTAGCTCAATCGATTGGATCGGGCTTGGCTAATGCAACGCTTGCGGCAAAAGTAAACGGTAACTTGGTTGATGCTTCGACGCTGTTGGAAACAGACGCAGCTTTACAGATTATTACCTCAAAAGACGCAGAAGGCATCGAAGTCATAAGGCATTCGACCGCTCATTTAATGGCTCAGGCGGTTAAACAGCTCTATCCTGACGCGCAAGTGACTATAGGGCCTGTCATAGAAAACGGCTTTTATTATGATTTTGCCTATCATCGGCCCTTCACCCCTGACGATCTCACCGCGATAGAAGAAAGAATGCAGCAAATAGCGGCTGCAGACTTGCCGGTGAATAGAACTCTCGTTTCCAGAGACGAAGCCGTCCATTTTTTTAAAAATTTGGGCGAAGCTTATAAAGCCGAGATTATTGCCTCCATACCTGCAAATGAAGATTTGTCGTTGTATGCACAAGGTGAATTCACCGATTTATGCCGCGGACCTCATGTTCCCAGTACAGGCAAGATAAAAGCGTTCAAGCTGATGAAGATTGCCGGAGCCTACTGGCGCGGCAATTCTGATAATGAAATGTTGCAGAGGATTTACGGCACTGCATGGGGTGATGCCAAATCATTGAAAGATTATTTGCATCGCCTGGAAGAGGCAGAGAAGCGGGATCACCGTAAACTTGCCAAAACGTTAGACCTTTTTCATTCACAGGAAGAAGCGCCGGGAATGGTGTTTTGGCATGAAAAAGGCTGGGCTATTTATCAGCAGGTTGAACAATACATTCGCAACAAATTAAACGTCAATGGCTATGGGGAAGTCAAAACACCCCAGGTTGTCGACCGGTCGTTATGGGAAAAGTCTGGGCACTGGGATAAGTTTGGTGACATGATTTTTACCACCCATTCCGAGCGTCGCGATTACGCTATCAAGCCGATGAATTGTCCCTGCCATGTGCAGATTTTTAATCAGGGCATGAAAAGCTACCGTGATCTGCCGATTAGAATGGCGGAATTCGGCTCTTGTCATCGTAATGAGCCATCCGGTACATTGCACGGACTGATGCGAGTCAGAAGTTTTGTGCAGGATGACGCGCATATATTTTGTACGGAAGACCAGATACAGCAGGAAGTATCCACTTTTATCGATCTGCTTTTTGAGGTTTATAAGGATTTCGGCTTTGAGGATGTGCTGATCAAACTGTCAACCCGGCCGGAAAATCGGGTCGGCGATGATGCTGTATGGGACAAAGCGGAACTTGCACTTGAAATAGCGCTAAACAATAAAGGGTTGAATTGGGAATTGCAGCCTGGAGAAGGTGCCTTTTATGGTCCTAAAATTGAATTTTCGCTAAAAGATTGCATAGGTCGTGTCTGGCAGTGTGGTACTATTCAGGTCGACTTCTCGATGCCCGGACGATTAGGGGCCAGTTATATCGCCGAAGATGGTTCTAAGCAAACCCCTGTGATGCTTCATCGGGCTATACTGGGATCATTGGAACGCTTCATTGGTATTTTGATCGAACAGCACGCGGGTACGTTTCCGGTTTGGCTGGCGCCAGTGCAGGTAGTGGTGTTAACGATTGCCGACAGACATACTGAATATGCAACTCAACTGATGAGAACCCTTGAAAAACACGGTGTTAGAATCAGAATTGACTTGAGAAATGAAAAAATTGGATTTAAAATTCGCGAGCATTCAATGCAGCGAGTTCCTTTTTTGCTGATTATCGGCGACAAAGAGCTTGAAAACAGTTCAATCACTGTGCGGACGCAAAAAGGTGAGGATTTGGGTAGTCATACAATCGATCAATTCATCATGCGGCTGAATCAAACGGTTGAAGACAAAAAATAATATTGTTTTGGAGGGTTAGGGTATTTCTGCTAAAAAAGATGAAACACGGCTGAATGATGCGATCACTACTAGAAGAGTGAGAGTCATAGGTCCAGAAGGGGAGGCCCTTGGAATAATCAATATTGAGGAAGCCAAGCAGCTCGCTTACAGTAAAGATCTTGATCTCGTTGAAATATCGCCCAATGCCGATCCTCCTGTCTGTAAAGTCATGGATTACGGCAAATTCCAGTTTGAACTCAATAAAAAACAACAAGCTGCCAAGAAAAAGCAAAAACAGATCCAGGTTAAAGAAATAAAATTCAGACCAGGTACTGAAGAAGGCGACTACCAAGTTAAAATGCGAAGCTTGGTCAAGTTTCTCGAAGAGGGTAACAAAACAAAAATTACCCTGAGATTTCGTGGTCGTGAAATGGCACATAAAGAAATCGGTATGGATTTGCTGAAACGAATTGAAAAGGATTTGGAAGAAATCGCACTGGTCGAGCAATTTCCTAAATTGGAAGGCCGCCAGATGGTTATGGTCATGGGACCAAAAAAGAAAAAATAACAGGGTTTCCTTGAAAGCGATTGCTTTTAGATGGGATAACCCTTTTTTGTTACCCGGGATGGGGTAATAAAATGCATCTTCGGATGCAATGTTATTCTTCAGGGCCATGCATTTTGCCTTGCTGAATTGAGTATGTCAGGGACGTTTTTTTTGATAATTGGAGAAAACAAATGCCAAAAATAAAAACTAACCGTGGAGCAGCCAAGCGTTTTAAACGTACAGGCGGCGGCGGTTTTAAGTGTAAGCAGTCACATCGCCGTCATATTTTGACCAAAAAATCCACTAAAAGAAAAAGACAGTTGCGCAAGGCAGCTTCTCTGCATCCGTCTGACGTGCGCATGGCAGCACGTATGATGCCGTATAGTTAATAGAATTGGAGAAGCGTTGTGGCAAGAGTTAAACGTGGCGTAACCGCCAGAGCAAGACATAAAAAAATATTAAAGCTGGCGAAAGGCTATTACGGTGCAAGAAGCCGTGTATATCGGGTTGCCAAACAAGCGGTGATTAAAGCCGGTCAATATGCGTATCGTGACCGCAAACAGAAAAAACGTCAGTTCAGAGCTTTATGGATTGTGCGTATCAATGCTGCTGCCCGCTTGTGCGGAATGTCATACAGCCGCTTTATCAATGGCCTGAACAAAGCGAACGTCGCTGTTGACCGTAAAGTTCTGGCTGATATTGCCGTGCGTGACATGGATGCATTTGCTGAATTGGCAAAAATTGCGCAAGCCAATTGCAGTAAGCCTTAAGGTATCGTAAAGGCAGTCGCCTTACGATATATTTGCCCTTTCCGAATTGGAGAGGGCAAAGCCCAGGCTGCTTCTGTAGCCTTTAATCGATTTTATAAATCCCATCCCAACCCTTACTAAAGCGAGCTGAGCAGTGTCGGCTACTCTCCAAGATATTCTGGCGCAAGCACTAAACGAGCTTGCAAATGCCCAAGACTTAAATTCCTTAGATCAGGTCCGTGTTCATTATCTGGGTAAAAAGGGACTTTTTACTGCACAGATGAAAGAACTCGGCAGGCTTGATCCTGTCCAGCGTCGAGAAGCCGGTCAAGTGATTAATGATGCTAAAAATAAATTCCAGGACAGTCTGGAGTCAAGGAAATTTGAGCTTCAAAATGCCGCTTTAGAGCAGCGATTGGCGAGTGAAAGCATTGATGTGACATTGCCGGGCAGGGGTCATCATGTGGGAGGCTTGCATCCAGTAACCGTGACACTCAGGCGGATATCCAGGATCTTTTCCAGCGTGGGATTCAAAGTTGTCGAAGGACCGGAAATTGAGGACGATTATCATAATTTCGGCGCGTTGAATATTCCGGATCATCATCCTGCGCGTGCGATGCACGATACTTTTTATTTTGATGCGCACACCGTACTCAGAACGCATACGTCTCCCGTACAAATCCGCGCCATGGAAGCCGAAAAGCCGCCGTTAAAAGTGATTGCGCCAGGCCGTGTTTATCGTTGCGATTCCGATATTACCCACACTCCCATGTTTCATCAGGTTGAAGGCTTTCTGGTCGATACTCAAGTGAGTTTTGCCGATCTGAAAGGTGTGGTCTATGAATTTTTACGCGCATTCTTTGAGAAGGATATTCAAGTCCGTTTCAGGCCCTCCTATTTTCCCTTTACCGAACCCTCTGCGGAAGTCGATATCGAGTGTGTCATGTGCGACGGAAAAGGTTGCCGGGTCTGCGGGCATACGGGTTGGCTGGAAGTCATGGGTTGCGGCATGATTCACCCTGAAGTATTTAAGTCAGTCGGTATTGATGCCGAGGTTTTTTCCGGTTTTGCTTTCGGAATGGGTGTTGAGAGACTGACAATGCTGCGTTATGGAATCAATGATTTAAGGCTGTTTTTTGAAAACGATCTTAAATTTTTGCAGCAATTCAAATAGGGAGTGATCAGACATGAAATTAAGCGAAGCGTGGTTGAGAGAGCGGGTAAATCCGGCGATAAGCACGGATGAATTAGTTGCACAGTTAACAATGGCCGGTCTTGAAGTGGATTCGGTTGAACCGGCGGCCGCTGTCTTTAGCGGTGTAGTGGTCGGAGAAGTCGTTGCTATGGAACAGCACCCCGACGCAGACCGTTTAAGAGTGTGCACAGTTAAAACCGGTGAACAAGAACCGCTGCAAATCGTATGCGGTGCTGCCAACGTTCGGGTTGGGTTAAAAATTCCTGCCGCATTGGTGGGCGCTGTCTTGCCGGGCGACTTTAAAATAAAAAAATCAAAGCTGCGCGGTGTTGAATCGTTTGGCATGTTATGTTCCGAGAAAGAGCTCGGACTTGCTGAAGAGGCCAGCGGCTTAATGGAGCTGGCAGCCGGAGCCCCGGTCGGTGTTGATATAAGAGATTATCTGACGCTCAACGACAACTTGATAGAAGTCGACTTGACGCCTAATAGAGCCGATTGCCTGAGTGTAGAAGGTATCGCCAGGGAGGTTTCGGTACTGAATCAGATGGATTTGTCAGCGTTGCCGGTTGTTAAAGCGCCAATCACTCATTCGGATGAATTGCCTGTATCTGTTGATGTAGAAGAAGCCTGCCCGCGTTATTTGGGACGCTTAATCAAAGCGGTTGACGCAAAAGCCGACACGCCCTTATGGATGCAGGAACGTTTGCGTCGTTCAGGCTTGCGCAGCCTGGGGCCTTTAGTCGATGTCACAAATTATGTGTTATTGGAAATGGGTCAACCCTTGCATGCCTTCGATCTGGCTAAATTATCCGGCGGCATTCAAGTTCGTTGGGCCCATAAAGATGAAACGCTGGAATTGCTGAACAACCAGTCTGTTCAATTGGACACAGATGCTTTGGTCATTGCCGACGAGCAGTGCGCTTTGGCGCTGGCCGGCATCATGGGCGGCAGCAGTTCGGCAGTTAACGATGAAACTCAAGATGTGTTTCTGGAATGTGCCTTTTTTACGCCTGACAAGATGATGGGTAAGGCGCGTAAATACGGTTTGCATACCGATTCGTCCCACCGTTTTGAACGAGGTGTCGACCCCTTTCTGCAAGAACGTGCAATTGAAAGAGCAACCCAATTGATTCTGGAAATAGCGGGTGGTTCGGCAGGCCCTATTACAGAGCGGGTTTCAACAGCGCATTTACCGGAACGTCAACCGGTCAAGTTACGCAGACAAAAGCTGGATAGCATTCTAGCGGTAGCGCTGGATGATGCCGAAATAATCAAGATCTTTACCGGTCTGGGCATGATGGTCGAATCGGTCTCTGATGGCTGGCAGGTTACACCGCCCGGTTTTCGGTTTGATATTACGATAGAAGCCGACTTGATAGAAGAGTTGGCGCGAGTCTATGGCTACAATCGCTTGCCACAGACCAGCCTGCTGATGCGATCGGAATTAAGCAAAGCACCTGAAACAGTGGTTGAGCTTGACACTGTCAAGGACGCTTTGGTCGCAAGAGATTATCAAGAAGTCATCACCTATAGCTTTGTTGATGAACAGCTGCAACAGGCGATTACCCCCGGTGAAACTGTCGTCAGATTGCAAAACCCCTTGTCGTCAGAGCTGGCAGTCATGCGCAGTTCGTTATGGTGTGGACTCATACAGGCGGCTTTGTATAATATCAATCGTCAACAAGGCCGGATCAGAATTTTTGAAAGCGGTTTACGTTTTTTACAAAAACAAGACGAACTGATTCAGCAGAAAATGCTGGCAGGTCTGGTTCTGGGCGAGGCTTATTCTGAACAATGGAGTGAGAAACGCCGTAAAGTTGATTTTTTTGACGTGAAAGCCGATGTTGAAGCTTTGTTCGCGTTAACCGGAAACGAAGTGAGCTTTGTAAAAAGTAATCACCCGGCTTTACATCCAGGTCAGACCGCTGAAATTCAGTCTGCCGATGGGGAACATATCGGCTGGTTGGGTATGTTGCATCCCAAGTTGGAAGAAGAGTGGGGGATAGGCGCACAAGTCTTTCTGTTTGAGCTCGATCAAACATTGCTCTTGAAGAAAAAGATTCCGGCCTTTAGCCCTTTATCCAAGTTTCCATCGGTACGGAGAGACCTGGCTTTACTGGTTAATGAAAGCTGTGCAGTTGCCGACATTGTCACGCATATTAAAGATTGCTCGGAAGCGGCAATACAGGACATTTTTGTGTTTGATATTTATCAGGGTCAGGGGATAGAGCCAGGTTATAAAAGTGTCGCTTTAGGTTTGATTTTGCAGGATTTTTCACAAACGCTAACAGAACCGGAAATTGATGCTATAGTTAGCCGGGTGTTAAAAAAACTGACTACTGAGATAAGTGCAAGGTTGAGGGATTGATTCTATGGCATTAACGAAAGCTGATTTTGCAGAAAGATTGTTTGAAGAGTTGGGTTTAAACAAACGTGAAGCAAAAGAAATAGTTGAACTTTTTTTTGAAGAAATCAAAGGCTCTCTTGAAAACGGAGAACAAGTCAAAATTTCCGGATTCGGTAAATTCGAATTAAGAGATAAAAGTAGTCGGCCGGGAAGAAATCCCAAAACGGGAGAAGAAATTCCCATTACTGCCCGTCGTGTTGTGACGTTCAGATCAGGACAGAAACTCAAGGCACGGGTAGAAGCGTATGCTGGAACCGAGTAATAATAACGAATTGCCGCCGATACCGGCAAAACGGTACTTCACTATCGGTGAAGTGAGTGAACTATGTGGGGTAAAGCCTCATGTACTGCGTTATTGGGAACAAGAATTTACCGAGCTGGCACCGGTTAAAAGAAGAGGCAACCGGCGCTATTACCAGCGGCACGATGTGTTGATGATTCGCCAGATTCGGGGTTTACTCTATGAACAGGGCTACACCATAGGCGGAGCCCGTGCGCATTTGTCCAGTGACAATGTCAAAGAAGATACAACCCGTTCCAAACAACTGATTCACCAAATGATTGGCGAATTAGAAGATATATTGGAATTGCTTAAATAAAGCGATCCCATCAAAGCTGTGGACTGATGTATTAATCGAATAATAAGCCGGTTTTCAGTTCACAAGCCGTTCAAAATACAGTATGATTCACCTCCTTTAAAACAGTCGGGGCGTAGCGCAGCCTGGTAGCGCACTTGCATGGGGTGCAAGGGGTCGAAGGTTCAAATCCTTTCGTCCCGACCAATTTAATCAAAGGCTTAAAAAAGCCAATCATCTAAAAGCCACAAGAACCGTTTAAGAATCATTTTGAACGGATTAATCCTGAATCACTTCTGACACATCTCTATCGCCGTTTCCGTTGATATTTAACGTTTGTCACTTCGATTATTGGGCTAACTCTGCCAACAAGAAAAATGACAAATTTAATCGTCAAACGAGCAACAGCGTAGCTCAACCTCAGTCATGATTTTATACATTTCGTAGACTGACTGCCCTTGTCAACAAAAGGCACTAAGTGCTCATACGTATTTATTTTGTAATCGTCTTGGTTTAGTCTTTACGAAGTTTAATATTACTTTCCGCGATTTATAGGCAAACAAACTGGGCAGGCATTAAACAGGCAATTCGTCCCTCTCGTTTGTTTGAACTTCAGTAAAAGCAGTGGTCTATTTTTGTTGCCAACGTAGACCGTGTGCAATAAATTGATCTCCTGCCTCTGATTAAACCGTACAGTATTTCCCGGACCAAAACCTGTTTGTTAGAGGTAATTAGTGACTGTATCGAGCCATACCTTACTATTCAATACTGAAACTTTGATGCCTTATCGTAAAGCCTTTATGCCATTCGAGAGCTATTCCATTTTATTCAATCTAAGCTCCCAACCTTTTTGGGTGCGATACGGCTTGGCTTTGCTGGCTGTTACCGCCACTACGATGGCGACAATTTATATTCCGGTAATTGGCGAACGTGCCGCATTTCTGTTATTTTTTTTTGGAATCATTCAGATCTCTTTCTGGCTCGGTCTATATCCGGGTATTCTCGTGGCGGCTTTGTCTTTAATTTCCGTCAATGCGCTTATTTTGTTGCCAGCGGGAACCGAATCCTACGACATTTTGATTTTGAACGCAGGCTTTGGTTTTGTCTCGGCGGTTATGATTGCCACAACCTACTGTCATAGAAGGATAGCCAAAGCGTTGTGGACAAGTCAGCAAGATTTGGATCATGCTCAAACTGTCGGCCAGATTGGCAGCTGGCGTTTAAATGTGTTGCGTAATGAATTGATCTGGTCCAACGAAAATTACCGTATCTTTGGAATTCCCAAGGGTACTTCGATGACCTATGAAAATTTTCTAGCTATCGTGCATCCCGATGATCGTGAATACGTCGACAGAATGTGGCAAGCAGGATTAAAGGGGGAGCCTTACGATATTGAGCATCGCTTGGTTGTTGACGGCCAAGTGAAATGGGTGCGTGAAAAGGCCGTGCTGGAGTTTGATAACAAGGGCAGCCTGCTGGGTGGATTCGGCACCACGCAGGATATTACTGAACTTAAGCGAAACGAAAGGGCATTGCTGGAAAGTCAGCGGCGTTATTCAGGCATTTTCGAATCGGCAATGGATGCGATTGTCACAATCGATAACCATCAACGCATTTCTCTATTTAATGCAGCAGCGGAAAAAATGTTCGGCTGTAAAGCCGAGGACGCGATTGGCCTTTCTATCGATCAGTTTATTCCAAAGTGGTCACGTTCTTATGGTTCACATTCATCCGGCTTTAGTACAATGGGGCCGCTGTATTCTAATGGCGGAGGCCGTTTAGCTATTAACGGTTTGCGCGTCAATGGCGAGGTTTTTTCTATCGAAGCCTCTGTGTCTCGGTGTGATGAAGAAGGAGAGCCGACGTTTACCGCTATTCTGCGTGATGTGACGGAGGTCATGCGAGCCGAATTTGCTTTGAAAGAGCGGATAAGATTACAGGATCAATTAACCAAAGTTGCCGCATCGGTACCCGGGCTGATTTGCTCATTCCGCTTACGTCCCGATGGTTCGGCCTGCATGCCTTATGCCAATCCCTCTAGCCAATCCCTCTACGGATTCAGTCCTGAAGCGTTAGCTGAAGATTTTAGTCCGGTTTTTGCGCGTATTCATCCCGATGATATCGGGCATATCCAAGCCACTATTGCTGAATCTGCTCGTACTCTGCAACCCTGGCGAGATATCTGGCGATACAACCATCCCGCCAAGGGTGCAGTATGGCTTGAAGGTTATTCGCTGCCGTTACGCGAGCTGGATGGCAGTATTCTCTGGCATGGTTATGTTCAGGACGTTAGCGAACGTAAATTGGCTGAAGCTGCATTATTCGAACGGGAAAACGAATTACGTCTGATCATGGATGCAACACCGGCGCTCATATCCTATATCAATACCGATTTCCGGTATTTACGCGTCAATGCGACCTATGAACACTGGTTCAATATCTCTGCCGATCAAATCGCCGGTAAAAAAGCTCAGGATATTATCGGCAAAGAGGCCTGGCAAATCGTTCAACCTTATCTGGAACGGGCGCGAGCAGGGGAGACGGTGAATTTTGATCAGCAAATTCCTTATGGAATCGGCAAACCGCGCTGGGTGCATGCCACCTATATTCCCAATAAAGATTCAAGCGGAAGAGTTAAAGGTATTGTTGTGCATATTGTCGACATTACCGATAGAAAGCTGGCCGAGAATAAAATCGCCACATTGAACCAAAAGTTGTTGAATCGAATAGAGGAAATGCAGGTTATTTTCAATACTGCGCCAATCGGATTGGCTATCACCAATGATGTGAAGGGTTACCATATCAGGGGGAATCGGGCGAATGAACAGATGTTCGGCTTGCCGGAAGGCGCTGATCTGTCTAAGCATAGTGCTTCGATGGCGGGCGTTTGTGTCATGCAAAATGGACGCGAGCTGGCCATTGATGAGCTACCCATGCAACGAGCCGGCCATGGCGAATTAGTCACCAATATGGTTATGGATGTCATTCTTCCTGGTGGCCAATGGCTGAAGGTTCTCAGCAATGCATCGCCGCTGTTTAACGAAAAAGGCGAGCCGCGAGGTGCCGTGGGTGCATTTCTGGATATTACGGCAATTAAAAAGACCGAAGAGTCTTTAATAAAAAGCCAATTGCAGCTTAGGCTGTTTGTCGAGCAGGCGCCGCTCAGCATTGCCATGTTGGATCGTGACATGAACTATTTGGTCACCAGTCATCGGTGGATAGAGGAATTCGGCAGAGGTTATGATGAGTTGACTGGGCTTAACCACTACGCGGTAAACTTGGATTTACCCCCTGAATGGAAAGACGCTCACCAGCGAGCACTGGCCGGTGAGTGTTTGCGAAACGATGATGATTTATGGATACAGGCTGACGGCAGCCAGCATTGGTTGCGATGGGCGGTTTATCCTTGGACCAATCCGGCCGGTGAGATCGGGGGAATTATGATTTCTTTCGAGGATATCACCGCACGCCGTCAAGCCGAACAGGAACTACGCAATTCCGAAGCTCGACTCGCGCTGGTCGTCGATCAGGTAAAGGCGGGGTATTGGGACTGGGATTTGATGACACACAAGTTATTTTTATCGCCCGAATCAAAACGGCAGCTCGGTTTTGAGGGCAGCGAATTACTCGACCGGCGAGAGGAATGGGTGCATCGTTTGCATTTGGAAGACCGGACTTTTGTCCTGGGGATAATAGATAAGTGCATGTCGGGTCTTCAGTCAAACTATGAACTGGAGTTTCGCCTACGGCACAGGGATAACTCCTATCGTTGGATTCATTCGCGCGGCGTATTGTTGTACGATCAAAACAATCACCCTTATCGTATGCTCGGTATCAATTTGGACATTACCGACTACATAAAGCAAAGGGAACTCAGCGAGCGGCGTAATAAAATGGAGCAAGCGTTTCGCCAGCATGTTGCGGTCCAAACCGCCGCAGCGATTGCACACGAATTGAACCAGCCTCTGACCGCAATTTCGTCTTACGCTGATGTGGCGCTACACATACTACTAACCGGGGAACCGAACCCGCAAAAACTGGCTCAGTTAATGGAAAATTGTTCGCAGCAAGCGCTGCGCGCCGGTAAAGTGATAAGGCAATTATTGGCCCTGTTACAAAAAGGCGAAACCGTTAGTGCGCCGATGGATATCAATGCCTCGATTCATGAGGCAATCGATTTGATGAAAGCTGACGGGCTGTTGGGTGATTTTAACATTGAGCTGAATCTGGCCCAGGGTTTGCCGTTGGTTAATGCCAATGCACTCCAAATACAAAAAGTATTGATTAATCTGATGCGTAATGCATTGGAATCCATAGAGGAACAGGATCTAAACACCGGGGAAATCAATGTAACAACGCAGGTTTACGATGCCGATCCGGCCATGATACTGATAACCGTGTGTGACAACGGAACAGGTGTTCCGGATGCTGCAGCGCTTAGAAAAATCTTCCAGCCTTTCCATAGTACAAAACCTGCGGGTTTAGGCGTGGGGCTCGCGATAAGCCGATCTTTGATTGAAGCTCACGGTGGAAAAATGTGGGCGGAACAAAATGCCGGTAACGGTCTCAGTATCCACTTTACTTTGCCCTGCGTAATATGAGTATTCACCCCTGTGTTTATATTGTCGATGACGATTATGCGGTTCGTGACAGCCTCGGACATGTCATGGAAACGGCTGGTTTTTCGTATCAGACATTTGAGAGTGCCGAACACTTTCTTCAAACTTTTTGTCCGGAAAAGCCGGGTTGTCTGGTGCTGGACCTCAATATGCCGGATATGACCGGCGACGAATTGCAGGCCGAACTCATTCGTCGAAATAGTACATTGCCTATTATATTTCTGACCGGGTATGGCGACATCCCCACCTCAGTCCGGGTCATCAAAGCCGGAGCGGTAGATTTTCTGACCAAGCCCGTAGCCAGCAAGCTGCTGATCGAAAAGATTCATGAAGTTCTGCTTCAGGAATCCCAGCGGCACGCGCAGGCAATGGTTGAGGAAACGCTCTTTAAGCGGTTGAACAAGCTCACTTCGCGAGAATTGGAGGTCATGTCACTGGTCGTATCGGGCCTTTCCAATAAAGAAATTGCCTATCAGTTGGGCATCAGTCATCGGACAGTTGAGGTGCACAGGTCGAGAATGATGAGAAAAACCGGTACATCCAGTCTCCTGGAATTAGCCCGTTTGTATGAAGCCTGCAAGCTTTCGCGTAGTTCTGATCTGCCGCCTGCGACAAAATAGCGGAGGGTTTCTGATCAGCAGGCTGTTTTTCACGGTTCGCAGTAAGCCGTCAAAGCTGTTTTAAAGACAGGGTTTGCCGAAATCGGGATTGCAGGTAAGCTTGAGGCTTGCTAATCAAGAAAGCCGGTGATAAGGTCCAAGCGATTTGGCAGGTAATAACAGTTGATATTCGTTTTCAGGAGCGAATGAGTTTGCCGCCGCTGGAATATTCAATGATCGGTATATTATTTCAAAGGGCTCTGCTCACCCCTTGCATTTTATTGGGTGTAGGCTCTTGATTGAAAAGGCTTCTGCAACAGGGATGTTGCAGAGAGCTACAGGGAGGTATTCACACGTCCTTTGAAATCAAGTGCCTACACCCTCAATTGACAGCGGGCGAGTAGTTACTTTCAAGGTACTATTCACCTATCTTGATCCATTTCCATTCATCTGACGCTAGATATGACCCTAATAATCCATAAATGGGAGAGCCAAAGCGCTCTCCCTTGCATTTAGACTAATGGGATCGATTACCGGAATTTTGCTGGCCGCTGGTGCCAGCCAGCGCTTTGGCTCAGACAAACTGACCCAACGTTTGCCTGATGGCGACCTGATTGCGGTGCGTGCCTGCCGCAATTTATTAGCTGGAACTGATTGTGTCCTGGCCGTTGTGCGTCCTGGAGGCGAGGCACTGGCTGCTCAGTTGCAGGCCGAAGGTGCTGAGGTCCGGATATGCGCAGAGGCCGGACAAGGCATGAGTGCAAGTCTTGTATTCGGTATCCGGGCGAGTCCGGATGCGGCTGGCTGGTTGATTGCCTTGGCAGACATGCCCTGGATAGCGCCGTCAACCATTCGTAAGGTAGCGGATACGCTTAGAATGGGAGCGATAATCGCCGCGCCAGGCTGGCAAGGCAAACGCGGTCACCCGGTTGGCTTTTCACAGGTGTTATACCCGGTTCTGCTGGCTTTGAGCGGCGATGCGGGGGCAAAATCAGTCATTCAGGCTTATCATGAGCAAATCCGCATTGTTGACTGTGATGATCCGGGAGTGCTTCAGGATATTGATAAACCGGAGGATTTGAATCTCATGACCAACTATAAAAATCGATTATGATCCCGGATATTCTTGATCTGCAGATCCAACTTCGCAGAGAGCGCCGTCCTTATGCTTTAGCGACGGTAGTGGAAATACTGGGTTCATCCTCGGCAAAACCCGCTGCCAAGGCCTTGATTGATCGTTCGGGAAAGGTTATCGCAGGCTGGGTCGGCGGTGGTTGTGCTCAGGCGATGGTTTCCCAGGCTGCGCTTGAATGTTTTGAAACCGGAGAATCTTGCGTGATTGATATCGATCTGAATGACGAAATTTTCGGCGCGGGAATGCCGTGCGGGGGGAGTATGCGGGTATACGTCGAGCCGGTATTGCCAAATCCTGTGCTTTGGCTAATGGGGCATGGACGCATTGTGGAAAATCTTTGTGACTTCGCCAGCCGGTTGGGTTTCGATGTCATCGTCAATGATTCGCAGGCTTCCACGGAAAACTTTCCTTCAGCTCTCCGTGTCATCAGCGACGATAGCCGCTACCAGCAATTGCAGCCAAATTCCGGGGATTTCGTTGTGATAGCCACTCATCACAAAGGAGATTATGATTCCCTAACCCGCGCATTAGAATCAGAGGCCCTTTATATCGCGCTGGTTTCCAGTCGCAAACGGGCGGGCCTGGTACTGACGCGATTAGAGAAAGAAGGCTTCACAGGGCCCAGTCTTGCCAGAGTGCGAGCGCCGGCCGGTTTGGACCTGGGAGCAAAGCTGCCGGAAGAAATCGCGTTGTCCATCGTCAGTGAAATAGTCATGGTCAGGCGGGGAGGCCAAGGCGAGCCTTTGAACAAGGGGTTGCCTGGCGTTACAGAATAATGCACCCAGCGAGCGCTGATTTTGGTTCAACCCGCTAACCATAAACCGGATGCCTTTACTGTCATATAGTGCCCGGGTAAGATGTCGAATGATACTCGTGCCACAATTAAACCATGAGGCGCAGCTGCCTTTTACTCCAACTATTGGAGGGAGAAACACCCGATGACCACGCTTACTATCAACGATAAACCCATTAAGATCGATTTGCCTGCAGACACACCCCTGCTTTGGGCCTTACGCGACTTCGTGGGATTAACCGGAACCAAATTCGGCTGCGGCATCGCTTCATGCGGCGCGTGTAAAGTGCATCTTGATGGCGTGCCTACGCTCTCGTGCGTGACGCCTATCTCGGCCGCAGTAGGCAAGAAGATTGTGACGATAGAGGCCATCGGTCAGGATGAGATCGGAAAAAAGGTGCAGGATGCCTGGATGTCGCTGGGTGTTCCGCAATGCGGTTATTGCCAGTCCGGCCAGATAATGGCAGCTACGGCCTTGCTCAAACAAACGCCTAAACCCACCGATGCGGATATCGATAAAGCAATGAGCGGCAATATTTGCAGATGCGGGACTTATTGCCGTATACGCGCAGCGATCAAACAGGCCGCAGGGATATCGGAGGTCACCGTATGAAAAAGCCATTGGATAGTGCTGAATTAAACGCTGACGACGGCAGCCTGCTGATTGCCAATATCAGCCGACGTGCCTTTCTCAAGGATCTGGCTCTCACCGGATTGGTCTTAGCTGCCGGATTCCCTATGCTGACAAGAGCAGACGAAACTGCCGTCTCTCCGGACCCGCAGAAATACGGCGCGGACGCCATGCCGCATGGCTGGGTAGATAATCCGCTGGTGTTTGTTGCAATAGCAACCGACGGTACGGTTACCATTATTTGCCACCGGTCGGAAATGGGACAGGGTATACGTACCAGTCTCCCAATGGTGGTTGCCGACGAGATGGAAGCTGACTGGCAGCGTGTTCATGTCAAGCAAGCGCCCGGCGACGAAGTGCTTTACGGTAATCAGGATACTGATGGCTCCCGCAGCATGCGTCATTTCTTTATGCCCATGCGCCGGGTCGGCGCGGCAGCCCGTTCCATGCTGGAGGCGGCTGCGGCAGCTCATTGGCAAGTGCCGGTTCAGGAAGTCATTGCCAAGCAGCATCAAATTTTTCACCCAGCCTCCGGCAGAGTCCTCGATTATGGGCAACTGGCCGCAGCAGCGGCAAACTTGCCGGTACCGGATCGGGAAACCCTGCATCTGAAAAAACAGGAGGACTTTCGCTATATCGGCAAGGGTCAGGTCGGCATTTATGACGGGCAGGATATGGTTACCGGCCGGGCGCAGTACGGCATCGATACCCGTCTCAAAGACATGTTTTATGCTGTAATCGCACGCCCTCCCGTATTTGGCGGCAAGCTTTTAAGTTACGATGCCAACGAAGCTCTTAAGGTGCCGGGAGTGGTCAAGGTGATCGAGCTTAAAAGCAGTCCTCCGCCAGCTGAATACAATCCCTTAGGCGGCATCGCGGTAATTGCCGGTAATACCTGGGCGGCCATCCAGGGACGCAATGCGCTGAAGATTGAATGGGAAAAGGGGCCTCATGGAAGCTACGATTCTCTGGTGTACAAGGCGGAACTCGAAGCCGCTGCGCGTAAACCGGGTAAAGTGGTTCGCAGCGAGGGCGATGTCGATGCTGCTTTGCAAAGTGCTGTCAAGCGTGTGGAAGCCGAATATTACGCCCCGCATCTCGCCCAGGCTCCGATGGAACCTCCCGCGGCAACCGCTCAAATCGTTGATGGAAAATGCGAAATATGGGCCTGCACACAGGCTCCTCAGGTGTCCAGGGAGCGCGTGGCCAAATGGCTTAAGCTATCGGAAGATGATGTTACTGTACACGTTACTTTGTTAGGCGGAGGTTTCGGACGCAAATCCAAACCGGATTATGTCATCGAGGCAGCACTGTTATCGCAGGTAATGGATGGCAAACCGGTCAAGCTGACTTGGACCCGCGAGGACGATCTGCAGCATTCTTATTTCCATACGGTTTCGGTTGAACACCTGGAAGCAGGACTGGACCGTCAGGGCAATACGGTAGCCTGGTTGCATCGAACGGTAGCACCGACTATTTCATCGACTTTCGGTCCCGACAGCAAGCACCAAATGCCGATGGAGCTGAGCATGGGGGTTATCAATGTGCCTTTTGCCATTGCCAATCTGCGCATAGAAAATCCGGAAGCCGAAGCACATACCCGGATTGGCTGGTTTCGCTCAGTATCCAATATTCCCCATGCTTTTGCTATCCAGTCTTTCGTCGCCGAGCTGGCTGCGGCAGCAGGGTGCGATCCCAAGGATTATCTGCTCGACCTGATCGGTCCGCCGCGGCGGATTGATCCGCGTACCCTTGGCGACACCTGGAATCAAGGCGAATCGCCGGTGTTGTATCCGGTCGACACCGGCCGTCTGCGCCGCGTGATAGAAACTGTTACCGATGCAGCCAATTGGGGAGGCAAGCTTTCCAAAGGCCGGGGATTAGGTCTTGCTGCTCATTATAGTTTCGTCACCTATGTTGCGGTTGTGGTTGAGGTTGCCGTCAGCGAGGATGGTAAATTGAGCATACCCCGCATTGATGTGGCCGTGGATTGCGGACCGCAGGTTAATCCTGAACGTATCCGATCGCAAATTGAGGGGGCCTGTATTATGGGCGTCAGCTTGGCCACGCTGGGCGAAATCAGTTTCAGGGAAGGCGCGGTGCTGCAGGATAATTTTCATGCCTACCAGCTGACCCGGATGGATGATGCGCCGCGCGAAATTCGGGTACATCTTCTTCCGGCTGCCGAGTATGACACGCCGTTAGGAGGAGTAGGCGAGCCAGGTTTGCCGCCAATTGCTCCGGCATTGTGCAATGCCATTTTTGCCGCAACCGGTCAACGCATTCGCCAGTTGCCTATCCGCGATCAATTGCGTAAAGACTGACCGGGCGACAATGTGTCAGCAATTCCCAATTTGACACCAAAGAAGTGGGTAAGGTGAGTTTAGCTAGGATGTCGATAGCAGTATCGCTATCGTCAAGCCCCCATGGATGGGTTCACGGCCTGTCTCGCCAGACTTACCTTGCTCCTAATTAACGCTAAAAAGCTCAAACTGGGAATTACTGACGATGTGCCGACAAAATCCTGTTCTTCCCGGTAAATGTCAACGAGGTTTTCGCAGGTGTTGAATATTAATGAGGTGTTGTGTCGCGTTATCCAAAAAGAGCAGTTTATACTTTCGCGGATTCATTTATCGTTCATCCAGTTGGTTTAGATAGTTTTCAGCAACCTCGAGATGTTTCTTTCTTTTCTCTTCCGGCATTTTATCAAACGTTTTAACCAGCATACCCAGCCGTGGGTTTTTCAAAAAGAAATCCCTGTGCATATGCATGAAGCGCCAGAATAAGCCATCCCAAATTTCAGTCCATGCGCCTTTTTGATAATCGCTCATTTTCAGCAGGTAATGACTGCCGCTGATATAGGGTTTGGTGGTCATCAGACCGCCATCTGCAAATTGGCTCATGCCATAAACATTAGGTACCATCACCCAATCATAGGCATCCACGTACATTTCCATAAACCAGCGATAGACGTCATCAGGGTGAAATTCACAAAGCAGCATAAAGTTGCCGATGACCATCAACCGCTCGATATGATGACTGTAGCCCGTTTGCAGGAGTTTTTTTATCACATTGTCGACCGGGAAAATCCCCGTCGTAGCTAGCCAAAAACTTTCTGGTATCTTTCTTTCAAAGCCCCAGAAATTTTTGGTCCGTTGATTGACGCCCTCCCGTTCATAAACAATACGGATAAACTCGCGCCAACCCATAATTTGCCTGATGAAGCCTTCTAACGAATTCAAGGGAATATTTTTGTCGTCCGCTATCTGTAATGCTTTATCCTAAAAAGAGCAGTTAAAACTTGCTAAACTATCTCAAGTAATTGATATCAATTGAGAATGAGGCGCTTATGCAAGAGATCATGACTCACCCATTGGGTGATGGCCAATCAAAAGCATTGATACCCTTAGCCGAACCAG
>NZ_JAUSBX010000151.1 GCF_030651835.1 Methylicorpusculum sp. | reverse complement strand
AATAATATTCGCCGCTTTTTCGGTGAATTCAGGATCCGTGCTAACGCACCAACTTCGTGAGCGATGTAAATAAATCCCTTCTTTTTTCAAAACACGCCAAACAGCATGATGACTGGCGTTCAATGCTTCCGCCAAAGTCGGACAATCCCATCGCGCCAAACCTTCCGGTGGTCTTTCTTTCAGTTTCGCTAACAAGCGATCCCTAAAGGCTTTTCCATAGGTTTCAGGCTTACCTGGGCGCGGTTCATCATCGAGTCCGGCAAGCCCTTTTTCCGTAAACCGCCTTCGCCATTTGCTGACACGAGGAATTGAGCAAGCTAATGTCGCCGCAACCTCTAGATTTTGCTTGCCTGTTGCGCACTCTAAAATAATTTGAGCACGCTCGACCAGTCGACGCTCGGCACTATGGCTGCGGACTATTTTTTCAAGCTGTTGTTTTTGTTCGGTGGTCAGTGTTATTTCTATCGCTTTTCTAGGCATAATGCCTAGTATAGCTGATAGACCATATTATTTCTGCAATTAAACAATAGTTTCGTCAGTCGGTTGGTCAAGCTGACCCGCCAGTTGCCAGAAATTGCGAAGTCCTTTTTCGGCGAAGAACTACCGAACCACATTACCCGATTTGAATTGGCAATTAGTTCTCCGCCATTGGGGAAAGCATAAAAAGGAGGTTCGTAGAGAAGCAATTTTGACCGGCGAGAATAGCCAAGCTACAACATCTAATTTCTGACAAAATCCACATGGGGTAAGCGTAAGACGAATGACTTGCAGCGTACTCACTTTGAGTCGAAGTGACTCATTCATCTGGATATGAATTAAACCTGTGTGCCCTATCGGAAAAAATAACTTGGCGCAGTAAAATGCCTTGACTATCAGAAACTTGTCTAGTCTGCTCAGCAAAACTTTGAACACTAAGGGGGTGAAAGAAATCAAATGTTCTCCTGATTAGCAAGATGTTTCAGCTAAATCCATCAGTGCCCGTCATGCCCGTCGGGAAACGGGCATCCAGTGCTATGAATGGTAAGCTTCGAGCTATCCATGTGATCTGGATTCCGACAATCCCTGCCGGAATGACGCGTCCGAATATATAGCTGAAACATCTTTATAATCAGGAATGTTCTTGTGTTTACGAGCTTTTAACGATCAACTATACTCGGTCAGGAATAAGTTGGTATCTCATTTTTATTTTAATCTCATAATGAGGATAACGTAATGGCGGACGATAGCAATACCACTCCTCAATTTCCTCCAGCTGAGGAGTATCCACCACCTGGCCCAATTGAAATACCAAAGGTACCAACTATACCTGGTACTGACCCAAGAATTACAGAGATAACCAGAGAGGTTCTGCTGGCGCAGCTTTTACGAGATATATTACTTCCGCTCGAACAGCTTAAGAACCCTTCAAATCAAATTAATGAAGCCCACAATTTTGTTTTAAAAGAACAATCTGCAACCGTCAGTAATGGTGCTACTAAGGCAGAAATTTCATTAAATGGCCGAATTGACCCGGTGGTAGCTCGCAATGTTTTTTTTGACGCGACAGCAAATGAAATTAGGTCATTTACTAACACCTTATCTTTAACAAAAGATATAAATCCACTTGGAAATTTTGGCTTTAATGGCCGATTTTTTCAATTTGGTGATAACAATAGCGAGAATCAATATACAAATAAACCAAAATCACGAATTCCTTATTTAGAAATGACGAATATAAATTTGTCTTTTTTTGCGTGGCGTCGAGGTTTTACGGTTACAGGAGGATATGAACCGACTGGTCATAATCCGAATTCTTTACATTATGTCGGAAGAGCGATCGATATTCGAGTGTGGCACATGGCTGACGTGCAAGATAAAAAAGGTCATGTAACAAAGGGAAGAGTCAACATACCTAATCAAGCTCTGATGGATTTTAAAAATGAAGCAATTAGCCTAGGTATTAGAGTAAGGGATGAAAGAACCCGTCCACCTAAACAGAAAGTTTGGGGTGGTCCTCACTTTCACATGGATGTGCCAAAAGGTAAATCAGCCCTTTTAAATGATTTAAGTTCTTATGGAGACAATAGCAATTCTAATCCACTTAGTGAATTCAAACCTTGGTGGCAAAATAAAGATAGTAAATAGGTGTGCTAATGGACGAAAATAACGACGATGTGAAACGATTAGAAAGAAGAGAGTTATTACTTGCTGGTGCGGCTCTTTTAGCTGCATCAAGTACAGCAAGTTCATTTGACAGACCAGAGGGAAAACCAAAACCAACGAATGCTAGCAGAAATAGTTTTGTACCAAAACAACTTGGCGAAGACCTCGCTAGTAAGAGAAAAAAACCAATTTCCCCAACAGTAAATGAAAAAACTTCAGAAATCGAGAAAGATTCAGGATATAAGATTGACTTCGGCCGTGACCCAACGAAGGATAGGCAACTCAGAGAGTATTTCGGACTTGAGCTTAATGATAAAATAAAACCTGAAAGGTTATTAGATAGATTTTCAAAGATAGATTCACAATTTTCATTTATTCCGAATGAATGGCCTCTACCATTCAACCGATTTCATATTGAAGTATTATTATCCACAGCTGGTCAGGACATCGATAAAGGATTAAACGAGCTATCAATATGGCAGGAAAAAGCATCACTTGCTGCAAACCTTGGCTTAGAGATGCTACATTATTTGAAATTAGATGAAGTTCACCGAGCTGAGGAGGCGGCTGGATTTTATGACGTATCAAGTGAGTTAGCTATATCAGATAGAGTTTCGGAAGAAATAACTGCGTCTTTATCAAAAGCTGCTTATGAAAATTTGGATAATCTATTAAAGCAATATCAAAGTCTAGAACAAATTAATAAACAACTTACACTATCCCAGTTTTCAGCATGGCTTGGAGCATTGCCACACAATGCAGAGCCTAATGTAGGTAACGACCTAACTCATAGCGGCAATGGTTTTGATGCTAAGCCTACCTTTGAACACATGAAGGATATTGCGTTTGACCAGGGAATGCCGCATCATTTAGCCAGTCAAATTCAACTTGCTATTCAAAGTGACCAGCAGGAGTTCCAAAATTTGGCAGCGGAAGCCCGACTCAAAGCAAAAATAAAAAAAGAAAATTGGGAATTAAAAGATAAAGAATTCAGATCACAACGCACACAGATTGCTAGAAACCTTGCTCAGATAAAACTACAAGCGGCTACTGAAAAAGGAGGAGCCCTTAATTTTGTAGAACAAATGCTGCCTATTCAAGATAGATTCAACAGAAATCTAAGTGATGCAGTAATTAGAATTGATAGTGCTAATCAAGGATTGTGTGATTTATTCGATTTCCCAATAAACATCCCAAGGCAATTAAAATCAGTTATCTCTTCTGCTCGCAGTGGGGATAATGTAAATGGGGCTAAAGTAGGATTATTTGATGAAGCTTTAATTTGGGTTAGAAACGCTCAAACATGGTATGAAGCCTTGATGCAGAGGGAGCAGAGTTATATTTTCAGCTTATCAATTCGTTCGTTATTTGCAGAAGAGTCATGGAAACAAACTTTAACTTCCGGTAACTGGAGTTTTGAATTAGAGGAAGATCATTTTCCTGAACAACATTGTATTAGACTTAAGGGAATTAGTTGTTCTGTGATAGGTGGAAAAAAGGATGATATTTGGCTTGCCAGAATACTTCCTCCTCGTCAAGCCAGACATAGGACACCATCAGGTAAGAGAGTTAATTTAACGCAATCTCATATAAGTCCTATCAGAATTGGAAGAATACAAACTAGAGATTCTGTACGTGAACCTGATGCAGTTGGAATTATTTCATTACATAACGCATCGCCAATAGGCGAATGGGATTTATCATTTTCACCAGTCAGTAGAACTAATGATCATTTGTCAGAATTAGAAGATATTGTTCTTGACTTGCATATTGGATACTTTTCAAGGTGAATGAAAATGAAAAATAATAGAATTACAGGTATAGCTATAATTATTATATCTGTATCATGCAGTCAAAATTCTCCCTTAGATATTCCTACATTGAGCATTCCACAAAGTATTAATGAGAAATCGGGATCTATAGAATTACTATCTGCTTCTGTGCAAATAAGTTGCTCACTGAAAGATATTACAAACGAATATCAGAAAAAAATTAATGAATTCTCGAATTGGGCAATAAGTAACGGAAATAATTGTCTGTTAGAAAATCCAATAAAAGAGTGCGTTGACAGCATAAATTCTTGCATTTTAGATTACAAAAACACTATCAATAGCACTCTGCACAAGATTTGTTTTTGGCAAACAGCATACGACCAAAAATTGTACATAGATAAAATAAGTCTCGCTAATTTTAAAGAAAATCATACGTGCAATAATGCTTCTGAGTATCCTAAAGCGATTCATTATATAAAACATTGAACAAAACATTTAATTTTTTCATTGCAATCCTGTTTTACCTTTATCAAACATATGGGGAGTGTGGCGGCAATAATCATATTAACACATTGCCTCCTGGGGTTTATATTATCACTATAGGGTCTGGCGAGAGCATTTATGAAAAACTGGGCCATACCGCGCTTGCAGTAGTAAAGACAAATAATCCTCCCTATGTCTTCGATTATATGGTTGGCGATCCAACGATATGGATTGGGCTGCGATACTTTATATCCCGAATTGAGTTAATTCCTAGACGTAGAGATGGGTTAAACAGCCTATATGAATATAAGGCAAACAATAGAGCCTTGAGTCTCGATAAACTTAATCTAGAATTTATAAATGAAGAGCGAATTATTGAGGCAATAGAATACGCAATAAAAGATAACAAGCATACGTATTTTAATATCTTTTATAACAATTGCACAACAAGAGTCATGAAATTGATATTTGACTCTAGCATTGAAAGTAGACATTTATCCAAAAATAAAGATAACGAGTCGTCATTATTTTTGAAAATATACAAAAATATGCTATTAGTAGCATATCCTGGTGAAGCAAAGAGCCAAGATGATTTATTCACCCCAGAATCTCTGCATTCATTTTTAATAGAAAAAAAACTCGCTAGAAATTTTATAGCCATTAATCCAGATATCGAAAAAAACAAAAATTGATATGCTTTAATCTTATATCGCATAAGTACTCATACAAAATTATCCAGGTGTTTTCAGATGAAGATATGAATATCCCTTTGCCTATACCCTACATCTCTTCTAATGTTGCACAGGTATTGCTGAAGTACGCTTGCGGAAGCTGACCACCATTTTGCAGGGTTATTAATGTACGAGTACTTAACATACCTTCGCCAAAAATCATGCTGCTTTCGCATGAATTCGACTGATTTCTGCGGCTTGGAAAATCCTTTCATCAATATAAAACTCATCCGCATTTTTGCCGAGCGAATTAATAATGCGCCGCGTGTATTTTCGCGCCCTGAAGATAGTTTTTAAGTCCAGCATACTGCTCCTGTTTACGCCCTCGAGTTTGGCTGATAATAGCTGCGAAAAGGTCACCATAAAGAGGGCAAAGTTAGCGGCATTGTTGACTTGCGTTGCTTTGATAGCCATAAAATCTTCGAGTCCCCAGTATTGTTTGGCGTCTCGAAAGTTAAACTCGATTTGAAAACGCAAGGCGTAATAATCAATCAACTTTTCACTCGTCAGTGTCAGGTCATCACTAAACAACAACACCTTTGCGGTTCGCCCGGTGTTCAGGTTGACTTTTACGATGATGGCAACATTCAGTAATTCGGGAAAGTTTTTATGCCAAACCTGCACTTGGTAAACACGGGTGCGGATGTTTTTTTCCACAGTTTCTAGTGTTAGAGAGTCAGCCGTCAGCGTTTCCACGGTTAGTTTTTCGCCATATTTACGGGGCTTGCCCTTGCCTGAATACGCCCCGGCATAGGGGAAATAGAGCTTTGAATCATGGCGCAGCTTAGAAATAAGATGCAGTCCTGCTTGTTTAACCGCTTGCAAACTGGCATTGTTGCCCAAGGCGCCATCATACACGAAGTAGACGATGGCCAAGTCCAGGCCTATCAGGGTTAAAGCTGAACGGATGCAGTTATGCAATTGCGTCTGGAAAGGCGATAAGGCCACCGCCTTTCTGTTTTTGTTAAGACTGCCTTTGGGCCTGCCGGCGGCCTGTCCTTTCGTCTTGACCGCTTTGGGTGCACTGTTTTGAACGTCACTGCGCACCAACTGCTCGGTGATTAAAGGATAAGCGGCTCGCGTTTCAACGTGGAGCAATGACAGGTTTAAAAAGCACAGGCCTGGGAGCGCCTTGTTGTAAATAGATGAAAAAAAATCCCCAGCCCATACGTTTCTTTCCCTGATTTGGTCACCATGACTTCGTCACCGATGAGCAACCAGGTTCCTTTCGTTTCCAGTGCGTGTGGTTTTACCAGTTGCCAACGCAACCGTGGCCAGTCTATCTTTTCTTTAAAAAAACGTTGCACCGTTCGATAACTCCCACCTTTTTCCGTCCAGCGGGATATGCCCAGCTGAGTGACTCGCCCGGTCATCGCCAACACGGCTTCAACGATCAGGGTTAGTTGCTTGAACGTCCGAGGTGCCAGCGATGAGCTCAGGCTGCTAAGTGTTGTGATTATTTCGTCCATGATCAGATTAGGTGGGTGATACTGTGATTTAAGGTTTCTGTATTCTACCTTTTCTAGGCATCTATGTTTTGTCCCATCCGCAAAGAATCATGCTTACCGTTCGGTAAATGTCAACGTAGTTGTCGCATCAGTTAAAAATTAGTGGACAGTAGTGTCGGTTTTTTTCGCCGCATTATTGTTTGGTTTATCAGGATTTAAACAGACTTCTGGCTGCCAATCCCAGTTTCGGGTGTTACGACTC
>NZ_JAUSBX010000143.1 GCF_030651835.1 Methylicorpusculum sp. | reverse complement strand
CGGACTTTTTTTGAACATCTTCGCGCTTTAATGCAGTATCTTCCATTCGATGACTGGGATCATTTGATGCGGTTTATGCTGAAAGGACTCAACGGCACAATTCCTGACTCCGGGTAGGGTTTTAAAATGAGAATTGCTGCTGACCGGTAAGCCTTATGATATTGAACACCGATTAGTGATAGACCAAAAGATCAAATGGGTGCGCGAACTGGCCGAACTTGAATACGACAAGCAAGGTTCACTGCTGGGTGCTTTTGGAACCACTGAAGACATTACCGATGTTAAAAGCAGCCAGGAAGCACTGCAGCAGGAAAGGACTTTTCTCAGGCAAGTTATCGATACGGTGCCCAGTGTGATTTTTGTCAAAGACAGGTACGGGCGATTCCTATTATGCAACGAAGCTTTGGCTCAATCCTACGGCGCTAGTATGGAAAACCTGATCGGTATGAAAGAAGATGATTTTAATATCAACACCGTTGAAGTGGCTCATTTTGAGCGAGTTGATCTGGAAGCTATAAACACCCGTAAGTCCCTATTTATTCCGGAAGTTAAGGTCACGCATGCGGATGGCTCCTTACACTGGTACAACACGGTCAAGATTCCACTGATCGAGGAGGATTCGTGCAACAAACTGCTCGTTGTGGCAACCGATATCACCGAAAGAAAGCGGGCAGAAGAAGCGTTACTTATGGCGGACCGACGTAAAGACGAATTTTTGGCGATGTTGGCACATGAACTTAGAAATCCGTTGGCACCTATACGCAATGCGGTGGAGTTTCTCAAATTACAGCAAACAACGGATTCCAAACAGGCATGGGGACTAAATGTTATCAACCGCCAAGTCAATCATATAGCGAGATTGCTTGATGATCTACTGGATGTTGCGCGTATTTTACATGGCAAAATCACACTGAAGTCAGAGCGTTTCGAACTTGCCGAAATAGTCAATACTGCTATAGAAACCAGCCGTCCGCTGATTGAACAGAGTGGGCAGGTGTTGATTGTATCTAACATCATAACGCCGCAATGGATAGAAGGTGATCGGGTCCGTCTGGCGCAAGTGCTGTCCAACCTGCTTAATAATGCGACCAAATATACCGGGGAAGGCGGTAAAATCATGCTGAATGTTACAAGGGAAGGCTCAACTGCCGTTATTGAGATCCGCGATACGGGTATCGGAATACCCGCAGCGACTCTACCGCATATTTTCGATCTCTTTATCCAGGCGGATGATTCTTTGGCGCATTCTCAGGGAGGTTTGGGAATAGGCCTGACTTTAGTGCGTCGCTTGACTGAGATGCATGGGGGCACAGTCTCTGCGGCTAGTCCCGGCATTGGCAAAGGCAGTTCATTCGTTGTCAAGTTGCCGACTTTGCCCGACTCTTCTCCACAGGAATCGACAACCTCAATATCTGCGCTGCCTATGCCTAAATTTCGTATTCTGATTGTGGATGACTATGCCGATGTGACCGAAAGCTTGACCATGTTGCTGGAAATATATGGACACGAACTGAAATCGGCAGATTGCGGGGTCAAGGCGATCGAGTGTGCGCAGGTTTTTAGTCCGCAAGTAGTGCTGATAGATATCGGGTTGCCGGATATGAACGGTTATGAGGTTGCCAAACGGCTTCGCCAGTTGCCAGTGACTCAAGATGCGTTGTTGATTGCGCTAAGTGGTTACGGTATGGCAGTGGGTAGAGAGCTTTCGCAATCGTCCGAATTCAACCATTATTTACTCAAGCCGCTTGAGCTTGAGAAGTTATTGACCATTTTGAATGCTTTTCAACATCCATCAGGTTAGGGACCATTAAGCTGGGCTTGAAATTACTGATTTTTTCCTGCGACACTGATTCATCTTTAGGAAGCCCGGCAGATGAGTCAGCGTCTAGTCCGGGCGTTTTAATTAACCATTAACATAAAGCACTGCTTTACCGTTTTCCGAAGCAATGATTTGACCGATGCTGAATGCGGTTTCACCAGAGGCGTTCAATGTCGCCACTGTTTTTGCTGCATCTTCCGGTGCGACGCAGACAATCATGCCGATACCGCAATTGAAAGTTGTCAGCATGTCAGCCTGTGACACCCGGCCCTGGTCTTGCAGCCATTTAAAAATATCCGGCAATGTCCAGGCTTGCAAGTCGATTTGCGCGCTTAATTGATTGGGTAAAACGCGAGGCAGATTTTCAGTAATGCCGCCTCCGGTGATGTGGGCTAAAGCGTGAACCGGCACCTGCTTAATCAGATTCAACAACGATTTGACATAAATCCGGGTAGGTTCCAGCAGGGCTTCGCCTAGCGGTCTGCCGTTAAAGTCATCGTTAAGCGAGGCATTGCTGTGGCTGATGATCTTGCGGATCAGCGAGTAACCATTGGAATGAGGACCGGAGGAAGCAATACCAATCAGAGCATCACCGGCTTTGACTTGAGTGCCGTCAATGATCTGACTTTTTTCCACGATGCCAACGCAAAAGCCGGCCAAGTCGTATTCGCCGTCAGCATACATGCCCGGCATTTCAGCAGTTTCGCCGCCAACCAATGCCGCTCCGGCCAGTTCGCAGCCTTTGCCTATGCCTTCTATGACGGATGCGGCAGTATCCACATCCAGTTTGCCGGTTGCGAAATAATCTAAAAAGAACAAGGGTTCGGCGCCTTGCACTATGATGTCATTGACGCACATGGCTACCAGATCGATACCCACTGTCGAATGAATGCCGGTATCCAGGGCCAGTTTAAGTTTGGTGCCGACGCCATCTGTGCCTGAGACAAGAATGGGGTTACGATATCGGTCTAAAGGCAATTCAAACATTGAACCGAAACCGCCCAAGCCTGCCATAACGCCCGGTATACGTGTCCTGGCCGCTATTGGTTTAATGCGTTCAACGAGTTGATTGCCCGCCTCAATATCGACGCCAGCACTTTTATAATCTAAACCGTGTTGATTTTGTTCGCTCAATGTTAGTTTCTCTTGCTAAAGTAAAGGTTTTAACGACCGATATTGTACAAGACATCATCAGATTTGTGTGAAGCTTATGAATAGGGTTTTAAGGTTACTGGTTATTTATTGCGTGTTAGCAAGTCAAAGTGCTGTTGCCGCGGAGGTAAAAGGGCTATTTGAAACCGAGGTGATGGCAAAGAGTCAGTCCCGGGATGATAAAAATGCGGCAATAAAAGCGGCATTGACGGTCGTGCTGCAGAGAGTGCTGGCCGGAAACGATATTTTGACTGATCCGGTTGTTCAAAAGCTATTGGACACTGCGCCGGTGTATGTTAAACAATTTCAGTACGCGATGATAGATAGCCGGAACGAAGCCCATACTGACAAACGGCCTGTGCGGGTGTTGTTTAATGAAGATCGGCTGCTTGATTTGCTCAAATCCAGCAAACTGAGCATTTGGAGTGAAATTAGACCTGAAACGCTGGTCTGGCTGGTTGTTGAGGAAGAAGGGCAACGGCAATTCTTTAAATCGGACACCATGCCCATGATCAGCCAGTCTCTCAATAAAGCGGCTCGTTATGCCGGCATTCCCATTATTTTTCCTCTGATGGATCTTGCCGAGAAAACCCAGATCACCGTCGGTGATGTGTTGAGTGCCTATCCGGCTCAGTTAATGACAATTTCGGCAAGGTATGATGTGGTTTCGATTTTAGCTGGTAGATTAGTCAAAAAACAGGGTTGTTGGCAGGCAGAGTGGGCCTTGTATTTCGATGATAATGTTGCACAGTGGATGGGTTCTTGCGGGTCGCTAGATGAAGCCCTGGTGGGCGGAATGTCCGGTACCTATGGCAATCTGTCCAAATATTACAGCGTAAAGCCGGGTGTGGTTAATTTAACTACCGTAAACGTCAGTGTCATGGGGATTCGGGGGGCCGACGACATGAACCGCGTTAATCGTTATTTAACCTCATTACCCATGGTTAAATCGGCTAATTGGCTGGGTGTAAAAGAAGGTTTTAATACGTATGCCGTGACCTTCGAGGGGGACCGGCATTTTTTTGAAGATATATTGGGTTTGGGTCGTGTGCTTGAGCCAAGAGGTACGCCTGGTTTTTCAGGGGAAGAATTGATTTTTACCTTATTGCCCAAACGATAAATGTTTATCAGTTGAGTAAAAAGTCAAAAGTTATTAAAGTGGACTTGCGACGAATAGGGGGATGAAAAAATTTAAAAACGCACTCTAAGTTTAACTAATAAATTCAATACAGTGCTTTCGGTAAGTCAAAGGGGTTCGTAACTGAAACAAAATATCTATCTTAATCTGTAAATAACTACTGCTTTCTAAATCAGATTAATGTATTTTATTACACATGGATAAGAGATTAATCAAGATTGGTGAGGCGGCAGCTCTTTTAGGAGTTAGTGTTGACACACTCAGAAAATGGGAGCGGACAGGTGAGCTTTTGCCAGCCCGTAAAACGCAAGGCGGAACGCGTTATTATGATTCG
>NZ_JAUSBX010000141.1 GCF_030651835.1 Methylicorpusculum sp. | reverse complement strand
TATACCCACCGCACTTCAAATTTCGGCACTCACCCCTGACCGATGATCTGGAATCGATCGGTCAATAGCGAGCGCAACGAGGCGTGGTATTGATTCAATCCGGCAAAGAACTGATCGCAGGCCGTTTTGAATTGAGGGAAGGTTTCGTAATAGCGCCCATACAGAACGGTTTTCTTGAAGAACTTCCAAAATCGCTCGATCAAGTTGAGATTAGGCGCATAAGGCGGCAGAAAAACCAGTTCGATCTTGGAATTTGTCAGATAATCCTTCACTTGCTGAGACCGGTAATACCGAGCGTTGTCGCAGATGATACGAATCCGCGCAGCCCCTGGATTTTGTAAGTCGATCTGTTGAAACAGCTTGATGGTCGACTGGGCATTGATGGAGTCGTCATAGCGTACGATGGCACTGAGATCACTGCAATCGATGACACTATTGATATTGAGCCGTTGCCGACCGGTGTTGCTGCGAATTTCGTGGGCTTGCCCGCGCTTGATCCAGCCGTAGCCGGCAATTGGATTGTGATGAGGATGCGTGGCATCCATGAAGTAAATGCGGTCTTTCGGCTTTTTCGCTTCTTGAAGTTGACGGTACTCTTCAATGAACGCGCGTTGCCGCTCTGCATCGGTTTTACCGGGAATCAGCTTGGGCTTTTTGTAGACGAAACCCAAGCGGTGCAGTAGCTGAGTGATCCCGCGTTCGCTATAGGTGACTTGCCAAGTTTGTTGGACATAGTGCGCGACCTGTTTGGCGGTCAGGCATAAATGGCTTTGCAGATAGTCGGTGAGCTGTTGGCGTTGTTCGTCATTTAAGGCGCATTCGCTGCCGCCTGCGTCATTGCGAAGCAAGGCTATCAGTCCGCCTTTGCGGTAGCGTTTGTGATGGTTGCGTACACTTTCCCGGTCAATCATCAGTGCCTGCGCTACTTGGGTGACTTGCCAGCCACTGCCAAGCAAGTAAACGGCTTTGATCCGATCCGCATACCGCTTGTCGCTGGTATGGCGGTGCTCGCATTCCAGCTCGTCGAGTTCTTCTTGTGTTAGATGGTAACGATTTGACATAGGTTGATTATAAACAAATCAGTCGGTTATCGCCTACTCCTAAACCTAATTTTGATTTGCGAGGAGTATA